>DATFMP010000096.1:0-19317 GCA_035266845.1 bacterium
CGCAGGTGCAGGCCCTGGCGGACGAATGGCTGGCCAACGAGCTGATCCAGCAGACCACCGTGCTGGCGCGTGCCGAGGCAGCCGGGGATGTGACGGAGTCGGATCCACTTGGACAACAGATATCCCCAACTGCCCGCGCGCGGCTGTTCCACCTGCCCCGCGTGGAGCTGCACCAGCCCATCCGCGTGGAGCGCTTCGCGCTGGAGAGCGCGGAGACGCTGCTGGCGCTCTCGGCCCAGCGCCTGCTGGCGCTCAGCCCGCCGGAGGCCAAGGCCATCCGCGCCTACTACGCCCGGCCGGAGGTAATCGCCGCGCGGCGCGCCGTGGGCCTGGGCCCCGAGGCCACGGACGTGGAGCTGGAGGTGCTGGCCCAGACCTGGAGCGAGCACTGCAAGCACAAGATCTTCAACGCGGACATCGCCTACACGGACGAGCAGGGCCGCACGGAGTCCATCCGCTCGCTGTACAAGACGTACATCCAGGGCGCCACGCAGCAGGTGCGGCAGGCGCTGGGGGCGGATGACTGGTGCCTGTCGGTCTTCCGCGACAACGCGGGCGTGGTGCGCTTCGACGAGCAGTGGAGCTTTGTGTTCAAGGTGGAGACGCACAACTCGCCCTCCGCGCTCGATCCCTACGGCGGCGCCCTCACGGGCATCGTGGGCGTGAACCGCGATCCCTTCGGCACCGGGCGCGGCGCGGAGCTGCTGTTCAACACGGACGTGTTCTGCTTCGCCTCGCCCTTCTACGATGCGCCCCTGCCGCCGCGGCTGCTGCACCCGCGCCGCATCTACGAGGGCGTGCGGCTGGGCGTGGAGCACGGCGGCAACAAGTCCGGCGTGCCCACCGTGAACGGCTCGCTGAGCTTCCACGAGCGCTTCCTGGGCAAGCCGCTGGTGTTCTGCGGCACGGGCGGCCTGCTGCCGGCCACCATCGCCGGGCGGCCGGGGCACGAGAAATGGGTCGATCCGGGCGACGCCATCGTGATGGTGGGCGGGCGCATCGGGGCGGACGGCATCCACGGCGCCACGTTCTCCTCCCTGGAGCTGAGCGAAAGCTCGCCCGCCACGGCCGTGCAGATCGGCGACCCCATCGTGCAGAAGCGTATGTTCGACTTCCTGCTGCGCGCGCGGGACCGCGGGCTGTTCAACGCCATCACGGACAATGGCGCGGGCGGGCTGTCTTCGTCCGTGGGCGAGATGGCCGAGCTGAGCGGCGGTGCCACGCTGCAGCTGGACCGCGCGCCGCTCAAGTACCCCGGCTTGCAGCCCTGGGAGATCTTCATCTCCGAGGCCCAGGAGCGCATGACCCTGGCCGTGCCGCCGGACAAGGTGGAGGCGCTGCTGGCGCTCTCGCGCGAGATGGACGTGGAATCCACCGTGCTGGGCGAGTTCAACGACTCCGGCGTGCTCACGGCCACCTATGGCGGCGAGGTGGTGGCGCGGCTGGACATGGAGTTCCTGCACGAGGGCCTGCCCCGCATGCAGCTCACCGCGCGCTGGCAGGCGCCCGCCCCCGCGCCCACGCCCGCCCTGCCCACGGGCGACCTGACGGGGCTGCTGCTGCGGCTGCTGGGGCGGCTGGACATCTGCAGCAAGGAAGCCATCGTGCGCCAGTACGACCACGAAGTGCAGGGCGCCTCCGTGGTCAAGCCGCTGGTGGGCGCGGCGGACGACGGCCCCAGCGACGCCGCGGTGATCCGGCCCGTGCTGGGCAGCCCGCGCGGCCTGGCCATCTCCCACGGGCTGTGTCCCCGCTACAGCGACCTGGACACGGCCGCTATGGCGGCCTGCGCCGTGGACGAGGCCGTGCGCGGCATCGTGGCCGTGGGGGGCGATCCGGCGCGCATCGCCGGGCTGGACAACTTCTGCTGGTGCGATCCGCTGCCCGCGCCCAACAATCCCGACGCGGAGCAAAAGCTGGCGCAGCTCGTGCGGGCCGCGCAGGCGCTGCACGACGTGGCCGTGACCTACGGCGTGCCGCTCATCAGCGGCAAGGACAGCATGAAGAACGACTACGTGAACGGGAACGAGCGCCTCTCCATCCCGCCCACGCTGCTGTTCTCCGCCGCGGGCATCGTGGAGGACGTGGGCCGCGCCCTGACCATGGACGTGAAAGCCCCGGGCGACCGCGTGTACCTGGTCGGCGCCACCCGCGAGGAGCTGGGCGGCTCGGAGCTGCTGGCAGAGCTGGACCTGAACGGCGGCCACGTGCCCACCGTGGACGCCTACGCGGCCAAGGCCGCCTATGCGGCATTCCATCGCGGCGTCCAGGCCGGGCTCGTGCGCTCGGCCCACGACTGCTCGGACGGCGGCCTGGCCGTGGCCCTGGCGGAAGCCGCCTTCGCCGGCGGGCTGGGGCTGGAGTTGGAGCTGACCGGGCTGGCCCAGGCCGAGGGGCTGGCCCCCGCGGCGCTGCTCTTCGCCGAGACCCCCAGCCGCCTCGTGGTCACGGTGGCCCCCGAGCACGCCGCCGCCTTCGAGACAGCGCTGGCCGGCGTGGCCTGCCACCTCCTGGGCCGCGTCACGGACGGCGACCGCCTCATCGCCCGCGGCCCCGACGGCGCCGCATGGCTGGATGCCCCGCTGGCCGACCTCAAGGAGGCCTGGCAGCGCACACTGAGGGACCTGTGACGGAGACGCCGGGATGAACCTGGATCAGGTGCGCGAACGCTGGCGAGCCGATATCCTGCGCCTGGCCAAGCGGCATGGCGCCCGCAATGTGCGCGTGTTTGGCTCCGTGGCCCGGGGCGAGGACACTACCGCCAGCGACCTGGACCTGCTGGTGGAGATGGAGCCGGGGCGCAACTACCTCGACCTCGTCCGGTTCTGGCAGGAACTGGAGGAAGCGTTGGGCTTCCGGGTGGACGTGATCACGGACGGCGGCGTGAGCCCCTACTTGCGAGACCGCATCTACGGCGAGGCGATTCCGCTGTGAAGGACGACCGCTTCTACCTCCTGCATATCCAGGACGCCATCGTCCAACTGGAATCGCACGCCGCGGAGGGCCGCACGCACTTTCTATCGGACCGCAAGACGCAGGATGCGGCGGTTCGGAACTTCGAAGCCCTTGGAGAGGCCGTCAAGAACCTGTCGGCCGAGCTAAGATCCCAGCATCCGGAAGTCGAATGGATGACCATCGCCGGGATGCGGGACAAGCTGATCCACGAGTATTTCGGAGTCAACCTCGAACTGCGGTGGGATGTGCTGGAAACCGACGTGCCCCCTTTGCGCAAGAAAATCGACGCCATGCTGGCCGAGCTTTCCTGAGCTGCCATGAACACCCTGATCCTCTCCGGCTTCGGCACCAACTGCGAGCGCGAGACCGCCTACGCCTGCGAGCAGGGCGGGGCAGCGCCAGGCAGCGTGCACGTGCGCCACATCAGCGAGATCTACGCCGGCACCCTGCGGCTGGAGGACTACGGCTTCCTGATGCTGATCGGCGGCTTCCTGGACGGGGACGACCTGGGCGGCGCCCGGGCCTGCGCCAACCGCTTCCGCTACCGGCGGATGCCCAAGGGCGGCACCTTCCTGGAGCGCCTGCACGGCTTCGTGGAGGACGGCCGGCCTGTGCTGGGTATCTGCAACGGTTTCCAGCTGCTCGTCAAACTGGGCCTGCTGCCGGCCCTGGAGGACGAGGCCGACGGCGAGGCGGGGGTTACGCTGACCACCAACGCCCGCGGGCGCTTCGAGGACCGCTGGGTGCACTTGCGCGCGGAGCCCGCGTCCCCCAGCATCTTCACGCGCGGCGTGGAGGCGCTGGAGCTGCCCGTGCGCCACGGGGAGGGTCGCGTGCTGGGCGCGAGCGACGCGGTGCTGGAGCAGCTGGTGGAGCGCAAGCTGGCGCCCCTGCGCTATGCCCTGCCGGACGGCACGCCCACCGAGGCCTACCCGGAGAACCCCAACGGCTCGCCCCACGGCATCGCCTCGCTGTGCAGTCCCTCCGGCACCGTGATGGGCCTCATGCCGCACCCGGAGGCCTTCAACCACTACACGAACCATCCCCAGTGGACGCGCCGGCCCCACACCGGCGAGGACGGGGACGGGCTGGTCATCTTCCGCAACGCCTACGCCTACCTGCGCGGGTAGCGCCGCAACAATAAGCCGTACTGTGGTCCGAGGGGGCACTGCCCTCTCGGGCTCCCCCGCAAGGGAGCAGGCCCCCTTGACCCCCAATCCGAATAGGGGGTGCCGGGGCTTATGGCCCCTGCTGGTGGGACGTTAACGCTCGTCTGCGGCGGGTGCTCCTTGCAGGGCCGCGCGCAGCTCCGCCTGCACCTGCGGGTCGGCCTCGCGTTCCAGCGCTCCGGCCAGCCACTCGTGGGCGACCGCGGGGGCAGCGTGACCCAGCGCCCAGGCCGCGGCCCCGCGCACCAGCGGCTCCGCATCGTCCAGAGCCCCCCGCAGCGCGGCCAGGGCGTCCGGCGGCGGGGCCTGTCCCGAGGCGCGGGCCTCGGCGAGCCGGTTGCCCAGCACGATGGCGGCATTGCGCAGCAGTCCGCGGCGACGCGGACGCCACAGCGGCGTGTGCCGGAAGCGCGCACGGAAGCCTGCGTCGTCCAGCCCCAGCAATGCCACCAGCGAGGGGTGCGCCGCCTCCGCCGTGGCGCGGAAGGCCGGCTCCGTGCCGGCGGCGAGCGTGGGCACGCGGCGGTTCCAGGGGCACACCTCCTGGCAGATGTCGCAGCCGAACACCCACTCGCCCAGAGCGGGCCGCAGCGGCACGGGGATGGGCCCCTTCAGCTCGATGGTCAGGTAGGACAGGCAGCGCCGCGCGTCCACGGTCTTGTCGCCCACGATGGCGCCCGTGGGGCAGGCGCTGAGACACGCGGTGCACGAGCCGCAGCTCTCACGCAGGTCGGGATCGGTGCCCCCCATCGCGGCCGCGAGCGGCCCCGGCGGCGGCACGGGGTGCGTGGGACGGCCCGGCCGAGGAGCGGAGGGCACGTCCGGGGGCAGGGGCAGGTCCAGCAGCAGCTCGGCCAAAAGCAGCCAGGAGCCCAGCCGCCAATGGATGAGCATGGCGTTGCGCCCCACCCAGCCCAGTCCGGCTCGCGCGGCCAGCTCGCGCTCCATCACGGGTGCGGAATCCACGCAGGGGCGGCTGCGCACGGGGTGCCCGGCGGCCTCGCCGATGAACGCCGCCAAGCGCTCCAGCTTGGCGTGCAGCACGCCGTGGTAGTCCGCCCCCCAGGCGTAGCGGCTCACGCGCCCACGCGGGGCAGCGTCCGGCGCGGTGGGCAGGGGGGCCTCGTAGGGATGCGCCAGCGCCAGCACGCTCCGCGCCTCGGGCAGCAGCGCGCGGGGGTCGCGCTTCAGTGCCGCGTGGCGGTGCAGATAGCCCATGGCGCCCGCGTAGTCCGCCGCCAGCCAAGCCTCATAGTAGGCGTGGGTGCGGGTGGCACCGGCCGGCAGTACGCCGCACGCGGCAAAACCCAGCCGCGCCGCCTCCGCCTTGATGCGGGCCGCCAAGTCGCTGGATTGGGGAGCGGCGGTGAACATGGCCGCGCAGGGAACCGGGGTGCGGGAGGCAACGGCCGGAGCCGCTGGTGAGTGCCGATGGCCCCCAATCATAGCAGTAGCCGCAACCTCTGTTCGAGTCCGCGGGCAGCGGGACCGGGGGAAACGCCCCCAGGGCCAAACGGGCTACTGTCAGGGGCGCTGCCCCTGACCACCCCACCAAGGGCCGAAGGCCCTTGGAACCCGATGCTCGCGGCAGTAGCTGGCTCGCCAGCCACTGCCGCCCAAACAGGGGGTTCGGGGGAACAGGTTCCCCCGAATGCTTATCCCTGGGATGACAGCTAGCTGGCGAGGTCCTGGGCCAGCGCCTCGGCCTGGGCGGGGGAAAGGGCGGCGTCGTGGCGATAGAAGGGATGGTCCACGACGAGGCGGATCTTGCCCGCACGGCCCAGATCCGCCCAGCGTTCGCGGTGCGCGGCCGTGAGGGGGAACTGCAGGTACTGCACGGAGCTGACCTTGCGCTCGTCCATCTGGCGCGTATCGAACTGCCCCTGCACGGGCGGCAGGCCCTCCATCTCCAGGCGCACGGTGTTCTCCAATCCCACCAGCTTGGTCAGGGCCACGGCACGCTCGTCGGCATCGGTGTACTCGATCAGCAGCGTGGCGCCCAGGCCGCCCTGGGGCGGGATCAGCTCGTTGTAGGTCTTCACCTCGTGCGCGATGGCCTTCTCGTCCACCATGCGCTCGGTGCGCATCATCTCCTGCACCTGGTAGAGCACGGTCAGGTGGTTCTCGAACAGGAACGTGAACACCGGCCCCACTTGCACGCGGCGGTGCTCCTTCTCGCCCAGCACCTTGCCTCGGAAGTCGGAGCGGATGCGCTCGTAGGCTGCGATATCCAGCAGCTCCTCCGGTTTCACCGGTTCCATTGCGGTCATGCCTTCCTTGTCAGCTTGCGGGTTCGTCGGTTTGCGGCGCGACCGGGGTGGCGAAGCCGTCCTCGCGGTAGGCCCGGTCCAGCACCTGCAGCGGGTGCAGCGGGCGCGTGCCCGTGGCCTGCTCAAACTGGATGGCGGCCAGGGGGCAGTCCGTGGTGAGCAGCCCCTCCTCCGCCTGCATGCCCTCGAAGGCCTTGCGGCCCGACTCCAGCGACATCTCGAAGTACTCGCGCTTCATGGCCCAGGTGCCGTCGTGGCCGCAGCACTCGGCCACCAGCTCCACCTCCGTACCGCCGCCGATGCTGCGCATCATGTCGCGCGAGCGGTAGCCGATGTTCTGGGCGCGCAGGTGGCATGGCACGTGGTAGCGCACCTTGCCGGGCGTGGAGCGGAAGCCCGTATCGAGGCGCCCGTCGCGGCGCATCTCGTTGAGGTACTCGTTGGGGTCGCGCACGGCAGCGGCCAGCGCCTTGGCGTCCTCGCCCTCCACCAGCTCCGGGTACTCCTTGCGCATCATCATGGAGCAGGTGGGGTTGGTCACCAGCACCGAGTAGCCCTCGCGCACGTAGGGCATGAGCTGCTCGATGTTGGCACGGGCCATGCGCTGGGCCGTGGCCACGTCTCCACCGTCCAGGGCCGGCATGCCGCAGCACTGCTTGTAGTCGCAGGCCACGGTGAGTCCGTTGCGCGCGAACACGCGCACGGCCGCCTTGCCGATCTCCGGGTTGTTGTAGTTCACGAAGCAGGTGGGGAAGTAGAACACCTTGCCCTTGTCCCCATCCAGCTTCAGCTTGCCTTTGTTGCGGCGGAACCAGCGCAGGAAGGTCTGCCCGTGGAACGCCGGCAGCAGCTTGTGGCGGTGCACGCCCAGCAGCTTTTCCAGCAGCCAGCGGTTGGGCGCCACCCGGTTGGCCAGGTTCGCCAGCCAGGGCGTGAGCCCGGCCAGCCGCCCCAGCAGGTCCGGATTGCCCAGCAGGCGCTCGCGCAGCGCCAGCCCCTTGCCGCGCACGCGGATGGCCTTGGCACGGGCCATCAGGCGCGGGAAGTCCAACTGGAACTCGTGCCCGTCATCCGGCGTGTAAGGACACTTCACGTAGCAGATCTTGCACTGGTAGCACGTGTCGATGACGGTATCCGTCTCGGCCTGCGTCAGCTTCAGCACGTCCCCGTCGTACGCATCCACAAACTTGAACAGCGCGGGAAACGAGGGGCACAGGTTGAAGCACAGCCGGCAGCCGTGACAGATGTCGAACACCCGGTTCAGCTCCGGCTGCAGCTTCCCGGCCTCGTAATAGTGCGGGGCCAGCGGACTGTAGGCCAATCCATCGGTGGGCTGGGCGGCGATGCGGCTCATGGGCTTCGCAGCTCCCGGGCAAGCGTTGAACGGAATCGCCACGGCGGCCGGGCTCCGCGAGCCGGCCGCCGTGGAGGCAATACGGCGTGAGGCGCCCGGTTACAGGCCCTTGAGCGCGCTATCGAAGCGCCCGGCGTGGGACTTTTCGGCCTTGGCCAGCGTTTCGAACCAGTCCGCGATTTCGGCGAAGCCTTCCTCGCGGGCCGTCTTGGCCATGCCGGGGTACATGTCCGTGTACTCGTGGGTCTCGCCGAGCACGGCGGACTTGAGGTTCTTCGCCGTATCGCCGAAGGGCTCGCCCGTGGCGGGGTCGCCCACCGGTTTCAGGTAGTCCATGTGCCCATGGGCGTGGCCCGTCTCGCCTTCCGCCGTGTCGCGGAACAGGCCGGCCACATCCGCGTAGCCTTCCACGTCCGCCACTTTGGCGAAGTACAGGTAGCGCCGGTTGGCCTGCGATTCGCCGGCAAACGCGTCCTTCAGGTTCTGGGCCGTCTTCGATCCTTTCAGTTCGGGCATGGTGATCTCTCCTCCAAGCGGGTGAAGATGCGGTGCTCAAGGCATCCGCGAAACATTCTCAACGGAGAATGATTCTTACTAAACCACGAGCCATCCCGGATGTCAACGTCACGCTCCGGCCACCGGGCACGGGCGTACGAAGAACTCCATCAGGGTTTTGCGGGGGTGCAGACCACCTTTTGAGAATAGCACGCCCGTGCCGGCCCTGGCCACGCCCCGCGCCGGACGAGGCACTGTGACCCGCCCACCGGCACATCGATTGATCAAGTCTTCATCAAACTTCCTCCACAGTTGGCTGGCACAATGGATGTAACAAAAAGAAACCATTCTTGTGTTATTTCGACGTTCCAGGCAGGGAATTGCGACCCTATTGAATCGGGATGCCCGGAACCGGGACACTGAATTAAATACGACGCTCGACAGATGCGAACCTCCGATTGTCAATGGTACGACGATTGAATTGCTGCTAAGACGACGCTTGACGATGCACCAACCGCCGGTGGGCAAGCGATCCGCACGGGCCGGGCAGTCAGCCGGCACGTGTGCTTCAGCCCGCGGCACCACGCAGGTTCCCACGCCGGATCGCACGGCGCAGGGTTGATTGGCAGAGAGGAGCAACGATGATGAAACGCATTCTGATGGCTTTCGCGGCGTTGGTTCTGTTGGGCAGCATTCCGGCCATGGCGGCGCCGGTGCCCTTCAACGTCACGATCACCATCCGCCAGGCCATCTCCATCACCAAGCTGACCGATCTGGACTTCGGCACGGTGGAAACGGTGAGCAGCCCCACCACCTATACGGTGCTGCCGGCATCCGCCCCGGGCTCCGGTGCGGGCACGGCGGCCACGGCGGCCAGCTTCACGATCCAGGGCGAAGCCACGCAGGTGGCCAACGTCAGCTTCACGGCCAACCCGGTGACGGTGACTTGTTCCGCGCCCTGTGCGGGGAGCCTCTCGGTGAACCTGACGCCCGAGGCCACCACGCACACCTTCAGCGGTGCCGCGGAGACGTTCTACGTGGGGGGCGACGTGCAGGTGATTTCCACCACGCAGGCGGGCGTGTACACCGGAACGGCCAACCTGTCGCTGGTCTACCAGTAGGCGGGGTGACGCGATGACGGCCCGGCACGAGGTTCTGGCGGCACCGGTGCGCCGGCTGGCCGGGCTCCTGCTGCTGGCGGGTCTCTTGCTCCTGCTCGGCGGCACGGCCCACGGCCAGACCATCACCAAGGTGACCGACCTGAACTTCGGGGGCTGCGACAACGTGGGCGGCGCCACCTACACCGTGGCACCGGCCGCCTCGCCCGGGGCCGGTGCCTGCTTCGGCGCGATGGCCGCCCAGTTCACCGTCACGGGCACGCCCCACACGCGGGCGCACATGGTGCTCAGCAACAACATCACGCTCCCGGTCGGCGCCCAGAGCCTAACGGTATCGCTATCGGATTCGGTGGGCTCCAAGACCGTGTGCATGGGCACCACGGGCACGCTCACCATCTACGTCGGCGGCAGCCTCACACTGCCGGCCGGTGGCATGACCAGCTTCGGCCCCTTCTCGACCTCGACGACCATTGACCTGTCGCCCATCGGCGGCAGTTGTTGATGCCGTGGCCACCTCCGTCCCGCGTCGCCGCGGGTTCCAACCCGCCCCTGCCGCGCGTCCCGGCACGCCGCAATCCATGATGCGTCCCCTTGCGAAGACGGGTGTGCTGCTGGGCGTGGCCGCGCTGATCGCCGCGCTGATCGCCGGCCTGGGCACGCCGGCGCGCGCGGCGTCGTTCCAGGTCTCACCCACGCGCTTCGAGTTCTCCCTGGAGCGGCGCTTCACCAACTTCTTCACGGTGACGAATCATTCCGGGCAGACCCTGCGCCTGCGGGTGACCACGGCCTTTTTGGAGGCCGACGACAAGGGCGAGCTGAAAGAGCGCCAGGGCTCGCCGTACGACATGGCACCCTGGATCGTGCTCAATCCGCGCCGCATCAACCTGGCGCCGGCGGAAAAGCGCGTGGTGCGCTTCTCGATCCGCCCGCCGGCGGGGCTGGAGCCCGGCGAATACCGCACGGTGGTGTTCTTCGAAGAGCTGCCGCCGCGGCCCGGCGAGGTGCCCCAGCAGGGCGCCGGCGTGCGCATCCAGGTGCTGACGCGGCTGGGCGTGACTATCTACGGCAGCATCGGCGATGCGCG
The DNA here is from genome assembly GCA_035266845.1 of bacterium. Classification (GTDB taxonomy): domain Bacteria; phylum SAR324; class SAR324; order SAR324; family JACQKK01; genus DATFMP01. The sequence continues at coordinate 10,446 of DATFMP010000096.1, forward strand.
GCCGGACCCGCACCTGGACGTGCCCACCGTCACCGTCGCCGCCGACGCCGTGTCCCTCACGACCGCGGCATGGAACAGCGGCAATGCCCGCGCCACGCTGGATCTAAACGCCACGCTGGTCGCCGCGGACGGCAGCGAGCAGGGTCACGCCGAGCAGCGCGTCGTGCTGCAGCGCGGCCAGCAGCGAGATCTGAGCCTGAAGCTCCCCCGCCCTGAGCCGGGCACCTATCGTTTGCGCGTGCATGCCCACACGGAGAAGGGCGTCCTGTTCGAGACGGAACTTCCCGTGACGGTCGGCACGGGCACCCCATGAGCCCCCGCCGTGAAAACCCTGCGGCCGATCCTGGCACTGCTGCTGGTCGCCGGCTCGCTCCTGCTCTCCGCCCCTGTGCGGGCCCAGCAGGCACCGCCGGATGCACCGGCCGGGGCGCCCACGTCGCCCGCCATGGCTCCGTCGGCGAGTGCCGCTTCGTCCGTGGCAGCGGCCGGGGCGCAGGGCGACCTGGGGTTCGTGCGCCTGGTGGTGAACAACAAGGCGGCCGTCGAGGTCTTCCCGGCCTTCATTGACGACCGAGAGCGGCCCTTCCTGCAGTTCGACGCGCTGATGCGTGCGCTGGAAGTGCCGGTGCGCTTCGATGCCTCCCTGGGCGCCGCGCTGGGCTTCCTGCCGGACGGCACCACGCGCTTCAACCTGAACCTGGAGCGCGCCACGGTGCTGGTGGGCGACACCACCCACCCGCTGCCGCCGGAAGCTTACCGGCTGGTGGACCAGACGCTGTACGTGCGCTACGACGCCGTGGCGCGCTGGATTCCGCTGGAGTTGGACTGGTCGGTGCAGGCCTACCAGGTCACCATCCGCACGCACTATCCGCTGCCCAGCACCCTGCGCGAGCAGCGCGAGGCCCAACGCGTGGCGCTGGCGGAGCAGAAGGCGGAGGCGCCCACGGCGGCCCGATTGGCCCGCAACGTGCCCTGGTTCGATCCGGGTATGTTCGAGCTGGACACCACGGCCAGCGGCGGCCACAACAATCCCGACCAGCTCAAGCTGACCCTCAAGGGCGTGCAGCGCTTCCTCAAGGGCGACCTGGAATACTCGCTCAGCGAAACGCGCACCAACGGCCGGAGCCACGGGCAGATCGATTACGGGCGGCTGACCTGGTACGACCCCCTGCGCACGTGGCAGGTGCAACTGGGCGATACCTACTCCGGCTTTTCCACGCTGCTGGTGGATCCGCTCAGCTTCACCGGCGGTTCGTTCTACACCGGCGGCCCGCCGCTGGGCTTCGGGCGCACCTCGCTGATCGGTACAGCGCCGTCCGGCTCGGAGGTGGACCTGTACCGCCAGGGCGTGCTGCTGGACTTCACCACGGCGGATGCGCAGGGCTTCTACCGCTTCCAGAGCGTGCCCCTGGCGCTGAACACCAACCTGTTCGAGGTGCACATCTACACCCCGGACGGCCGCAAGCTGGTGGAGTACCGCGAGGTGGCCGCCCAGGAGCAGGTGCTGCGCCAGGGCGCGCTGGCCACATTGGGTGGCGCGGGGCAGGGCGATCAGGGCGTGAGCCGCTACGACGTGGCTGGGGGCGAGGTGCGCTACGGGCTGCTGCCGTCCGTCACGGTGGGCGGCTATGCCTTGCAACTGCACAACTACTTCGACGTGTACGAGACCATCGCGGACCTCAACGCGGTGGGCGCCTTCGCCCTGTGGCGTCCGGTGCCCTGGATGATCGTGCTGGGCGAGCAGGCCCGCGACGGCGCGGTGGAAGGCGCCGGCACGCGCATGAGCGCCTTCCTCGCCTTCCAGCCCATCAGCCTGGAGTTGGAGCAGCGGCGCTACACGGGGGACTTCGCCCCGCCCAACCGCACCCGCAGCACGGCGTTCAGCGTGCCCGCACGCGCGGATAGCATCAGCACCGTGGGGGCCCGCATGCGCGTTCTGGACGTGAACCTGGACCTGCGCACGACCCTGAGCGACTTCGGGGCCTCGCGGCGGCTGAGCGACCAGCAGCTCCGTGCGGACCGCCGCTTCACCAGCCACCTCAGCGCCTTCGCGACCCTGGAGCGCGAGCGCTCCCGCGAGCCGGGTTTGGCCCAGGGCGGCTTCGACCAGCAGCAGGTGCTGGCCACCTATAGCCTGGCGCCCCTGGAGCGGCTGGAAGCCTTCGTGCTCAACCGCACGGCGCTGGGCGCGGATCGCACCTCGCAGGCGCGCATCTCCTGGCTCAAGAACGCGCTGGCGGGCTCACCGTGGTCCTGGGAGGCGTCCTACATCGCGCAAAGTCCGCAGGACGATCTGGTGGTGGGCGCCGTGGGCTATCTGTTTCCGCGCTACAACGTGCGCCTCTCCGCCCGTGCCCAGAGCGACGGCACGTGGCTGCTGCTGGCGGAATGGGCCCAGCCCTTCCGCGTCGCCGACCAGGGCCTGGAGCGCCTGCCCGAAGGCACCTTCGGCCGCGGCGGGCTGGAGGGCGACGTGTACGTGGATGCCAACGTGAACGGCCGGCGCGACCCCGGCGAGAGCGGCGTAAGCGGCGTGCAGCTCCTGGCGCCGGGGATTCCCGGCCTGCGGACGGATGCCAACGGGCACTTCCGCGGCTGGGGCCTGCCCTCCGGCTCGCCCACGCTGGTGGACGTGAACCTGCTCACCGCCGACGCCCTGAACACGCCCGCGCAGAAGCACCAGTACCTGACGGCCCACCCGGGCGAGCTGGTGCACAGGGACATCGCCCTGGTGCCCTCCAGCGGCATGGACGGCACCCTGCGCTTCGCGGGACAGGCCCCGGGCGGCATCTCCCCGGCGGACGGGCTGCACCTGCTGCTGCGCAACTCGGATGGCGGCGTGGTGGCCACCGCGCGCGTGGAGTGGGATGGCGCCTTCATCTTCGAGCACGTGCCCCCCGGCACCTATACGGTGGAGGCGGAGCCCAAGGGCTTTGCCGAGCGCGGGCTGGCCCTGCAACCGGGTAGCTATAGGGTGGACTTCCCGCCCAGCACCGACCCCGCCTGGCGCTCAGGCGTGGCGCTGCAACTCGTGCGCACCTCCACACCCAGCGCGCCGGCCAGGCCGTAAGCCACGCCCCTGATAACTGCAAGCATCTCAATGCGGGGGCCGTGGGCCCCCGCACCCCCGACACGGACCTGGCCCCAGGGCGGCGTGGTCTTGCCCGCAGAGAGGGTCCAGGGAATTCAGTTCCCTGGTGGGGGTATGGGGGCAAGGCCCCCATGGCCGGAACGCTTTTGAAAATAGAGCCGCGAGGCGCCTCAGGGTGTGGCGGTGGCGGCGAGGCGGCGGGTGGCGGCCTGCTCGGCCAGCAGGTGCAGGAAGATGCCCACGCCGGCCAGCACGGCCAGCAGGCTGAAGAACGAGGGAAAGTTGGTCATGCGCACCAGCGACCCGCCCGCCAGCGGCACCAGCCCCCAGCCGATGGAGAAGCAGCCCTGGAACAGCGTGGCGGCCCGCCCCGTCTCAGTGGGCCGCTGGAAGTTGAGGAAGCGCACGTACAGCGTGGGGAACAGGATGCCGTGGCTGAGGCCGTACAGGAAGCCCGCCGTGGCCAGCAGGCCGTAGCCGTGCGCCGCGCCCAACAGCAGGAACGTGCCGCCGATGCCCAGCAGCCCCAGGGGGATCATATGCCGCTCGGTGATGCGGCGCATGATCATGGCCATGAAGACCCGGCTCAGCACCGCGCCGATCGAATACGCCCACAGCAGCACGCTCACATAGCCCAGCCCCAGCGCCGCCGTGTAGTTCTTGCTGAAGGACATCAGCGCACCGAACATGCCCCCGAAGCTGAGGGCCACGGCCAGCACCAGCAACGATTCGAAGCGCCCCATCAGCACCAGCAGCCCGCCGCGGCCCGGCTCGCTGGGCTCCGGAGAGACGTCCTCCGTGGCCCAGAAACAGGCCATCGCCGCAAACTGGCACACGACCGCCATCACCCACACGCTGAGGTAGGCATGCGGATCGTCCGGGTTCACGTGCAGCGAGAGCAGCAGCTCGCCCAGGGAGGGCCCCAGCGAGTTGGCCACGATGCCGCCGATACCGAACCACGCCAGCGCGAGCTGCTTGCTGTGCGCCGGCGTCACCTCCACCGTCCAACTAAAGACGATGGGGAAGCCCAGGCCCATGAACACGCCCTGCAGCAGCCGCACGACGTAGTACCAGTACAGGCTGGGCTGGCCCATGGCCCAGATGGCGATCAGGTTGCCCGCCAGCGCCGCCAGAAAGTACACGCTGACGGTCGTCTTGCGGCTCCAGCGGTCCGCCCAGCGGCCCAGCAGCACCAGCGAGAAGAAGTTGGAGATGCCCATGGAGCCGGCCACGCTGCCGTACAGGTCCGGGCTCGCCCCCCGCAGTTCCAGGTAGTAGGGCAGCAGGTTGAAGGCGCTCATGTTGAGCATCCAGAACAGCAGTCCGAACCACAGCTTCAGGTAGTTCGCGTTCAGGACGCGCTCGGCCGCGGGCCGGCTGGGGACGGCTTGTTCCATGGGCAGGCGAATGCGGCGGCGCGGCGCCGGCCGACGCACGAATGCGCGGCCAGCCACTGCCGGTAGCGAGTATTGGGGCGTGGGGGCTGGGCGCATGGACGCTGCCCCCGCGTATGATCTTGTGGGGCTTGTGTGGAAGCCCCTCCTTTTTTGCGCCTCGGCCCGGCGGCGTGCGCGGGCCCAGGCGCCCTGTCAGTGCACGATGAACAGGCTCGCGGCCATCGTCTCCAGCAGGCGCTGCGCGAAGTTCTGGCGGATATTGAGCGGGTCGCGGAAGCGGTCCAGGAAGTGCTCGCGGTGAATGCCCAGCGCCAGCACCTGTGCCTTCTCCGCGTTCACCACGTCGGCGATGCCCTCCTCCACCGTGCCCTGCACGGGGCGGGTGCGCACGGTGATGTGGTACGAGGCCAGAAAGTCCTGCACCCGCTGGAAGTACTCGGTCAGCCCGAACTGCTCCTCCTCCTGCTGCGACCACGACAGCACCACCTCCGCCCGCGGGAACGGGTCCAGGTGCACGTAGTTGTACATCATGCGCGAGGCGGGCGCGGTGCCGTCCATCACCATCACCACACGGTCTACGCCGTCGAAGTTGCGCTCGGTGATGATCACGGGCCGCGAGGCCTCGTGATACAGGCTGTGCATGGTCTCGTAGTCCGTGTTCACGGGCGGGAAGCTGCAGCGCTCGCCCATCACGATCAGGTCGCAGAACACGCTCTCGCGGATGATCTCGCGGAAGGGCGAGCCGGAGACCTGCCGGGTCTCGATCTGCGCATCGGGCACGCCCTGCTGCCCGGCATTCCGGCGGAACTCCTCGATCAGCTTGCCCACGCTGGCTTCCGCCTCCGCCAGAATCTGGTCGCGCGGCACAATGTCCGCGAAGCGCCCACTGGGAATTTGGTCCAGGTCCACCAGCCCCAGCCCCACCAGCGTCACGGGGTCCGGCACGACGGCCTGCTCCCGGTTGGCCAGCGTCGCCGCCATGCGCGTGGCCGCCAGGGTGTGCTCGGATGTGTCCAGGGGCACCAGGATCCGCTTGAGCATGGGCTCGCTCTCCAAACCTTAGAAGACCAGGGATGGGCCGGGCCGGCCCGTGAGGCATCGCTGCCGGCCACGTATCGGGGGCCTGGCTGGCGCAAGCCTAGCAGAATCGCCCCGAGCCTGCCAATGCGCCCGCGAGGCGTGTTTCCGCCTCGGCAGGCTGGCCCCGCTGCATCCGCATGATATCCTGGACAGGAGGCGGCGCTCCTGCCGCCAGGACGACACCGGCACGGCAGCGGGACAGCATTGAAACGCCGCCGGGCCACTGCGGTTCCGCATCCCGTGCCTCTGACGGAGCTTGGCCATGGCCCGTCCCCAACGCAGACAGCCGGTTGCCCGGACGGCCCTGACCGCGCTGGGCCTACTGACCCTGCTGCTGGCGGGTCTCGGCGGCTGCACCGCCCGCAAGGCCACCCCGCCCGTGCAGCGGCTGTCGCGCTACGAGACCCTGCTGGCGCTGCCCCTGGCGCAGCGCGTGCTGCCGGCGGACGCGGCGGTGCTGGAGCGTGCCCACCGCACCAACCTTACCTACGGCGAGGACGTGCGGCCGCAAGCGGCGGATCACAGGGACCCGCTGGCGTCAGTGGTGGGCGACGTGCTCGCGCACCTGCCGCCGGCGGTGGAGCGTTTGGCCGCGGCGCACCTGGCCGCCGTGTACCTGGTGCGGGGCGACGTGGGTACCGCCACCACCGAGGCTGTGCAGGATGCCCAGGGGCGCTGGAGCCATGCCTACATCGTGCTCAACCTGACGGCCCTGCAGCGGGACGCCAATGCCTGGGCCACCTGGAAGGAGCATTCGACCTTCCGCGACAGCCCGGGCTATGCGCTGCGCATGACGATCGAGCCGCCCGCCTCGGATGGCCGGGCCGGCGCCGCGCGCTTCATCCTGCTGCACGAGCTGGGGCACGTGCTGGGGGCGGGCCTGGGCGTCCACGGCTCCTGGGAAGACCCGCGCCCGGTGCCCCCGGCCACCCGCGATTCCGCTTTCGTGGCACTATCCTGGGTCTACGAGGCCGCCGCTGACGGCCGCCCCGCCCGCATGCGCTCGCGCTATGCGGAGCGCTTCCCGCGCCTGAGCCGAGTGGCCTTCTATCGCTTCGACAAGGCCCCGCTGACGCTGGCCGAGGCGCCCGCGATTTATGACGACCTGGCGCACACGAACTTCCCCTCGCTGTACGGAACGGAGGGGCTGTTCGACGACTTCGCGGAGTCCTTCGTCATCTACGTGCACACGGTGCTGCTGGGGCGGCCCTATCGCGTGGAGGTGCTGCACGACGGCGTGCCGGTGCAGACCTACCGCTCCTGCATCGTCACGGGCGGCTGCCCACGCAAGGTGGCGATGCTGCAGGCGCTGCTGAACGGGGCCACAAGCAGGCCCCCGACCGTGGACGCCCGGCGATCATCCGCGCCGCCGGCGAGCCCGCCGTCCAGCCCCGTTAAGCCCTTGATGGCGCTTGACAATACCGGGGGCACTCATTAAGTCTTCAAGAAGGCTTGCACGGCAACCGCAGCGGGGTCGGCGCCATCGCGCCGTGGCACGGCGGGTGCCCCCACAGACGATTCACCGCGATGGATCACCGGACGCGAATGGCGGAAGGGTGGCGGGCTTGGCGCTGCGGCGACCAGGTGCATGCGTCCGTGCTGCCCTAGGCAGCAGCCCCGATAGACCGCTGTCCGGACAGGCCGCATGCACCTCGCTTGCGGCCTTTTTTGTTTCTGGAGCCCCGCCATCGCCCGGCGGGGCCACACCTGTGCACGGGACGAGCGAACGATGCAGACCCCCCAGGAAGTGCTCCGCTACGTGGCGGCCGGCAATGACCTAACCCAGGACGAGGCCGCCGTGGTGATGGAAGGCATTATGACCGGCGCCTGGAGCCACGCCCAGATCGGCGCCTACCTGACCGCCCTGCACATGAAGGGCGAATCCAAGGACGAGATCATCGGCTCGGCCTACGTGATGCGCGCCAAGGCCTTCCACCTGCCCGTGAAGAGCCACCCGCTGGTGGATATCGTGGGCTCCGGCGGCGATGCCCTGCGCACCATCAACGTCTCGACCCTGGCCGGGCTGGTGGCCGCGGGGGCGGGCGTGCACGTGGCCAAGCACGGCAACCGCGCCATGACGGGAATGTGCGGCAGCGCGGACGTGTTGGAGGGCTTGGGGGTGGAACTGGACACCTCGCCGGCGGATGCCATTCACGGCATCGACCGCAACGGCTTTTCGTTCCTGCTGGCGCCGCTGTTCCACCAGTCCATGAAGTACGCCATCGTGCCGCGCAAGGAGATCGGCATCCCCAGCATATTCAACCACCTGGGGCCGCTCACGAACCCCGTGGGGGCCGAGTGCTACCTGCTGGGCGTGAACCGCGACGAGAACACGCGCCGCTTCACCGAGGTGCTGATCGGCCTGGACTGCGAGCATTCCCTGCTTGTGCACGGCGAGGACGGCATGGACGAGATCACGCTCTCCGCGCCCACGCACGTGGTGGAGCAGCACCGCGGGGAGATCAAGGAGTACATGATCTCGCCGGAGGACTTCGGGCTGGAGCGCGCTCCGCTGGAGGGCTTCCGCATGCCGGACAAGGAAGCCTCCATCCGGGCGGCCCGCGCCGTGATCCACGGCGAGGGCGAGCCGCACCATGAGAACCTGGTGCTGCTGAACGCGGCGGCGGGCATCTACCTGGGCGGGCGGGCCGATTCCATCGCGGACGGCTTGGCCATCGCCCGCGAATCCCTGCGCTCCGGCGCCGCCCGCCGTGTGCTGGAGCAGGTGATCGCCTACACGCAGAGCAAGAAGGTGGTGAAGGACAGCGGGCCGGGCCCGGAACAGCCATGAGCGATATTCTTTCCCAGATCGTCGCGAAGAAGCGCGGGGAGGTGGCCGCGCTGAAACGCGCGCTGCCCCTGGAGCGCGTGCGCGAGCAGGCGCGCAAGCACGCGCCCGCGCTGGACTTCCCAGCGGCCCTGCGCGGCCTGCGGCCCCGGGGCGTGCCCCGCAAGGGCCAGCGCGTGAACATCATTGCGGAGATCAAGCTGCGCTCGCCCTCCAAGGGCGTGTTCTCCTGGCACGGCGACGTGCTGCGGCAGGTGCGCGACTACGAGGTGGGCGGCGCCGCGGCCATTTCCGTGGTCACGGACGGCCCATTCTTCGGCGGCTCCACGGACCTGCTGCGCAAGGTGAAGGCCGCGGCCGAACTGCCGGTGATCCAGAAGGAGTTTCTGCTGGAGCCCTGGCAGGTGCACTATGCGCGCTCCCTGGGGGCGGACGCCTGCCTGCTGATCGCCCGTCTGCTGCCCGGCGAGGCCCTGGCCGAGATGCTGGCCGCCACCCGTGCGGCAGGCATCCACG
>DATFMP010000097.1:0-149312 GCA_035266845.1 bacterium
AGCCTCCGCGCAACAGGGGGAGGCATTCGTCCAGCACCTCCGGGTGCGGGGCCGTCGTGGCTGCGTTGTCCAGATACAACTCAGGGTTCATCGCCATCCGGTCTGTGGTGCGTCGTGACCATGTCGGGCGCCGGCCGGAACAGCAGCGCGGAACGGCAGACGCATGTCGGCTCAGTATAGCGAGCACGCCCGGAAGCGCGCAAACGCCCGGTCCGCGGTGTCACCCCGGGCCTCACGGTCTCGCATCCCGGTGTGAGGGGCGTCCCCACCCGCCCGGCCAAGCGCAGGGTTCGTCACGCGCGGGCTGGGACGCCCGCGCCACCCCGCAATCTTGCCGATCAGTGCCGATTGGCCGCGACATGCCAGCCCGCCCTGTGACGGGAAAGTGCCCCTGTGGTCCGCGTTGACGAATCTCCGCGCCCACAGCAGAATGGCGCTTCCTTTCACTCGCGACGGGAGCGCAAGACCGGTGGATCTGCTGCAGCGGCGGTTGGGCCCCAACGCCCATGGCGTGGTGGTCGTGGTGGCCTCATGCCTCATCATGGGCATGGCCTTCGGATCGCTCCTCTCCGTCTCCGTGTTCTTCAAGCCACTGGAGCTGGAGTTCGGCTGGGATCGTGGCGTGACCAGCTTCGCGTATTCCAGCGCTTCGTTCATGACCGGCGTGATGGGCATCGCCATGGGGCGGCTGGTGGATCGCCTCTCGCCACGCCCCATCGTGCTGCTGGGTGCGGTGTCCATCGGGAGCGGCCTGCTGCTGCTCTCGCACATGCACGCCGTGTGGCAGCTCTACCTGTTCTATGGACTGCTGGTGGGCGGGCTGGGCAATGGCTGCTTCCTGATCCCGCTGCTGACCAACGTCGGCTTCTGGTTCGACCGCGGCAAGGGCCTCGCCATCGGCTCGGTGATGGCGGGGCAAAGCCTGGGCGGCGCCCTGATGCCGGCCATCTCCCGCTATCTGCTGGCGGAGATGCCCTGGCGCGAAGCCTACCTGGTGCTGGGCCTCGGGGCCTGGGCCGTGCTGATTCCCCTCGCGCTGCTGGTGCGGCAGCCGCCCGGTCTCAGCGAGCTGAAGGCCTCGGCCTTGAAGCACGCGCTGCCCGCGGTGATCAGCCCCATGCGGCTCACAGCGACGTTGTGCGTGGCCATCGTGTGCTGCTGCATCTGCATGTCCATCCCCATCCTGCACGTATACCCGTTGGCGGTGGAAGCAGGGCTGTCCGCCGTGCAGGCCGCCTCCGTGCTGGGCGTGCTGATGAGCGTGAGCATCGTGGGCCGCGTGGGCATCGGCTCGGTGGCCGATCGGGTGGGCGGCGTACGCTCGCTCCTGCTGGCCTCCGGCGTACAGACGGCAACGATCTTCTGGTTCTCGCAAATGCACACCCTGCCCGGCCTGCTGCTGATCGCCGTGCTGTTCGGGATCGGCTACGGCGGCGTGATCCCCAGCTACGCCGTGATCATCCGCGAGCTGATCCCAGTGAACCGGGTCGGTCTGTCCATGGGCATGGTGTTCTTCTTCGGCAACCTGGGCATGTCGTTGGGCGGCTACCTGGGCGGGCTGCTGTACGACCTGAGCGGCGCCTACCCGCTCTCTTACGCGGCCGGGGCGCTGGCCGGCGTGGCCAACCTGATCATCGTGGGGTCGCTGCTGCTGACGCTGCGGGCCCGGCAGGCACCGGTCCCTGTGCCGGCCTGAGCGGCGCGCCACGGCAGCTGCGCGTTCGTGGCGGCTCCAGGCGGTGGGATCACTTCTTGCGCTTGGGGCCTTCCGTCTTGCGCCGGTCCAGTTCCTTGACCATCACCAGCAGATACTTGCCCTGTTCCTCCTCGGGGAACTTGCATTGCACGCGGTAGAGCGTATGCGAGAAGTCCTCGTCCGCCTCCTCCAGACGACAGGAGACGACGACCGCGTCCACGGTGAACAGGTTGCCCACCGTGATGTTGAGCGGCTGACCCAGTTGCACGGGGAAGTTGGAGTGAAATGCCACGCCGCCCACGGAGACGTCGATGGCGCTCACCTGCAGTTGCGCGCGCACGGTCAGCTCGGTGGCATCCGCCCGCAGGCGTGGCGTGTTGCGGCGCTCGGAGCCGGGCTTGCTGCCATCCAGCTCGCCCCGCTCACGGCCCTCCTCTATGACCTGCTCATAGAGCTTTTCGATGTCGTCCGTTGCCATCGCTCCAACATCATCCGAACGGAGGGTCCAAACGGCGGCGGCGCACTCAGCTCCACCCCGCCCCCCGGAAAGGCTCAGACGCCCGGCGCCCCTTAGCACAATACACGACACCTGCCCCTGGCGGCCGGGCCCAAAGATTCCCTGCAAGTAATGCAGATTGCGCCACAAATCAAGCGCGAAGCACCGTCAGACGGGCATTGCATGGGCTCCTGGGCGGGCCCCGGCGCGCCGGAGGCCTGGATGCGGGGCGCTCAGCCGATTTGCTTGCGGCGTCGGGAAAGGTAGTCCACCAGCAGGTACTTGCCCAGGTTGTGCGGAAGACTGTAGAAGGCGCGGCCGTGATTGACCCGCACCATCTCCTCCACGAACTTCGTCAGCACCGGGTTATCGTCCAGCATGAACACGTTGATGACGACGTTGTCCCGCGTGCAGTTGTCCACCTCCCGCAAGGTCTCCCGGTAGATATCCGGCGGGATGGAGCCCATGAAGCCAGGCCATTGGGCGTTGGTGTAGCCGTTGATGTGCGTGGCCGTAGGCTGGCCGTCGGTAATGACGATCACCTGCCGGTTGGTGGCGCGGTGGCGGCGGAAGATCTGGCGCGCGAGCCACAGTCCCTCCTGGATATTCGTGAAGGGGTCGCTGGGGTCCCAGGTAGCCTCGGTCAGCTGCTCGGGCGTCAGCTCGCGCGCCCGGGTGGAAAAGCCGACCGTATAGTAGTTGTCGCGCGGATACGTGATGCGGATCAGGTGATCCATGGCCAGCGCCACGCGCTTAGCCGCGGGGAAGCGCCCGTCGCGGGACATGGACCAGCTCATGTCCAGCATCAGCACGGTGGTCGACTGCGTTTCGTGGCGCTCCTCGTAGACCTCGAAGTCCTCCGGCGCCAGCCGCAGCCGGCCACTGCCGTAGCCGCGCGCGATGGCGTGCTTGAGGGTGTTCACAAGGTCCACGTTGAACGGCTTGCCGAACTCGTAGGGGGTCGTCTCCTCCGGATTGTTGGCGGAAACGCCCCGGCTGGCCTGCTCGTGGGCACCGAAGGTGTCTTTGCGCAGGTCGCGGAAGATCTCGTTGAGCGCGTTCTGGCCGATCTTGCGGAAGCCCTTGGGCGTGAGCCGGACGCCCTCTTCCCCGCGCCGGATGTAGCCGGCATCCTCCAGACGGTCGGCGAGATCGCTGAGGATGACGAGCGACTGGATCGCCTCCTCGCCCATGTGGGCCTTGAAGTCCTCCAGCGAGATCTCGCGGAAGCGCCCCGAGCGCAGGGCTTCAGCCAAGCCGGCCATCTGCTTGAAGTGCGCCATCATCTCCGCGGCCTGCTCGAAGTCCAGCGATTCCGCACCCTGGAACTGCCGCCCATAGCGCAGGATGAATTGCTCGAGCTCGGAGATGGTCTCCTGCTGGCGGCGCAGCTCGTCAAAGAGGCGCTGTGCTTCGGAGTCGAGGAAGCCCGGGCTCTCGTTGTATTCGGAGAGTTTCTCGATGGCCTCGCTGGCCTTGACGGGCAGGCCGCGCAGGAACTCCTCGCGCCGGTGCAGCTCCGGGTGGATGCTGCCCAACTCCTCGCGCGCGGTCTTCAGCTCGCGCTCCACGATTTCCTGGATCTTGTCCTGGATATCATCCAGCGCGCTGTTGAAGTTGTACTGCTGGAAAGCGGCTTGGCGCTGCTTGCGCAAGTCCTGCAGCAGCTCGTCGGTGCCCATCACCCGGAGGTTGAACTCCGGGAGCTGGATGCCCTGGCGCATCAGCCACTCCATCGCTTCCTGGGCCGACAGGCTCCAGTTCATGTAGTGGCTGAGCTCTTCGAACAGGCGGTCCGCGAGGGACTCGTCGTCCAGGTCAAGCCATTTCTGGGTTCCGTCCCATCGACTGTACCTTGCTCGCTTCATTGTAGATCACCTTGCCGTCGACGACTTCGCGATTGAGCTTGTTGTGGAGGTGCAGGCCCTCCAGGATGAACTCGATCGCCGCGGCCATCTCGCCCGGGGATTCGCCGATGTTCAGCTTCTCGATGCCCTGGCGCAGCCCCCGCACCTGGGTGAGGTGGTTCAGATACTCCTGCGCGGGCATGTCGTCGGCCACCTCTACCCACCAGCCCTCCTGGAAGCTGGAGACGAGCAGCTCCAGGTCGTCCACATCCAGGTACTCGTCGAACACGCTGAGCAGCGCCTTCTCGATCAGCTTGAGGATGATCTGCTCCTGCGTCTTCTCGCCTACTCCGTATTCCAGCTCCAGCTTGCCATCCGTGGTGGCGACGATGGCGTCCAGGTCCGTAACGCGCGGCACGATCACCTGCTCGCGGAAGCGGATGGCGCGCTTCTCCGCGTTGCTCACGAGGCTCTGCATGTTGCTGATGGACATGCGCACGGATACACCGGAGACCTGGTTCACGTCCGGCGACTTGCGGGCCTGGAAGGTCAGCTCCGTAATCACCTCGCGCAGGAACTGGGGCACGATCACCGGGCGCCCGGCACGGGCCTGGGTGCCCGTCTCCTGGTCGATGATGTCGAGCTCGATCTCTCGATTGAGCGGGTAGTGCGTGCGGATGTGCGCCGAATACCGATCCTTGAGGGGCGTGATGATGCGGCCGCGACTGGTGTAATCCTCCGGGTTGGCCGTGGCCACCACCAGCACGTCCAGCGGCAGCCGGATCGTATAGCCCTTGATCTGGATGTCCCGCTCTTCGAGGATGTTGAACAGGCTCACCTGCACCTTCTCCGCCAAGTCCGGCAGCTCGTTGATGGCGAAGATGCCCCTATTGGCACGTGGGATCAGGCCGTAGTGGATGGTCAGCTCGTCGCTGAGGTAGCGTCCCTCGGCTACCTTGATGGGGTCGATCTCCCCGATCAGCTCGGCCGAAGTTGTGTCCGGTGTGGCCAGCTTTTCCGAATAGCGCCGGTCACGCGGCACCCACTCGACCTCCATCGCGTCGCCGTGCTCCGCGATCAGCGCCTTGCCGTAATGGCTGATGGGGGTGAAGGGACTGTCGTGCACCTCGCTGCCCTTCACGACCGGGATGTGCTCATCCAGCAGCCGCACCAGGGCGCGGATGATACGCGTCTTGCCCTGGCCGCGTTCGCCCAGGTAGATCATGTCGTGCCCGGAGAGAATGGCATTCTCGATCTGGGGCAGCACGGTGGTCTCGTAGCCCACGATGCCGGGGAAAAGCTGCTCCCCCTGCTCCATCGCGCGCGTGAGGTTCTTGCGCATTTCCTCGCGCACGGTCATGGGCTGGTAGCCTGCAGCCTTCAGCTCGCCCAGGGTGCGCGGTTTCGCTTTCGCTTGAGCCATCGTCACGAATCGAATGCAATCAGTTGCCGGTTGCCGCCGCGGATGCCGCACCTGCACATCGGCGCACCGTCAACCAAGGGTACGCCACAGCCTCGCGCCTGCCTAGCGCCGTGGACAGAGTCATGCGAACTGCACCGAGAGCCGGCCATCGGCCCAGTGCCGGGCGGCCACCGCGCGCCAGTCGGCCGCGGAGGCATCGAGCACCTCCTGGGGTGCCAGGTGGTGCATGTCCTGCAGGAAGCGCTCCAGTTCGGCTTCCGTCTCGTCGGCCGCGCGCTCGAACCATGCCGCCACGGCCTCCTGCTCCACAGGTTCCAGCGGGCGCTGCCCGAAGCGCACCAGGATGCGGTTCATGCGCTCGAAGATGCCCGCGTTACTGAGATAGGCATCGGCGAAGCGGCCCTCCACGATGCGCGCCAGGAAAGTCTCGAAGGCACCCCGCTCCGCCTCCGGGTGGGCCGCCACGAACCGGGACAGCAGCGGCACGGCGCCCTCAACGTCGCGGTAGAACGCATCGGCCAGACCGGGGTCGCGGCGCAGCAGCAGGTGATCGAGAAACAGCTCGCACAGCACGTGCGCGGGCAGGAAGCGCTTCAGGCCGGGCCTGCGCGAGGCCTCCAGCAGCACCGCCTGAATCGCATCCGCCGAGCGCCGGAACACCGGCGCGCGGTGGAAGCGGGCGTCCACGCGATGATGGAAGTCCACCCCGGCCAGCAGCGCCTCCATCCCGGGCACCTGTGCCGCGCGGTCGCTCCAGGCGCGGACGAGGGCCAGCGGGCGCACCTTGCGGCGGTAGAGCGCGGCCAGATCCGGCAGCACCGCCCCGGCGCGCACCTCCGGCGAAGGCACGGCAGCGCAAGTGTAATGGCCAATCAAATTCATGGACCGTCCTGTGCGCGTGTAAGCCCCGGCGGTTGCCGAGGGATCGAACTGGGGGGCGGCCGCGAGACGCGGGTCAGTGCAGCCGGGCGCACGCGGAGCGCGTGCCGCTCATTGTACCGGAGTGACCGGGGGATGCCAAGTTAAGGGGCCCACCCATTGGCCCGCCCCCCGGGCGGATGCTAGACTCGGCTGCGAACACCACCCGCGGCCCCTGGCCGCGCCAACCCCGCTCCGGCCCTGCCCGTGCGCATCGAATCGTTCATCGGCGTGCGCTTTCTGCGCTCGCCCCGCCAGACCCGCTCCATCTCCGTGGTGACGTGGATTTCGGCCGTGGGCGTGATGCTGGGCGTGACGGCGCTGATCATCACCATCTCAGTGATGAACGGGTTTCGCGAGAACCTGTTCCTGGCCGTCACCGGCACGATGGCCCATGCGCGTGTGCTGCCGCCCGAGGGCGATCTGGACAGCCCGCACCTGGCCAGCCTGACCGAGCGGCTGAAAGAACTCCCGCAGGTGGTGGCCACGGCGCCCTACCTATCGCGCCAAGCCTTCCTGCGGGCCGAGGGCGAGTACCGCGCCATCATCCTGCGCGGGATCGACCCGGCGGTGGAGGGCCGTGTGAGCGAGTTGCCACGCTTTGTGCTGGTCGGGGGCAGCGAGGGTGAGCTGGTGCGGGCCAAGCCGGGCCAAGCCCTGGCCGGGCTGGCCTATCCGCCCCCCGCAGGGCAGCGCGCGGGCATCCTGCTGGGCCGCCCCCTGGCCGCCAGCCTGCACCTGCACATCGGCGACGAACTGGACGTAATCTCCACCGCCCAGCGCATCACCCCCATCGGCCCCGTGCCGCTCATCAAGCGCTTCCGGCTGGCCGGGGTGTTCGAGACAGGCCTGGGCGGGGTGGACGAGGTGACCGCCTTTGTGGACCTCTCCCTGGCGCAGAAGCTCTACCGGGCGGGCGACCGCGTGAGCGGGGTCAGCGTGCGCGTGCGCGACCCGCAGTCCATCGACGGCGACGCCCTGCGCGCGGCGCTGCCGGGCTACCAGGTGCGCACCTGGGCGGAGGAGAACCGCAACATCTTCCAGGTGATGCGGCTGGAGAAGCTGGGTGTGTTCCTGATCCTCACACTGATCATCGTGGTGGCCTTCTTCAACATCATCGGCTCGTTGATCATGCAGGTGCTGGAGAAGCGCAAGGCCATCGCCGTGCTGAAGTCCCTGGGCGCCTCCAACCGCATGGTGCGGCGCGTGTTCTTCATGCAGGGCGTCTGGATCGGGATCGTGGGCACGCTGGCCGGCCTGGGGCTGGGACTGCTGGGCTGCTGGGCCCTGGCCACGTTTAACCTGGTGCCCCTGCCCGAGGGCGTGTTCCCCCTGGCCCGGCGCCTGCCCGTGCTGATCGAGCCCACGGACCTGCTGCTGATCACCGGCAGCTCGTTCCTGATCTGCCTGCTGGTAACGCTCTATCCGGCCAGCGCCGCCGCCCGCACCAAGCCCGTGGAAAACCTGCGCAATGAGTGAGTCGGGCCGGCGTGCCCTGAGCGTCCGCCGAACGGACGTGCTACCCCTCATCCGTGGGCGCGTGACAACCAACGGCACGTGTGACACGGTTCCCTCGTAGCGCCATTCCGGTCTGGGGGCCTGTTCCCTCGGGCTGTTGATCCTCGATGCCGCTGAGGTTGGGCTGTGACGGCCACGCCATTGACCACTGACGAACGCATGCGGGCGGGACGGGTTCCGGCACGCGCATGCGTTTGCCCGATGGCAGCCACCGTGCGCTCCCAGCAGTGCCTGAAGCAACAAGCCAAGAAGGGGGGCCTCCCCCTTATCTCCTCCGCGCTGTAACCCAAAACCCCCATTCGTATTCCCTTCCGGGACGCGGCCGACGCCGCGGCCTCCGAGCCGTGCGTCACTGCGTGCCCGGGCACGCCGCGCTGCCTGCGGCGGATACTTGTGCTGCGCGACTCGCGCAGGAGGAGAGACTGTCATGCATACGAACTCGAATACCGAACCTTTCCGGATCGCCGGGCTGGGCACGGCCCTGGTGACCCCCTTCGCTGCCGACGGCAGCCTGGACCGGGCCGCCCTCAGGCGCCTCATCCAGTTCCAGATCGCGGGCGGTGTGGACTTCCTCGTGCCCCTGGGCTCCACGGGCGAGGCGTCCACACTCGACGATGCGGAGCAGTTGCAGGTGGTCGAGACGACGCTCGACGAGGCCGGCGACCGGGTCCCGATCGTCGTGGGTTGCAGCCACAACGACACGCGTGCCCTCATCCAGCGCGCCGGCCAGTTCAGTGCGCTAGGCGCGCGGCATGTGCTGTCCGCCAGCCCGTACTACAACAAGCCCACCCAGGAGGGCATCTACCGGCACTATCGGGCGCTTCGGGAAGCGACAGGTCTGAACGTGGTGGCCTACACGATCCCCGGGCGCACGGGCGGCAACATCCTCCCGGATACGATGGTGCGGCTCGTGGACAACGGAATCGTCTGCGGCATCAAGGAGGCTTCCGGCAGCATCCTGCAGATTCAGCAGACCTGCCGGCTGGTCGGCGGCCGCTGCGCGGTGTTCTCCGGCGACGACGCCATGACCCTGCCCGTGATGGCGGTGGGCGGGGCCGGCGTGATTGCCACAGCGTCCAACGCTGTGCCCGGCGCCATGCGGCGGTGGGTGGACGAGCTGCGCGAGGGACGGTTCGATCTGGCCCGGGAGCGGCTCCCCGCGCTGCTGCCGCTGTTCGATGCCTGCGCGGCCGAGCCCAACCCCATCCCCATCAAGGCGGCCTTGCACCTGATAGGGCTCGGGGAGCCGGTCTACCGTTTGCCGCTCGTCCCACCCGCCTCCGCGACGGTCGACGCGTTGCGGCAGGCGCTGCAGCCGTTCCTGGAGTGAGTGGGGGCACCACGCCCGTAAAGACCCTGCGAAATGAGTGGCCGCGCCGCCAGCGTGGCGCGGCCACCGGGGCAGCGTCACTCGCCGCCGTGGAGGATGACCTTCGTCAACACGTGCTCGCGGTGCGGCTCCACGCCCTGCATGCGCCGCGCATCCGCAACCGCCTGTAGCGCGGCGCTGGGCGTGGCGGCGGACTTCCGCCCGACGGCGAGCCGCTGCAAGGCCCGGCGCATTGCGTCCAGGGCGGCCCACGGGTCGCTCCGACCGTGCGCTGGGCGGACAGCGGATGGACCGTCGGATCCGATCAAGGTGCTCCTGGCCTGCTCCTGCCGAAATGGGCGGCGCCGACCGCGCCTCCCCCCTTCGTGCTGCGAGGCGTGGCCGACGCCGCTGGCATGCAGTACAGCCGACCGATGGGCCCGGCGCGGCCCGCAACCTCTGGCGCGGGCAGCGGGCAGCGGGCACGCGGCGGTGCAGGCTGCGCCGGGATCGCTCTCTCCCCGGATACCAGACTGCCACCGCGCCACTTACGGATGGCTTACAGCGCAGTTACGGCTGAGCTACGAGCGCGGGATACTGAGGTAGGGCGAGAGGGGGCAGGCTGCCCCGCACTCATGCCAAGGCCAACTACGGATGGTCCAGCGGCCGCAGCGCCTCCTGGACGCAATCCGGGCACAGGCCGTGGCTGAACTGGGCCCCGGCGCCGGTGGCGACGTAGGCCTCGACCGGATGCCACTGGCCCGCATCGTCGCGGATCTTCTTGCACGATGCGCAGATCGGAATGACGCCCTCCAGCATGGCAATGCGGGTGTGGGCGGCGTGGAGCTGCATGATGTAGTAGCGCAGCATCCCGATGACGATCATCGCGGCGACGCCCATCAGCGGGCCGGCGGCACTCCCCACGAGCGGGATCCCGCGCGAAGCGAGCAGTGCGTGGATGCCGGTGGCCGTGACCAGGAAGACCCCCATGCCGATCGCACCGCCCCAGACCAGCGCGGCATAGATCGGCACGAAGAAGCCGAACAGCCGCCAGGCGATGATGCCCTCCACGCCGAGGAACACGCCCAGCAGCCAGTACGC
The DNA here is from genome assembly GCA_035266845.1 of bacterium. Classification (GTDB taxonomy): domain Bacteria; phylum SAR324; class SAR324; order SAR324; family JACQKK01; genus DATFMP01. Next base: position 10,309 of record DATFMP010000097.1, read on the forward strand.
CGCATAGGCGATGGCGAATACGGCGAGCTTGGTGCGGGGCCGCCACGCCGCGATCGCGATGATGCTGCGCTCCGGCGTGGCGATGATCGTCATGATTGGCAGGCGTGACATACCTGGAGCGTTTCCTCAGGCCGGACGGGGCGGGCGACGGCGCCGGGCAGCAAGGCCCCGCGCCGCAATGGGTGACGTCGGCGCCGCTGCGCTAGATCAGGCTGGCGAAGAAGTCGTTGCCCTTGTCGTCCACCACGATGAAGGCGGGGAAGTTCTCCACCGTGATCTCCCACACGGCCTCCATGCCCAACTCCGCGAAGTCGAGTTGCTTGACGGCCTTGATGTTGTCGTGCGCCAGCACGGCCGCCGGGCCGCCGATGGAGCCCAGGTAGAACCCGCCGTGCTTCTTGCACGCGTCCGTGACGGCCCTGGAACGGTTGCCCTTGGCCAGCATGACCATGGAGGCCCCCCGCGCCTGGAACTCATCCACGTAGGGATCCATGCGGGCCGCCGTGGTGGGGCCGAAGCTGCCGGAGGCCATGCCCTTGGGCGTCTTGGCCGGGCCGGCGTAGTACACGGGGTGGTTCTTGAAGTACTCGGGCAGCGCCTGACCCTTCTCCAGCATCTCCTTGAAGCGCGCATGGGCGATGTCCCGCGCCACGATCATCTTGCCGGACAGCATCACCCGGGTCTTGATGGGGTACTTGGAGAGGTCGGCCAGGATCTCCTGCATGGGGCGATCCAGGTTGATGTTCACGCTCTCGCCCGGCTTCACGGCGTCGGGCGCCGGCAGGAAGCGCGCTGGATCGCGGTCGAGCTGCTCGAGGAACACGCCCTCGGCCGTGATCTTGCCCAGGATGTTGCGGTCCGCGCTGCAGCTCACGCCCAGGGCCACGGGCAGGCTGGCCCCGTGGCGCGGCAGGCGGATCACCCGCACGTCGTGGGCGAAGTACTTGCCGCCAAACTGCGCTCCGATGCCCAGCTTGCGGGAGATCTCCAGCACCATCTGCTCCGCCTCCGGGTCGCGGAAGGCGTGGCCGCTGCGGCTGCCGGCAGTGGGCAGGGCATCCAGGTAGCCCGCCGAGGCCAGCTTGAGCGTCTTCATGGTGGTCTCGGCCGAGGTGCCCCCGATCACCAGCGCCAAGTGATAGGGCGGGCAGGCCGCCGTACCCAGCGTGGTCAGCTTCTGGCCGATCCACTTGGGCAGCGTGGTGGGGTTCAGGATCGCCTTGGTCTCCTGGAACAGGTACATCTTGTTGGCCGAGCCCCCGCCCTTGGCCAGGAACAGGAACTTGTACTGGTCGCCCTGGGACGCATGGATGTCGATCTGCGCCGGCAGGTTGCTGCCCGTGTTCACCTCCTCGTACAGACTCAGCGGGGCGTTCTGCGAGTAGCGCAGGTTCTCGTTGGTGTACGTGCGGAAGATGCCCTCGCTCAGGGCCTCCCCATCGTCGAAGTCCGTCCACACGCGCTGGCCCTTGGTGGCGTATACCTTCGCCGTGCCCGTGTCCTGGCAGCTCGGGAGCATGCGGTCTGCGGAGATCACCGCGTTCTTGAGCAGTGTCAGGGCCACGTAGCGGTCGTTGTCCGAGGCTTCCGGGTCGTCCAGGATGTTGCGCAGCGACTGCAGGTGGCGCGTGCGGAACAGGTAGTTCACGTCGCTGAGAGCCGCCCGGGACAGCTCCACCAGCGCCTCGCGCTGCACCTTGAGGATGGTCTGCCCTTCGAACGTGGCCGTGGAGACGCCGTCCCCGGTGAGCTTGCGATACTCCGTGGTGTCCTTGCCCAGCGGAAACATGGGGGAATAGTCAAAGTCGGTCATGGCGTGTCGTCCTGCACGGGTGGGGGGGTGCGTGTCCTGCAATCGGGCGGGGCGGCCGCCGATCGCGCGGCGGCGGCGCTCCTGCCCCGATTGTGCCCAATCCGCACGCAAAACGCCACGGGCCGCGGGCCCATCCGCGCTGCCCGCGGACCGATTGGCTTCGTTTCGCAATGTTCATGGCATTCCCGCAAATCCGCCATCATGGCTGTCCTGCGGCCCCTCCCATCGTACCGCGCGGGGTGCCCGGGCGCAGCGGACGAATGGGGTCATATCGGGAACGAGGCGGACGGAGGGGCTGGTGTCATTCCGAGCGCAGCGAGGAATCTCGCTGTTCCCGGCGCGGCGAGATTTCTCCGCGCGGACGGCGCCTACGCCTCGCCCAGGGCCATGGCACGGGGGTCCACCCAGCGGTCGAAGTCCTCCGGCGTCACGTGACCCAGTGCCTGGGCCGCCTCGCGCAGGGAGGTGCCGTGGGCGTGGGCGTGGTGGGCGATCTCCGCCGCCTTGTCGTAGCCGATGTGCGGCGCCAGGGCCGTGACCAGCGCCAGGGAGGCGCGCACGTGCTCGGCCAAGCGCTCGGTGTTGGGCCGCAGGCCCTCGGCGCAATGCTGGCGGAAACTGCGGCAGGCATCGCGCAGCAGGTCCGCTGCGGCCAACACGTTGTGGATCAGTACCGGCTTGTACACGTTGAGCTGGAAGTTGCCCTGGCTGGCCGCGAAGGCCACGGTCGCGTCGTGCCCGTACACCTGCACGGCCACCTGCGTCATGGCCTCGCTCTGGGTAGGGTTCACCTTGCCCGGCATGATGGAGCTGCCCGGCTCGTTGGCCGGCAGCTCCAGCTCGCCCAGACCGCTGCGCGGGCCGCTGGCCAGCCAGCGCACGTCGTTGGCGATCTTCATCAGCGCGCCGGCCAGCGTGCGCAGGGCCGCCGAGGCCGCGGCCAGGGCCTCATGGGCAGCCAGGCCCTCGAAGCGGTCCGGCGCTTCGCGGAAGGCCTGCCCGGTCAACGCGCTCAGCACCGCCACCGTGCGCGGGCCAAACTCGCGTGGGGCGTTGAGCCCGGTGCCCACCGCCGTGCCGCCGATGGGCAGCTCGCGCAGGCCCGCCAGCGCCGCCTCCACGCCCGAGGCCCCGCGCCGGAGCTGCGCAGCCCAAGCGCCGATCTCCTGCCCCAGGGTCATGGGCACGGCATCCTGCAGGTGCGTGCGGCCGATCTTGACCATCGTGGCGAACTCGGCGGCCTTGCCCGCCAGGGTGGCCTCCAGCGCCCGCACGGCGGGCAGCAGGCCCTCGGTCAGCACCTCCACGGCGGCCAGGTGCATGGCCGTGGGAAAGGTGTCGTTGGTGGATTGCGAGCGGTTGACGTGATCGTTGGGATGGATGGCCCGCGAGCCGATCTCGCCGCCGGCCAGCTCCGTGGCGCGATTAGCCAGCACCTCGTTCACGTTCATGTTGAACTGCGTGCCGCTGCCGGAGATGAAGATGCCCAGCGGAAACTGGTCGGCCCAGCGCCCGGCGATCACCTCCTCCGCGGCCTGCTCGATAGCCCGGGCGATGTCTGGCTCCAGCGCCCCCAGCGCGGTATTCACACGTGCCGCGGCCAGCTTGATGCGCGCCTGCGCCCGCACCACGGCCGGGTGGAAGCGCAGCGGGTTGGCCGGCCCCACGCCGATGGCGAAGTGCGCCAGCGCGCGCTGGGTCTGCGCGCCCCAGTATGCCCCGGCGGGCACCTCCACGGGGCCCATCGAGTCGCGCTCCATTCGCGCCGGAGGATGCGGTGGCTTGGGTTCGGTAGCGGCGCTCATTGGTCCAGGATCGCACGCGTCGCGGGGCTGGGGCAAAGCGGGGGGTGTCTACTCCAGCCGGTCGTAGCTGCCGAGGATGGTGATCTTGCGGTCGCCGCGCTGCAGCTCGGACAGGGCGTGGGCCGTGTGGGCGTTGTTGTTGAAGTCGATGAAGAACACGTAGGTCCAGGGGCGCACCTTGGCGGGCCGGCTCTCCAGGCGGCACAGGTTCAGGTCGTGCCGCTTGAACACGCTGAGCAGGTCGTAGAGCAGCCCCGGGCGGTCCTCTTCCGGCTCGATGAGCACGGACGTCTTGAAGCGCGAGAAGTCGTAGTCCACCGGCCCCGGCGCGGCGCGGGCCACCATGAAGCGCGTGGTGTTCTGCGCATAGTTCTGGATGTCCTGGGCCGCCAGCACGTCCGGGTGCTCCGCGCCGAACTCCGCGGGCACGATGGCCGCGCAGGGCGGGCCGCCGCGCGCGGCCAGGAACTGCCGCCCGGATTCGGTGTTGGAGGTGGTGAAGCTCACCTGCGCCAGGGGCAGGTGCTCGGCCAGGAAGAAGCCGCACTGATCATAGGCCACGGGCTGGGACAGCAGCGTGGTGACCTCGCCCAGCGGCGCGTTGGCCAGCAGGGAGAAGGCCACGCGCAGGTTCAGTTCCCACTCAAGTGTGACCTTGCTCTTCACCAGGGCATCCTGGGCGAAGAGCACCGTGCCCGTGTCCGAGTTCTCGATGGGGAAGACGCCCAGCGCCTCGGGGTCGGCCTCCGTGCGGGCCAGCACCTCGGGGATGGTGCGGGTGTACTCCACGACCGGGGCGGGAGCCCCACCAGTGCCCAGGTGCGCGCGCAGCCGCTGCGCGGCCTTGTCGCTGAACGTGCCGGCGGGGCCGAGCGTGTACAGGCGGGCGGGCGGTGGCTGCATCCGGGCGGAAGCCGCGAGCGCGGCGCTCAGGCGCTGGCCTGCGTGGCGGAGCCGTCCGCATCGCCTGCCGCGGATTCCAGCGACTCCAGGAAGAACGCCTTGGTGGCCTGCCGATTGCGCCGCTGCTGCAGCAGCAGGATCGTATCGCCTTCGTGCAGGGCGTCATCGCCCCGCGGCACGAAGATCGCCTCGCCCCGCATAACCGCGCCCACCAGCATGCCGGCGGGCAACTCCAGCTCCGCCAGGCGCGCACCGCAGCAGCGCATCCCGGTGCGCACCTGCAGCTCCAGCAGCTCGATATCGCTGTTGGCGAAGGCGAAGAAGGACTCCAGATTCTCGCCGCGCACGAAGCGCAGAATCTTGCGGGCGGTCAGCAGGCGCGGACTGAAGGCCACGTCGATCGCGCCACGCTGGGCGATGATCTGGATGTACTCGGGCTGCTTGACCAGGGCCAGCGTGCGCGCGGCGCCATATTCCTTGGCCAGCAGACACGACACCACGTTCACCTGGTCCGTGTCCGTCACGCTGATGAAGTAGTCGGCGTGCTCGATGCCCTCGGCCTTCAGCGCGGCCGAGTCGCTGCCGTCCGCATGCAGCACCAGCGAATGGTCGAGCTGCTGCGAGAGCCAGTGGCAACGCTCCTCGTGGATCTCCAGGATGCGTACGTCCACCTGCTGCTGTTCCAGCCGGCGGGCCAGGGCGTAGCCGATGTGGCCGCCGCCGTTGATGAACACCCGCCGCGCCGGACGCGCCGGCAGGCGCAGGAAGCTGAACAGGTGCCGCAGCCGGTGCCGCTCGCAGAAGAAGTACACCTGGTCGCCGGCGCGGATCACGGTATCGCGGCTGGGCATGCTGGAGATGCCGTCGCGCTGGATGATGGCGATCAGGGTGTGCGGAATCTGGGCGTTCTGGCCGAAGCTCATCACGGACTGGTTGTCCAGCGGGCTGCCCTCGGCGATGGGAATGCGCACCAGCGCCACGTGATCGCCCAGGAACAGGTGGAAGTCCGTCAACTGCGGGTATTCCGCCAAGTGCGCCAAGTGCTCCGATGCGACCTCATACGGGTTGATGATGAGGTCGATCCCCATGTGGTGCTTTTCGGTGAACGAGCTTTCGCGGCCCAGCTCGATCGTCTTCACCCGCGCGATCTTCTTGGCGGCACCCATCTGCCCGGCCAGCAGGCAGGAGATGATGTTCGTCTCGTCGTAGTTGGTGATCGCCAGAAACAGGTCCGCCGTGGCGGCGCCCGCTTCCCGCAGCAGGCCGCTGTCCGTCGCGTTGCCCAGCATGGTGGTGATGTTGAACTCGGCCTTGAGCTGCTCCAGCACGGCCGGGTCGGTATCGATGGCCACGAGGTCCACGTTCTCGCGGTACAGCGACCCGATCACGTGGTACCCGACCTCGCCCGCCCCGATGATGAGCACTTTCACCGCACGCCTCCTTCACCTGACGCCACGCCGCGCTGCGCCCGCCTCAGGCGGCGCGCCGTCTGCCATGGGTGCATCTCTCAGCCTAGCCGAATCGGGGTGCCCCAGCAAGGACGCCCCGCACCACGGAAGGCGCGGCGGTGCGGCTTTGCAAGCGCCGGCCGGTGCTCTACACTGAGAGCGGCCGGTGGCTCGGTAGGAGCCCCGCACGCACCCGATCAACGATCGCCCCTTCCGAGGAGCCTTGCCGCATGACGACCCCCCGCATGGATCTCGGCGCGGTCACCGTGTACTTCGGGGAGAAGAACGGCAAGTACCCGGACGGCAACCAGGTCGTGGTCACGGGCGGGGACACCAAGGTGCTCTTCGATACGCCCATGCTGGCCAACCGGCTGGGGCCCGTGCTGGACGGCACCGACCTCGTGATCCTGGGGCACGTGCACGAGGATCACACGGCCGGCCTGCACCGCCTGCCTCATGCCACAGTCTACGCGCCGGAGCAGGACCTCTACGCCGTGCAGAGCATGGAGGGCATGCTGCGCCACTACGGCTACGCGCCGGAGACCAACGAGCGCATGCGCGCCAAGATCACGCGCGAATTCCACTTCGCCCCGCGCCCGGACGCCATCGGCTATCCGGACGGCCACCTGTGGGAGCTGGGCGGCGGCGTGAGCGTGCGCTCGATCCACATGCCGGGCCACACGCGCGGCCACTCGGTGCTGATGGTGCAGCCGGGCGACATCGCCTTCATCGGCGACATCGACCTGTCCGGCTTTGGCCCGTACTACGCGGACGCCTGCTCCAACCTGAGCGAGTTCCGCGAGACCCTGCGCCGCATTGAGGACATGCCTGCGCGCGTGTGGATCACCTTCCACCACAAGGGCGTCATCACCGAGCGCGAGACCTTCCTGGCGCTGCTGCGGGCCTTCCGGGACAAGATTGAGCGGCGCGAGCAGGCCATCCTGGCCGCCATCGGGGGCGCCGGGCGCTCCCTTGAGTCGCTGGTGGCTGAGCGCTTCATGTATCCGCCCGGCTTCCAGGACGTGTTCATCGACGATGCGGAGCGCAAATGCCTGCTGGAGCACCTGGCGGCTCTGCAGGCCGCCGGCTACGCGGAGGAGTCCGGCGGCGTGTGGCGCGCCCGTGCAGCCTGATGACCCAGCCGGATCAAACGGATTGGCGCCGGGATGTGTCCAATCTCGGATAGGGTACTTTCCAGTTGCCCGCATTTGCGGGCGTACCGTACACTGTGCGGATAGGTCGTGAACGATCGCGTCCCGGCAGGGCTGGCCTGCCACGGAGCGTGGCCGGTATCGCCGGGCATCGTCACGAGCGACCGTTTCGACGAAGGGATGAATCATGTGGGGCCGATCGTACCGAGTCTCGGATTTTGCACTGGAGGAGCTGAAGGAAGCCGGCCTGGGTGAGGTCGCGCTTGCGTCGCTGCGCACCTGCCGCGGACAGACCTTCGGCAGCCGCGCCTTCAAGGAGCGCCTAGAGCAGTTGGGGCCCAAGAAGCTGGATGAGGCGGAGCGCAAGCTGATCCGCAAGTACACCCAGCTCAGCCTGCTGCGCCTGGAACGGGCGATTCCCAACCGCGCGATGCGCGAGTGGGTGGACGCGCTTGTGTTCGCGGTGGTGATCGCGGCCATCGTGCGCACGTTCATCATCGCGCCGTTCAAGATCCCCTCCGGTTCCATGTACCCCACCATCGCGGTGGGCGATCACATCTTCGCCGAGATGTTCAGCTACGGCATCCCGGTGCCGTTCACGGACACCAAGCTGGACCCCCAGCCGGTGCGGCGGGGCGACATCGTGATCTTCCCCTACCCGGAAAATCCCAGCGTGGACTACATCAAGCGCGTGATCGGGCTGGGCGGAGACACGGTGGAGATGCGGGGGGAGCAGGTGTACATCAACGGCAAGCCGCTGAACGAGCCCTACGCGTACTATGACCCGCAGGTGCTGCGCGCCCGTCAGCTGGCTGGGCAGCCGCCCGCCCACTTCGGCCCCGTGACCGTGCCCAAGGGGCACCTGTTCATGATGGGCGACAACCGCTTCAACAGCTCCGACAGCCGATACTGGGGCTTCGTGGACGAGCGGACGGTGATGGGCAAGGGCTGGGTGATCTATTTCTCGCACGACCCGGACGTGGGCTGGTTCAGCGGCTATCGTCTCGGGCGGATTGGGGAGGTGCTCCACTAGCGCGGCCGCCGCCCTCCGGCACGTGCCGCGCCGGGCCGTCTCCCGCCCCGACGGCAGGTGCTGTCATGTTCAGACGACCACCGATCCTGTTGCAGGCGATGCTGCCGGTGCTGGCCCTGGTGTGCCTGGCCGCACCCTTGGCCGCGCAGCCGCTCAGCTTCGCGCCCATCGTCAAGGCGCAGCAGGCGAAGGTGGTGCACATCAACACCACCACCCGCGGCAGCACCCCGGGGGACACCCAGTCCTCCACCCAGGAGCCCTTCCGCTTCCCCGACCCCAACCGCGGCAGCGGCTCGGGCTTCATCATCAGTCCAGACGGCTACATCGTCACCAACCACCACGTGGTGGAGAACACGGACTCCGTGGAGGTGGTGCTGGGGGACGAGCGCAAGTTTCCGGCGGAGATCGTGGGCCTGGACCCTCAGACTGACCTGGCGCTGCTCAAGATCGACGCCACGGACCTGCCGGCCGTCAAGTTCGGCGACTCCAGCCGACTGCAGGTGGGGGATTGGGTGATCGCCATCGGCAACCCGCTGGGGTTGGACCACACGGTGACCGCCGGGATCATCAGCGCCAAGGGCCGCAACATCTTCAACGATGAGAATCTGGCCTACGGCGAGTTCCTGCAGACCGACGCGGCGATCAACCCCGGCAACTCGGGCGGGCCGCTGTTCAACCTGAAGGGCCAAGTGGTGGGAGTCAACACCGCCATCAGCCGCAAGGGCCAGGGCATCGGCTTCGCGGTGCCCAGCAACCTCGTCGTGCGGGTGGTCGCGGAGTTGCGGCAGTACGGGCGCGTCAACCGCGGCTGGCTGGGCGTCGTGATCCTGGAGCTGACGCGCGAACAGGTGCAGAGCCTGGCCCTGCCCGCCGGCACTCGCGGGGTCGTCATCGACGAGATTCTGCCCGGCTCGCCCGCCAAGAGCGCCGGCCTGCGCAAGGGCGACGTGCTGACCGGCTTCGGCGACGAGCACCTGCGGCGCGTGCCCCAACTCCAGAAGCTGGTAGCCCTCAGTCCGCCGGGCAGCGAGGTGGACCTGCAGGGTCTGCGGCGCGATTCCGCCACGGACCCGTGGAAGCCGCTGCGGGTACACCTGCGGCTTGGAACGAACCCGGTCTCCGCCGAGAACGGTGAGGTCTCGCCGCTGGACCGCCTGGGGCTTGCCGCCCTGAATATTCCGGACGAGGTGCGCCGGAAGAGCCACCTGGACGCCCAGGCTGGGGTGCTGGTGGAATCCGTGATACCCGGCGGCGCCGCGGAAGAAGCCGGCCTGCACGCCGGGGACATCATCCTGGAAGTGGACCACAACGAAGTGGCCAGCCGTGTCGCGCTGGAAACCGCCCTGATGCAGGCGCGCACCGAGCGCATCCCCCTCGTCGTCAAGCGCGAGAATCAGATCCTCTACCTGGTGCTGGACCGGCAGGACGTGGGGCACTAGCGTGGATTCTATGACCGTTGAACACCCTCAGTAACTTCACAGCTAAGGCCCGGGGCGGGTGGGGCGTGTGAGGGCCCCGCCCACGTGCGGCCGGTGGCATTCCGAGCGTAGCGAGGAATCTGCTGTCGGGCCCGGGCCGGCGGATTCCTGCGCCCACCGCGCGGCCTGCCCTTGGCCTGCGGGCGCCGATGGGCCATGATCGCCCCATGGACGTGTTCTGCTTCGACTTCGACGGCGTGATCTGCGACAGCGCGCCGGAAACCGCCGTCACTGCGTGGCAGGGCTGCCGCGAGCTGTGGCCAGCGCCTGGCACCTCCGCCGATCCCGCCCCCCTGCCCGAGGCGCTGCAGGCGCGCTTCTGCCGCCTGCGGCCCGTGATGCACACGGGCTTCGAGGCCATCCCGCTGATGCGGCTGATCGAGGAGGGCGACGTCAGCGATGCGCAGTTCCTCGCGGACTTCCCCGCCCTGCGCGATGGGCTGATCGCCCGCGAGGGCCTGCGCACGGCTGACCTGCAGCAGCGCTTTGGCGCCATCCGCGATCGCCTCATTGCCGCCGATCAGGCGGCATGGCTGGGCTGGAACCGCTTCTACCCCGGCATGGGCGAGGCCCTGAGCGCGGCGGCCGCGCGCGGCCCGGCGTTCATCATCACCACCAAGCAGGAGCGCTTCGCCGCGCTGCTGCTGCGCCACGAGGGCGTGGCGCTGCCCCCCGAGCGCATCTTCGGGCTGGAGGCGGCGCGCTCCAAGCCGGAGCTGTTGCAGGCGCTGCTGGCGCGTCCGGAGCACGACGGCGCGACCTTCCACTTCATCGAGGATCGCCTGGAGACGCTGCAGGCCGTGATCGCAACGCCCGGCCTGGGCGGCGTGCGGCTGTACCTGGCCGACTGGGGCTACAACACCCCGGCCCAGCGCGAGGAGGCCGTCGCCATCAAACGCATCCAGGTCGTCTCCATGCAGGGCTTCCGCGCCATGCACGATCTGTAGGCGGGTCCACGCAGGGGCGCTGGCCTTCCCCACTCAGTGCAGGTCGGGCGGCGGCGGGGCGTCCGCGCGCAGCAGGTGCCGGCGGCCCAGTTCCGCGGGGGAGCGGCAGCCGGTGAGCAGCAGCGCTGTGCGCAGCTCGCGGATGAGGCGCTCGCCCAGCGCGATCACGGCCTCCGCGGAGTCCAGCGCGGCCTGCAGGAAGGGGCGTGCCACCGAGACGTAGTCCGCTCCCAGGGCCAGCGCCTTGGCGGCCTGGAGGCCGTTGCGGATGCCGCCGCTGGCCACGATGCGCGCGGGGCCGCCGCCCTCGGGCAGGCGCTCCAGGATCCAGGCGGTGGGCAGCCCGAAGTCCCGGAACAGCTCGCCCAGGCTGGGATCGGCCGAGAGGCGCGCCTCCACGGCGGCCCAGGAAGTGCCATCGTTGCCGGAGACGTCCACATAGGCCACGCCCATTGCCGCCAGCCGTGCCACCAGCTCCGGCGCGATGCCGCCGCCGCACTCCTTCACGTACAGCGGCAGCCGGCAGCGGCGCAGGATGGCCTCCAGGTGGGCGAAGAGCCCGCGGAAGTCCGTGTCGCCGCCCTCCTGCACCACCTCCTGCAGCGCATTGAGGTGCAGCCCGAAGACATCCGGGTGGGCCACCTCCTGCACGCGCTCGATGGCGTCCAGCGCGAGACCGTGGTTGAAGCTGACCAGTCCCAGGTTGGAGATCACCGGGATGGTCGGGGCCTGCTCGCGCACGTGGAAGCTGGACTCGGCCGCGGGATCGCCCAGCATGACCTTCATGGAGCCCAGCCCCAGCGGGATACGCAGGGCCTCGGCCGCGCGGGCCAGGTTGCCGTTGATGCGCCGGAAGGACTCGCCCGAGCCGCCGGTCATGGACGAGATGATGATGGGCGCGGCGATGGGCTTGCCGGCGAACTCGCTCTCCGTGCTCACCTCCTCCAGCGCCAACTCCGGCAGGGCGCAGTAACGCAGTTTCCAGACCGCGAAGCTGTCGCGCTGCAGGTCCACGCTGTCGTCCAGGCAGGCCTCGATGTGGTTCAGCTTGCGCTGGTTGGTGGTAGCGGCTGCGTCGCTGGACGTCACGGGCGGCGGTGGCGGGTTTCGGGAACGCATCGGTGGCGCGGCCGGGATCGCAGTGGATGGGGTGCAGGCCCATTGCTCCAGGTCGTAGCACAGGCGCGTCCAGGGTACCAACCAGGGTGCTGCAAGCGATACGGGTCGGGGCGATTGAACGCGGCGGGCCCGGCGCCGATCGGTTGAGAGGATGGCAGCGCAGCACCCACGGGCGTTGGGGAAGGCCTTATACCGCGCCCGCGCTCACGGCGGGGGCTGGCCCGGGGAACGCGGCGCGCCGGAGGAGCAAGCGAAGCATGCGCACCCTGATTCCGCGGATTGCACTGGTCGCGGCCCTGCTGCCCTGCCTGCTGCTGGCCGCGTGTGGCAGCGATGGTGCGGGCGCGGCGCAACAGACTGGCACGCTGGACGGCATGCCCTTCACGGTGGTCGCGGGATCGGTGCGGCAGAGCGCGCCCGGCCGCGCGGTGAGCGCCGGGCAGGATGGCGCCCTGTTGATCTTCGACGATCCCCTGAGCGAGCTGGCCCCCAAGCACCGCAATCTGCGGGTGACGGCGACGGTGAACTTCGAGGACGGAGGACAGGTGATGCTGGGCGTCTTCGGCAAGGCCGGCACGATGGCGGATGCCTACGGCATCGGCGCGCGCCGCGATGGCGATGCCTTCCACTACCGCTTCCAGTACGGCATCCCGCGGAGCGGACCCCTGGCTGCAACGGCCCAGCAGCGGGGCCTATTCGCGGCCACCCCGCGCGATGCGGATGCCACGCTTTACTTCCGCACCGAGATCCACACCGCGCCGACGCTGGACTTGCTGGCCTGGACGCCCTGGAACGACATCCCGGCCGAATGCGCGGGCGGACCGGTGGAAGACCTCGGCCCGGCGCCGGCGGACAGCGGCACGGGTCAGCGGCTGGGCGTGTGGCTGAGCAGCGCCACGCTGCGCGGGGTGTCGTTGCTGTGGGCCACGTTCCAGGGGTGTGCCCAATGAGGCCTCGCACGCTATGGCTGGCGCTGGGACTGCTACTGCTGGCCCCTCCTTTGATGGGCGCACAGGGCCCCCTACGCCACGTCATGTATGCCGGCTGCTACGACGGCGATACCTGCACGTTCATCCTGCACGGCAAGGCGCTGCCCGCGGCGACGCGCCTCTACGTGCGCCTGCGGGGCATCGACGCGCCGGAGCTGCGCAACGTGTGTCCCCGCGAGCGGCGACTGGCGCAGGACGCCCGCATCCGCCTGCGCGCGATGCTGCGCCATGCCAAGCACATCGAGCTGGTGGACGTGGTGCACGCGCGGCGGGGGCGCTACGGGCGGCATCTGCAGCGCCACCGCGTCCTGGCCACCGTGCTGGCCGATGGCGTGAATGTGGGGCGCGTGCTGGTCAAGCAGGGCCTGGCGCGACGCCTGGGTCGCCGGCCGCGCCCGGCGTGGTGCCCGGGCGGGCCTTTGGACGAACGGTAAGGGGGGAACGCCCTCATATTCCACCACCCCGCTCTACCAGGGGAGCGGGGGCATTCCGGGCGCGCGCCTTCACGTCCGAGCTATCCACGCAACGAACTGCCCCCGGACCATTGCGGGAAGCCCGGCGCTTTGCGTAGGGTAACGGCGCGCGGGGGGTGAGGCGCCCCGCACTCGCTCACGCCAATCAAACCGGGGGAAGGGAGCCATGGTGGACTGTACGACGTGCCTGCAAGGGATGTTGGATCTCCGCAGCATCACCGGCCTGGGCGGCCTGGGGGCGGCTCTATTCGCGCTGCTGGGCGTGGGGGCCACCGCGGGTCCCGCCTCGGGCGATGGGTCGCGCGCCATCGACGTCCACGCGCATTTCTTCCCGGAGAGCTTCCTGAAGGCCCTGGCGGAGGACGGTGGGCCGCCGTCGTTTCCGGTGGACCTCTCCGACCCGGAGCGCCCGGCTGTGCGGACCAGCCGCTACGATCTGATCATCGACCCCACCTACTGGGACGTGGACAAGCGTGTGCAGCGTATGAACGGCCAGGGCGTGGACGTGCAGGCGCTCTCCCTCACGGCGCCCATGGTGCACTGGGCGCCGCCGGAGCGCGGGGCAGCGCTGGCACGTATCGTCAACGATGCGATGATCGAGGCGCACACGGCCTACCCGGACCGCTTCGTGGGCTGCGTGGTGCTGCCGCTGCAGGATCCGCCGCGGGCGCAGGAGGAGTTGAACCGGGTGGCGGGCCACAAGGCTTTCCGCGGGGCGTACTTCCCCACCAATATCAACAACACGGAGCTGTCCGACCCCGCGCTGTTCCCCATCTACGAGCGCTGCGAGGCCCTGGGATTTCCCGTTCTGCTGCACCCGGTGGGCGTGATCGGGCTGGAGCGCCTGGCCCCGCACTTCTACCTGAACAACCTGCTGGGCAACCCCTTCGACTCCGCCGTGGCCGCGGCGCACTTCGTGTTCGGCGGCGTGCTGGACCGCTTCCCCAGGCTCGACGTGGTGCTGCCGCACGCGGGCGGGGCGCTGCCCATCCTGTGGGGCCGCCTGCAGCACGGCCAGCAGGTGCGGCCCGAGGCACAGGGCCGCGCCAGGCAGCCCTTCCGCGAGTACCTGCGGCGCTTCCACTACGACACCATCGGCCACGACCCGGGCGTCGTGCGCTATGTGGTGGACCTGGTGGGGAGCGATCGCGTGGTGCTGGGCAGCGACTACTGCTTCGACATGGGTTACGAGCAGCCGCGGGAGATCATCGGCCAAATCGGCCTCTCGGCGGCGGAGCAGGACAAGATCATCGGCGCCAATGCCGCGCGCCTGCTGCGGCTGTAAACAGCAGGCCAGCGCTGTGCCGGGCCGTCTACCTCACTTCGGCAGGGGCCGGCCGCCGCTGCAACTCAAGGAGGCGGCTAGCTCCCTCCCAGCCGCTCCTGGGCCAGGGCCAGCACGGTGGGCATCAGGTCCGCGCGGCTGATGAGGCCCACCAGCTTGCGGCCCTCCAGGATCGGCACGCGGCGGAAGTGGTTGGCCAGCAGGCAGTCCGTGACCAGTTCCAGATCATCATCGGCCTGGAAAGCCCGTACCTTCGTCGTCATCAGGTCGCGCACGGTCGTGCAGGCACCGGGCTCCTCGTGCAGCAGCCGCATCACGTCCTTCTCCGTGATTAGCCCCACCAACTCGCCCGCGCGGTTCACCACGGGCAGGCCGCTGATGCGGTGCTGGATCAGCAACGCGACGGCCTCCTGCAGCGGCGTATCCTCCAGCACCGTAATCACCTCGCGTCGCATCAGTTCCCTGACCTTCGTCATGGCAGTCTCCTGAGAGCCCGGTGTGGAGTTCGGGTCAGTGCGCTGTCGCTCGGGCGTCGTCAGCCGCGTACCATGCGGCCGACCTCGTCCACGGCCAGCCAGCCGCCCGGCGCCGTGCGCCGCAACAGCGCCTGCGCCTCGGCCGGCGGAGCGGCGCAGGCGGCCGTGGCCAGTGCGTCGGTCAGCATGGCCGTGGGCCCGATCACGCTTACGCTCTGGTGAAAGCGCGCCGGGCGGCCCGAGCGGGCGTCCAGCAGGTGCGCGTAGCGCTCGCCGTCCCGCACGAAGAAGTTCTCGTAGTCGCCGGAGGTGGCCACGGCGCCATCGCGCAAGGGTAGTACGGCCAGCACCTGTCCCGGCCGGCGCGGGTGTCGCACGCCAATGCGCCAAGGCGTGCCGTCCGGCCGCGGGCCCAGCGCCCGCAGGTCGCCGCCCGCCTCCACCAGCGCGTGCTCCACGCCCGCGGCGCGCAGCACCTCGATGGCGCGGTCCACGCCGTAGCCCTTGGCGATGCCGCCCAGATCCACCTGCACGGAGGGATCCGCGACGCCCAGATGCGGCACGCCATCGCGACGCTCCAGACGCAGCGCCCGCCAGGCAGGCGCGGGCCGCGCCCAGCCTCCCGGCAGGTGGCGCGGCGCCCGGTGGTCGTAGAAGCCCCAGGCTGCCTCCGGCATGCCCAGGCCTGGATCGAAGCGCCCGTCGCTGGCTCGCGCCAGTGCCACGGCCGTGGAGACCACCTCGGCCGTGAGCGCGCTCACGGGCAGCATCCGGCCCGCAGTGGCGTTGACCCGCCCGATCTCGCTGTCGGGCGAGAAACGCGTCATGCGCCGCTGCACATCCTCCAGCGCCGCGAAGGCCGCCTCCATGGCCTGCTGTGCCTGCGGCTGGGGGTGGCTCAGCACGATGTGCGCCCAGGTGCCCATCACCTGCCGCGCGCCCTGCAGCACCGGCCAGCGCGCGCGGCCCACCAGCGCCGTGCTGCCGCCGGTAAGCAGTAGCGCGCCGCCGGCCAGTCCGCCCACCAATAGCCGGCGCCGGGTCAGCCCCCGTTCCGAAGCGCCCCGCGTGGGGCCTTGCTCGCTCATGTCACCGCCTCGTCGCTCCAGGTTTCTCATTTGCTCGCGTTCATGCCCTGCATGGTGGGGCCGCCGCCCATGCCAGACACGGGCTGGGACATACCAGCCATGCCCGGCATGGGTTTGCCGCCGGCCTGCCCGTCCGCGAAGACCACTTTGTTGTGGCGCATCATGTCGCGCACCTCGCGATCATAGGCCGCCACCGCGTCCGCGTTCAGCGCGGCATAGGCCACGGTATGCCCGCCGTGACTGGCTATGAAGGCGTCGGCCGCGGCCTGCTCGCGGAACGGCACCATCGTGGGGCCCATGGAGCCGGCCAGCGGGCTGCCCAGCACGTAGCGCGCATCCTCCGCACGCACCCAGCCGTCCGGGTGGGCGCTCCAGTCGCGCCCGTCCATGGCCTGCACAAAGGCCATGGCACCTTCGGGGGTGCGGTCACCGTCGAACCACTCGCCGAACATCTCCTTCAGGTCGCAGTAGTAGCGCCGCGTGCCGTCCGGCAGCAGAATCTGCCCCTTGGGGCCCGGGTGCTCCATGAGCACCATGCCGTCCACCGCGCAGGAGTCCGCATGGGTCAGGGGCGCGGCAAAGGCCTGAGCGATGGGGCTCTGTTTGCGGTGGCAGCCGCCCAACAGCGCCAGCGCCAACAGCGCGGCCAGTCCCAGCGCCAGCCAGTCCGCACCGCGACGCGCGGGGGCCAAGGCGTTCCGGCGGTTCATCGTGTGCCTCCCAGTTCGTCGGTGCTCAGCGCTCGCCCGTTGGCGGCGTCTTCCATCAGCAGGCGGCAGGCCTCGCGGCGCACCTCGTGCGTGGCCAACAGCGCCCGCAGCGCGGTCACCGTGCTCTCGTCGATCACGGTGTCGCTGCAGGCCTCCCCGATGCGCGCCTGCAGTGCCTCCGGGTCGGCGGTACCGAAGCGCTGGGCCACTTCGCCCAGCATCGCCTTGGTCTCCGTGACGGCCTCGATCGCCCCCTGCAGGGCAGAGCGATAGGCCTCCGGAATGTGGGTCATGAAGCCATCCATCGCGGTCTCCTCTGGATTAGCGGTTGCGCAGCAGGCGATGCCCGCCCAGGGCCAGCGGCAGCACGCTCCAGGCCAGGAGCGCGCCCAGCAGCGCCGCCAGGGAGGGTGCCTGCGCGCCCAGCCCCAGTTGGCTCAGCACCCCGCCGCCCACCAGCGTCTCCAGCGTGAGGAAGCGGAACAGGCTGGTGGGGTTGAGCAGGAACAAGGCGTTCACGACCACGGTGGGCACCTGCCCACCCGTGGCCACCAGCAGACCGATCAGCCCCAGGTCGAACAGGATCACCAGGGTCAGCCACACAGCCAGGGCCAGGCCCACCAGCGTGCCGCGCTCCAGCGGCACCGTCGAGAGCAGGATCGCCAGCCCCACGAAGATGGCACCCAGCCACACGTTGCTGGCCAAGAAGCCCACCCACGGCACCAGCGCGGCGCCGTGGGCGATGGCCAGCCCGGCCGGCACGGCCAGCCCCAGCACCACCACGGCGCCCAGCACCGTCACCAGTCCCAGCCACTTGCCCAGCAGCAGCTGCACCGCGGTCAGCGGACAGCTCAGCAGCAGGTCCAGCGTGCCGCGCTCGCTCTCGCCGGCGATGGCGTCGTAGCCCAGCAGCAGGCCCAGCAGCGGCACCAGGTAGATCGTGAGACTGATCAGGCTCACCAGGGTCTGGTCGCCCCCGCCCACGCCCACCTGCCCCGTGAAGGCGTAGCCCGCCAGCGCGATGATGACGGCGAACAGCGCGAACGCCACCGAGACGGTGAGCACCCAGCCGTTGCGCAGATGGTCCGCGACCTCCTTGGCCGCGATGGTCAGCAGGGCGTTCATGATCGGTTCTCCCCGGCGGTGGATTGGGTCGGGTCGCCTGTCTCGGCAGAGCGTCCGTAGATGCGGCGGAACAGCTCCTCCAGCCCCGCGTCGTGCACCACCAGTGTGCGCAGCGCCTCCTGGTGGGCCATGAGCTGCCCCAGTACGTCGAAGCGCTGCGCCTGCGCCAGCCGCACCTCGTAGGCCGGGCCCTTGCCGTTGGCCACGGTGAGCGGATCCAGCCGCGCCAGCGCGCCAGGCAGCGGGGCCCGGGGCTCGCGCAGGGCGAAGCGGATCACGGTGGGCATGCCCTCGGCGGCCAGCAGCGCGGGAATCGTGCCCTGGTGCGTGAACACGCCCTCGTGCAGCACCGCCAGCCGATCCACCCGCGATTCGATCTCCGAGAGCAGGTGGCTGGCCGTGACGATGGCCACGCCCTGCGCGCGCAACTCCTGCAGCGTCGCGTAGAACATCTGGATGCCGTCGGGGTCCAGCCCGTTGGTGGGCTCGTCCAGCAGCAGCAGGCGCGGCTGCCCCAGCAGCGCCTGGGCCAGTCCCAGCCGCTGGCGCATGCCCTTGGAGAAGCTCTTCACGCGCCTGTCCGCGGCCTCGGTCAGCCCCACCCGCTCCAGCACGCGCTCCACCTCCGAGCGTGGCACCTGCTTGAGCCGGGCGAACATGGCCAGCGTGCGGCGCCCGCTCAGGTTGGGGTAGAAGCGCACCTGCTCGGGCAGGTAGCCCAGCAGGCGCTTCAGCTCCGGCGGCCGCCGGGCCGGCACCACGCGGCCGTCCAGGCGAATCTCGCCCGCGTCCGGCCGCAGCAGGCCCAGGATCAGGCGGATCAGGGTGGTTTTGCCCTGGCCGTTGTTGCCCACCAAGCCCAGGTGCTCGCCTGGCTGCAGGCGCAGGTCGATCCCCCGCAGCACCGGGCGCCGGCCGTAACCCTTCGCCAGAGCGGTGACTTCCAGTATCGGGGTGCTCATGGCGTCTCCCTTCGCATCGTTGTGCACGTCGTCTCGTCCATGGCTTGGTGTGCGGGCCTCAGCGCTGCGTGACCTGCGTGCCGTCCGACCCGTCAGGCGCGTTCAGGGGCGGGAAGGCCCCGCAGGGGTGATCCTGCCCGTCGGCCAGCGCCGCCAGCCCGGCCGCACGGGGCGCCATGGCCGGGTGTGTCTCCACCACGCTGGCCGGCCGCAGCACCGGGAAGCGCGATTCCAGCGCCTGCAGCAGGCGCACCACTGGACTGTGGGCCAGCAGCTTGATGGTCGGATACTTCACCACGAGCTGATCCATGCGGTCCGAGGCGTAGTAGGCGGGGTCGCCCCGTCCGTCGCCGTCCAGGTCCCAGCCCAGATAGTCGCCCCAGTAGTTGCCGGCGCCGGGGTTGTCCCAGGTCAGCGGCACGCGCTGGTTGAAGTGCACCTGCATGCGGTTGGCGATGAAGTCGTTGCCGAACACGCGGTTGTCCGTCACGCCGCCCGTGATGTGCACCCCGGTGGCGTTGCGGGCCACCAGATTGCCGCTGATCTCATTGTAGGCCGCCTCATTGAGGAACAGCCCCTGGTCATTGGCCGCCACCACGTTGCCCACGATCACGGAATCCAGCACGGAGCGGAACAGGATGCCGTAGGTCGCGTTGTGGTAGGCCACGTTGCCGCGCACATCCAGCCGCTTGGAGAACATCAGCGCGTAGCCCACGCGCGAATCGCAGGTGCGGTTGCTGCGCACCCGGTTACCGTCTGCGTACATGTAGTGGATGCCGAAGCGCAGGTCGCGCATGCGGTTGCCCTGCACCAGCGAGCCGGAGGAGACGGAGATGTAAATGCCGTCTCGCACCTGCTGGATAACGTTGTCCGCGATGACGCCCGAGTGGATCTGCCACAGGTTGATGCCGTTGCCCCGGTCGGAGAGGATGCGGTGCGGCCGGCCCTGGATGGTGTTGCGCGCGATGAGGCTGCCCGTGGCGCCATTGACCCAGATGCCGAACGCGCAGTCCCGCAGGTGGTTGTCCAGCAGGCGCACGTTGGCCGCCGTTCCGCGCACGTAGATGCAGGCGTCCGTCTCGCTGATGCGGTCGCCGCTGTTGCGGAACGTGAGGCCCTGCACCGTGACGCCCGGCGCGAAGATATCCAGCACGCGCCCCGTGCCGCCGCCATCCACCACCACGGTGCCGGGCCCGGCGGGCCGCAGCGTCACCGCGCGGTGAACCTGCAGGCGCTCGTGATACAGGCCCGGCACGATGCGCAGCACATCTCCCGGGGACGCGGCCCGCAGCGCGGCGGCCAGCGTGGGTGCGTCCGGGCCGGGCACGGTGCGCTCCGCGGCCGGCGCAGCGGTCGTCATAGTGACCAGTGCGGCCGCCGCGGCGAGCAGTGCGCACAGGGCCAGCCCGCGCTTGCGGTTACGATTGCCCATGGCCGCCTCCTGCCGGGCGTTGCGAAGCGGTGCCCGTGCTGCCGCCCGTGCCGCCACTGGCGCGGGTCGCGGCCAGCGTGTTGCGCACGTAGGCCTGCGAGGCCTCCGCGCCCTTGCGGCGGGCCACCACCAGCGGCGGGCACACCTTGTCGTCGTAGTACTTCTGCTCGCACTCCAAGCAGTACAGGCACTCGAACTTGTTGATGCGCCCCTGGTCGTCGATGGCCTGGGAATCGCAACCCCGCGCGCAGATTTTGCACGCGGTGCAGAACTCGCGGCGGCGGATGCCGATCAGGCGGAACACCGTGAGCGCGGAGAGCGCGGCGCCCAGCGGGCACAGGTAGCGGCAGAAGAAGCGGAACACGAATACGCCCGCCGCCAGCAGCACCCACCAGTACAGCACCAGATACCAGTCGCGGTGGAACACGCCCACGATCCAGGTGGTCTTGAAGGGCTCCACCTCCGCCAGCCGTTCCGCCCAGTTCAGCGAGAACACCGAGAAGCCCAGCAGGACCAGGAAGATCACGTAGCGCAGGCGTCTCAGCACGTTGTGCACGCGGGGCGGGAACTGCACGATCATCCGCCGCGGCAGCACCCGCCGCGAGACGCGGTGCAGCAGCTCCAGCATGGCGCCGTAGGGGCACACCCAGCCGCAGAACCAGCCCCGGCCCCACAGCACCAGGCTGGCCGCGATGAAGATCCAGAACACGAACAGCAGCGGATCGGACAGGAACAGCTCGAAGCGCACGCCCTCGCGGAACCAGCGCACAAAGGGGAATATCTGCGTGACCGAGGGCGGCGTGCGGAAGATCAGTCCCACAACGACGACCGAGGCCACCATCACCGAGACGTGCGCCGCCTCCAGCCGCCGCGGATTGCGCGTGATCCAGCGCCGCGCGAAGAACACCGCGAACGTGGCGGCCAGGAACAGCGCCAGCGCCAGCGCCTCCGGCCACTGTTGCACCCACACGCGCTGGGCCACGGAGGCCTCGTGCGCCGCCGTCTGGATCACCTTCACATCGTAGTACTGGGTCGGAAGGCGATAGGGGGCCGGGAAGTTTTTGAACTCCTTGGAGGTCGCCGTCTCGCCCGTCAGGCGGCTGCCCACGAAGACGAAGCTCCAGGGTAGAGTGGGGTCGAAGCGCGAGTCGCGCTGGATGAACAGGCCGCTCTCCTTGAACTTCGGCGCGCCCTCGGCCTTCACACCATAGAGCGGGTTGTAGTCCAGGTCGTGGAAGGTGAAGCGGTAAAGCCCCTGCTCGATTCGGAAGCGATCGAAGATGCCGCCGCGCACGAAGGCCGAGCCCTTGAACGACGTCATGCCGTTGGCCACCACGAAGATGGCGTGCTCGTGGGGCTTCAGCTCGCCCTTCAGCCAGTCGTAGGTGGAGCGGCCCAGGATGTTGGCACCCGTGACGGGCTCCGTCACGTCGCCGAAGTAAAGGTCAATCCACGGCAGATCGCCCTGCGGCGCCACGTCCATCTGCTGCGGCATCACGCGCAGGTGCCCCACGCTGCCCTCGGCCACCAGCGCGTCCCATGTCTTGGGCTGGTAGTCCGCGTGCCAAGTGACGATGCGCTGCTGGGCCGGCGGCAGCAGGCCAACAACCCGGCCCACCTTGCGCGCAGCGGCGAGCTGCGTCTCGTCCAGCGTCAGCGCCGTCACCGTGGCGCCGGTGATCATGTCCACCTGGATGGTCTGGCGCGCCAGCCCGGTGGTGCCGGCGCCCGCGCCGCCTGCGGGGGCCGGTGCATGCTCCTCGTGCTTCTCCTCGTGCTTCTCCTCGTGCTTCTCCTCGGCGTGCTCCTCGTACTCCTTCTCGCCGCGCTTCTGCGCCACGCCCACGCTGAGCCGGCCCTTGGAGACCACCTCGAAGTGGTCGCGGATCTGGTGGCCGATGTACTGGCCGGTGAACACGTCCAGCACGGAGCTGGGAATGCCCAGCAGCAGAATGGGCTCGTCGTGGTGCACCACCCTGGACTTGAGAATGGTGCCCTGCGGGCTCATGGCGATCATCGTGACCAGCGGCTTGCCGGAGTAGGCCGGGATGTTCACCAGGTCCACCGAGAGGAACACGTAGGCGTACAGCTTGCCGCCCTTCAGCGCCTCCAGCACGGGAATGCCGATATTGGCCTTGCGGAACGAATCGGCCTCCGGCAGGAAGCCGCTGCACTTGTACACGTCGCAGAAGGGCCGCCCGTCCTTCAGCATCAGGTCCGCCGCCGGTGCGCGGGTCGGCAGCAGCAGCATCGTGGCGAGCAGCAGCGCCCCCAGGGCTGTCCGCAGCCCCCGCCAAACCGCATTGCCTGGTTGGAACGTCGTCTTCATCGGTGGGAAAGCGCCGGCGCTGGCACCGCCGTCCATGGGGGTTGGCAATCCGTGGTGGCGGGGCTGCGGCGCAGCCCCGCCCAGTGGGCATCCGGAAGCGCGTCAGGTGACGATCATCCGACCGCGCATCTCCAGGTGCAGCGCGTGGCAGAACCACGTGCAGTAGTACCAGTAGACGCCCTTGCGATCGGCCTTGAACGTGGCCGAGACCGTCTCCTGCGGCGAGATGCCGAAGTTGATGTCGTGGTGGCTGATGCAGAAGCCGTGGGTAAGGTCTTCCACGCTGTCCATGTTGGTCAGCACCACCGTCACTGTGTCGCCCCGCTTCACGCGGAACTCCTGGAGGGAGTACGCGGGCGCCACGCCGGTCATGAACACGTAGACGTGCTTGCCCTCGCGCTTCACGTGGGCGGCCGCCTCCAGGGTCACGCCGAACTTGGCGGCCAGCTTGCGCTCGGGGGCCATGTGCGGATCCTTGCGGTCCCACACCTTCTTGGGATGGATCAGGTCGCGCCGCACGATCACGGCATCATGGGGTTCGGGATGGGCGGGCATGTCGTGCGCCAGCCGCATCTGCTCCCCGGAGATGTCGATGAGCTGATCGTTGTCGTTGCGGAACGGCCCCACGGGCAGGAAGCGATCCTTGGAGAACTTGTTCAGCGAGATCACCCACTTCCCGTCGGCCTCCTTGGTCTCGCTCATGGAGGCGTTCACGTGCCCCGGCTGGTAGTGCACGTCCAGCTTCTGGATCACCGGGTTCTCGCCCTTGATGGCCTTGGCGATATTCCACTTGGTGATGACCGAATCGATGAAGATGGAGGTGTACGCGTTGCCCCGGCCGTCGAACGCCGTGTGCAGCGGCCCCAGGCCCACCTCGGGCTCGGCCACCACGCAGTCGCGCGGGTTCTTGATCTTGCCGGCGAACGCCTCGTCCACCTTGCTCAGCTCCACCACCGAGCAGGTGGGGGAGAGCTTGCCGGAGCAGATGGCATACTTGCCGGTGGGGTCGATGTTCACGCCGTGGGGGCTCTTGGGGATCGGGATGTAGAGCGTGTAGGGCGAGCCATGGCGGCCGTCCAGCACCGGCACGCGCGACTTGCCGATGCGATAGCCCTTGCCCGCGGCGATGTCCTTCTCGATTCGCGCCAGGTTGAACACGACCAGCCAGTCCCGGTCCGCCGCGATCATCTCGCCCAGGTTCACGCCGCCCTCGGAGTTGTAGCAGCAAGCCATGGAGTACTTGCCGTGGTAGTCCGTGGCGCACAGGTCCAGGTTGCCATCCACCCGCACCTGCCAGCGCGGCTTCATGGTCTCCTGGTCCACGCAGGTGTGCAGAGCATAGTATTTCTTGGGATCGTCCACGTTGCGCCCGTCATTGGGCTGGGGCGTGCGGAACTCGGCGTTGCAGTACACGGCATCACGCTTGTGCCGCGAGGGGAAGATACCGTGGGTGCCCTGGGAGTTGGGAATCTCCGTGATGGCGTCGGTGATGAAGTAGTCCAGGCGAATGCGTGCCAGGCGGCCGTTCGCCTTGTCGTTCACGAACGCGTACTTCCCGTCGTACGTGCCGTCCGTGTACGAGAGGTGGAAGTGGTGCGTATCGCCCACCTTGCTGTCGCCCAGCAGGGCCTTGCTGTAGCGCGTCGTGCCCCAGCCATAGGCCGTGTCCCAGTTGAACACGGGGATGCGCTTGAGCAGCCGGCCCGACGGCATGCCCAGCACCCGCACCTCGCCGGACTGGCCCCCCGACCAGAACCCGTAGTATTCGTCCAGCTCTCCCGGCTTCACCTCGTTGGGCAGATGCCCCACTTCCGGTGCGGCATCCGCCGTGTGCGAGCGCAGCCCGAGCGCCGCCCCCACGCCTACGAGGCTCGTCAGGGCACCCGCGCCCAACAGGGAGCGCCGCCCGATTCCGTTGCCGCCTGTGCTGTTGTCCTTTTCCATTGTGTTGGTCTCCAGTGTTCTCCGGTGCGCTGCTCTTGACGGTCGGCCACCCGGACGCCTCACGCACATCCCGAGTGGCTGGGTGAGCCGGGCCGGCAACCGATGGGCCGCCGACGCGGTGGCAAGGGGCCTGTTGCGTTTCAGTTTGCGCGTGCGGGCGGATGGGGGGTTATGACGGATGTCATAGAGCCTCGGCGGGCGGGCGCTGATCGCGCCACTGGACCTGCGGAGCGGCGTGGGGCAAGGGAAGGCGCACATCCCGGCGCAAGGCGGGACGCCGGTCGGACAGAGCGCCGGGAGCCGCGCTCTTTGGCGGGGGTATGGGGGCAAAGCCCCCATGGCAGAGATGCTTTTCGAGACACAGCCTAATGTTGTGTCCCGTTAAGATAAACTTGAAGCCTTCCGATCGTCGCTAGGATCGAGTCGGCAGTGGCAGCCCAGGTGAAGGACTATGCTGGTAGAGCGTCAGCCCTAAACTTCAGGATGGATGCCTCCAAGGGGGCTCCACCCCTTGGAACCCCCGCCAGGGAGCTAGCCCCTTGGACCCCATTTGGAGGGGGTGCAGGGGCCTTCGGCCCCTGCCGGAGAGTGGAGGCGTGGAGGAGCGAGGCAGCGCCTTCCTCCTCCGCAAACCCCAGAATTAAGCCTTGGCGCACCACTAGTATTCCGCGGCAACGGAGGGTTTGGCCATGGCGATGCGCTGCACGGGCTTGTCGTCGATGGGCAGGTGCACCAGGGCGGAGAAGACGCCCAGGGCAATGGCGATGAGCCACACCAGCGTATACGAGTGGGTGACGTCGTAGAGATAGCCCCCCAACCAGGCGCCCAGAAAGCCGCCCACCTGGTGGCTGAAGAACACGATGCCGAACAACGTGGAGAGGTAGCGCACCCCGAAGATTTGCCCCACCAGCCCGCTGGTGAGGGGCACCGTGCCCAACCACAAGAAGCCCATTGCGCCGGCGAAGAGCAGCACCGAGAGCGTGGAGACCGGCACCAGCAGGAACACCGTGATCACGGCGGCCCGCGCGAGGTAGATCGTGCTGAGCAGGTACTTCTTGCTGTGCAGCCCGCCCCACCGCCCCCAGGCGTAGGACCCCGCCACGTTGAACAGGCCGATCAGGAACAGCGCGGCCGCACCCACGCTAGGCAGGAGGCCGCTGTCCACCACGTAGGAGGGCAGGTGCGTGGCGATGAAGCTGACGTGAAAGCCGCACACAAAGAATCCCGCGGTCAGCAGCAGAAAGCCGCGGTGGCCGCCGGCCTCGGCCAGCGCCTGCGTGATGCGCTGGCTATCTCCGTGGCCCGAGCCGCTCACCGGGCGGGCGCCCAGGCCCAGCGCGGCGGGAATCAGCAGCACCATGATGCCGCCCAGCAGAGTCATGGCGAGCCGCCAGTCCAGCCACGCGATGAGCCCCTGGGCCAGGGGCAGCACGAGCATCTGGCCCACCGAGCCGCCGGAAGTGACCACGCCCAGCGCCTTGCTGCGCATGGCGTCGGGCACCTGCCGGCCCACGGCGCCAATGGCGATGGAAACCGAGGTGGCCGCGGCGCCCATGCCCACCACCAGTCCCGTGAAAAGCGTCATGGCCAGCGGGGTACTGGAATGGGCCATCCCGAAAAGGCCCAGCGCCCACAGCATCCCGCCCAGCAGGATCACGCGCCCGGAGCCGAAGCGGTCCGCCACAGCGCCCATGAAGGGCGCCACGCCCCCGATCACCAGCGTCGCCAGCGCCACGGAAAACCCGAACACCTCGCGGCCCCAGCCCAACTCGCTGCTCATGGGGCGCAGGAACAGCCCAAAGCTCTGTCGCGTACCTGCGGAAAGCATGAACACCAGTGCCCCGCAAAGCATGATCACGGCTGGCGTTCGCCACCGGCTGCTCTCGGCGGTTGCGGGTGTGTCAGGAGGAGGCATCAATGGGCGTCCCGGCTCGGTGGAGAAAACGCCTGGGCGCCGTCAGTGGGGCGCCTGCAATGGACATTGCAATTACGTGTATATGCACTCTCCATTGGAGTCAACCGGCGCAGAGGCGGTGCTTTCAGGGGTTAAGGGCGATTGGAGGGAGGGGCGGCCTCGGCAGCCGTCGCCACAACCAGCGCCGGTGCGGGGCCGCCTTCGTCGTCCAGCGCGGGGTTGCGCTCCGGGCCGGGGGTCAGGTTCAGGAGCAGCAGGCCCAGCAGCGGACCGGGCGCCAGCAGCCAAGCCACGTGAGCGCCCATGCCCGCGAAGAGCCGGCTCACCCATTCGATGGAGACGATGGTGATGGCGAAGCCAATGCTGTTCATCAGCGTCAGCGCCGTTCCCACGTAGCGCTGGGGACACGCCTGTGCGGCGAGTGCAGAGAACTGGGCGGAATCCGACACGACGAACACACCCCACACGAGCAGGCCCACCCCGTAGAGCAGCGGGCTCACCTGCAACAGCAGCGGTGCCAACAGGCACATCACGCCGGAGACGGCCATGGACACCGAGGCCACCGCGCGGCTGCCCATGCGACCACTGAGCAGCCCTCCGCCGATGCAGCCCAGCGCCCCCACGCCGATCACGGCGAAGGCGCCCAGGCTGGTCCAAGCCGGGCCCTGAAGCCCTAACGGTTGCAGGGCCACGCGCACCAGCAGCGGCGTGGCCACCCAAAATGCATATAGCTCCCACATGTGGCCGAAGTATCCCAGCGCCGCGCGACGGTAGCCGCCGATCCGGAACACCTGGTAGACCATGCGCAGCTCCAGCCGCCGCGCTGCCGCCAGATAGGGGCCGTCGCCCACCCAGGCCACCAGCAGTCCGGATACCACCGCCAGGCCGGAGGCCAGCAGGATCACGGAGCGCCAGGGCAGGCTGGCGCCCAGCCCGGCCAGCAGGAACGGCGTGGCGGTGCCGGCCGTGAGGGCGCCGATCAGCCAGCCCAGCGCGTTGCCGATGCCGCCGGAGGACCAGCTCACGACGACCTTCATGCCCACCGGGTAGATACCGGCCAGGGCCAGGCCGGTGATGAAGCGATACACCAGCGCGTCGCTGAGCCGCGTGGAGGCGTAGGCGAAGAGCACGTTCATCAGCCCCCCCACCAGTGCCGAGGCCAGAAACACCCGGCTGGCCGGCAGCAGGTCCGCCACGTTGGTCAGCGCGAAGATCAGCGTGCCCACGATGAACCCGAACTGCACGGCGGAAACAAGCAGGCCACCGTCCGCCGTCGTGAGGCCCCATTCGCGGATCAGCGACGGTAGCGCGGCGCTGCTGCTGAACCAGAGGGCCGTGCCCAGCAGCTCGGCCAGCACCAGCATGGGCAGGATCAGGCGGCTTGGTGTGGGAGTTGAGACCCTACGGGGAGCGGATGCGGACATGCGACGGCCCCGACAGTGTGGGAACGGACGGAACGTTCCGGCGGTTCTACACGAGGTTGGGGGCTTCTGGCAATTGGCAGCGCCGGCCGTACCGCGAGGGTGGGGGCGAGGCTGTTGCTGCGGGGAGAAGAAATGGCGCGGGCCGCCGGCATGCTGCCACGGCATCACCGGGGCGGGGTAAGGCCGCGGTGGCTTGCCGGACGGACCCGCGCGTTCTGTCGAGCCGCAAGGGCGGCGGGCTAGCTTTGCCCGCTCACATCCTCGCCGGCTTCCAACTCATGGTCGCCATTGTGGTCTTCACCGAAGTCCAGCGCGCTCTTGATCATCTGCCGGAGCTGTTCCACCGAAGTCGGCGAGGTGCTGGCATCCACCGTGACCTGATAGACGCCCGGGCTTGGCTGCGTGGTGATCTCCGTGTTGGCCAGCAGGGCGTCCAGGTTGGCCGGGCTCAGCAGCGCATCCAGGTGCAGGGCCACGATCAGATCGTTGGTCGAGCCGTCCAGCAGAACCGCGTTGGGCCCATCGATCTCGACCTGAAAGGGCACGCTGACCGTGACGCTGTAATTGCGCACCAGCCCATCCGCGGGCGACGTGTACGATCCTGCGACCAGCAGTGACACGGGCGTCGTCGGAGCATTGGTGTCCACACCCGGCTCGGGCGTCAGCTTGAAGTCCAGTTCCTCATAGCTGCCCGCCGGCAGGAAGCTCGGCAGGCTCGTGGCCGCGCCGCCACCCACCACGTCCTGGATGGTGCCGCCGATCAGGTCCACGATGAAGTCGCCCTTGAACTCGGCCGCGTTGTCGTCGCCCGAGCTGGACCCGCCTTCTTGGCTCGTGACCGTGCTGGTATCGGTCGAGGCCGTGGCGATTGCGTGCAGCTCGATCTTGCTGACGCCGAAGCGGAACGTGTCCACGCCGACGCCATTGGCCAGCGTGGCCATGGGCATGCTGAGACCCGTGGCGCCCGTGCCGCTGGTGCCCGAAAAGCTCAGCGTGGCCGGCACGCTGCCGGAAGCGACAGTCGCGTTACCGCCACCGCAGCCGGCCAGCAGGGCAACCGCCCCGAGCAGCATTGCTCCAATAACGCCCCACCTCACGCCCCGGTGAATGTGGTGATGCATGGTGTGAAGCCTCTCCTGTTTTGGCGCTGTATATGCCCGCCCGCCCGGGGCGTTGGTGCCTCCTCTCACAGTGGCCAAGCCGTTGTGCGCCGTCGGGGGACAGCCCCCCTTTGCCGGCCACTGTGATTCGACGCGCTGGATGCGTGTCGAATTTTGGGAAATAATTCCCAAATTTGACGCGACTGTCAAGAGGAATCTGCGGACCCTGCCTGGACGGGGGTCCGGCAGGGGGCCAGTTGGCGGCTCACTGGCCGGCGGGCGCGATTTCGCGCAGCGGTGGGCGGGAGGAGGCGTCGCGCCGTTCAGCGGAGCGGACGGCGGGTCACGAAAAGTACAAGGCCCGGCGCTCCCGCGAAGGAGGGCCAGGCCCGGTCAGGCTGCGGCAGGGTGTGGCTCAGGCGGCGGCGAGATTGCCCTGCGCATCGAAGCGGAAAGCGGTGGGCTGCCCGGCGGACTCCATGTTGGGATGGCGCCGCACCTCGTCCAGCATGGGCTCGGAGACGAGGATTTCGGACAGCTCCAGCGTGTTCTTGATGCGCACGATGCGCGCCTCGGCGGGCTTGACGCGAATAGCCGTCTTGACGGCCAGCTTGATGGCGTCTTCCTCGGTATTCATGATGATCGGGATAGCGCCGCCGTCCAGATAGCAGGAGGTGATCACGTTGGCGTAGGTGGGCGCGATATCGAGCTGCTTCCAGATCTTCATCGTGATCACGTCCGCCAAGCCCAGCCCCGTGGCGTTGCCGTGGGTCTCCTCAGTGAGATCCAGCACCACCAAGCGCTTGACGTTGATGCCGTCCCAGGTAGGCATGTCGCGGTTGGGACGGCCCGTCACATTGGGGTCGAAGCCCGCGCCGCTGATGTTCTTGCCCATCTCATCGATCACCAGCACGTCGATGTCGTTGAAGAGCAGGCGCCCCATCATGGCCTTGGACTTGGCCTGCAGGTCGGGCTCGCGCTCGAAGATGGCTTCGGCGGGGATGGCCTCGATGATTGCCGTCTCATCCTTTGCGTTTTCCACCAGGCCCATGCCGAAGAGGAAGGGCTTGCGGGCCATGATGAAGCGGGCCACCTTGGGCAGCACCTCGCCGAAGGCATCCATGCCGTGGGCATGCAGGGTGGTGGCACCCTTGATCTTGCCCATGCCGATGGTCATCATCTTCACGATCCCGCTCTCGATGGGCGCGCGGAAGTTCGTGTGCGGCTTGATGCGGTTGATCAGCACCACCCCGTCCGCCTCGGCGGCATAGCGGTCCATGTAGATCGGCGTGCCGTCATCCAGCCGCCCCAGTTCCTCGGTCTCCATGGTGGCGCGGATGGGGCAGCCCACGTGGCTCTCCGTGATGCCGTAGCCCTCCAGCACCGCGCGCTGACCCTCCGCCGTGGCGGCCCCGTGGCTGCCCATGGCCGGGAAGATGAATGGCTTGGCGCCCAGCGCCTTCAGCTCGCCGATCACCGCCTGGGCCACCGTGGCGATGTTGGCCACGCCGCGGCTGCCGCAGCCCACCGCGATGGTCATGCCGCTTTGCACCTTGTCGCGGATCGCTGCCTGGCGCATCTGCTCCTGCACGGCCCCGGCGACGTCCTCGATGCGGGTCGTCTCGAAGTTCACCTTGACGGGCACCATGCGTGGCAGGGGCACGTCCAGCCCACCCGCCAGGTTCACCTCGATGCGGTCGCCGATCATGGCTGTCTCCTGAGTTCCGATGCGCGTGCGGGCCGCCCTGCCGGTGCCGACGCTCCCCGCGTCCCGGCCGGCTGCCCATGGGATGGGACTTGCCCCCAAATATGGGACGATCCGCCTCAAATGGCAACGGGGCGGCGCCGTGTCGGCCCTCCCCGCCAAGCCCTGCCGCGAGGCTCAATGCGACTTGGCCACCGACCGGCGCACTGGTGGCGCGGGCGTCCCCGCCCGCGCGCGACAGGTCCCATTGGCTTCGTTTCGCAATCCCGCATACAAGCGCCGCCTGCTGCCGGACAGCCCTGCCCCCGGCCAGGGCGATTGGCTCCGTTTCGCAATTTTCTCCGTGCGGGCCGCAAAACCCCGCCGGCCGCGGCGTTGCAGCCCCATCAGCATAGCGCACAGGGCCGGCCAGCGCAGCGGGAGATATCGGACAATTGCGGACACAAACCTTGAGCGCTACCCCGCAGGGCCGTCTCCATCGGGGGCGCGGGGGCCCCGGCCCCCGCATGGAATTGCCTGTGCTGTTCAAGCGGTCGGGATGCGTGAGCACCCCGTGCCGGACGGGCTTTAGTCCGCAGCGTCGGAGCGGCGGCACGCTCCGCACACGCCGTGGAAGATGATGTCGTAGTGGGAGATGGCGAAGTCGGAGCGCTGAGGCGCGGCCAGGTCGCCCCCGGTCAGCTCCACCTGCACGTCCTCGATGCGCCCGCAGCGGTCGCACACCAGGTGGTGGTGCGGCTCCGTGAAAGCGTCGTAGCGGGCCACCTGCTGCTCGGTGGAGACCTTGCGCAGGAAGCCTTGGCGGTGGAACAGGTCCAGCACCTTGTACACGGTGGCCAGCGAGATGGACGGCAACTCGGGCCGCACCGCCTCGTAGACCTCTTCGGGGCTGGGGTGGCGATCCGTCGCCGCCAGCACGTTGAAGATCGCCGTGCGCTGATGGGTCACCTTCAGCCCGGCGGCCCAGCAGCGCTCGGGAAAGCGCCGCATCCGTTCCTGGATTTCTGCCTGGGCCAGCATCGTTTCGCCTCTCCCCAATGGACCGAGGGTGTGACACAATGGGGGTCGGCTTGCAGCCCCCGTAACGGAGAAACATTATCGCATGCACTGTGAGCCTTGTCCAGCGCGGCCTTGCGCGGCCCGTCGGGGTTCGGGCAGGGTTGCGGCGCCAGGTGGATTTTCCGGAGATCGATGCACTACGTGAGCACGCGCGGCCAGTGCGCGCCGCTGCCCTTCCGCGAAACGGTGATGGCCGGGCTGGCGCCCGATGGCGGACTGTTCCTGCCCGAGCGGGTGCCGGACGTGTCGGCACGGCTGGCGGACTGGCGCGAGCTGCCCTTTCGCGAGCTGTTCGCGGCCGTGGTGGCGCCGTACGTGGGCGACGAGCTGGCGCCCGGACTGCTGGCCGATCTGGTGGAGCGGGCCTATGCCACCTTCGACCATGCGGAGGTGACGCCCGTGGTGCCGGTGGGGGACGTGTTCGTGTGCGAGCTGTTCCACGGGCCCACGCTGGCCTTCAAGGACGTGGCGCTGCAGTTCCTGGGGCACCTCTTCGAGCACTTCCTGGCGCTGTGCGAGGCGCGGCTGACGGTGCTCGGCGCCACCTCCGGCGATACGGGCAGCGCGGCCATCCACGCCCTGCGCGGGCGGCACGGCATCGAGGTGTTCATCCTTTACCCGCGGGGGCGCGTGAGCCCCATGCAGGAAAAGCAGATGGTGACCGTGCCCGATGCGAACATCCACTGCATCGCCGTGGAGGGCAGCTTCGACGATGCCCAGGCGCTGGTGAAGGGCCTGTTCAACGACCGGGCCTTCAATGACGAGGTCTCGCTGGGGGCCGTGAACTCCATCAACTGGGCCCGCGTGATGGCCCAGATCACCTACTTCTTCTACGCCTACTTCCGCGTGCTCGATGCCTGCGAGCGCGGGTCGGCACAGGGTGGGCCGATGGCCCTGGGCGATGCGGTGCGCTTCGCCGTGCCCACGGGCAACTTTGGCCATATCTACGCGGGCGTGCTGGCCCGGCGCATGGGGCTGCCCATCGAGCGGCTGGTGCTCGCCACCAACGCCAATGCGATCCTCTCGCAACTGGTACGCACCGGCCGCTACGCCAAGGGTGACGTGCAGCAGACGCTCAGCCCCTCCATGGATATCCAGGTGGCCAGCAACTTCGAGCGCTACCTGTTCGACCTGGCCGGCGGCGATGGCGGCCAGGTGCGGCGCTGGCTGGCCGAGCTGAGCGAGCAGGGCGGCTTCGCGCTGGATGCCGCGCAGCTCGCGCAGGTGCAGCAAGACTTCACGGCGCTGGAGGTGAGCGACGCGGAGACGGTGGGCACCATCCGCGCCGTACACGAGGCCACGGGCTACCTGCTCGATCCCCACAGCGCCATCGGCTACCGGGCCGCGCAGGCGCACCGGCAGGCGGGCCAGCCCGTCATTGCCATGGCCACCGCGCACCCGGCCAAGTTCTCCGGCGCCATCCAGCGGGCCATCGGTCACGAGCCGCCCCTGCCGTCCGCGCTGGCCCTGCTGGCCGACCTGCCCGCGCGCGTGAAGGTGCTGCCGGCGGAGATGGACGGGCTGCGCGGCTACATCCGCGAGACGTTGCAGGCCGCCACCCCGGTGCCGAGGTGAGCCGTGGAAGCCGCTAAGCTGCATGCCCTGCGCACGATCATCGAGCAGGTGATCCCCTTCAACCGCCTGCTGGGCCTGCACCTGGAGGACGCGGGCGACGGCACCGCCCGCGGCCGCTTCGACTTCAAGGACGAACTGGTGGGCAACCCGGTCACGCGCGTGCTGCACGGCGGGGTGATCGCCGCGGTGCTGGACGTCATCGGGGCCAGCGCCGTCATGAGCACCTTCGAGGACGGCGCCTCTCTCGCCGGCATGGGCACGGTGGATATGCGGGTGG
This sequence comes from bacterium, assembly GCA_035266845.1. Taxonomy (GTDB): domain Bacteria; phylum SAR324; class SAR324; order SAR324; family JACQKK01; genus DATFMP01. Next base: position 43,874 of record DATFMP010000097.1, read on the forward strand.
ACTACCTGCGCCCGGGGGCCGGCGCATACTTCATCGCCACGGGGCAGGTGATGCGACCGGGGCGCATCCTCTCCGCGGCGCGCATGGAACTGTGCAACGACGCCGGCGTGCTGATCGCCATCGGCACGGCCATCTACCGCGCCAGCCGCAAGCCGGTGCAGGCACCGCCCAACCTCTGAGCCCGCCATGGCCCTCGCCATCAACAAGCGCCGTCCCAAGGACATCGTCTACGCCGACGACCTCACCATCCACTGGCGCGACGATGTCGTGGCCCACTATCCATTCTTCTACCTGCGCGATGTGTGCCCCTGTGCCAGCTGCGTGAACGAGCTGACGGGGGAGAAGATGCTGGACCCGAAGAAGATTGCGCCGGATGTCCACATCCGCAAGGCGGACTACGTGGGCAACTACGCGCTGCGCATCGAATGGAGCGATGGACACGACACTGGCATCTACGCCTTCCGCTTCCTGCGCGAGCTGCTGGATATGGCGCTGGAGGGCGGCCCGGAGCCGGGCGGCCCGCACGTCAGCGCAAGTTGAGCGCGGCCACACGAGCGTCGCAAAACTTCGCAGGGGTGGCAGCGAACTTTTCCGCTTCCCGCAGCGTATAATATTTGAATAGTGGCATCCCCACGGATGCCAGTCGGACGTTTGCCCCCATCGCCGCCGGTGTCGACGCCTGCGGCGCACCCCTGCGGGCCCCCATGAGCGTCACCACCAATTACCTCTCCAACATCCTGGGGCAGGATCCCGACGCGCTGCTGGCGCTGCGGGAGGTGCCCGCCTTTCACGAATGCTCCGGGCAGTTGCTCGAGCTGGTCTTCCGCTACGGCAGGGTGGTGGTGCTGCGCGAAGGCGAGGCCCTGACCCGCGAGGGCGAGTTCGACCAGTGGGTCTACTTCATCATCAATGGACGGCTGGAGGTGATCGTGGGTGATTCCCACGTGGACACCATCTCCAGCTCGCTGGTGGGCGAGCGCTGCATTCTGGGCGAGCAGCGCCGCGCCACCCTGCGCGCGACCGAGCAGGGCGTCACGGCGCTGGGCGTGGACATGGCCCTGCTCGACACCCTGCGCGACCACGCCTCGGCGGTGGACGAGCCGATTTCGGTTTACCTGGAGCTGCTCTCCATCATCACCAGTGAGGTGGTGAACCGCATCGCCGAGCTGGAGTTCAACCTGCTCGACTTCACCTACAAGTACGTCGCGCACATCCGCACCGAGCGGCTCTCCGAAACCCTGCGCGACCTGGCCCACGGCGCCTACCGCGAGGAGCGCAACGCCAACTTCGCCGTGTACCGCCACCTGCTCAAGCACGATCCCGTGGCGCTCTCCCGCTGTGCCGAGCCGGACGGCTTTACGGTGGACACGCGGCAGCTCTACGCGGATGCGGCGCTGACCGGCAACCACGCGCTGCTCTACGACGTGGCCGAGGCCGTGCTGGTCGCCCGCGAGTTGGAAGCCGGGCCGGCGGGGAACGGGGGCTTCAGCGGGGCCGGTGGCGATGGCGGCAATGGCCGCGAGGTTTACAACTACGCCGCGTTCGTCTCCCACATCGCCCGGGTGATCATGAATCAGCACGGCACCGGCGACTGGGGCGAGGCCGCCGCTCAGGCCATGGCCACCGGCATCCGCAAGCGCCTGCGGCTCAGCGAGACCCAGACGGTGGACCTGCGTGGCCTGATGCACTGGTTAATCGCGGAGTACCGCTTCACGGCGGAGGACACGATCGACCTGCTGATGACCCTGCTCAAGGAATCCAGCGATGCCACGGCCCACATCAACGGCAACATCAAGGCCATGGTGCACGAGCTGACGCAGACGCGCTTCGCCAAGGAACTGGAGTCCGCGGCCCTGGGCCGGGGCGCAAACGTGGCGGACTACTACCACAACACGCCCGTGGAAGAGCTGATCCCCTTCTTCAGCAAGAACATCCTGGATGTCTACCTGGTGCAGCCCTACGTGGAGCGGCTCCATGCTGCCGAGGCCGGCGCCTGGGAAGGCCCCTCCTCGCAGGCCGCGGCGGACAAGGACGGCCTGCTCAGTACCCTCTTCGATTAGTCCCTATCTCGAAAATGCTCCTGGACCTTTGCGGCTGACCTGAATACGTTGGGGCGATCCCTCAGGGATGAGGCCCTAATGGAGCTGACAGACAAACAGTGGAAGTTGATCGAGCCGCTGTTGCCGGAAGGCAAGAGCGGCCCAGGCAAGAAGGGCCGCCCGAGATGCGACGACAGGACGATCCTGGACGGCATCTTTTGGATCCTGCGCACGGGAGCGCCCTGGAAGGACCCGGCCGGGAGGTATTTGCCCCGCAACACCTGCCACCGCCGTTTCCAGGAGCGGGTGCAGGACTGGACGTTGGAATGCGTGCTGGAAGCCATCGCCCGCGATTTGAAGGAGCGGGGCGGCTTGGACCTGCGGGAGGCCTTCATCGACGGTTCGTTCACCGCCGCAAAAAGGGGGGCTTTGCGTGGGGGCAACCAAGCGCGGAAAGGGCACCAAGATCATGGCAGTTGTCGAGCGCTAGGGTCTTCCTCTCGCCGTTTGCATCGAAAGTGCTTCGCCGCATGAAGTGGCCCTGGTGGAGAAGGCGCTGGAAGGTCGCACGCTTCTTCGCCTGGCTTCACCACTTCCGCCGCCTCACCGCCCGTTGGGAGTATCACGCGGCCAACTTTCTCGGCCTCCTGCGACGGGCCAGTACCATGATCCTGCTCAGATCATTTTCGGAATAGGTTCCAGTCGCGGAACGTGGCTTGCTGGGTTGACCGCCCGGCGTCAGCCCTTGCGCCCCACGAATAGGATGTAGGCCACCAGGTCGCGCATCTGCTCCTTGTCCAGCAGCGGCCAGCGGATCTTGCCCTGCTTCATGCGGTGCTCGATTGCCGGGGCGTGGTTCCACATCTGGGCCAGAATCTCGAACGGGCTGTCCAGGCCCACCTTGGCCAGGTTGGGCCCGATCGTCGGCACGTTGGGCGCCTCGGGCTGGTGACACGCGACGCACTGCCTTTCCGCGAAGACCTGCCGGCCGCGGGCCACCGAGCCAGGCGGGTCGTTGAATTGCAGGAAGTACAGGTAGGTCATCACGTCGGACATCTCGCCCGGCGTGAAGGTGGGGAACGGGATGCCCCGCCGGGCCATCTCGGGCCACATGCGCGAGCCGTGGTTCCACATCTGACTAAGGATGTAGGACAGGCTCCCCTTCAGGGAGCGCGTGGCCAGGTCCGGCCCGACGGTGCCTCCCCGCCCGTTGATGGCGTGGCAGCGGATGCAGCCCTTGCGCTGGAACAGCGCCCGGCCCAACACGGGGTCGCCGGGCGGCAGGTAGCTGCGGCGGGTCTGGTCGTAGAGGCCGTTCTCCCGGATGAACGCCAGGATGTCGACCACGTCGCGCTCCTCGAAGCTGGGGCGCGTGACGTGGTGTTCCTGCATCTTCTTCATCATCTTGGGCCCCTTGTCCCACAGGGCCGCGGTGATGAACGGCGCGGAATACTTGCCCTGGAAAGGATCCAGCGCGGGCCCCACGTGGCCGCCCTTGCCCCCCACCGAATGGCACTGGATGCAATTCTTCTCGCGGAACAGCTTCTCGCCCACCGCCGGGTTGGCAGTGCGGTCGAAGTAATTGAGTGAGTACAGGAAGGTGATGAGCTTCCTGGCCTCGTCCGCGGTGAGCGTGGGCCGCGGCAGGCGGGCGGCCTGGAACGCCTCGTTCATGCGTGGAAAGTGGTTCCAGAGCTTGGCGGCGATATCCATGAAGCTGCCCAGCCAGATCTCGCCCAGGTCGGGCCCGGTCGTGCCGCCCACGCCCTGGATGGAATGGCAGCGGATGCAGAGCTTCTGGGTGAACAGCGCCCTGCCTTCCAGCGGGTTGTGCGGCAGGTAGGCCTCGTTCCCCGCAGCCAGCGAGCCTGCGGGCGCGGCGAGCGCCAGCGTGGCCAGCACGATGAGCAGACAGCCGATATTCTTGATCATGGCGCGTCGTCGGCTGACGGAAGCTGCACTTGCTGCCGGCCCCGATGCAGCCCCCAGAAGACATAGTTGAAGATGATGGCCAAGCCCAGGAAGATCGGCACGGCCACCAGTGCGATTCCGATGGACGCGGAGAACACGTCCGCCAGCACCCAGGAGATGTAGATCAGCCGGCCGATCCAGGTGATCACCAGCGCCGCAAAGCAGGAGAACCCAATCAGCGTGGCCAACTGGGCCCTGAAGACCCACGGGCTTTCGGGCTCCCTCGCGTATCCGGGATTTTCCATGGCCGTATCGCGTTGAGGTTAGGGGTTCACCTGGGGCAGCTTGCCCAATCCGGGCGCATAGCGACTCAGACGTTTGTGCACGATCTCCTCCGTGTGTTCGCGCCCTTCGCGGATCTCGGCCACGGACACGATGGGGAACAGCTTGCTGAACAGCACGTACAACAGGCAGAACAGGGCCGTGCAGCCCACCATGATCCCGATCTCCACAATGCTGGGGAAGTAGCTGCCCTGGGCGTATTCGGGCAGGCGCGGGTTGGCCAGCGTAGGCACGATGATGATGAACCGCTCCAGCCACATACCGATGATGATGAACACCGAGGCGATCACCGTGCCGCCGATGGTGCGCAGGCGGTTGATGGCCAGGATGGGGAACGGAATGACGAGGTTGCACACCACCATGCCCCAGAAGAACAGCGCATACTTCCCGGTGAACTTGCTGAAGAACACGCGCATCTCGTTGGGCTCATTGCCGTAGTACGTGGTTAGGTACTCGGCGAAGGTGAAGTAGGTCCACAGCAGCACCATCACCAGCATCAGCAGGCCCAGATAGTTGAAGTGGATGGGCTGCAGGTAGTCCTCCAGGTGGAACACCTTGCGCAGGATGGCCATGGCCACCAGCAGCGTGGCCGTGCCGGAAAAGATGGCGCCAACCACGAAGTAGGGTCCGAAGATCGTGCTGTGCCACATGGGTTGCAGCGTCATCGAGAACACGAATGCCACCACCGTGTGCACGGACACCGCGATGGGCACCACCAGCACGGCCAGGATGGCGATTGCGCGGTTCAGCACGCGGTGTTGCGCTGGCGTGCCTTCCCAGCCCAGCGCCATGGTCTGGTAGAAGAACTTGCGCCAGCCGGGTGCACACCGGTCGCGCAGCATGGCGATGTCCGGGATCATGGGCACGAACAGGTACACGGAACTGGCCGTCAGGTAGGCCGTCACGCTGGTGGCGTCCCACAGCAGCGGCGACTGGTAGCGCCCGTAGTAGAACAGGTTCATGATGCGGTCCGGGCGGCCCAGGTCGATCAGGATGTTCATGCCGCCGATGCCCAGCACGAGGACGGTGATGACCTCGGCGATGCGGGTCACCGGACGCCGCCACTCGGCCTGCGAGAGGCGCAGGATGGCGCTGATCAGCGTGCCGGCATGGCTGATGCCGATGAAGAACACGAAGTTGATGATGTAGAAGGACCAGGAAACCGGGAACCCCATCCCTGTGACGCCGAGGCCCTCCCGGTATTGCACGATGTAGCTGATCACTCCCCACAGCACCAGCGCACCCAGCACGGTCACTGTGGCGTAGAAGCGCCAGCCCGTGGAGAAGATGGGCTGGAACAGGATCGCATCCTCTTCCTTGCGCCAGTCGCTCTCAGTCATATAGCTTCCGTTCGGACAGGTAGACCACCTTGGGCTTGGTTCCCAGCGCTTCCATCAGCCGGAAGGCGCGGGGGCTCCGTGCCAGTTGCGAGACGATACTTTCCGGGTCGGCCATGTCGCCGAAGGCCATGGCCTTGGAGGGGCAGCTTTCCACGCAGGCCGGCACGTAGTCGCCCGGGTGCAGGGTGCGCTTTTCCACCGCCGCTTTGTCCTTGGCTTTCTGCAGCCTGTGATCGCAGAAGGTGCACTTCTCCACGACGCCCTTGGGCCGCACCGATACGTCCGGGTCGTCCGCCCGGTGCATCTCCTTGGGCACCCGGGCGCTGTAGGCGTACCAGTTGAAATACTTGACCGTGTACGGACAGGCCGCGATGCAGAACCGGCAGCCGATGCAGCGCGGGTATATCTGCCCCACGATGCCCTCGGGGCTCAGGTAGGTGGCGTGCACCGGGCACACGCGCACGCAGGGCGGGTTGTCGCACTGCATGCAAGGCCGCGGGATGAACTGCGTGCGCACGTTGGGGAAGCTCCCCTCCGTCTCACTGATGACCTTCATCCACGAGATGGCCCGGCTCCGCCGGTACTCCTTCTCCTCGATGAACGGCACGTTGTTTTCCACTTGGCAGGCCACGACGCACGCCTGACAGGCGGTGCATTTGTCGAGGTCGATTACCATGCCCCAGCGCGGCATCACGTCCTCCTGGTCACGCCTTAACCACCTGCACCCGCGTGCCCGCCCAGAGGGGAAGCCCCCTCAGCGGATCCACCCGCGGATCGAGGATGTCGTTCGGATTCTGCCCACGGTTGCGGGCCCAATGGCCGTAGGCCCGGTGTCCCCAGCCGAAAGGCATGTTCAGTACCTGGGGCGCGGCGCCTGCGAAGGTGCGCGCCCGCACCTTGATTCGTCCATGGGCCGACTGCAGCCACACCCAGTCGCCATCCGCGATGCCCAGGCGCGCAGCCGTGTCGGGATTGATCTCCACCCAGCTGTCCCAGCCGTTCTCCAGGTGCACCGCCGGCTCCTGCTCCAGCCAGGGTTGGTTGGCACCCTTGCCGCCGGCCAGGGAGATCAGCTTGTAGGTGTTGAGCAGGAACGGGTATGCCTCGGTGGCCGCCGGGGTGGCGGCGCTCTCGAAGTGGGGGAGGAACAGGTCGTCGCCCCGGGCTTCGACGCCCAGGCTCACGGCCAGCTCGGTCAGCGCTGTTGCCGGATCGGTGGGATGGCCACCCGCGGTCTGTTGCGCCGCATGCTCCAGGTCGCGCCGCAGCAGTTGCGAGTAGAATTCGAACCGGTTGGACGGCGTCTTGATGAGTTGGCGCGGGCCGACGTAGGTATCGTTCGGGTCCCACCATGCTCCGCGGCGCACCAGCGCATCCCAGAATCCGTCGTAGGTGTCATAGGTCTGCTGCCAGTAGCCCTGCCGGGCCAAGATCGCCTGGAATGCCTCGTCCTGCGGGGGCATCACGATGTGACCGCGGCCGGCCTGGTACAGGCCCTTGGCGGCGTTGTAGAGCACGTCGCGATGGCTCTGCCAGGGCAGGTCGTCTGCCACCGGCGCACCCAGGCCGTGGGCGATCTGCAGCAGCACGTCCTCGGTGGCCCGGGTATCGTGCACGGGCGGGACGACCGGCTCGCCGATGCCGAACGCGGTGATCCCGGCCAGGTGGGTCACCTCGTCGTCCCGCCAGCGCTCCAGGTAGGTGCAGTCCGGCAGAATCAGGTCGGCGTGCTCCGTCGTCTCGTCCATGAACGGCGAGAAGCTGACGACGAAGGGCACCTTGTCCACCGCCGCGGCCCAGTCGTCCCGGCCCGGCTGCGAGAACAGCGGATTGGCGTAGTACAGGAACAGTGCGTTCAGCTCGTAGGGATCGCGCGTGAGGATATTGTGCGGCAGGCGCGTCATCCCGTTCTCGCCATACAGCGTCGGCCGGCCGGCCGGCCGGTCGATGCGCGGCTGCCCCACCCCGGCCCGTGCGGCCGCATCCAGTTTGGGGGCCGGCCAGGCAGTGAGGGGCAGTGTGCCCTGGCGCACCACGCCACCCGTGCTGGCAATGGAGCCCACCAGAGCGTTGAGGCTCTGCACCGCCATCCGCGTGTAGAGGTCGTTGGGATGGAACGACGGTCCCCGCTGGCCGATCGCCACCGCCGGCTTGATCGTGGCGAAGCCGCGCGCCACTTCGAACAGCCGCTCCACCGGAACGCCGGTGATTTCGGCCACCTTTTCCGGGGCATACGCTTCCAGCACCAGGGTCTTGAAGCCGCGGTGCCGGACGCCGGAGGCCTCCTGCCAATCCTCGAAGCCGAATGTGTGCTCGCGTACGAAGTTGGGATCGTAGCGTCCTTCCTGGATGATGATGTAGGCCAGCCCCAGCGCCAGCGCGGCGTCCGTGCCGGGATGGATGGGCAGCCAGCGGTCGGCCTTGGCGGCCGTGACCGAATAGCGCGGATCGACCACCACGAACTGGGCTCGCTCGGCGCCCGGCAGCGCGTGGAGCTGCCCATAGGCCTTTTGCTGATTGACCGTGGACACCCAGCTTTCCAGTAGGCCGCAGCCGAACGAGAGAATGTAACGGGAGTGCTCCAGGTCATAGGCCAGCGGGCCATGCACGCCCTGCTGGTAGTAGTCCGCGGCCGTGCTGTGCTCAGGATCCAGGCAGCGCAGCCGCAGGTAGTTGGGCGTGCCGTAGGAGTGGCAGAATCGCTCAAACAACGTATCCACCAGCCCCCGGTACTGGCCTCCCAGCACGGCCACGGTGTGGGCCTTGCCGCCCTGGCGCAGGGAGTGCAGTTGCTGTCCTACGCGCTCCAGGGCCTGCTGCCAGGTGATGGGCTTCCAGCGACGGCTGCCCCGCGCGCCATCGCGCTGCAGGGGAGACTTGATGCGGTCGGGATCGTAGAGTGCCTGCATCCCGGCCAGGCCCTTCATGCACAGGCCGCCCTCATTGACCGGGTAGAGCGGATTGCCCGCGATGTGCACCAGGTTGCCATCCACCACCCGGGCCAGCACTCCGCAACCGCCGGGGCACTGCTGGCAGATGGAGACGTGGAACTCCTCCTCGTAGTTGCTCCACTCCTCCAGCAACTGCTGGGGTGTCTGCACGCCGTGTTGCAGGTCGCGCAGGGTCGTGGCGGCAGCAGCCGCGCCGCCCACGCCGGCCAGGAATTGTCGTCTCGAAATCCGCATGGTCAATCCAAACGCTGGGGCCGGCCCGTGCAGGCCGACGTTAGCGGTGACACCCGATGCAATCGGAGGTGACCGGTGGTGCGGCCTGCACCTGGCCGAGGATCTGCTGCCGTTCGGCACCCGCCGGCGCCGCTCCAACAGCCTGGGTCAGTGCGCCGATGAGGTCCGCTCCGGTCGGAAAGCGCTTGTTCTCGAAGTCGGGCAACGCCTGGCGCACGGCCGGCGAAAGGTCGTCGGCCTGCAATGCCTGCAGGGAGCGATCGGTGAGCTCGACGGCCCTGGACTGGTGGCAGTTCAGGCAGAACTGCATCCGGATCGTTACCAGGGGCGCCGTGGGTGGGGCGGTCAACTGGGCGATCCCGCCGTGGCAGGTCTTGCACTCCACCTTGCCCACCACCACGTGCCGCTGATGGGAGAAGTGGACGAAGTCCGGCAGGCGGGTCAGGCGCACCCAGGGGATCTCCCGCTTGTCCGCCGCGAACTGCTGCAGCTTCTCCGCCTCCGGGTTGGTGGTGACCGGATAGGCGTGACACATCATGCAGCGCACCAGCGCGGGACGGCCGGCCACGTCGCGGGTCGGGTAGTACTGGTGGCAGAACTCGCACGTCATCAGCTTCGTGTGGATGGCATGACTGAAGCGGACGGGTTGCTGCACGACCGCGCCGTTGGCTGCCGGCATCAGCCAGATCACGGCCGCCACCACCAGCACGGTGAGCGCGCTTGCCAAGAGGGCTCGCAGGAACCTTCTCGTTTTCCGGGGCGGACGCTTGTTTGGTGCGTTCATGGTCGGATTCCCTTTCACAATCCTGCGCCGTGACCGTCAGGCGCGTGTACGCGAGCGCAGCAGCCGGCGCTCGCATCCCGACTCAGGTGACCCGGTTGCGCACCCCCGCGGTGGGACAGGGTGCGGCGCCCGGTGCCCTTGCCTGCACGCTGGGCGTGGGCAGCGCACACTTCGCCGTGACCGCGGCAGCCCGGTGACCGGGTCCGCGCGGCGGCGTAGCCTCGCCAGATTGTGGTGTAGCGATCAGGTACGGAGTAGACAGGCATGGCTATGCTCCGCCATCCCGTGCTCCCGCCTCCGAAACAGGAGCCTGCGATGCTTGCAGGCAGCCTCCCAACTGCCTGTGTCATGATGATGCAGTGTTTAATCTCGAAGAATTGGCTTCGCCTTGATTTAGATCAAGCGGCGCAACGCCCACGGCCGGAAACGAGCCGGCGCAACGCCCGAGGTCCCTCCCCACGGCGCAATTCAGACTTCCAGACCAGATTCGCAAATATCGAACGATTGGACGTGCGCACTGGCTCCTGGCCCATCCCTATCGGTTGCCGGCGCCGCACCTTGGCATAGACGCCAGGGGGATTTGCGCCATCGGATGATCGGCCAGGTGAGGTGGTCAGCGGGGACTGGAGTGGCTTTGCTGCAAGTGCCGGGTGGGGCATGTTGAGGCGAGATGGGCCCGCTGGGCGACTTCAACCAGCGGGATCGCGAGTGCATTGCCGGCGCAGGATCGCGTGACCGGCTCACGCCTTGCGCAGGGCGGGCAGCAACTCGTCGGTGATGAGCCGGATGCTGTTCAGGGCCGCCTCCACCGGCATGCCCGCCCAGTGGGGCCGCAGCACCATGTGATTGTAGCCGAACTCCTCCCAGAAAGGCCGCATCTGCTCGTAGCAGTCCTCGGGCGATCCGATGAAGAAACGCTCGCTGGCCAGGGCCTCCAGGTCCGGTTCGGAGACGCCCTTGCCAATGCCCCAGCGGGCGTAGTCGGCATACTTGCCCATCAGCGCCGGGGCGGCGATTTCCATGGCGGTCTTGCGATCCTTGGCCACGCAGATCTCACGGAATACTGGAAATTCGGCCGGGAAAGGCCGGCCCGCCTTCGCCAGTTCTTCCCGGAAGATCGCGTTGCGTGTCCGGATCGTCGCGAAATCGGCCAGGGGGTCGATAAAGAAGGTGTCGGCCAGCCGCGCAGCGCGGCGCACGGCGCCTTCGCTGGTGGCCCCAAACCAGATGGGAGGATGCGGCTGTTGCACGGGACGGATGTTCATGACCGCGTTGTCCAGGCGACACCAAGGCCGGTCCAGGGACACCGGCTCTCCGCGCCACAGCCGCTTCGCCACATCGAGGCATTCCTCGAACCGGCTGACCCGAGTGCCTTTCGCGATGCCGAAGGCGTCGAATTCGACGTCCCGGTAGCCCAGCCCCACGCCAAAGATGAACCGCCCCCCGGAGATGATGTCCAGCGTGGCCACGGTCTCGGCCACCTGCACCGGATTGTGCAGGGTCAGCAGGTAGATGCCCATGCCCGGTGACATTTCCCCGCATTCGCTCATCAGCCGCGTCAGGAAGGGCACGATGGCCAACTGCTTGTTGTTGCCCTCGTTGAGGTAATGATGCCCGGTGAAAAGCGAATCCCAACCCCCATCCCGCGCAGCGTGCACCATGGCGATCTGCTCTCGCAGGGCGGTGGTCATGTCGACTTCCAGGTGCTGCTGGTTGATCAGGTACAACCCGACTTTCATGAGAGCTCTCCCGAATGCCTGTATTGGCCGACGTTTCCCGGATGGCGCTCCGGATTCTGGCTTGGACGGTTCTCCACGTGCTTATACCAAGTCCGCGGAACAGTGAATCCTGATTGCTTGCGCCGCACCACTTCCCGCAGGTGACCTGGCCACCCGTCAACGAGACACCCCCGGCCGGACCCGGCATGCTTCCCTCGACTTTGCCGGTGCAATCCAGGGGATATCCGCCTTCTTGCCGGACGGAGCCAGTTTGACTGTTTGCATAGCATCCTTGCTTGCAGATCGCTCAAGGCCTTTCCACAACAGTGCCGGGAGCCCCTTTTGTATCCCGCGGGACGAATCTGGGTCGTAGAATATCAGTGCTGGCCGAACACTATGACGATACCAGGCGGACCTGTTGACACCCGAGTACGCCTTGCCAGGTAGCTCTTCCATGCGTCGGTATGCGAGGTGCTGCGTGCAGATCCGCCCGGAGCAAAGGACGCGGCAATGAGCGGCTCGGCTCGGCAAGCCGTCGAGCCGGCTCGGTGCGTGCCTGACATTTGCCGGGATTCTCGGTACGGTGCGGACGAGCACAACGCGGACCTATATGTCGCGCGGCACCGCATTAAGTTGGCAGGACCCCGCATTTTGTGCTTGACCTTCGCGGCTGTAAGAGATTGAATCAATTTGCTACAAAAGAAGACGCCGCCGCGGCTCTCCATGTCGGCGCCCGGACCCCAGGCGTTTCCATGGCCTGTGAATCGGGGTGCTATTCGCGGATGCAGCGTCGTCACAGGTGCGATGGGTATCTCTCTTACGGTGCGGCCAGTCCATGGATCTCCATCGGAACGGGAACTGCGGCGCGGGGTTTGGCGGGCGCGGTGATCCTGTGGCTTCTGCTGTGGGGCATCGTTCCGCTGGCCAGTGCCCAGGATGTGTTGATGTACCGGCCGCTGGACAACAGCGACGTTGTGGTGACGCAGCCGGATATCGTCTTCGAGTTGGAGGTCACCGCCTTCAGCACCATCCGCTCCGTCACGGTCAATGGCGTTGCGCAATCCATCAAGCCCGGCACGTTCACGGTCGTGAAGATGCCCACCCATCTGCATCCGGGGGTCAACAAGTTCCTGGTGCGGGTGGAAACCGATACGGGGCCGGCGACCCAGACCTTCGAGATCCAGTTGGTCAAGTTGGGAGCGGATGGGCTCGTAAAAAAAAAGCATTCCAGTTCTGGCTGACCACGAGCCTGGGAGCCCAATGGGTCAGCAATCCGGCGCGGCTACCAGCGTCGCAGAACCCGCCGGCGGGTATGCGGTACTACCTCGTGCTGCAGCCGAGCCTGGGCCATTCCTTTGGGCCGGAGCGCTCGGCATGGCTGGACGCGACGCTTTCGCAGGATCGCTACGACCCCGCCGGCACGCTTGGCGAGACGGGTCGCCATCTGGTCACCAACGAAGAGGTCACCTTCGGTCAGTTGACCGTGCGTTACGAGCAGGGCCTTTCCGGCGGGGATCACTGGCAGGCCACCCTGGGCTCCAACTGGCTGCGGCAGGGCCGGCCCGACCCCGATCGGTGGCGTCGATTGACCCAGCAGGATCGGTTCGTCAATACCACATACCGCCTCGCATTAGGCCGTACGGACTGGATCGAGGGCTCGTTGGAGGTAAGAACGCAGAACATCACCTACACGGTGGACTCCCCGGATTACAAGGAGGACGCCACCGTGGGCACCGTGGGTGCGCGCTACGAGGCGACATTTGGTGCGTACCAGGGTGGCGTGCAGCTCAATCTGGCGCGCTACAACGCCGTGGGGCGGTTCGCGCGAAAGCTGATGCTGGACACCCGGCTGCACTTGGCGCGTGCCCTGGGTTCGGTCGAGGCGGACCTGGGCTGGAATGTCATTGCGGAGCGGTTTACAGAGCCGAATCCGGACTACGGCGATGCGCGATTGAAGCAGACCTTGCGCTCGTGGACACTGGACGTGATCTGGCCCATGTTCCGGTCGCTCTCCGCGGCCGTTCAACTGCGCAGGGACGATCGCTCGGCGAATGTCGCCACCGCCGCTTATCGGAACGAATCATTGAGTCTGTCGTTAATCCACGTATACTGATTCCCGTACGCTTGTCCTGGGGGAAATCACAATGAGGCCACGGATGCAGCCGATATCAGCGCGCTTCGTGCGAAGCGCATGCTGCTTGGCGATCGCGCTCGGTGTCTGGGCTGGTGGCACGTTGGCCGCCCAGCCTGCCGGTGAGTTGATCCTCACCCGGGGTGTGGTCAAGCTGCGGCACGATCAGCAGGACCGTATCTATGGCACGCCGGGAGAGCGCGTGGCCGTGTTCGTGGGTGACCACGTGCAGACGGCCCACGGCACCCAGGCGCGAATCGTACTCCACGATGGCCGCGGTGAGGTTTCCGTGTATTCGAGCACGGCCTTCCAGATCCTCGGCGAGAATGCCGGGCAGACCGTGCTGGGCCTCCTGGTCGGCAAGGCGGCGTTTGCCGTCGGCGGTGGTGCGGCCCCGGTGAGCGTGCGCACGCCGATGGCCTCCATGAAGGACGTGCGGGGCGCCCGGTTTGTCGCCGAGCACAGCGGCGCGCAGACCGCGCTGCTCACGGAGGATGGATCGGTGGCCTTCTCCAGCCGGGCCTACCCGGACGTGCAGGTGACGGTCACGCAAGGCCAGGTATCCCACGTCGTACCCATGCAGCCACCCTCGGTGCCCATCCAGACCTCGGTGAGTGTGCAGATTCGCATCGTCCGCGAGGACGGTACCGACATCCTCACCAAGTCCATTGAATTCGGCGCGCCCGCGGCCCTGCCATCCCTAGCGCCTGCGGGGCCTCCAAGCGGAGTGCCGGTGGGCAGTGGTCCACCGCCCAGTGCCGGTCCACCGCCCAGTGCCGGTCCACCGCCCAGTGTCGGCCCACCGCCCAGTGTCGGCCCACCTGCTGACGGGCCGTCGCGCGGCGGACGCCCATAATCTACGCCAAAACGAAGCGCGGATGCGCCCGAACCTGGGCCATCCGCGATCTTTCCAAGACGGAGCAACCTGCCGCTGGGTTGCGGCGTTGCGTTGGCATTTCAGGGTCGCGGACGCCCCCGTGAACGGGGCGACCGGTTCGCCTCGCCGGTGACTGGTGCGTCCAGCCGGTCGCCATGGACATCGGCTCAGCCGATCCCACCAGACCTATGCCCCGAATTGTCAGCCTTGCGGGCATACCTTGTGGCCGAAGGCTGGCGATTCGGCAAATCACTTGTGCAATGGCTGGAACCTGATAACGTGCACTTAATCAGTGTGCGAAATCTGCATAGATTCGGACGGTTTGGTCGGTCGTTGAGGGGTATCGGGCGCAGTTTGTCTGGGCCTGGAATCAGCTTGCACGGCAACGCAATGAAACGCAGGATCGCGGGGCACCTGGTCTGCGCCTTCGTCATGTGGGCGTTCCTCGGCGTACAGCCGGTGCACGCATCCGCGGTACTGCGCGTGGGGGGCTCCGGCGCAGCTTTGGGGCTTTCACGCGCATTGGCGCAGGGCTTCGCCGCGCAGGGTCTGGGCCAGCTCAACGTGATGCCCCGCAGCCTGGGAAGTTCCGGCGGGATCAGGGCGGTGCTGGCCGGCGCGCTGGATGTTGCGGTATCCAGCCGTCCACTCACCGCATCCGAGCAACGGGAAGGTGCCCGCGCGACGTTGATCGGGCGATCGCCTATCGTGTTCGTCACCTCGCGCGCGGATACCACACGGCGGATCAGCCGCGACGTCGCGGTAAAGATGTTCGGTCTGCAGCAACTGCAGTGGCCCGATGGAAAGCCCGTCTATGTAGTGCTGCGCCCCCTGCACGAGCCGATGCTCGCGGTGCTATCCGAGCGCCTTGCGGGCATGCGGGAGGCCCTGCAACGGAGTTGGGCGGCGCCCGGACGGCCCCATGCCTATACGGCCCAGGACAACCTGGAGATGGCCGCCAAACTGCCCGACTCGCTGGCGGCGGCTAGCCTCACGCAGCTCGTCACGGAGCGCTCACACTTGGTGCGCCTCCGCTTGGACACCGTTGCGCCGACGCTGGAAAACCTGCGCACGGGTGCGTACCCGCTGGCCATGTCCTTCTACCTCGTTACGACGTCGCACCCGAGCCCGCAGGCTGAATCGTTCGTGGAATTCGTCCAAAGCGCCAAGGGGCGGAGCATCATGGCTGACGCCGGCGTCGTGCCGCACACGGAGTAGGCTGGCATGGCCGCCCATCCAAAAGGCTCGGTCCGGTTGGCGGCCGCCAGAATCCGGCGGCTGGTCACGGTGATCGTGGGCATGATGGCGGTGCTGGTGCTGGTCGTACCGCCACTGGGCTATCTGGTCGTCAACTATCGCTACATTGCGGAGGAGGCGGGCACCCACGCCTCCACCAGCGCCGAACTCCTCTCTCGCCTCATCTATGGACACGGTGCCGCGTGGCGCTTTGAAACGGACCGGCTCGAGGAGATCCTCAGCCGCACGTACACGCACGGGGACGCAATCTACCAGGAGGTGACCGGCCTCAATGGCCGCACGATCATCCGCACGGGCGCGCCGCCCGCCTGGCCCAGCATCACGGGTCAGGCCGCCATCACGGAGAGCGCATGGCGAGTCGGCACGCTGGAGGTGGTGATTGGACTGCGGCCAACGCTGGTGCGCACGGGTCTTGTGGCCCTGCTGAGCCTGCTGGCGGCGCTGGCCACGCTGCTCGCTGGGCGCACGTTGCCCCTGCGGATGGTGGAGCAGGCGTTCCAACGCCTCGAGGAATCCCAGGCCCAGCTTCGGTTGTCGCAGGATGCCCTGGAGCAGACCCACGACAGCATCATCATCACGGACCACCTTGGGCACATCCAGTACTCCAACGCGCGTGCACCGGGGGCGCGGGCCACTCTGTCCGGCGTGGAAGGGGAGACGCACCTGGATGCCTGGCTGCGCAGTGCGGAGGACATCGGCTTCCCTGATGTGCAGGCCGTGGCTGGCCGAGGGGAAATCTGGACCCGCCGCTACCGCCGTTGCACGGAGGACGGCGCCACCTTTGAGGCCGAGGGCACCTGCTTTCCCATTCGCGGCGGCCACGGGGAAATCGCCAATTTCATCTTCGTCGAGAAGGACATTACGCAGCAGCTTCAGTTGGAGGCCCGCCTGCGCGATTCGCAACGGCTGGAATCCCTTGGCACCCTGGCCGGTGGCATCGCCCACGACTTCAACAACATCCTGCAGCCGATCCTGGGTTACCTGGAACTGCTGATGCGCGATGCACCCGTGGGAACCGACCAGCGGGCCCGGCTGATCAAGGTGCAGCAGGCCGCCAGCCGGGCCCGTGACCTTGTGGCGCGGATTCAGATGTTCAGCCGCCGCACCGAGCCGGCCCGCAGCCCCACGCACCTGGCCGAGATCGCGAGCGAGGTTGCCGGCCTGCTGCAGGCCACACTGCCCGCCAACATCCTGCTTGAGACGCACATCGTCGGCGAGGTTCCGCCCATCAATGCTGATCCCGGCCAGATGCACCAGTTGATCCTGAATCTGCTGGTAAACGCGAGCCAGGCCATGCCCGACGGCGGAACATTGGGCGTGTCGCTGCAGACGGTCCAACTCCATGGCAAGGTCTGCCTGCACGGGCCGGAGCTTAGCGGCGACTATGTCCTGCTGTCGGTGACGGACAGTGGCGTCGGCATGGACGAAGCCACGCTTTCCCGCATCTTCGAACCCTTCTTTTCCACCAAGCTCCATGCCACCGGCACCGGCCTGGGTCTGGCCACGGTTTACGGTATCGTGATGAACCACGAGGGGGGCATGGATGTGACCAGCACCGTCGGGGTCGGCACCCGCTTCGATATCTACCTGCCGGCGCTCGCAGCGGATGCCGTGGTGGAGGCGCCCCATGAGGCGACCGTGCTGGCACCAGGTGGCCGGATCCTCGTCGTGGACGACGAGTCGGTGATCGCGGAGTTGTTGAAGACCTTCCTCGAGCAGATGGGCTACGAGGCCGAGAGCCACGCGGACCCGCTTGAGGCGTTAAGCTGCTTCGAGGCCAGCCCCCAGTCCTACAATCTGCTGATCACGGACAAGTCGATGCAGGGTCTCTCCGGAGAGGAGCTGATCTCGGCGGTGCGCCGTATTAACGAGAACCTTCCCGTGATTCTCTGCTCGGGATATGTGGATGCGGACGGCGTGGACCCCGACGGAGAGCTTCGCATCGACGAGATTCTGACCAAGCCGATCTCCTTCAGTACGCTGGCGGGTACCGTCGCCCGCGTGATCGAGCGCAAGGTCTGAAGCGCGGGCGCCCTTCCCCGCACCTCCTTAATCGCACCTCCGCCCCGCACGCATCGTTACATAAGGAGACCTCCGCGTACGCCCGGCCCTTGGGGCCGGGGTGGCGCGGTGCCCTCCTCCCATGCCGCCGTAAGGCCCAGCGCAGGGGTAACCGATGCGATCGATCTGGCTCCTCGCTGCCGCGGCACTGGCTCTCCCGGCCCCGGCTCGGGCGATGGATGTGGCGGGCCATTGGGCCGTCAAGCAGGGCACCGTGAAGTACGAGGTGAGCCACATTCTCCACGAGGCACTGGGCACCTCCCATGCGGTGCAGGGCGGCGCGGACTGCACGGCGCAGCGCTGCACGTTCCACTTCTCGGTGGCGTTGGACAGCTTCGACTCCGGCGATGCGGACCGTGATCGCGACATGCTGGCCGTGGTGGATGCCGTGGAGCATCCGCGCGTGGAAGTGCAGGGCACGGGGCACCTGGCCGGTGACGACGCGGCCGTCTTGCAGCTCACCGTGCGGCTGGCCGGGGCCAGCGTGGAGCTGCCGCCCCTGCGCGTCACGGTGCAGCGGGGCTGGTGGAGCATGCAGGTACACGGTGCCTTCCCAATCTCGCTGCAGACCTTCCACATCCCACGCCCGGCCCTGCTGGGCGTGCCCATCTCCGATACCGTCCGCATCTACGTGGACCTCTCGTTTGGCTCGGCCTAGCAGAGCCACAAGGCTTGGTTTGCGGGTGCGATTTTGGCCCAAGGGGGCGCTGCCCGCTTGGAATCCCTGCCACGGCGCAAGCCTCCTGTTAGACATTCGTGCAGGGGTGCGGGGGCCTCGGCTCTTGCATTGGGTGGCTCGTGCTTTTCAAGCGGGCCGGCCGCTTGAAGACCTATTCCGGAACAACACCGAGTGGGTGGCTTTCGGCGTGGGGGGCTCCCGCCCCGCGGGGCGAGACGGAAGCGATCGTTCGGTGGCGGGAGGCTGTGTGGAAAAGGTGCGCCGGGCGGCCCGCCCCAGGGGCAGGGGGAAGGCGGACCGCCCGACGCAGGGGGCTACATTTCCTGGAAGTCCGAATCGTTCAGATCATCCAGGTGCTTGGGGAGGGTTGAGGGGTGCAGCCGCAACTCCTCGTGAATCTTGTCGCGCAGCGAGCCCGCGTGGCTCTGCTGCGTGTTGTTGAGGCGGGCGCTGTGGCCATTGCCACCTGGGCGCGCCTGCACCTTGTGCTCCAGGAACTGGCGCTCGGCGCGTGCATTCTCCAGGGCCTCCTGCGCGCCCCGGATACCGTTGGTGGCGCCGCCCTGCACGATGGCCATCAGATCGCGCACCATGCGTTCCAACTCCATGGACTGGGAGGACAACTCCTCGCTGGCCGCGGCGGATTGCTCCGCGTTGGCCGCGTTGGCCTGGGTCACCTTGTCCATCTGCCCCACGGCGGTGTTGATCTGGTCGGCGCCGCGGGCCTGCTCGTCGCTGGCGGAGGCTACCTCGCGCACCAGGTCCGCCACCTTCTGGATGGCGTCCTTGATCTGCGTGAGGACGGCATCCACCTCCTCGGAAACCCGCACGCCCTGGTCCGCGCGCTGCTGGGCCTCCTCGATGAGGTCGTTGGTGTTCTTGGCCGCCTCGGCGCTGCGCTGGGCCAGGTTGCGCACCTCCTCGGCGACCACGGCGAAGCCCTTGCCGGCATCGCCCGCCCGGGCCGCCTCCACTGCCGCGTTCAGGGCGAGCAGGTTGGTCTGGAAGGCGATCTCGTCAATGGTCTTGATGATGTTGGCTGTCTTGGTCGAGGCATCGCGGATGTTGGTGATGGCGCTGGACATGCGCGACATCGCCTCGGTGCCCTGACTGGTGTAGTCGCGCGCCTCGTTGGCCAGCGACTCCGCCTCCTTGGCGTGGTCCGCATTGAGCCGCGTGGTGGAGGCCATCTCCTCCAGCGTGGAGGAGGTCTCCTCCAGGCTCGCCGCCTGCTCCGAGGCGCCCTCGGCCATGGACTGGCTCGATGCCGAGACCTGTTGTGCGGCGCCGTTCACCTGGCCCGAGGAGGACGATACGCCATCGATCACCACGGCGAGCTTCTTGAGCGGCCCCCGCATGATCAGGTAGCCCAGCACCAGAGCGAGCAGCGTGATCAGCGAGGCCCACATGAGGATGTTGAGCACCGCCCGATTGGTATCCGCGCGCACAGTGGCCAGTTGGGACGTGATCACGAAGGCACCCTTGAGGTCGCCGTCGTGCATGTTCTCCATTTTGTAGCCGAGGATGTCCTTGCCATTGCCCCAGGGGCTGTGGGCCTCGCTGCCGTGGCAGGTGAGGCAGCCCTGTTGCTCGGACAGCCGCACGGGCCGCACCACGCGCACGACGCCCGCGCTGGAATCCGTCTCGTCGATCTCCTTCAGCGTCGAATCGTCGGCGAAGCGCTTCAGCCAAGTCACCTCCTCGCCTACCGCCCGATTGTCCTTGTTGCGCGGATTGTTGGCGATGATGCGGAACTGATAATGCTCCGCCTCCGCATTGCGGCCGCCGAGCCTGAACGAGGCGAAGATCGGCACGCTGGTGAGGATCTTCTCCTTCTGCTCCTTGGGCACGTTGCCGTCCGGATACTTCAGGCGGGTCTCCTCGATCAACGGCTTCATGAAACCCATGGACGCGATGTAGTCACGCCCCACCTCCAGCCGGGACAGGATCGCCTGGGACTTTGAAATCAGGTCCTGATCGCCCAGCTTCTCGATGCGCATCTTGGCCACCAGGACCGCCGCACCCGTGCAGATTACGCACGCGATGAAGATGGTGATCAGCACGCGATTGCGAAAACTCAGCTTCATTTCTGCACTCCCGCTGTCGTCACGCACCGGGCAGCCCCCGGCAGCTAGGATCCGCCGTCCGGCGATCCTTATTTACGTTGATTAACGACTATCCAAGGATGCGGGTTCCACTTTGGGGTCCACACGAGGCAATGCGCGGTCTTGCGATATGCGTATCGGGAACCTGTATTTACTCGTGTAAACACGCCGGAAGAGATCGCCGTTTGTTGCGACAGAAAATCGGCTACCATCCCTGATTTCCGGTGTATTTTTCGAAATCTGTAGAAATGACTTCTTGACAGAACCTGGAGCAGAAAAATTCGTCCAAGTAAATGTGGGGGATTCTGAAGTATTTTGGCGTGGGTCGTCGGAGGTTTCTTTTTAAGGAGAGATAGCCATGGACCGCCATCAAGACCAGGACGTCGGGAGGAGCGTGGCCCAAGCCATTCGCGAGCGTATCCTCACGCTGGAGGAGGAACTGGAGCACTGGCGTGCCATGCTGGAGCAGTGCGAGCAGCAATCCCCCGCCACGGACAATCACCACGATGATGGGAGGGCGCTCCAGCAAGCCCTGGGGTAATAAGCGGTCGTGCCCTTCGCTCACGCAAGGTGAGCGAAGGGCGCTCCACGACCCACGCCTTCAGGGCGCCGGGCGGCCGTCATGAGCCTGCGCGGATGGCGTGTGCGGCCTTGGACGTGTAGGCCGGGATAGGCGGTGACGAAGCGGGCAGCGTGGCCAGGGAGGCCGCGTGCACCCGTCGTGTCACCGCCGGACGCTGGCCCAGGCGGGCCGCGCCTACAGCTCGATCTGGCTGCCGATCTCGAGGATCTGCTTGGGTGGGAGGCGGAAGTAGCTGCTGACGCCCGCGGCGTTGCGGGCCATGGCCGAGTAGAGCTTCTCACGCCACAGGGCCATGCCCACGAGGTGCCGCGTGGGCAGGAGCGTCTCGCGGCCCAGCACATACACCAGCTCGTGGGGCCGCAGGTCCACCCCGCGGTCGCGGCAGATCAGCAGGGCCGCCGGCACATTGGGTTGCTGCATGAAGCCGTAGCGCAGCACCACCCGGTAGAACTCCGAGCCCATATGCTCAAAGTGCAGGCGCTCGCTGATGGGCAGGTACGGTCGGCGCTCGGAGACCACGGTCACGATCAGGTTGCGCTCGTGCAGCACACGGTTGAAGCGGAAGTTCCGCAGCAGTGCATGGGGGATCCCCGCCGCCTGGCTGTGCAGGTAAACCGCTGTGCCGGGCGCGCGGGAAAGTGAAGCGGCCTCGACCTCCTGGAAGAAGCGCCCGAAAGTCATGCCCTCCTCACGCAGGCGGTCGGCGAAGATCTCGTTGCCGCGGCGCCAGGTGGACATGATCACCAACGCCAGCAGCCCCACCACCAGCGGAAACCAGCCGCCCTCGGGCAGCTTGGTGTAGGTGGCGCCGAAGAAGGCCAGATCCACGCACAGCAGCACCAGCGTGACGGACCCCGCCAGCAGGGCCTGCCACTCCCACACGCGCAGCATGACCAGGAAGGCCAGCACCGTGGTGATGGTCATCGTGGTGATCACGCCCACGCCATAGGCCGCGGAAAGGTTGCCCGAGGTCTGGAAGCCGAGCACCAGCCCGATGCAGCACACCAGCATGACCCAGTTCACCACGGGCACGTAGATCTGCCCGAAGGCGTCCTCGGATGTGTGCTGGATGCGCACGGCAGGAAGGTAGCGCAACTGCACGGCCTGCATCGTTAGCGAGAACGCCCCAGTAATCACGGCCTGGGAGGCGATCACCGTGGCCACCGTGGCCAGGATCACCATGGGATAGAGCGCCCAGCCGGGCACCATGTGGTAAAACGGATGCTCCACGTACTGCGGGTGGCTGATCAGCAGCGCCCCTTGCCCGAAGTAGTTGCACAGCAGGGCCGGCAGCACGAAGGAGAACCACGCCAGCCGGATGGGCGTCTTGCCGAAGTGCCCGATATCCGCATAGAGCGCCTCCCCGCCGGTCACCACCAGGAACACCACGCCCAGGATCAGGAAGCCTTGCCAGCGGTCCAGTTCGAAGAAGTCTACCGCGTAGAGCGGGTCCACGGCCCGCAGCACAATGGGTGCTTCCGCAATGTGGCCCAGCCCCAGCACGGCCAGCACCGTGAACCAGACCAGCATCACCGGCCCGAACACGGCCGCCACGCCCGCCGTCCCGCGTGACTGAATATAGAACAGAGCGATCAGGATGACGGTCGTGAGGGGAATCACGTAGGCCGCCATGTGCGGCGCCGCCACCTCCAGCCCCTCCACGGCGCTCAGCACGGAGATGGCCGGAGTGATCATGCCGTCGCCGTACAGCAGCGCCGCGCCGAACACACCCACCAACGCCACCACGGTCGTCCAGCGGCTGAGGCGGTGACCGTTTCCCGGCACCAGCAGCGCCGTGATCGCCAGGATGCCGCCCTCGCCGTTGTTGTCCGCCCGCATGATCAGCAGCAGGTACTTCAGCGAGATGACGATGATCAGGGACCAGAAGATCAGCGAGAGCACGCCCAGCACGTTGGTCACGTTGAGCGCCACCTCGGGCGTGCCGTTGAAGCACTGCCGGATGGCGTAGAGCGGGCTGGTGCCGATATCGCCGTACACCACGCCCAACGCGCCCAGCGTGAGCACGAGCGTCTTGCTGCGGGAGCCGGCTTGTTCGGAGGATTCCATCGGTGCGAATGCGGGGTCACTGCGAGGCGGGCCACAGCGGCTATACCTAACCTCAACCAATTACGCGCTGCGGCGCCGGAGAGCAAGCGAAAGCTTGCGGCTCCGCTCCGCGGGCGCGGCTTGCCAAGCCGGGGCGCAGCCCGGTACGATCGGGCGTTGGTATTTGCGCGCAGGCGCGGCCGCGCGACCGCCCGCCGAGCGTCTCCCCCCGTGGCCCAGGTGTCGCCCCCATGTTGCCGATTCTGCTCACGGGCCTGCTGGCCGGGCTGGTTCACGTGCTGTCGGGCCCCGATCATCTGGCGGCCGTGGCGCCGCTGGCCCTGCAGCACTCGCGGCGACGCTGGCTGGTGGGTGTCCTGTGGGGTGGTGGCCACACAGCCGCCATATTTGCGGTGGCGGCCCTGTCGTTGATGCTTCGCGCTCTGCTCCCACTGAATGAGCTTTCGTCCTGGAGCGACCGGCTGGTGGGCATGGCGCTGATCGCCATCGGCGTGTGGGGCTTGCGCCAAGCCTTCCGGCAGAACCTGCACGTGCACCGGCACGTGCACGATGGCCTCGCCCACTCCCACATCCACTTCCACCCGCATGCCGACGCGCACGAGGCGCCGCGCGCTCATGCGCACACGCACGTCTCCTTCGCCATGGGCACGCTGCACGGGCTGGCCGGCAGCGCGTACGTGCTGGGCGTATTGCCTGCCCTGACGCTGCCGAATCTGGGCGGCTCGCTGGTATACCTGAGCGGCTTCGGCATAGGCTCCATCGCGGCCATGGGCGCCGTGGCGTGGCTGCTGGGCGCCTCGCTGGAGCGGATGGAGCGCGCCGGTCTGCGCCCCTATCGCCTGCTGCTGACCACCTGCTCCGGCGCCGCCATCGTCATCGGCGCCGTGTGGCTGGTGTTCTGAGTCTCGGCCGCGCAGCACTCCCTCCCCTCGCCATCGCAAGGCCCTCACGGCGCAGCACCTGCCGGCCCGCCACGCACGGCCCGCCAAATGCGGCGCACGCCCCAGCTCGCGATGCCCAGCACCAACGCGGGCAGCAGCATCAGACCCAGCGCGTAAACCACGCTCAGATAAAGTTGCGTCACATAGAGCCACAGACCGCCCACGGCCACGAACACGAGCAGGAACGCCTGCCGGTCGGTGAGTCCGATCAGCGCGGGCCGCACCAGGAACCAGATCACCCAGGTGCCTGCGAAGAGCACGATCACACCCAGGTAGTCCAGGATGCGCAGGATGGTGGCCCAGCTCTCCCGCACGTAGTCGCCCAACTCGCCATAGAACTGCGGGGCGTGGAAGAGCCAGCCGCTGATCCAGCCGGTCAGTCCGAACACGCGCCGGGCATAGACGCCGGACGTGGCGGTGTGGCCATCCCAGCCGGTGTCCGCACCCGGCGCCCCATAGCGTGTGACGCGCACCAGCGCGCCATTGGGGGCCCGCAGCAGGTAGGAGACCTCCACCACCCGGTACCCGGCATAGGGCGCCGGCGGCACCACGGTGTCGCGGGTCGCAGCGCCGGTGCCCGCCGCAGCAGCAGGGGGCGCGGGTTGCGCGGCGGCGGCCGGCAAAGCGAGTCCGGCCACCAAGCCGAGCAGCAGGCAGAGCGTGAGCGACAGGGACCTGCGGTGCGACGGGCGGCGTGGCGAGGGTTCGCGAATCATGGGGCCTCCAGGACGGGCGGTTGGCACGGGCATCTGGCCCCGATTGTGCCCCGCAGCCGGGAGCGGGGGCAATCGCCGCATGCGGCTTGACCGGCCGGCATTTCTGCCGGCATCCCGCGCGGTCCCGATCCGTGCTAAGCAGCGGGGAGCAATGGCCGTGCGCCGGCCGCCTCCCCCTGGCACCCGTCACGCGGAGTCCCATGAACGCACCGCAGATCATCGACCTGACCTACACCGTCGCGCCGCACTTCCGCTGGAAGGTGGAGCGGGACCGTGTGGAGCGCATGGAGGACGGCGCCGCCTTCCAGGTGACGCGCTTCTCCATGGCCGTACACGGCTTCACGCACATCGACTCGCCGCGCCACATGGTGCCCGACGGCCCCACCACGGACGACGTGCGCCTGGAGCAGTTGGTCGGCGAGGCCAAGCTGGTCGATCTCACCGGCATCGCCCCGGAGACAGCCATTACCCCGGCGCACCTGGCCCCCAAGGCCGCGCACGTGGAGCGAGGTGACATCGTGCTGCTGCGTGCCGCGTGGGATACGGTGCAGCGGCTGGACACGCCCGAGTTCTGGACGGCCTCGCCCTACATGACGCGCGAGGCGTGTGAGTGGCTGCTGGAGCGGCAGGTGCGCGCCGTGGGCTACGACTTTCCCCAGGACTATCCGATCCGGCTGCTGCTGAGCGGCGAAAAGCGGGGCATCGAGGAGTTCGTCACCCATGACGTGCTGCTGCGCAACGGGGTGATCATGATCGAGTACCTCTGCAACCTGCACCGCATCCCGGGCGACCGCACGCCGTTCCTCGCGCTGCCCCTGAAGATCCCCGACTCGGACGGCGCACCGGCCCGCGCCATCGCCCTGCCGGGCGCACGGCTGTGACGTAAACGAAGAACTGCGAAAGGCGGAAGTGGGGGCAAAGCCCCCACCCATCGTCGGCGTGTCGGGAGGACGTTAGTCCGCGGCGCCCTTTTGCACCTTGGGCAGGCCGGGCATGGCGAAGTTGCGCTCGGCCAGGCCGTCCAGCAGCTTGGTGGATAGCTCGGCGGTCAGTTCCACCAGCGGGGGCCGCAGGCGCGCCCAGCCGGCATCACCGGAGTAGTGCGCCACGATCTGCTTGAGGGAGGGAATCATCGGGAATTGCTGGATGAACTTGCGCGTGGCGGCCACATCGGCCTGCATCCGGTCCGCCTCGGACGATTCCCAGTTGGCGTACAGCTGGTGGATGGGGCCCGGGTTCACGTTGGCCGTGGCGGAGATGCAGCCCACGCCGCCATTGCGCATGTTGTCCAGCAGCATCAGCTCCTGGCCCGCGAACACGCCGAAGCCCGGGAAGGCATCCAGCATGGCCTTGGTGTTGTTCCAGTCGCCGGAGGAATCCTTCACGCCCGCCACGATGCCGGGGTAGGCCTTCAGCAGCCGGTCGATCAGCCCCAGCGTGATCGGCACCTGGGACACCGGCGGGATGTGGTACAGGTAGATGCGCAGCCGGTCATCCCCCACCCGCTCGATCACCTCGGCGAAGTTGCGGAACAACCCCTCGTCGCTCACGCCCTTGTAGTAGAACGGCGGCAGCATCAGCGCCCCGCCGCAGCCCAGCTCCACCGCGCGCTTGGTCAGGCGCACCGAATCGCTGAGCGCGCAGGCGCCCGTGCCGGGCATCATGCGTTTGGGGTCCAGCCCCGCCTCCACCAGCATGTCCAGCAGCATCAGCTTCTCGTCCACTGACAGCGAGTTCGCCTCGCTGTTGGTGCCGAAGACAGCCAGTCCCACGTTCTGTGAGAGCAGCCAGCGGCACTGGGCGATGAGGCGGTTGGCGTCCGGGGTGAGGTCCGCCTTGAAGGGCGTGATCACGGGCGAGAGCACGCCGCGCATTTGGGTGGTTTCGGTCATGGGGTGGCTCCCAGTGGCTTGAGGTGGTGCAAAGGCGAAAGCGAACTGGCCCGCCGCGCCCGCTCGAAGGGGGCAGAGCTGCGGGGCGTTTCCCTTCTTTTACCACACCCGAGCGGTGCCCCGCGACGGTTTCGACACAGTCCCGCCCGCGGGCTTCGCTGCGGCCCTTAGAGCGTGACCACACCGTGCGTGGCCGTACCTGTCATTTCGAGTGCAGCGAGACATCTGCTGTTCCGCAACGCCCCATGCCGTGGCGCGCCCCACTACTCCTCCGCGAAGGCGGTGCGCAGGCGCTCCACCTCGGCGGCCAGGGCATCGGGCTCGTAGGGGATGGCGGGGCCGCTGCCCCAGATGGGGCCGGGCCAGGCGGCGTCGCTGCGGTAGCGGCCGATCACGTGGACGTGCAGTTGCGGCACCAGGTTGCCCAGCGCGCCCACGTTCAGCTTGTCCGGGCGGTAGAGCCGCTCCAGCACCTGCGAGGCCACCGTGATCTCCTCCATCAGCAGCGCGCGCTCCGGCGCGGGCAGGCCGTGCAGCTCCTGCAACGCCGGGCGCTCAGGCACCAGCAGCAGCCAGGGCACGCGCGCGTCGTTCATCAGCAACACGTGACACAGCGCCAGCCGCGTCACATGGGCCGTGTCCGCGGCCAGCCGCGGGTGCAGGGAGAAGGCGGCGGCCATGCTAGAAGCCGTAGAGCTGCGCGGGGTTGTCCGCCAGGATGCGCCGGCGCGTGGCATCGTCCGGGGCCCAGTCCAGGAGCGTGTCCAGCAGCATGGCCTCGTCCGGCTTGGCGTCCTCCGGCTCACCGGGGTGCGGCCAGTTGCTGGCCCACAGCATGCGCTCCGGTGCGGTCCGCACCAGCGCCTTGGCCAGCGCGCCCACGTCATCGTAGGTGGGCGGGCCGCTGCGCGAGGTCTCGTAGGGCGCGGAGAGCTTGACCCAGCAGCGGCCGCTCTCCACCAGCGTCAGCAGCGCGCGGAAGGCCGGGTGCTCCGGTGGCACCGGCTCCAGGTACTTGCCGTTGTGCGCGATCACGAGCTGCCCCGGCAGGCGCTGCAGCAGAGGCAGGCGCTCCGGGAACTCGCGGCCGTCGAACTGCAGGTGCAGGTGCCAGCCGAAGGCCGCCACGCGCGCGGCGATGCCCTCCAGTTGCTCCCAGCGCAGCACGGCGCCGCCCAGCATGAAGAAGCGCGCGCCGCGGATGCCCGCGTCCGTGAGGCGCTGCAATTCCGCATCGGTCACGTCCGGCCCCACCGTGGCCACGCCCCGGGCGCGCTCGCCCATCTCCGCAATGGCGGCCAGGGTGCAGCGATTGTCCAGCCCATAGGCAGCCGGCTGCACGATCACGGCGCGCTCCACGCCGATGCGCGCCAGCATGGCCGTGTACATGGCGACGTTCTTCTCCGCCGGCTGCGCGGCCGGCCCGGGCGGGTAGGGGAAGCGCCCCGGCAGGTAGATGTGCATGTGCGTATCCACCGCGCCCGGTGGGGCCTGTAGACGCGGCCGTCCCTGGGCTGCTGCGCTCTGGCTCATCGTCGCTCCTCTGCGATGGCGGCGGAGCGGCCCGCCGCATTGCCCGCATCATCCCGCAGGTGCCGGGCGGGGGCAAGGCGAAGCCAAGGAGGCCACGGCCCCCCACACTTTACGAGTACTAGCCTTGGCGATTGTCCAGGGGATAGCGTTCCAGCCAGTCCAGGTAGTCGGCGAAGGCTTCATCCAACCCGAAGCGGGCCGCGAAGCCCGTTTCCTCCCGCAGGCGGAGGTTGGAGAGCGGCGCGCGAAAGCTGGCACGGTACAGGTTCACGTTGGCCTGGGCCTCGTCGGTGACCATGCGGAAGCGGAAGTCCGGGTAGCGCGTCTGGAGCCGCTCGCACCACTGCTCGGCGCTCCACTCGCGGCCCGCGGTCACGTGGTACACGGCGTGTGCTGGCTGCGGATGGTACAGCAGCGTGACCAGCCCCGCGGCCACGTCCGGCGCATACACCCAGTCGCGGCGGCCCGCGTTGGGCAGAGCGGCCGTCTCGCCGGCGCGGGCTAGGCGCGTCAGCTCGTAGATCGCGCTGAGCGTATCGCGCTGACCCGTGGCGTGCTCCCAGCGCCCGAACACGATGCCCAGGCGGGCGGCCAATACGTCCATGCCGTGCAGCGTGCGGTAGCGCAAGGCCATGCGTTCCGCCGCGTACTTGCTGATGCCGTAGAGCGTCACCGGTCGGGGCGGCGTTGCGTCCTCGTCCAGCACGGGCGCGGCGTAGGCGCTCTCGCCGTACACGGCGCCGGAGCTGGGGTACACGAAGCGCTGCACGCCATGGCGCCGGGCCGCCTCCAGCACGGTCAGCACGCTCTGCAGGTTCACCGCCACAATGCCGGCGGGGTCGCTGCGCTCGCGTTCCGGCCCGGCCGTGATCACGGCCGCGTGCACCACCCGCTCGATGCCCTGCCCCTCGAAGATGCGCTCCACGGTAGGGGCATCGCACGCGTCGCCCACCACGCTTTGCAGCGTGCCGGGCAGGCTGTCGAACAGCTGTTGGGCGGCGGCGGGCGGGGGCGCGAGGGAGAGGTTGACGACGCGGTCGCCTCGCTCCAGCAGAAGCTGGAGCAGGTTCAGGCCCACGAAGCCGGAGCCGCCGGTGACGAGGACGGTCATGAGTATTGCCTCCAAGCGCGCCCATGGTGGCACCGCGTGCCGCCAGGCGTCAATTGCGCCGCTCGTGGACGCATTGCCTCGTGCGCCGGTGGGCCGGCAGGGCTGCTGCCAGCGGGCGACCAGCCGGCGGCCGAGTGTGCTAGGGTGGGCTGACGCAACCGGCGGCGGAGCCCGATGCGTGCCCGCGCCGCCGCTCTGCACCCACCCCCGACGATCTGATGCCGATGGACTGGCTGGACCTGGAACAACTGCGCGCCCTGCTGGCGCATGGCTCCCACTGGATCATCCAGACCTTTCTGGCCGTGCTGGGTGCACTGCTTGTGGACCTTGCGTTGCGGCGCATGCTGACCCGCCTGCAGGGTCGGCTGGAGGTGCGCACGCGCACCCCGTGGGACGAGGCCGTCATCGACGCGCTGCGCCCGCCGCTGAGCGTGATGATCTGGCTCGTGGGCATCGCCTTCGCGGCGAGCATCGTGGGGCGGGCCACCCACGCGCCGATCTTCGATGCGGTGGGGCCTCTGCGCACCATGGGCGTGATCATCGTGATCACGTGGTTCATGATCCGCCTGGTGCGGCACGGGCAGAAGGTGATCCTGGCCATGGAGCGGCCGGACGGCACGCACCCGGACTTCACCACGGTGGACTCCATTGCCAAGCTGCTGCGCGTGGCGATCCTGATCACGGGCGCGCTGGTGGCGCTGCAGACGTTGGGCTTCTCCATCTCCGGCGTGCTGGCCTTCGGGGGCATCGGCGGCATCGCGGTGGGCTTTGCCGCGCGGGACGTGCTGGCCAACTTCTTCGGCGGGCTGATGGTGTACCTGGACCGCCCCTTTGCCGTGGGGGAGTGGATCCGCTCGCCGGACCGGGACATCGAGGGCACCGTGGAGGAGATTTCCTGGCGCCTCACACGTATCCGCACCTTCGATCAACGGCCGCTCTATGTGCCCAACGCCACGTTCTCCACCATCGCCGTGGAAAACCCCAGCCGCATGTTCAACCGGCGCATCAAGGAGACGGTGGGCATCCGCTACGACGACGCGGCGGAGATGGCGGGCATCGTGGAGGAGGTGAAGCAGATGCTGCTGGTGCACCCCGACATCGACACCAGCCGCACGCTGATGGTCAACTTTGACGCCTTCGGGCCATCCTCGCTGGACTTCTTCCTGTACTGCTTCACCAAGACCACCGTGTGGGCGGAGTACCATGCCGTGAAGCAGGACGTGCTGTTCAAGGTGATGGAGATCATCGACCAGCACGGGGCCCAGATCGCCTTCCCCACCTCCACCTTGCACGTGCCCGACGGCGTCACCGTGCGCAGCGAGGCCGAGGCTGCGCGCAAGGCCGCCCAGGCTGAGGACGCCGCCGCCAGCGCCCCGAATCGTGCGGACGCCACCAGCGGGGATTCCGACTGACCTGCGCGGGTCGCGGCGTCGCGCCGGCGCCCGCCGGTCGGCCGGATGCACCCGCGTGCAGCGCCCGGCCCAGCCTCATGCAGGGCTATTCAGGCGTTGATACAGCTCCACCATCGCCTGGGTGTCCCGGCCGCAGTAATCCAGCAGGTGCTGGCGCATCCGCGTTTGCTCCGCAGCCGGCAGCTCCCCCCGCACCAGCGTTGCGTAGGCGAGGGCCGCCGAGGAGCCATCAGTGATCTCCAGGTCGGCGTAGCCCATCCCGGGCACCAGGGCGGGCAGCACGCGCTTGATGGAAAACGAGCCGTGGAACTCCGGGTGGTACACGTTCTGCCGGATCTGGGGCAGCAGATCCACCAGCCGCTCCGTGATGCGGCCCAGTGCCTTGGCCTGTTGCGGCAGAAGCGCCTGCAACTCGCGCAGCCTGGATTGCTCGAACGACGAGTAGACACAGATTGGGCCGCGCCGGCCCAGCGCCGCGATCAGTTCCTCCGCAAACCCGGCGCGTGGGTCGTCCGGACCGTCATGCAGGTACTCGGCATGGGACAACGCGCCATCCGCGTTCAGAGTGTGCAGCGACCACTGGAAGAGGATCATTTGATAGGGCCGCGTGCCTGGATACAGGGGGATTGCCGGGTTGAAGGTCTCAAAGTCCAGGAAGTGCAGCGGACGCTCCAGCCCGGCCAGGGCTTCCCGCAACGCAGCATCCTCGTAGGGCTGGCCGGTGACCACCGCATCGCGCTGGCGCTGCTGCAGGCCGGATAATCCATAGCCGGGCGGAATCTCGTCAATGGTTGTGATGCCATCGGCCGCAAGGCGTTCCAGCAGCGGTGCTCCGGCTCGGTACAGCTCTGCGATGGAGTGCTCGGGCGCGTCCGGCACGCACTCCGCCAGGAACGGGCAGTCATAGGGCGTGGCGCACTGTGTGCCCGGGGCGATGCCGGGGGGCTTCGTGGCGGCGAGCGGCGCACGCATCGCGGCCAGCAGCCCCGGCACGTCCGGCAGGAGCGGCGCCACCTCAGCCGTCACGTCGGCCAGCGCAAACAGGGCCTGCGGATCGTGCGCCCCGCCCGGGTACACGTAGGCCGTGTTGATGTGCAGCAGTCCCAGTCGGCCCAACCGCAGACCCGCGCCGCGCAGCACGTGGGCCTGGATGGCCACGTCCCACAGATGCTCCGGCTTGACCCGGGTGGAGGACTTCACTTCGATCAGGTCGAACGAGCCGTCGCGAGCGCGGGCCAGGATGTCGACGCGAATCAGCACGTCATCATGGCTGAATGTCGCCTCGTAGAGGGCCGGCACCGACCGGTCCGCGAGCAGGGCCTGCGTGCGCCGCAGGGCCTGGGCGAGCTCTTTGCGTGATTCATCCAGCAGCGTGCCGCCGGGGACGTAACCCCGTGCCAGCTCGCCGACGCGCGTGCCCTCATCGAAGCGGGCCTGCGTCGCTGCGTCGACCTCCTCCGCCAGTTCCGGCCGGAAGAGCTGGAGCCAGAGGCGCTTGTGGCATTGCCAGCCAGCCATGAAGCGGGACTTGGAGAGGTGGGGAATTCGGGCTTGCTGGGCCATCGGGAGTCCGGATGGGATGAAGGCAGTCACCGTCCTGTGGCGGTCCGTTCATTCACATTCACTATTACGCCCGTTTGCAGACAAATCGGGTCCTTGCCCACGGATGGCTGCCATCTCGCGGTCGTTCCTCGCCATCCCCATTGCGATCACTGGCCGACGGCCGTCCACGGCGCTTGCGGCGTTAGGGCGGCAGTGACGACCCTGCAATGGTGTTCACCTCCCATCGCAAATGGCCGCTGGTGGCGACGTAGCGAGGTGCGCCAGCGGCCAGCGCCCATCCTCTGCCGCGCCCCTTCGCGGCGCAAATTTGACGTGCGTCAAGATTCCCCGTGGCGGCGGGTGCTAAAACGACCCCGAACAAGTTGCAGTACGCAATCGCCCGGGCGTGGCGAGGACCTCCTCGCTGGGGCCAGGGCCTTATCTCTTGGGTTTGAATGATGCGAGGCAACGGATCCCTGCAATCTCGGCTTTTACTGCGGCTGACCATTCCCATGGTGTTGTCGCTGGTGCTGCTTGCGGCGCTGATTCTGATCGGCTTTCGGCGCATCGGGCTCAATCACGCGGAGTCCAAGGCCGTGCTGGCGGCGGACTTGGTGCGGGCCTCCTTGGGCTCGGCGATGCAGCATGATCTGGCGAAGGATATCGACAGCTTTTTGGACCCGTTGCTGCGGCTGGATGAGTTCAAAGCGATCCGCGTGGTGCGCGGTCCTATGCTGGACGCGGAGTATGGCGCCGGGTCACCGGACAAGGAGCCCCAAGACGCTCTCGAGCGTGCCGTGCTGAAGGATGGTCACCCGCAGGGCAGACTGACCGAACAGGCCAACCGGGTCCTGTACCGGGTTGTTGTGCCTTTCGTGGCCACGAATAAGGGCGGCCTGAATTGCATGGCCTGCCACGACGTGTCACCCGGCACGGTGCTGGGCGCCGTCAGCGTGGTGATGGATCTGACGGCGGACCGTCAGGCCGGCATGAACGCGTTCCTGGTGCTGACGGGGGTCGCGGTACTGCTGTACGCGGCACTGGTGCTGTTGTTCATACGCTTCATGCGCGGCTCCTTCACGCGGCCCATTCGCGGGGTGATCGACGGGCTGGCCACGGCCTCCAAGCAGTTCACGGAGGCCTCGGGGCAGGTCGCCATGGCCAGCAACGATCTCGCCGGTGCGACCGGCCGGTTGGCGGCCAGCGCGGACCAGACCCTGGCCACCCTGACGGACATGACCGCCGGCACCCGCGACAATGCGGACAAGGCCCGGGAGGCCTCCAATCTGGCCAACGATGCCGGACGCATCATGGAGGAAGGACAGGCCTCCGCCGCGCGCATGACGGAAGCGGTGACCGGTATGCAGCAGACCACCGAACAGAGCGCGGTGATCATCCGCACCATCGACGAGATTGCGTTCCAGACCAATCTGCTGGCGCTCAACGCGGCTGTGGAGGCCGCGCGTGCCGGGGACGTGGGCCGGGGCTTTTCCGTGGTGGCAGAGGAGGTGCGCAACCTGGCCCGGCGCAGTGCCGAAGCGGCCCGCCAGACCAGCGCGCTGCTGGAATCCGGCCAGACCCAGGCCCGCTCCAGCATGGAGGTGGCCGGGCAGGTGCAGCAGGCACTGCAGGAGGTGGGCGGCGTCGTGGCCGGCATGTGCACGCTGATGCAGGAGGTGGCCGTATCCAGTGAACGCCAGTCCGCAGACGTTAAGGAGGCGGCCGGGGTCGTCTCCGGCATGCAGGAGACCACGGAGGGTACCGCCGCCAGCGCGGAGGAGACCGCCGCCACCAGCGAGGAGTTGGCCGCCCAGGCCCAGCAACTGCTGGAGATCGTGGGTGTGCTGCAGACCCTGGTGGACGGGGCGAACGCCTCCAACGGAAATGGCAACGGCAAACGCCGCTCCGGCGCGCTGTCGTCCGATGCCCCCCGGCTGCCTGCACCGGTGACGCGCCCGCATCCGCGCTGAAACGGCCGGTGGTCAGGGGCGGCCGCCCTCAACGCTCGTCGCCCGCCGCCCCCAGCAGGGCCTGGATGCGCCGCAGCAGCCGCTGCAGCTCGCCGCTCTCCAGCGTGGAGGCCAGGTGGCCCTCCACGAAGCGGTCCGCGCGCACATGTGCCGTGAGCAGCTTGAGGCAGTCCTCCAGGGGCGCCGTGGCCACGGCATCCGGCCGCTCCTTGTAGTGCGGCAGGCGCTCCCAGTTGCTCCAGTCGAAGGGGATCACGAAGCGGTGCTCGTAGAGCCCCTTGAGGAAAGCGTCCACCTCCCTGGAGGGCGACCAGTACCACCAGTCCGCCCCCTGCCGGGCTGTGGATTTGTGACTGTGCCACGCGCCGAAGTGCGTGCCCGGCCGCTCAAAGCGTTCGATGTGGCCGATCAGCCAAGCCAGGTCGTCCCGCGTGGGGTATCGGAAGTCGTCGCTCATGGCATGCACTGTTCCTCCGGTTTCTCAAGGCAAGCACTCGCATCGGCCGAACGCCCGAAGGCAGTCGGCTGGGTGAGGTGCCGTGGGGATCTGCGGACAGCCTAGGTCCCGGGCCGGACATTTCAGGGCGTGCGCGCACCGGTCCGTTCTCCTTAGTTGTTGCGTGGTGCTTCCCGGATGGCGTAAGGATCGCGCAGAGAGACCACGATCCAGGAGCAGGGCGATGGCGAGCACACGCGGACCTTCCGAGGGCAAGCACAAGGGCGAGACGCTGGCCGCCCTGCGCAACGCCTTCGATATTCTCAGCATGGTGCAGACCGGAGCGGACTGGACGCCGACGCGGCTGGCCGAGGAGCTGCGGCTACACCCCCGGCAGATCGGGCGCTACCTGGACGTGCTGGAGGATTTCGGGGTGGCCTTCGCGCCGGACGAGGACGGCGGCCGCGCCCAGCCCCTGCGCATCATCTCCGCAGTGCGGCACCCGCCGTTCAACGTGCTGTTCCTCACGGAGGACGAGCTGGTGCTGCTCTATGCGCACTTGGCGGGCGTTCACAGCGCGGGAAACGGCGAGGCCCGCGAGCGCCTGTGGCACAAGGTGCGGCAGAGCATCGCCGCGGTGCCGGTGAACCACAGCCGCATCGCTGGGGCGCTGCGCACCTTCGGCAAAGCCTACAAGTCCTATGAGGCCCCGGAGCGTCGGGCCTCCGTGGCCACGCTGCTTGAGGCGCTGTACCGCAACCGTACCTGCCAGGTGACCTACCGCACGCCCAATGGCGATCCGCGCACCTACCGCATCGCGCCCTACGAACTGGTGGAGTTCGACGGTGGGCTTTACGTGTACAGCTGGGTACCGTCGCACGAGAACGCCATCGTGCAGGCCGTGGAGCGCATCGAGCACATCCAGCTCAACGACGACGAGTTCCGGCGCGAGGCGGGTGTGGAGCAGGCCATCCGGCACATGCAGGAGAGCGCCTTCGGCATCTTCGATGATGGCAAGCCCCTGCACGTCACATTGCGGTTCAGCCCCGGCGTGGCCTTCTACGTGGCCGAGCGCACCTGGCACCCCACGCAGCAGTTCACGTCTCATGACGACGGCTCGCTGACCATGACTTTTACCGCCTCCGGCCACATCGAGATCGAGCGCTGGATCCGCGGCTGGGGCGACGAGGTGACCGTGGTGGAAATAGCAGAGGCCGGCCCGACCGCGGGTGGGTCGCCCGCTGCCGTTCGCCCGCTTGGCGATCAGGGCTGATACGGGATGACGGGTGGTGGGTGCCTCTCGGGCGCCGCACCGCGCCTCTGAGTGTGCTCAGGAGGTCGACCGGAACGGGCTGGTCAGCCAGGCCGGCTCCAGTCCGGCGAGGTCGTCAAGAGGCCGATCCAGGGCCGCCCAGCGCTCCCGCAGTCTGGCCGCCGGCGGCGCCGCCTCGTCGGGGAGGCGGGTGATCATTCCGCCCTGCCGGTGGAACTGTCCCAGGGCCCGTTCGATCTCGTCGTGCGTGACGGTCGCTCGTTGCGTGCGCATTGGTGTTCCTCCCTTCTCGTGGATGGTCGGGTGGCGCCGCAGCTGCTGCACCCGGCTGGGCTGTCAGATCCTGGAGGGGCGTCGCTTGCGCGGGCATGCCCACAAGTCGGGGCTGCCCCCTCGTCTGAACGGCTCTCCCGGACACAGCCTGGGCCTGGCCGACCCACGGATCGGTCACACGCAAGGCACGGATCGCTTACACGGGACGCGGCAGGCCGGGTGCGCAAGGCCAACAGCCGCACTGCGGGGCCTTGGCGGCCATTCCAGGCTCCTGCGCGGGCCGATCGGCCGGTGCCCGAGGCTGCCGGTTCCGCGGCTGATGTGGCTTCTGCGGGGTGGATTGGCGCCCCTCTGGGCGGGGGTCCACCCAGCCTCCCTGGCAATTCGGCGCGATCTGCAATAGAACGGTGGGCGCTGCCCGCACCCGTGGTGGGCGCGGCGGCTCCCAACGGCCATGGAGGACTCTCATGCGCGCAGTGGTGTTTCTGGGGGATCGCAACCTGGACGTGCGGCAGTTTCCGGACCCCACACCCGGGCCGGGCGAGGTGGTGTTGCAGATCAAGGCCTCCGGCATGTGTGGCAGCGACCTGAAGTTCTACCGCTCGCCCGCCGGTGCTGCCCAAGCCGCGCTGGGCCTGGGCGGCAGTGCCGATCCGATCATCGGTGGACACGAGCCATGCGGCGTGGTGGCCGCGGTGGGGCCGGGCGTGCCGCCCGCCCTGGCGCGCGAGGGCATGCGCGTGATGCAGCACCATTACGCCGGCTGCGGCGTCTGCGAGCACTGCCGGGTGGGCTGGTCGCAGCTCTGCCCCAACGGCTTCACGGTGTACGGCGTGACGGGCAACGGCGCCCATGCGGAGTACATGCTCTGCCCGGCGCGCACGCTGGTGCCCCTGCCGGATTCGCTCTCGTTCGAGACGGGTGCGGCCATCTCCTGCGGCACGGGCACGGCCTATGGCGCCCTGCGGCGCATGAACCTCTCCGGCCACGACACCATCGCCATCTTCGGGCAGGGGCCCGTCGGCCTCAGCGCCACGCAACTGGCCAAGGCCATGGGTGCCCGCGTCTACGCGCTGGACGTAGGGGCGGAGCGGCGGGCGCTTGCCAAGGACTTTGGCGCCGATGCGGTGATCGATCCCAGCGCAGACGAGCCGGTGTCGGCGCTGCGGGAGCTGACCCACGGCCGTGGCGTGGACAAGTCCCTGGATTGCAGCGGCAACCCGGGTGCCCGCGCGGCCGCCGTGCGCAGCATCTGCACCTGGGGCACGGTGTGCTTCGTGGGCGAAGGCGACAACGTGACGCTGGACGTGAGCCCGGACCTGCTGCGGCGGCAGGTGACCCTGATCGGCTCGTGGACCTTCAGCGCGGTGGGACAGGCCGAGTGTGCCCGCTTCGTCTCTGAGCGTGGCATCGACGTGGACCGCTTGTTCAGTCACCGCTGGAAGCTGGAGCAGGCCACCGAGGCCTACCAACTCTTCGACAAGCAGACCACGGGCAAGGGCGTGTTCCTGATGTAGCCCTGGCGGCCGGTCACGACGGCTCCGTCGCGGCCCCGCGCAGGGCAGCCACCCCAACGCAGAGGATATGTCATGACCGAGCTTGCCGCCCGCGCCACCGGCATCGCGGAGCGCCTCGTGGCGGCCCGTGGCACCGTTGCCGTGGCCGAATCCTCGACGGGCGGCCTGCTCTCCGCCGTGCTGCTGGCCGTTCCGGGGGCCTCGGCCTACTTCCGCGGCGGTGGCGTGATCTACACCGTGCAGGCACGCGAGGGACTGCTGGGCCTGACGAAGGCAAGCCTCGAAGGCATCCGCTCCGCCTCGGAGCCCTACGCGCAACTGCTGGCGCGCACTGTGCGCGAGCGGCTCGGGACCACCTGGGGGCTGGCGGAAACGGGTGCGGCGGGGCCCGCGGGCAACCGCTACGGAGACGCGCCGGGGCACACCTGCATTGCCGTCGCGGGGCCAGTGGAACGGGTCATCACGCTGGAAACCGGGCAGTCCGACCGCGAGACCAACATGTGGCTCTTCGCTGACGCGGCCCTGGCGCTGCTCCGCGAGTGCCTGCAGGAGGCGGGCTAGTTCTCCCGCACCGCTCGGTCTTCGGCTCCGAGGGGGCGCTGTCTCCTCGGTACCCTGCAAGGGAGCGAGCCCCCCTCAGCCCCGTTTGGAACGGGTGCAGGGGCCATTGGCCCCTGCCGGAAGGTCGGCGGTGCCACCCGGGTGCTCCGCGCTTCTACGCGTCGGGCTGATAGCGCGGGACGACGTAGGGCCCCTCGGGGATCACGGCGACGTGGGGGTCACCGGTCTGGGTCACGCTGGCCTGTAGCGCTGCTTCCAGCGAGTCCACCACGGTAACGCCGGTGAGGGCGCGGGACTCAGGCGGCAGGCCGGCGGCGTAGAGGTGGATGGCGCCCACGCGCATGGGCTTGAGCTGCATTTCGGTCTGCCACTCGTCGATATCCGCGTGGCGCTTGGCGCTGATCTCGGCCAGGAAGCGCTCCGGGCCGAGCGCTACCAGCCGGCGCTGCGCGGCCACGTAGTCCGCAGAGCCCATGCCCTCGGAGCACTCGGAGGCAATGATCAGGTTCCCGCCTGGCGCCAGGATGTCCAGCGGGCCCACCATGCCCTTCACGGTCTGGTAGTAGGTCTTGTCCAGTGGGTAGCCCGCCGCGCTGGTGAGCACGGTCTTGAAGCGGCGCGGCACGGGCACCTCGGCATAGCGCCGGATGAAGTCCACCGCTGCCAAATGGCTCGCCACGATCTCGCCGTAGTTGAGAAAGGAGACCTGCCGGGCCTCGTCGATGACGGCATTGACGGCCAGCGCGCCGCCGAGCATCTCCACGATCTCCAGCTGTTCCGCGTGCAGCGGGTTGCCCTCCAGCACGCAGTTGGCCGCGTGCGGGTGCTCCATGAAGCGCGCGCTGTGGAACGTCGTGATGGTCTCGCGATGCGCTACGCCGGGGGCGATTACTTTGCGGCCGCCCGAATAGCCCGCCATGAAGTGCGGCTCCACCAGCCCAGTCACGATGCGTAGATCGGCCTCCACGAAGCGCCGGTCCAGCAGCACCCGCGTGCCGCGGGAGGTGGTGCCCACAGGCACGTGAGCCGCATCGTCGCGCGCATCATGATTGGACACACGCACCGTGCGCAGCACCGTGGGATCACCCACCAGTTCAGCCAGTTCCTCGCCCTCGTTGGGGCGGTGCAGGCCGGTGGCCACCAGCACCTGGATCTGCTCTGCTTGCAGGCCCGCGGCCAGCAGCGTGCGCAGCAGGGCGGGCAGGATCAGGCCGTTGGGCACGGGCCGTGTGATGTCGCAGATCAGGATGCACGCCCGGCGGGCGCCCCGCGCCGCCTCCGCCAGCGGC
The DNA here is from genome assembly GCA_035266845.1 of bacterium. Taxonomy (GTDB): domain Bacteria; phylum SAR324; class SAR324; order SAR324; family JACQKK01; genus DATFMP01. The sequence goes on from DATFMP010000097.1 coordinate 83,419, forward strand.
GGCGCGGCTACGGGCGCGGCCAACGTGGCTTCCATCGCGGCCGCAGCATCGGGCAGCACGGGCATGCGGCGCTTGCCGATCAGGGTCACCTCGCAGCCGGCGGGCACCTCCAGGCCCAGCTTGCCGCGGCCGTAGTTCAGTTCCACACGCATGGCCTGGCTCCTTAATAGGCCGGAAGAGGCGTCCAAGATCGGGGATGCGTGCCCGATAGATGGCATCCAGTGGCCGAATATACCCGATGTGGCTATAATACGACCTCCGCGATCTGGGACAAGTCGTGTGCCGCAACATCTGGCCCGCGGCCGTGGGGCATTCCCGCGGGATGAAGTGCTGCCAGGCCCTTGGTCAGGGGTCCGGCCGTTGTTACCACAGGTGGGCCATGCACCGCTGGCTTGGAGTCTTCATCGCCGTCTTGGGGTTGGCGCTTTTCGGTGCCTGCAGCAGGACGGCCCAAGCCGACGAACCGGCGACCCTGCGCCTCGGGCTGATGCCCTCCATCCCCGCGGACCGGCTCGTGCAGCAGTTCGAGCCCCTGGTGCGCTACCTGGAACGCAAGTTGAATCATCCCGTGGAGTTGGTGAGCGCACCCTCCTTTGCCGAGTTGACGGAGCGACTGCTGGCGTATCGCTACGACCTGGCCCAGGTGGCCCCCCACATTGCCCTGCTGGCCGAGCGACGCGCTGGCTGGGAGCCGCTGGCTCGGACACAGTTGGTCATAACGCCTGTGCTGATCACCCTGCGGGGAAGCGACATTCAAGGAATAGGGGGGTTGCGTGGACGGCGGCTGGCACTGCCCGACCCGATCTCGTTGGTGGCGCTGATCGGTGAAGCCGCGCTCCGGCAGGCCGGGCTCGATCCGGATCGAGACATGGTCGTGGTAAACGTCGCCAACCACGCCAGTGTGGTGGCCATGGTGCTACGGGGACTGACGGATGCCGGGGTGTTGTCCTCCAACCTGCTGGGCCGCGAACCTGCGGATGATCTCAAGCGGCTGGAGGTCGTACACCGCTTTCCCACCACCTTCGGGTTGGTGTACATAGCCTCCCCCAAGCTGGCGCCGGCTCTGCGCCGACGCATCCGACAGGCGCTGCTGGCCATGCGGAAAGACCCCCAAGGCCGCAGCGTTTTCTCGCGTTATCCATACAACATACCTGCTCCGCTCGATCCGCACAGCCTCAGCGCGTTCGCCCCGCTGCTGCCGATCCTCTCCAGCCGGCTTGGGCCGAAGGACGGCTAGGCGATGCGCTGGTTCCCGACGACGCTGCGCGCCCGGCTGCTTTTGGCGGCGATCCTGGTGGAGGTTGCCGCCATCGCCCTGATGGTGCCTTCCATGCTGGGCGCGATCGACAAGGTCGCGTCGCAAAGTCTGGCGCAGAGGCAGAACGAGACGATGCCGGTGCTCACCGAGGCGTTGGCCAGCCCGTTGTTCCAACGGGACCTGGTGACGCTGCAGCGCATCATGGGGCATCTCGTCAACTCGCACGGGCTTTCGTCCATCGAGGTCTTCGACGAGGCAGGACGTTCCATCGCCATGGCGGAGACGGACCGGCCTGGTCCGCCTGAAGCGATAGCCGGCCACGACCAAGTCATCCGTCGCCCCATCGTCCTGGGCGGCACGGAGGTTGGCTCGGTGCAGGTGCGCGCATCCACCCATCTGATTCGAGAGGTGCGTGCGCAAGCGGTGGCGGAAGGGGTGACGATCGCGCTGGTGCAGATCCTCGGCACGGCAATCGTACTCGGCCTCATCGCCCTGTTTCTCACCCGCAACCTGGGCCGTTTGCAGGCCGCCGCCAAGGCCGTGAGCGCTGGCCAGCTCTCGGTGCGGGCCCACGTGCAGGGCCTGGACGAGGCGGCGCAGGCCGCGAGCGCCTTCGACCAGATGCTGGACGTGCTGCAGGATGTGGAGCAGCGGCTGCACGCCGTGATCCATCACGCTCCGCTGATCCTGTATGTGCTTGATCGCGAAGGCCGGTTCCTTCTCTCCGAGGGGCGCGAACTGGCGGAACTGGGGCGGCAGCCGGGCGAGGTGGTCGGCCTCACCATCGACGAGGTGTTCGGGCACCTGCCCGAGCGACTGGCGATGCTCAAGCGGGCCCTGGCCGGTGAGCCGTTCACGGCCGAGGTGCGGGTGGACCACGGCTGGTTCGCGGCCTACCACCAGCCGCTGCTGGATGCCCAAGGCCTGCCGGATGGCGCAATCGTCGTCTCGGTCAACGTCACCGCGCGCAAGCAGGCGGAGGCGGCCTTGCAGGAGATGGAGCGACAGCTCACCACGGTCATCAGCCAGACGCCCATCATCGTGTTCACGCTCGACGCCAGGGGCATCCTCACGTTCGCAGCGGGCAAGGGCCTGGAGGCCATCGGGATGGAGCCCGAGCAGGTGATCGGGCAGGACTACTTCGCCATCGTGGCGGACGATCCGCAGGCCATGGATCACATGCGGCGGGCGGTGGCTGGCGAGTCCATGCAGAACGTGGGGACGTTCGCTGGCCGCACGTTCCAGAGCTGGCTGCAGCCGATTTTGGACGACGCCGGCGTTGTAGTGCGCGTGTTGGGCCTCTCCATGGACATCACGGAGCGGGTCACGGCCGAGGCTGCGCTGCGGGCCAGCGAGGCACGCTTCCGCGATTTCGCGCTGGCCTCGTCTGACTGGCTGTGGGAGACCGACGCCAATGATCGGCTAATGTACCTTTCCGACGGGTACCAGCGGATTACCGAGGTGCAGCCGCAGGCCTTTCTGGGCAAGCGTCGCGAGGACATCGCGGACGATCCGCACGACGAGGCCAAGTGGGCGAGCTACCGCCGGCTGATCGCCGAGCGGCAGCCCATTCGCGATTTCGTCTACCACATGCGCAACCCGGACAATTCGACGCACCACCTGCGCATCAATGGGGTGCCGGTCTTCGACGAGGCTGGCGGCTTCCAGGGATACCGGGGCACCGCCACGGACGTGACGGTGCAGATGCAGACCCAGGCGGCGCTGGTGGCCAGCGAGGCGCGCTTCCGCAACCTTGTGCAGGGCTCGCTGCAGGGCGTGCTGGTGCTGGACGACGACTGGCGTGTGATCTTCGCCAACGAGGCGGCGGCGGAGATCTATGGCTACGAGAGCCCGGAGGCGCTGATGGCGCTGCCCTCCGCCAGCGTGCTGGTGGCGCCGGAGGATCGCGAGCGGCTGCGCGAGTACAACGCCGCGCGGCTGGAGGGAGACGCGCGGCCCCTGCGCTACGAGCACCGGGGGCTGCGCAAGGACGGCAACGTGATCTGGCTGCAGACCTCCGCCCGCGCCGTGGAGTGGGACGGCCGGCTGGCGGTGCAGTCCACCCTGGTGGACGTGACCGAGCAAAAGGCAGCCGAGGAGGAGCAGCGCCGCAGCGAGCGGAACTTCCGCCAGCTCGTCGAGGGCACGGACCTGCCCACGCTGATCTTCGGCGAGGACTGGCGCCTGTTGTTCCTCAACCCCGCGGCGGCGCGGCTGTTCGGGTACGGTTCCGTGGAGGAAGCGATGAGCTCGATCCGCACCGGCGCCGACCTCATCTATGAGGAAGACCGGGCCAACATGGCCCAGTATCGCTTGGAGCGCTGGTCAGGCGCCCCTATCTCGACCCGCTCCGAGTTCCGGGGGGTGCGGCGCGACGGGCAATTGCTGTGGCTGCAGAACATCAACTCCATCGTGGAGTGGGAGGGCCGCCCTGCCTCCATGTCCATCAGCCTGGACATCACGGCGCACAAGCTGCGGGAAGAGCAGTTGCGCCAAGCCCTGAAGATGGAGGCCGTGGGCCAGCTGACCGGCGGCGTGGCGCACGACTTCAACAACCTGCTCACTGTCATCATGGGCAACCTTGAGCTGCTGCGCCGTCGCGTGGGCAGCGAACCGCTGCTGGGCGAGCTGCTGAACAGCGCCACCAGCGCCGCGGAGCGTGGGGCCACGCTGACCCAGCGGCTGTTGGCCTTCTCCCGCAAGCAGGCGCTGAAGCCGGAACCGGTGGATCTGAACCGGCTCATCACGGGCATGACAGAGTTACTGCGCCGCACCCTGGGCGAGACGATCGAGGTGGAGACGGTGCTGGCGGGCGGGCTATGGCAGGCCCTGGTGGACCCCAACCAGCTTGAGAACGCACTGCTGAACCTGGCGATCAACGCGCGCGACGCCATGCCCGTTGGAGGCAAGCTTACCATCGAAACGGCCAATGCCCGCCTGGACGATACCTACGCGGCCCTGCACGAGGAGGTGCGGCCCGGCCAGTATGTAATGATGGCTGTTAGCGACACGGGGGAGGGCATGGAGCCCGAAGTGCTGGAGCGGGCCTTCGAGCCCTTCTTCACCACCAAGGAGGTGGGGCGCGGCAGCGGGCTGGGCCTGAGCATGATCTACGGCTTCGTCAAGCAGACCGGCGGACACGTGAAGATCTACAGCGAGCCGGGGCAGGGCACCACGGTGAAGCTGTACCTGCCGCGGCAGATGGCGCCGCTCTCCGGCCGGTACCGCTCCGTGGCGCCGCGGGCCAATCCGCTGGGCCTGGGGGAGAAGGTGCTGGTGGTGGAGGACGACGACGCCGTGCGCGAGCTGGCCGAGGCGATTCTCACCAACCTGGCCTACGTGCCCATCGTTGCGCCCGACGGGCCCACGGCCTTGGCGTTGCTGGAGCAGCACCCGGATACGCGGCTGCTGTTCACCGATGTCGTGCTTACGGGCTCCATGAGCGGCGTGCAACTGGCCCACGAGGCCCAGCGCCGCCGTCCCGGCCTCAAGGTGCTCTATACCTCCGGCTATACCGAGAACGCCATCATCCACCACGGGCGTCTGGACGAAGGCGTGGAGCTGCTCGAAAAGCCCTACCGCATTGAAACGCTGGCCCACAAGGTGCGCACGGTGCTGGACGAGGAATAGGCGGGTGCGCGCCGCCGCCCACCTTCATCCTTGCCAGTTCCGGGGGCGCGGGGGCCAGTGGCCCCCGCAGGAAGTGGTCTTCGTCGGTCGTTTTGCAGCAGTTAGTCCCCCCCACCCGCCGCGAGGCCCGGCGCGACTTCCGCCACGAGGGGCTTATCGCCCCGGGGCAGGAAGCTGGCGATGCCCACGACCAGGGTGGAGAGCACGGCGAACAGGCCGAAGAGCCAAACGAAGTCCCGGGTGGTGCCATAGATGAAGGCCACCAGGGGTACCGCGAAGGAGCTGATGCCCAGCGAGATCAGGTACTTGAGCGCGTAGATGCGGGCGCGCCAAGCATCGGCGGTGTTGCGGGCCACCAGGGTGTCCTGGATGGGGATGGCGCCGAAGATGGTGAGCATCATCACGGCGGCCACCAGCACCAGAGCCAGGTCGTGCGCCTGCGAGGCCACCAGCAGGAAGGGAATCTGAAGCCCGGCCACCGTCATCAGGATCGTGCGCAGGGAATGGCGGTCCAGCAGGCGCCCCACGACGATTTGCGACATGGCCCCGATCACGTAGACGACGGAGACCAGCCCCGCCACGCCGAAGGTGGAGGTGGCCAGGTCGGCCAAGCGCACGGCGAACACCTTGGGCAGCGCCACCAAGGTGGCGTTGAAGATCAGTCCGCCGCAGATAGTGACTAGCGCCAGCACGACGAACACGCGGATTAACTCGCGCGGTAGGCCAGGCCGCACGCCCGCCGCCTGCTTGCGGGGCGCCTGCACCGGCGCGGGCGTGAGCAGCGCAAAGCCGATGCCCGTGCCGATGCTGACGACGCCCGGAACGATGAAGGCCGCGCGCCAGCCGGCCCATTGCACCAGGGCCCCCGCCACCAGCGCGGCAGCGGCCACGCCCAGATTGCCCCACACGCCATTGGCGCCCAGGCGCCGGCCCACGTCCGTCACGCCCTGCACCACCATTGCCGTGCCCACCGGGTGGTAGATGGAGGCGAACAGACCCACGGCCGTCAGCGCCACGGCCAGCGAGACGGGCCCTGCGGCCAGCCCCGCGCCGATGGACGACAGGCCAATGCCCACGAAGAACACGGTGAGCATGTGCTTGCGGCTCCAGCGGTCACCCAGCCAGCCCGCCGGCACCGCCCCCGCGCCAAACGCGATGAAGCCGCCCAACGCCAGCGGCAGCAGCTCAGCGTAGGGGCGTCCCCAGGCGCGCTCCAGCGCCAGCACGACGGTGGGGAACAGCAGCATGAACAGGTGGTCGTAGGCGTGGCCCACGTTGAGAAAGAGGAACCGCAGACGTTCCCGATTCATCGTCTCCCCCGCTGGTGGTGATCGTTCGGTACGGACCGCCGACACGCCGGTGCTTCCGTGTTCAGGCAGGCCGCTGGCCGCCTCCTTGCCTGCCACTCTATCGCAGCGTAGCATGGCCGTCTTACTGCAATCCGCCAAGAAATATCGTGAACGAGACATTCGCGACGGCCCCCCGCACCACGCCGTATCCCGATGCGACACGGGTGGTGGTGTGCGTGGCGAAGGACTACGCGCCGGGCCACGTGATTCCGCCTGCGTGGCACCCGCGGGCGCAGCTCATCTATGCCACGCGTGGTGTGATGACCGTGAACGCGCCCCAGGGCACCTGGGTGCTGCCGCCTCAGCGGGCGGTCTGGGTGCCGGCCGGCACGCCGCACTTCACGCGCATGGCCGGCGCCGCCTCCATGCGCACGCTGTACATCGACCCGGCCGCCGTGCCGGGTCTCCCGCCGGGCTGCTGCGTGGTCACCGTTTCGCCGCTGCTGCGGGAGCTGATCGCCGAGGCGATGCACCTGCCCGCCGAGTACGACGAAGCCGGGCCGGCGGGGCGGCTGGTGGCCGTGCTGCTGGACCAGTTCCGCGCGCTGCCCGTGGCGCCGCTGCACCTGCCGCTGCCCGCAGACGAGCGGCTGCAACGCATCGCCGCGGCCCTGCGCGCCGAGCCGGGGGACAACCGCACGCTGGCGGCGTGGGGCCGCCTGGTGGGCGCCAGCCCCCGCACGCTGGCGCGGGGCTTCCTGCGGGAGACGGGGCTCACCTTCCGCGCGTGGCGTCAGCAGGTGCGGCTGCTGGAGGCGTTGGAGCGCCTGGCCGCGGGCGAAGCGGTGACAGCCGTGGCGCTGGAGTTGGGCTACGAGACCCCCAGCGCATTCGTGGCCATGTTCCGCCGCGCGCTGGGCACGTCCCCGGGCCGCTACTTCGCAGCTTCGGGCGGCGGTGTGCGGCCGGAACGCGCCAAAGGCGGGTAGCGACGACACGGGACGCGTGCTCAACCGGGACGAGACCCGATTCTGCTGGTGGTGGCTCACGACGCCAACAACGCGCTCTCGTTTGCAGACAAGGGCTCCGTGATGGAGAATGGCGAAATCGTGCCGCAGAGTTCTTTGGATGAGCAGTGCGGCAACGATGCGATCAAGTTATCTGGGGCTTTCGGAGGTGGGAGCCAGGACTCGCTGCGGCGACGTGAAGCACCATGGTCGTCGCAAGCGTTCGCTCTCGTGACAGCGCAGTCCGCCTGTAGGCGGCAGCGTCCGGCCGGGCTCTCTGACGCAACCGACCCTGACGGTGAAATCGGACCTATGCAAGCGTACCCACTGGACATCGCCCGACAGCAGATCGCTGCGGCCGGCATGGACGCCACGGCCGGCGACTGGCTGCAGCGCATCGCCACGCGCACCTTCCCCGAGCCCGCTGCGGCCGAGGGCCTGGCCTCCGATGCCGCCGCGCTGCGCGGGCTGGTGGAGGAGGGCTGGGCGCTGTTGGACAAGCTGCCCCTGCGCTCGCGGCGCAGCGCGGCGGAAATGCAGGCCGGCGAGCAGGTTGTGCGGCAATTGGCGGACCTCCAGTGGCGCTTCCTGCGCAGCTATCGCGAGCCGGTGTACCGGCAGCTCACGGCAGACTTCTCGCGCTGCGTGCGCGTGGACGACCTGTGCTGGCGGGCAGCGGAGCTGTGGCCGGGGCTGGCCCCCACCCGCGAGCAGGTGCGCGAGGAGAGCCGGCGCATGCAGATCGACAAGGACGGGCGCGAGATTGCCCAGGGCGTGCTGGTCTCCCAGTTCATGACCGATCCGCGCATCGGTACGCACCTGCTGATGGCCATGCAGCAGCCCACCGAGGAGGCGCTGGAGCGGCTGGGCGAGTTCATCGCCAAGGGGCGGCTCGATCTGGGCACGGTGCACGTGGAGGCGCGCGGCGGCTGCGGCTACCTGTACTTCGCGCACCCGCGCTACCTCAATGCGGAGGACGACGACACCCTCGGCCCGCAGGAGGTGGCGACGGACCTGATCCTGATGCACCCGGACCTGAAGATGGGCGTGCTGCGGGGAGAGCCGGTGGAGCATCCCAAGTACAAAGGCCGCCGCATCTTCTCCGCCGGGCTGAACCTGACCCGGCTATACCACGGCAAGCTCTCCTTCCTGTTCTACCTGGTGCGCGACCTGGGGCTGGTGAACAAGCTCTACCGGGGCCACACGCAGCCGGACTTCCGCCTGGACGAGCCGGACGACACCCACGAGAAGCCCTGGCTGGCCGTGCTGGAGGCCTTCGCCATCGGCGGCGGCTGCCAGTTGCTGCTGGTGATGGACTACGTGATCGCCGAGCAGGGTGCCTACTTCAACCTGCCCGCGCGCAAGGAGGGCATCATCCCCGGCGCCGCAAATCTGCGTCTGCCGCGCTTCGTGGGCGAGGCGGTGGCCCGCGACGGCATCATGTTCGACCGCACGTTCTCCGTGGACGAACCGGTGGCGGCCAGCCTCATCAACGAGGTGCACCCCGCCGACTCGCTGGACGCCGCCGTGCAGGCCGCCGTGGACAATGCGGTGGGCTCCGGCATGGTCAGCGCCGGGGGCAACCGCAAGGCTATCCGCGTGCAGACCGAGCCGCTGGACCGCCTGCGCGAGTACATGGCCGTCTATTCACGCGAGCAGGCCTTCTGCCACCTCAGCGAGCAGCTCACCTACAACCTGGAAAAGCACTGGCAGGCCAAGCAGCGCCGGCTCTAGACCGGGCCGGCGCGCTGCGCGGCCGTCTTCGCGGTTCCTTCCCGGACACCATGCATCGTTCTCGCTCGCGGTCCTTCGCACCGACCTCGCTCGCTGCCGCGCTGACCCTGGTGCTGGCGGCAGTGCTCCTTGCAGCCGCGCCCGCGCGGGCGGCGCGCGAGGTGCTGCGCCTGCCCATGCAGACGCCCGTGCCCACCCTCGATCCGGGGCTGGCTGAGGACTCCTCGTCCATCGAGGTGATCGAGCAGCTCTTCCTGGGGCTCACGGACTTCGACGACGACACGGCCGAGGTCGTGCCGGAGCTGGCCACCTCCTGGCACGCCAGCAAGGACGGGCTCACGTACTCCTTCAAGCTGCACCGCGCCCGCTGGAGCGATGGGCGGCCCGTGACCGCCCATGACCTGGTGTGGGCCGCGCGCCGCAACATCGCTCCGGCCACCGCCTCGCCCTACGCCTACATGATGTACGGGCTGCGCAATGCGGAGGCCATCAACACGGGCAAGCTGAAGGACGTCACCCGTCTGGGCGTGGCCGCGCCGGACGGCCGCACGGTGCGCTTCATGCTGGCACAGCCCGCGGCGTACTTTCCGGCCGTGGCGGGCTTGTGGATGCTGCGGCCGCTGCCGCGCTGGGCCATCGAGGCCCACGGCGAGCGCTGGACGGACCCCGCGAACATCGTCACCAACGGGCCGTACCGCCTGGCGCAGTGGCAGCGCGGCAACCGGATGGTGCTCAAGCGCAACCCCGGCTACTTCGCCGCGGATACGGTGCACATCCCCGAGGTGGACTACCTGATCGTGCCGGAGGCCTCCACGGGCCTGGCCATGTATGAGAGCGGCGAGCTGGACATGCTGGGCGGGGGCTACCTCTCCATTCCCTCGCCGGATATCCCACGCATCAAGGCCGATCCGGAACTGAGCCGCCAGCTCAGCATCGTGCCGGCGATGTGCACGTATTACTTCGGCTTCAACACGGCGCGGCCGCCCATGGACAAGGCGCTGGTGCGCCGGGCGTTCTCCGCGGCCATCAACCGCAAGCTGCTGATCGACAAGGTGGTGCGCGGGGACGAGCGGCCGGCGCACACCTTCGTGCCGCAGCCGGTGTTCGGCGCGGTGCCCCCCAGCGCGGGCGAGGGCATCGGCTACAATCCCCAGCAGGCGCGCAAGTGGCTGGCCGAGGCGGGCTATCCGGGCGGCAAGGGCTTCCCGGAGGTGGTGCTGATGTACAACACCTCGGAGGGCCACGCTCGCATCGCGCAGGCCGTGCAGCAGATGTGGCGCCGAGAGCTGGGCGTCACGGTGCGCCTGGAGAACCAGGAGTGGAAGGTCTTCCTGCAGACCACGCGCCGCGAGGACGGTCCACAGATCTTCCGCATGGCCTGGTGCGCGGACTACCCGGATGCGAACAACTGGCTGATGGAGGTGTTCCACCCCACCCGCTCCGCCAACCGCGTGCACTGGCACAATGCGGAGTTTGCGCGGCTCACGGAGCGCGCGCAGGTGGTGCGCGACCCGGCGGAGCGTCGCAAGCTGTATCGTCGCGCCGAGGAGATCCTGACTCACGACGAGGCCGTGATCGCGCCCGTGTACTTCTATACGCGCCTCACGCTGACCAAGCCCTACCTGCGGGCCAAGCTGGCGCCCCTGGGCGGCAACCACATCCGCACTTGGCGCTTCACGGACTAAAAGGCATGTGAAAAAAGGAGTCGTGACTTTCGGGGGCGCTGCCCCCGCACCCCCGGCAGGGAGCACAGCCCCCCGCACCCCTTTCAGATCAAGCATTTGCGCGGCTGCAGTGAGGCAGAGCAAATCCATCCGGGGGGCGCGTATGGGACTTGGTCCCCCGCAGCCGTTGTTTTTCACAGGCTTCCTAAGCACCGTGCTGCGCTGCGTGGCATGGTACCGCTGTGAAGCTGGCCGGTGTCATTCCGAGCGCAGCGGGGGATCGTTGGGGCGGCCACCCAGGCAGGTGCGTCGGCCGGCGGGCTGGCCTCGGAATGACTTGCACGGTGGGCCGATTGGTTTTTGCGCCGTTCCCATCTGCGGAATCCGTGTAATCTGCGGATGACGCTGTTGCCGTTCCAACATCGCCCGCTGGAGCCCCATGGCCGCCTACGTCGTCCGCCGCCTGCTGCACATGGTCGTGGCGCTGTTCGTGCTGGCGACGCTGGTGTTTTTCCTCACGCGGGCACTGCCCGGCGGGCCGTTCGACCGCGAGAAGGCGCTGCCGCCGGAGATCGTGCACAATCTGGAGACCCACTACGGGCTGCGCCAGCCCCTGTGGCGGCAGTACCTGGACTACCTGGGCCATGCACTGCGGGGCGATCTGGGCCCCTCGTACAGCTCGCCCACGGATACGGTGACGGCGCTGATCGCGCGGCACCTGCCGGTCTCCGCGGAGCTGGGCTTCTGGGCGCTGCTGGTGGCGGTGGGGCTGGGCATTCCGCTGGGCGTACTGGCGGCTTGGTACCACAACACGCTCATCGATGCGCTGGCCACGTTTGTGGCGGTGCTGGGGCGCAGCGTGCCGCCCATCGCCCTGGCGCCGCTGCTGATCCTCGTATTCGGGCTGGAGCTGCGCTGGCTGCCCGTGGCGCGCTTCGATACGCCCGCCCAGCGCGTGCTGCCCGCGCTGGCGCTGGGGCTGGGCATGGCGGCGTTGATCGCGCGGCTCACGCGCTCCACGCTGCTGCAGGTGATCCGCGAGGACTACATCCGCACAGCCCGCGCCAAGGGGCTGGGCGAGTGGCGGGTGGTGCTCGTGCACGCGCTGCGCAACGCGCTGATTCCCGTGGTGACGCTGCTGGGCCCGCTGGCAGCCACGGTGGTCACCGGCACGTTCATCGTGGAGTTCTTCTTCGCGGTGCCGGGCCTGGGCCGCTACTACATCGTCAGCATCAGCAACCGCGACTACCCGGTGATCATGGGCACCTCGCTGCTGTTCGGCGCCGTGATCATGACCGCCAACATGCTGGTGGACGTGCTCTATTCCTGGATCGATCCGCGCATCCGGCTCGACTGAGTCCGCGCCACCGCGCCACCGAGCTTTCTGCCACCATGGTCACGCGCTCCCTGCCTGCCGCCGATGTGCCCGGCCCGCCCGAGGGGTTGTGGCGGCTGGCCCTGCGTCGCTTCCTGCGCAACCGGCTGGCGGTGGCCAGTCTGGTGTTCCTGGTGCTGCTGACCCTGGCGGCGGTGTTCGCCCCGCTGGTGGCACCGCGGCCCTATGCGGCGGATGACCTGCTGGCGGCCTATGCCCCACCCGGCCCGGGCTACCTGCTGGGGGCGGACTTCATGGGCCGCGACGTGCTGAGCCGGCTCATCTACGGCGCCCGCGTGTCCCTGGCCGTGGCCCTGGTGGGCGCGCTGATCAGCCTCGCCATCGGCCTGGCCTACGGCATCACCGCGGGCTACCGCGGCGGGCGCTGGGACCGGCTGATGATGCGCATTGTGGACGTGTTCTACGCCCTGCCGACGCTCGTGGTGGTGATCCTCATCATGGTGTACTTCCGGGCCGGCCAGCCGCAGAGCTTCACGGGCATCAAGGCCCTGCTGAACCGCTGGGACGATGCGCTGGGCGGGCTGCTGTTCATCTTCGTGGGCATCGGGCTCACGTCGTGGCTGCAGATGGCCCGCGTGGCCCGCGGCGAGGCGCTGGCGCTGATGAACCGCGATTTCGTGCAGAGCGCCGTGGCGCTGGGGGCCAGCGGGCCGCGCGTGGTGCTGCGCCACCTGCTGCCGAACCTGCTGGGGCCGTGCATCGTGGTGGAGACGGCGACCATCCCCAGCTACATCCTCACGGAAGCCTTCCTGAGCTTCATCGGGCTGGGGGTGAATCCGCCCATGCCCAGTTGGGGCGCCATGATCAACGAGGGCTACCAGGCCATGCGCTCGTATCCGCACGTGATCCTGTGGCCCGTGCTGGCCCTCACCGCCACCGTGCTGGCCTTCAACTTCATCGGCGACGGCCTGCGCGATGCGCTGGACCCGCGTCTGGGAGACCCTTCATGAGCACCTCCGCCACATCCGGCGCACCCGCCCGCGAGTTGGACGGTCGCGTCGTGCTGATCACCGGGGCTTCGCGCGGTATCGGCCACGCCATCGCGGAGGCTTGCGTGGCCGCCGGGGCGCGGCTGTTCACCATGGACGTGGCACCCGGGCCGGAGGATACCGGGCCCACGTTCCTGGCCGGCGACGTGGCCCGCGCGGCGGACCGCGAGGCGTTCGTGCAGGCAGCCCTGACGCACCACGGCCGCATCGACGTGCTGGTGAACAACGCGGCCACCAGCGCCGCGGGCTCTGTGCTGGAGGTGGCGCTGGACGACTGGCGCCGCGTGCTGGAGGTAAACCTCACCGCGCCCATGCACCTCTCCGCCCTGGCCGCGCCGCACATGGCCAGGGCGGGCGGTGGCGCCATCGTCAACGTGGCCTCGGTGCAGGGCCTGCTGGCCGAGCAGGGCAACGCGGCCTACAACGCCTCCAAGGCCGGGCTGATCAACCTCACCCGCTCCATGGCGCTGGACCTGGCGCCGCAGGGCATCCGCGTGAACGCCGTGGCGCCGGGGGCCATCGCCACCGAGCGCTTGCTGGCCGCCATCGCCGCCTCGCCCGACCCTGCGCAGACCCGGAGCGACTGGGAGGATCTGCACGCCCTACGCCGCTTGGGCACACCCCGGGAGGTGGCCGAAGCCGTGGTGTTCCTGGCCTCTCCGCGCGCCGCATTCATCAGCGGTGCGGTGCTGCCCGTGGACGGCGCCATGACTGCGAGCTTCATGATGGCCGGCCGTCCTGTCTAGGCAGCCTCCCGGCAAGTCGGCAGGGCATGGGCCGGGGCCGGGCGGCGCCCCGGGGCTGTCCGCACGGCACAATGCGGCGCTCCTTAAGTCCGGCATCGCTATTCCACCCGCTGTTCCGCGAAACAGGTCGCAGATACCCCACCGGCGCATCGCCTCCGTTCCTGGGCGTCGCCGCGCCGAAATTCCTTATTCGACAAATTGCTGCGGCGAATCTGGAAACTTGACCTTTGTCAATTGCGTTTCAGTCATTAGTTGATAGCTGAAGTCGATGGACTGCGACGCCGAATGAACGGTCCGCCCACGAGAAAGCGCCAACGGGTATGGGTCTCGAAATCCTGTACGTGCTGATCCCGGTCACGCTCGTGCTGGCCGCCATCGCCCTGCTGCTCTTCGTGTGGGCCATCCAGTCCGGTCAGTTTGACGACCTGGAGACGCCGGCGATCCGCATCCTGTTCGACGACGGGCCCGCGCCGGAGCGCGAGCCGCCAAGCGCAACGCCTCTCCCGCAGCCGCGCAACCATCCGGAAAAAGGGACGGAATGAGCACGGAAACCTTCCGCTACGACAATGCCATCGTCCGCAAGTTCCTCCTCGCCACCATTCTGTGGGGCGCGGTGGGGATGCTGGTCGGGCTGTACATTGCCTCGGAACTGGCCAACTGGCGCCTGAACCTGGGCATCCCGTACATCACATTCAGCCGGCTGCGGCCCCTGCACACCAACGCGGTCATCTTCGCGTTCGTGGGCAACTGCTTCTTTTGCGGGGCCTACTACTCCACGCAGCGGCTGCTCAAGGCGCGGATGTTCAGCGACCTGCTGAGCAACATTCACTTCTGGGGCTGGCAGCTCATCATCGTGGGCGCGGCCATCACGCTGCCGCTGGGCTACACGACGTCCAAGGAGTACGCGGAGCTGGAATGGCCGCTGGACATCGCCATCGCGGTGATCTGGGTCATCTTCGCGATCAACTTCTTCGGCACGCTCATCAAGCGGCGCGAGCGCCACATCTACGTGGCGATCTGGTTCTACATCGCCTCCATCATCACCGTGGCGATGCTGCACATCGTGAACTCGCTGGAGATCCCGGTCACGCTGTGGAAGAGCTACTCGATCTTCGCCGGGGTGCAGGATGCGCTGGTGCAGTGGTGGTACGGCCACAACGCCGTGGCGTTCTTCCTCACCACGCCGATCCTGGGACTGATGTACTACTTCGTGCCCAAGGCGGCCGAGCGACCGGTGTATTCCTACCGCCTGTCCATCGTGCACTTCTGGTCCCTGGTGTTCCTCTACATCTGGGCTGGGCCGCACCACCTGCTGTACACGGCGTTGCCGGACTGGCTGCAGATCCTGGGCATGGCCTTCAGCCTGATGCTGATCGCGCCTTCCTGGGGCGGCATGATCAATGGCCTGCTGACGCTGCGCGGGGCCTGGGACCGGGTGCGCACCGATCCGATCCTGAAGTTCTTCGTGGTGGCCATCACCTTCTACGGCATGGCGACCTTCGAAGGCCCGATGCTCGCGATCCGCGCCGTCAACGGGCTCTCGCACTATACGGACTGGACGATCGGCCACGTGCACTCCGGCGCGCTGGGCTGGAACGGCTTCATGGCCTTCGGGATGATCTACTGGCTGGTGCCCCGCCTCTGGGGCCGGCCCATGAAGTACCCCCGCCTGGTCAACACGCACTTCTGGCTGGGCACCATCGGCATCGTCGTCTACATCGTCTCCATGTGGGTGGCCGGCATCACGCAGGGCCTGATGTGGCGGGCGTTCGACAGCCAGGGCTTCCTGGTCTACGGCAACTTCACCGAGACCGTGGTGCGGCTGATCCCGCTCTACTACATCCGTGCCCTGGGCGGCTTGCTGTACCTGATCGGCATGCTGATGCTCGCCTACAACGTGCTGGCCACCGTGCGTGGGGCCGTGCCCGTGCCGGACGAGGAGGCGAGCGCCCCCGCCCTGGAACGCACGGTCGCGCCGGACAAGACGTGGTCGCGCCGGCTGGAGTCGCACCCGTTGCAGTTCGCCTTCTGGACGCTGATTGCCGTCGCCATCGGCGGGTTGGTGGAACTGGTGCCGATGGTGATGGCCAAGTCCAACGTGCCGGTGATCAGCTCCGTGCAGCCCTATACCCCGCTGGAGCTGGAAGGCCGCGACATTTACATTCGCGAGGGCTGCTACCTGTGCCACTCGCAGATGATCCGTCCCTTCCGCGCCGAGACGGAGCGCTACGGGCCGTACTCCAAGGCCGGCGAGTTCATCTACGACCATCCATTCCAATGGGGTTCGAAGCGCATCGGGCCCGACCTGCAGCGGGTGGGCGGCAAGTATCCGGACCTGTGGCACTACCGGCACATGGAAGACCCGCGCTCCACCTCGCCCGGCTCCATCATGCCCAGCTTCAAGTGGTTGCTGACCGACAAGCTGGACACCTCCGAGACGGTGGCCAAGCTGAAGGCCATGCGCACCCTGGGTGTGCCCTACACGCCTGAGGAGGTGGACAATGGGGTCAAGGACCTGAAAGCCCAGGCCCATCAGATTTCCGAGGTGCTCAAGCAATCCGGCGTGAAGGAGGAGACGGAGGATCGCGAGATCGTGGCCGTCATCGCCTACCTGCAGCGCCTGGGCACGGACATCAAAAAGGCGCCCGTCGCCGCTACGGAGCCGCGCAAATGATCAAGGAATGGTTGACCGACCAAGGCCTTATGTTGGGGCCGGGAGTGGCGCTGGGGCTGTTCCTCGTGTTCTTCATCGGGGTGCTGTTCTGGATCTACCGGCCCGGCAGCAATCGCATCTACGAGCGCGAGGCGCAGCTGCCCTTTGAAGACGGCGTGCGCCACGGCGCGCTGAGCGCATCACCCGCGCAGGAGGATTGAGGCATGGCCCAGGAACGCGACGAATTGCTGGACCACGAATACGACGGCATTCGGGAATACGACAACCCGCTGCCGCGTTGGTGGCTGTGGCTGTTCTACGGCACGATCCTGTTCTCCATCGTGTACATCCCCTACTACCTGCTGGGCTTCGGCCCCTCCGAGGCCCAGATGTATCAGCAGGAGATGGCCGAGGCGCGCACCGAATTCCCGCAGCAGGCCGCCATGGCACCCGCTGCGGCCGCACCCGGGGCCCAGCCGGGGGCAGCCCCGGCCGCGCCGAGCATCGCGGATCCCTCCATGCAGGGCAACATGCAGGCCATCGCCGCGGGCAAGGAGATATTCCTGGCCAACTGCAAGCCCTGTCACGGCGAGCACGGCCAGGGCATTATCGGGCCCAATCTGACGGACAACTACTGGCTGCACGGCAACACCTTCCCGGAAATCGTGCACACGATATACAATGGAGTGCCGGAAAAAGGCATGATCTCCTGGAAGAGCACCCTCAATCCCCAGAAGATCAACGAGGTCGCAGCCTACGTGATGTCCATCCACGGCGCGAATCCGCCCAATCCCAAGCCCCCACAGGGCAAGGAATACACCTACTAACCCCTGATGCGACCACCATCCCCCCCGGAGCGCTCGCAGCGGCCCGCTGAGTCGTCGCCGTCCCAGCCCGGCTCCGGGCCGGAGCACGAGGCGCCGCAGCACCATCCGCCGGAGCGGCTGACCACGCTGGACGAGCGCGGCAACCGCCTGTGGGTTTATCCCGCGGCGATCACCGGCGTGTTCATGCACTGGCGCAAGCTGCTGGGCTATTTCGTGATCGCGGTGTTCTTCGTGATGCCGTGGGTGCGCATCGGGGGCATGCAGTCCATCCTGCTGCAAATCCCCGAGCGACGCTTCATCCTGTTCGGGCACATCTTCTGGCCGCAGGACGTCTTCTATCTGGTGTACCTGCTGCTGGGGATGGCGTTGGCGCTGTTCTTCTTCACGGCCGTGGCGGGGCGGGTCTGGTGCGGCTGGCTGTGCCCGCAGACCGTATTCATGGAGGAGATCTTCCGCAAGCTCGAGGAGTGGGTGGAGGGCGACCACCACGAGCGGCGCCGGCTGGACGGGCAGCCCTGGAGCGTGCGCAAGGCGCGGCTCAAGCTGACCAAGCACGCCCTGTTCCTGCTGTTCTCCGCGCTTGTGTCCAACACGTTCATCGCCTACTTCGTGGGCACCGAGCGCCTGTTGCACTGGATGACCGAATCGCCGTTGGACCACTGGACGGCGTTCTTGTTCATGGCGGCCATCCTGGGTGTGTTCTACTTCGACTTCGCCTGGTTCCGCGAGCAGTTCTGCATCGTCCTCTGCCCTTACGCGCGCTTCCAATCCGTGCTCACGGATGCGCACACGATCCAGGTGGGCTACGACGTGGTGCGCGGGGAGCCGCGGGGCCGGCTGGGCACCGTCAGCGGCGACTGCGTGGACTGCCTCAAGTGTGTGGCGGTGTGCCCCACGGGCATCGACATCCGTGACGGCTACCAGTTGGAGTGCATCGGATGTGTGCGCTGCATCGATGCCTGCGACAGCATCATGGACCGCGTCGGGAAGTCCCGTGGGCTGATCCGCTACGACTCCCTGGCCCGGTTGAGCGGCGAGCGCACCCATATTCTGCGGCCCCGCGTGCTGGTGTACTCGGTGCTGCTGGTGGGCGTGGTTGTGGCGCTGTTCGTGGGCCTCAGCTTGCGTCCACACATGGACCTGACGGTGGTGCGACCCCCCGGCGACCCGTTCATGCTGCTGCCCGGTGGGCTGGTGAGCAACCGCTTCACCGTGGTGCTGCACAACCGCGCCCTGACGCCGAAGACCGTGCGCATCGTGGCGGACGGACCGCCGCACACGCAGGCCGTGGTGCCGGTGAATCCGCTCACCCTGAAGGCGGATGAGGAAATACGCACGGAAGCGTTCGTGAACATCCCCGCCGGCGAGGTCGACAGCGGCAAGGCGCCCGTGCGTATCCGCGTCTACGAAGGCCCCACGCCGGTGGCCGAGCAATCCATGACCTTCCTGGCCCCGGAGGGCCCATGAATCCCCCCGCTTCCGCGTCGCCACCGCCGGCCGGTCCGCCGCCCCGCCGCAGCCTGTGGCGCGACAGCATGCTGTGGCTGATTGGCTCCATCCTGGTCGTGACCGTGGGCGTGAACCTGACCATGGTCTGGTTCGCCGAGGAAGAGCCGCCGGACCTGGTACGCAGCGACTACTACACCGCCGCGAAGGACTACGACGCGGACCATGCCGCGCGGCTGGCCAGCGCCCGCCTGGGCTGGCAGGTCAGCGAGGTGCCGGGCCTGATCCAGCGCGATACGCTGGCCCTGCGCATCGCCGATGCGGCGGGACACCCCGTCAGCGGCATGGCGGGGAGCGTCAGTGCCTACCGCCCCTCCAGCGACAAGCTGGACCAGTCCCTGGCCTGGAGCGAGGACCCCGCGCAGCCGGGTCTGTACCGCGCCACCTTTGCCCGCCCCGCGCAGGGGCTGTGGCGCGTCACATTGGACGTGAAGCACGAGGGCAAGCGCCTGTACCAGGACCTCAGCGTCGTGATGCCCTAGGCAGGGCCGCAGCACCTGCGCAGCGCCGCTGAATCACAGCGCACCTCCAACCGACCGCCGCCATGACCGCGCACACCGCCGACTCCGCTCCGGACGCCGGAACGGGCAGCCGCTTCGCCCAGTACAACAGCGAAGGCGTCTACGATGCCTACGTGCAGCACCTGGACGATCACCGCCGCGCGGCGCAACTCATCGTGAACGGCATCCACTGCGCGGGCTGCGTGCGATCCATCGAGCAAGGGCTGCAGGCCGCAGGGGCGCTGGAGGCGCAGGTCAACTTCGGCAACCATCGCGCGGCGGTGCGCTGGGACGAGCGCACACTCAAGCTGGGCGATCTGCTGGAGATCCTGCACCGGCTGGGCTACGAGGGCCACCCCTACGACCCCGCCACGCAGGAGACGCTGCACCGCAAGCAGCTGCGGCGCTCCATGTTGCGCTTGGGCGTGGCCGGCTTCGGCGCCGGCAACGTGATGATGTACGCCATGGGGCTCTATGCCGGGCACTTCTATGGCATCGATGCGGGCTTCCAGCAGCTCTTCCGCTGGCTCACCGCGCTCATCAGCCTGCCCGTGGTGTTCTACAGCGGGTGGCCCTTCCTGCAGGGGGCCTGGGGCGGCGTGCGCAGCCGGCGCTTCAACATGGACAGCCTGATCAGCCTGGGACTGCTGGTCACGCTGGGCTATTCGCTGGTGGCGCTGCTGGCCTTTCCGGGCTCGGAGACGTACTTCGACAGCGCCGTGATGATCGTGTTCTTCCTGCTCATCGGCCGTGCGCTGGAGACCCTGGCCCGCAGCCGCGCGGGCAACGTTACCGAAGGCCTGATGGGCCTGCAGGTGAAGTGGGCCACGCGCCTGGCCGACGGTGCGGAGAGCACGGTGCCCATCGAGGCCGTGGCGCCCGGCGACCGGCTGCTGGTGCGGCCGGGGGATGCCGTGCCCACGGACGGCAGCGTGCTGGAAGGCGCGAGCGAGCTGAACGAGAGTGCGCTCACCGGCGAGTCGCGGCCGCGCCCGGTGCAGCCCGGCGATGCCGTGCTGGGCGGCACGCTCAACTTGGCCGCTCCGCTGGTGATGGCCGCGGAGCGCGTGGGTGCCGATACCGCCCTGGCCCGCGTCTGCCGGCAGGTGGAGGAGGCCCAGAGCCGCAAGCCGCCGCTGCAGCGGCTGGCGGATCGCATCGCCTCGTACTTCGTGAGCGTGATCCTGGTGCTGGCGGGCGGCACGTTCGTGTGGTGGGAGTGGATCGCGCCGGGCGCCGCCCCGCAGTCCGCCTGGATCACGGCCATTGCCGTGCTGGTGATCGCTTGCCCGTGCGCGCTGGGGCTGGCCACGCCCGTGGCCGTACTGGCGGGCAGCGCGCTGGCCGCGCGGCGCGGCATCCTCATCAAGGGTGGCGAGGTGTTGGAGCAGGCCGCGCACGTGACGGACGTGGTGCTGGACAAGACGGGCACACTCACCACCGGGGGCCTGGACGTGACCGGGGTGCAGAACCTGGGCGACCTTCCCACGGCACAGTGGCTGTCGCTCGCCGCCGCGCTGGAACGGCGCACGGTGCACCCCATCGCGGATGCATTGCAGGGCTGGCTGGAGCGCTCGGGTCACGCCGGGCAGGCCGCCGGCCCCGTGCAGGACGTGCATGTGCTGCCGGGCCGTGGGGCGCTGGGGGCAGTGGCCGGGCAGGCCGTGCTGGTGGGCAACGCGCGGCTGCTGGCCGAGCAGGGCCTGGAGCTGCCCGCGGGAGACGCCGCCGCCGCCCCGGCGGAGACCGACAGCGTGGTGTACGTGGCAGTGGGCGGCCGCGTGGCGGGCCGGGTCACCCTGAGTGACCCGCTGCGGCCCGATGCGGCGCGAGCGGTGGCGGCGCTGGGGCGCATGGGCATTGCCGTGCACCTGTTCTCCGGCGACCGGCCGCAGGTGGTGGCGGCCGCGGCCCGCAGTGCAGGCATCGCAGATGCGCGCGGCGGCATGCTGCCGGACGAGAAGCTGGCGGCTGTGCAGGCCCTGCAGCAGCAGGGCCGCGTCGTGGCCATGGTCGGCGATGGCGTCAACGACGCGCCCGCGCTGATCCAGGCCGACCTGGCCATTGCCGTGGGCTCCGGCAGCGACCTCTCGCTGGAGGCGGCGCAGGTGCTGCTGATGCGGCCGCGGCTGCTGGGCGCGGTGGACACCATCGCCATCGCCCGGCGCACCTTCCGCCTGATCCGCGAGAACCTGGGGCTGTCCCTGGGCTACAACGCCATCGCTGTGCCGCTGGCCATGGTGGGGCTGGTGATCCCCCTCTTCGCCGCGGCGGCCATGTCTGCCAGCTCGCTGGTGGTGGTGGGCAATTCCCTGCGCCTGCGGCTCTACCGCGGGCCCCTGGGCGAGGCCGGCGACGAAGCCCCGGCCGCGGCGCCCACGTCCCTGGGCGACGTTCCCGCCTGAGCGGAGGGGCCGGGCGGCCCCCCTGCATCCAGCGGTCCAGCAACGGGCTGCGGCTCAGGCGCTCCGGGCCTGGGCGGGGGCACTGCTCCAGGTGTAGCTGGAGCGCACCGCGACCGAGCGCTGCAGCGTGTCCAGCACGGGGCAGTGCTCCAAGGCCAGCGTCTTGAGCTGCTCCAACTGCGCATCCGTGGCATTGCGCGCGGCCAACTGCACGTCGAAGGTGATGGCCTCGAAGCCGGAGGGCACCTCGGCAACGTTGAACAGTCCGCGCAGGTCCAGGCTGCCGCGCACATCGATCCGCAGCGAGTCCAGCTCGATCCCCAGCGCCGCCGCGTAGGCGGAGATCACAATCTGCTGGCAGGTGCCCAGCGAGCCCAGCAGAATCTCGACGGGGTTGGGGCCCTTGTTCGTGCCGCCCAGGGCCTCGGGCTCGTCAACGGTGAAGTGGAAGTCGCGCGCGGACGCCTGGTTCTCGAAGCCGCTCACCACGCGGGAGACCACGCGGAATTCCGCGACGGCGGTGTCGGGTTGCGTCTGGTACTGCTGCACCAGGCTGGTGATGACCGGCTGCAGCTTTTCAATCGTGGCGCGGTCCAGCGCCTGCGGGGCATGGCTCATCGGGTTGTCTCCTCAGTGTGCAAAGGTGAAGCGAGGCGGTGCCGGGCTTGGCGTCCGTCTCGCGCTTGCATGGGAGGCAACCTAGCCCGCACGAATTTCGCGGTCAACAAAATTCGTGCGTAATTTCAATTAGTTAACGTCACAAGCGTCTGGTGTGCTGTGACAGTGTGGGCGGTGCCGTAGTCGATGCCTAGCGCATCACGAACGGATTGGGCACGTCGGTGGTCGTGGAGATCCAGACCGACTTCTGCTGCATGTACTCCTTGATCATGCCCTGCCCGTTCTCCCGACCCAGCCCGCTCTTCTTGTAGCCGCCGAAGGGCGAGGTGACGCTGACGGCGCGGTAGGTGTTCACCCACACGGTGCCCGCCTGAAGGCGCTGGGCCAGGGTCAGAGCGCGGGGGATGGACTGCGTCCACACGCCCGCGGCAAGGCCGTAGATCACGTCGTTGCCGACGGCGACGGCCTCCTCGTCGTCTTTGAAGGGGATCACCGCCAGCACGGGGCCGAACACCTCCTCCTGCGCGATGCGCATCTGGTTGTTGACCCGGCCGAAGATGGTGGGCTCCACGAACCAGCCATCGCCGCACTCGGGCCGGGTCGCCTTGCCGCCGCCCAGCAGGGTCTCCGCGCCTTCCTTGATGGCGACGTCGATGTAGTCCAGCACCTTCTCGTACTGCATCAGGTTGGTGACGGGCCCCACCTGCGTGTCGAGGTCCATGGGGTCACCCATGCGCGCCGTTTTGGCGAAGGCCACCAGCTTGTCCACGAATTCGTCGTGAATGGACTCCTGCACCAGCAGGCGCGAGCCGGCGATGCAGGTCTGTCCCGTTGCGGCGAAGATGCCAGAGATCACGCCCTTCACCGCGTTGTCCAGGTCCGCATCGGCGAACACGATGTTGGGGGACTTGCCGCCCAGCTCCAACGTAACGCGCTTGATATCCTTGGCGGCCTCCGAGTAGATGTGCGCGCCGGTCTTGGCCGAGCCGGTGAAGGCCACCTTGCGCACCAGCGGATGCGTCACCAGCGGCTCGCCCGCCTCGGGCCCGAAACCGGTCACCACGTTCACCACGCCGGGTGGAAAGCCCGCCTGCTCCACCAGCTTCACGAACTCCAGCGCGGAAACGGAAGTGTGCTCCGAGGGCTTGATGACCACCGTGTTGCCCGCGGCCAGCGCCGGCGCCAGCTTCCAGCTCAGCAGCAGCAGCGGGGAGTTCCAGGGCACGATGGCGCCCACCACGCCCACGGGCTCCCACATCGTGTAATTGAAGTTGCCCGGCTTGTCCGAGGGAATCACGGAGCCCTCGATCTTGTCCGCCAGTCCGCCATAGTAGTAGTACCACTGCGGCACGTAGCGCAGTTGGCCCAGCATCTCCGCATACAGCTTGCCGTTGTCGCGCACCTCGGTCTGCGCCAGGTGTTCCGCGTTCTCCGCGATCAGATCGCCCAGGCGCCGCATCAGCGCGCCGCGCTGGGTGGCCGTGAGCTTGGGCCACTCGCCGCCGGAGAAGGCCGCGTGCGCCGCCTGCACGGCGCGCTCCACGTCCTCCGCACCGCAGCGCGGCACCAGGGCCCAGGGCTTGGCGGTGTACGGGTTGAACGACTCGAACGTCTCGCGCGAGGCGGCCTCTACCCACTCGCCGTTGATATAGGCGCGATAGGATTCCAGCGGTTGGGCTCGTGCTTCCATGGGGGCCTCCGGGGGCAGGTGAAGGAATGGCATGCGATGCGGACCAGGATAGACCCCGGCCCCGGCGCCGGGCAATCGCGGGGGCGCGCGGACGCCCAATCGCCTGGGCGACCTGAATTGAAGTCGCACGCCTTCATGGAGGGCGGGGCGACGGCACCCGACTCGGCGCAGCGCTTCGCTGCCTTGTCCGGGTGCGGACGGAGGATTTGAGGGGTGACGGTTGGAGGCAACTCCCCTATACCACCTTGTCCGTGGCGGGGTCGATGAGGTGCATGTGGTTCATGGCGGCGGTGAGGGTCACCAGGTCGCCCGAGTGGCGCTCGATGTCCGGCGAGACACGGGCACTGACCAGCGTGGTATCCAGCGTGAAGTAGACGATGGTGTCCATGCCCGTCGGCTCGATGGCCTCGATGTGCGCGGGAAAGCTGGCCCGCGAGTGCACGGCGAGGGGGTGCCGCTCGTCCGTGAGGTGCTCGGGCCGCAGCCCCAGCATCATCTCGCGACCCACGTAGGGCTGGTAGCGCGCCTCGCGATCCTCCGGCACGGGCAGCTTGGGCCCGCCGGGAATCTCCACGGCCAAGCCACCCTCGCCCGCCAGCAGGCGGCAGGCGATGAAGTTCATCGCCGGCGAACCGATGAACCCGGCCACGAATCGGCTCACCGGGCGGTTGTACAGATCACCCGGCGAGCCCACCTGCTCGATGTTCCCCGCGTTGAGCACGACGATGCGGTCGGCCAGGGTCATGGCCTCCACCTGGTCGTGCGTCACATAGACGATCGTCGTCCGCAGGCGCTCGTGCAGCTTCTTGATCTCCATCCGCATCTGCACGCGCAGCTTGGCGTCCAGGTTGGAGAGCGGCTCATCGAACAGGAACACCTGCGGCTTGCGCACGATGCAGCGCCCCATCGCCACGCGCTGGCGCTGCCCGCCGGAGAGCTGCTGCGGCTTGCGGTTCAGCAGCTCGCGAATGTTCAGGATGTCCGCGGCCTCCTCCACCGCGCGCTTGATCTCCGCCTTGGGCAATTTGCGCAGCTTCAGCCCGTAGGCCATGTTCTTGAACACCGTCATGTGCGGATACAGCGCGTAGGTCTGGAAGACCATCGCGATGTCGCGCTCCATGGGCTGCACGGCGTTCACCATGCGCTCGCCGATGTAGACCTCGCCCGAGGTCACGTCCTCCAGTCCGGCCACCATGCGCAACACGGTGCTCTTGCCGCAGCCCGAGGGCCCCACCAGCACTAGGAACTCCCCGTCGGCGATGTCCAGGCTGATGCCGTGTACTACCTCGTTCTTGTCGAAGGACTTGCGGACGTCTTTCAGAACGACTCGGGCCATGGTCGCTTGCCGGGGTCGGGCTGCCGCGAGGCAGCGGATTGGTCGCGGAGCAGGCCTCGCGCCGGCCCCCCACGGCGCGGCGCTCGGGGCGTCCGCGCCGCACCCTCACTATACCGCAGCACCGCCGGCCTGATAAGCGCAATTCGCGGGGCAGGCCCGGCCGGCGCGGTCGGCTCAGCAATTGCGATTGCCCTGCCGATGCCCCGGTGCGAAAATAGGCACGTCAGGGGAGAAAGGAGGCTCGGCCCGCCGCCCGGCGGGCGACCCAATATCCGCGACGGGATATGCCCGCAGAGGGGCCCCCATCCCACTCCCGGATCGCCACCTGGAAATCAAACGACAGCGCAGCGGCACATCTGCGCCGACTGCCCCGGGGAAGGACACAAGCGCTGCAAAGGAGCCACGATGAACCCCATCCGTTGGTTGGGCGCGTTTTTGATCGCAGCACTGGTCGCCCTGGCGGCCCCTGCGGCCCAGGCGAAAACCGAGGTCGTGTGGTGGCATGCACACGGCGGTGCATTGGGCGAGCGTGTGGATGCCATGGTCGCCAAGTTCAATCAGAGCCAGAGCGAGTACGAGGTCAAGGCCGTCTACAAGGGCAGCTACGCCGAGACCATGACGGCGGGCATTGCGGCCTTCCGGGCCGGTCAGCCGCCGGCGATCCTGCAGGTGTTCGAGGTGGGCACGGCCACCATGATGGCCGCCAAGGGCGCCATCTATCCCGTGTATCAGCTCATGGCCGACACGGGCGAACCCTTCGACCCCAACGCCTATCTGGCCGCGGTGACCGGCTACTACACGGACACCGAGGGCCATATGCTCTCCATGCCCTTCAACAGCTCCACACCGGTGCTTTGGTACAACAAGGACATGTTCCGCAAGGCCGGGCTGAACCCCGACAAGCCGCCGCGCACCTGGCCCGAACTGGAACGGGATGCCAAGAAGTTGATGGCCTCCGGAGGGGCCAAATGCGGATTTACCACTGCGTGGCCCTCCTGGGTGAACATCGAGAACTTCTCCGCCTGGCACAACATCCCGCTGGCCTCTGAGCAGAACGGCTTCGGCGGGTTGGACGCCCGGATGGAGATCGCCAACCCCACGCTGGAGCACCACATCGCCGCACTGGCCCGCTGGCAGCAGTCCAAGATATTCGACTACGGCGGGCGCACCAACAAGGGCGATTCCAAGTTCACCACCGGCGAGTGCGCGATGCTGACGGAATCCTCCGCCGGCTACGCGCGGGTCAGCAAGGAGTCCAAGTTCGAGTTCGGCGTGGGCATGCTGCCCTATTGGCCCGACGTGAAGGGTGCCCCGCAGAACACCATCATCGGCGGGGCCTCCCTGTGGGTGCTGCGGGGGCAGTCGCCTGAGGTGTACAAAGGCGTGGCCAAGTTCTTCACCTATCTTTCCTCGGCCGAAGTGATGGCCGAATGGCACCAGGGCACCGGCTACCTGCCGATCACCCTGTCCGCCTACAAGCTGAGCGAGGAGCAGGGCTTCTACAAGAGCCACCCGGGCGCGGACATCTCCATCAAGCAGATGACGCTGCACAAGCCCACGGCCAACTCCAAGGGCCTGCGGCTGGGCAACTACCCGCAGATCCGCGTTGTCCACTACGAGGAGCTGGAAGCAGCGCTGGCCGGCAAGATCAGCGCCAAGGTCGCGGTGGAACGCATGCAGAAGCGCGACAACGAGCTGCTCGAGCAGTTCCAGAAAGCCAACGAGTAGGCTGAGCCGAGGCGCAACCAGCCGCCCCGCCCCCCGGCCTGTCCCGGGGGCGGGGCGTTTCCCACACCGCCGGCGGGGGTGCGATGCAGAAGCGCTCGCTCTTCACCAACAAGCTGCTGCCCTACCTGCTGGTGGCGCCGCAGATCACCATCACCATCGTCTTCTTCTTCTGGCCCGCCTCGGTGGCGATGTACCAGTCCATGGAGAGCCAGAACCCGTTCGGGCTGCAGTCACGCTTCGTCTGGTTCGACAATTTCGTTGACCTGTTCAAGTCCCCCAACTACCTGCAGTCGTTCTGGGTCACGGCCGTGTTCAGCGCGGCGGTGGCGATCTTCTCGCTCCTGATCGGACTGTACTTGGCGGTGCAGGCGGACCGCGTGGTGCGCTGGGGCGTGGTGTACAACACGCTGCTGATCTGGCCCTATGCGGTGGCTTCGGCGGTGGCGGGCGTGTTGTGGCTGTTCCTGTTCAACCCCACCCTTGGCGTGCTGGCCTACGGCCTGCGGCAGATGGGGGTGGACTGGAACTACCTGCTGGACGGAAACCAGGCGCTGGGGTTGGTCACGATGATCGCTACCTGGCACCGCATTCCATACAACTTCCTGTTCTTCCTGGCCGGGCTGCAATCCATCCCGCGAGGCCTTGTGGAGGCGGCGTCCATTGATGGCGCGGGTCTGTTCCGCCGCTTCTGGGACATCGTGTTTCCGCTGCTGATGCCCACCACGTTCTTCCTGATCGTGGTGGACATGGTCTACGCGTTCTTCGATACCTTCGCCATCATCCACCAGGTGACCCAGGGCGGCCCGGCCGGCGCCACGAACATCCTGGTGTACAAGGTGTACGCCGACGGCTTTCTGGGCATGAACATCGGCAGCTCGGCGGCGCAGTCGGTGGTGCTGATGGTCATCGTCATCGGCCTCACCGTGATCCAGTTCCGCTACATCGAGCGCAAGGTGCACTACTGATGCTGGGCAAGAGCTGGCGCATCCGCCTGATAACGCACGGCGTGCTGCTGCTGGGCATACTGATCGTGGCGTTCCCGATCTACATGACCTTCGTGGCCTCCTCGCACACCATGGGCGAGATCATGAACGTGCCCATGCCGGCCGTGCCCGGCACGCACCTGGTGGACAACTACTGGCGCGCGATCGTGGAGGGACCCGCCACCGGCGGGCAGATCGGGCCGGTGGGGCGCATGCTGTTCAACAGCTTGGTCATGGCGTTGGGCATCACCATCGGAAAGATCGCCATTTCCATCCTGTCCGCTTACGCTATCGTGTACTTCGATTTCCCGTTCCGGATGGGCTTTTTCTGGATGATCTTCATCACGCTGATGCTGCCCGTGGAGGTGCGCATCATCCCCACCTACCAGGTGATCGCCAGCCTGCACATGCTGGACTCCTACTCCGGGCTGATCCTGCCCCTGATCGCTTCGGCCACGGCCACCTTTCTGTTCCGCCAGTTCTTCCTGACCGTGCCGGAGGAGGTGTTCCACGCGGCGCGCATTGACGGCGCGGGCCCGCTGCGCTTTTTCTGGGACATCCTGCTCCCCCTTTCGCGCACCAACATCGCGGCGCTGTTCGTGATCCTGTTCATCTACGGCTGGAACCAGTACCTGTGGCCGCTGCTGATCACGACCCACCAGAACATGTACACGGTGCTCATCGGCATCAACCGCATGCTGGCCGTGGGTGACGAGCAGGCGGACTGGCCCGTCATCATGGCCACCGCCATGCTGGCCATGCTCCCGCCGGTGATCGTGGTGGTGCTGATGCAGCGCTACTTCGTCAAGGGCCTCACCGAGACCGAGAAGTAAGCGGGGGCAGGCATCTCACCCCCGACTCCCTCTCGCGCTGGGAGCCTCATCTCTTCTACACTCCGGTCAGCCGCTTCAACTCGTCGCGCCAGCGGCGGTAGCGCTCGCGCAGAGCCGGCGCGCCACGCGGAGTGAAGACGTCCTCGTGGCTGTCGCCGGCCCAGGTGGCGGGACGCCCCGCAGCCAAGTAGGCGATGCCCCGCGCGGTGCCTTCCGGGTCGTCGCGGCGGTGTACGGGCACGCCCGTGAGCTCCGCAATGCGCTGGCAGAGCCCGTCCAGCCGCGAGACACCCCCGCTGATGCGCACCCGCGCCGCGGGTGGCACGTGCCGCGCCAACTCGTCCATGTTGGCCTGCAGCAGGAAGGCGATGCTCTCCACCACGGCCACGGCCCGCTGCCAGGGCTCGCCCTCGCCCAGGAAGCGCGAAACGAAGTCCGCCTGCCAGAAGGGCGCGCCCAGCCCGGAGATGCCGTTGAGGAACAGCGGCGGGTCGGCGTCCTCGCGGGCCAGCCACTCGGGCAGGCGCGCCAGCAGATCGGGCAGCCCCAGCTCGCCGGTGGCCCACTCCAGCGCGCTGGCGCAGCCGTTCACTGTGCCCTCCAGCGTGTAGACCCGCGTGGGGCCGTCCTGCAGGGCGATGCCCGTCAGCAGGCGTGGCGCATAGCCCGGATAAGCATCCACGGCGCGCTGCGCGAAGGCGCCCGTGCCCGCGTTCACGTACGTGGTGTCCGGCTCCGACCAGCCGAAGGCGAACAGCGCCGCGGTCTGGTCGCCGTTCACCGCCCGCAGCGGTATGGCCTGCCCAGCCACCTCGAACGTGCCGTAGGGGTGGCAGGTGGGCACGCACGCGGGCAGGTGGCCCGCCGGCAGCCCGAACAGCGCCAGCAGTTCCGGGTCCCAGTCGCCCGTGTGCAGGTTCCAGAGCTGCGTGCGCGCGGCGCACTGCGGATCGGCCAGCAGCGGGCGCTCGCGCAGCATGCGGAACGTGAGGAAGCTCGTCATGGGGCCCCAGGCCAGCCGCCCCGCGGCCAGGGCCTCGCGCACAGCCGGGAGGTTGTCCAGGCTCCAGCGCAGCTTGCTGGCCCCGTAGTGCGGCGAGAGGAACAGCCCGCTGGCGCGGTGCACGCCCTCGGCCTGTCCCTGGAACTGCCGCAGCCATGCGTGCGCGCGCCGGTCCTGCCAGGAGTATATGGGTGAGAGCGGCGCGCCCGAGACGCGATCCCAGCACATGGCGTTGGAGCGCTGGCTGGCCAGCCCCGCCGCCGCCACGTCCGCCGCGCGTGGCCCCAGCGCCGCCAGAGCCTGCTCTGCAGCGGCGAACACGGAGGCCACCACCTCCTCGCCGTCCTGCTCCGCCCAATCCGGTTGCGGCCGCGTGAGCCCGATCTCCCGCACACCCTCCGCCAGCAGCGCGCCCTGGCCATCGAACACCAGCGCCCGGCTGGCGTGCGTGCCCTGGTCAATGGCCAGAACCAGTGGCGCGGAAGGTCCCTTGCGGGCGTCGCTGCGAGTGGCTAGGGTGCGGGACATGGCGGCGGGTCGCGTTGGGGCGCCGGGGGTGCGGAGCACCTACGGTGAAGGCGGTTCCATTTAAGTCGGAATCGCAGCGGAACGCCAGCCCGGCACGGCTTGACCTGCATCAATGCGGGGAGGGGGGCTACACAATAGATTAACAGAGGAATTGATGCATCCGGCGAACCCGCGCGCGACGCGGAATGACGGATGACCCCGGGTGCGGCACAGCGGAGTGTCGGCCATTGCCCGGGGTCAACTCCGTGCGCCGGTATGGCACAAGGGTTGTCGGTGGCCCGCACCGGGTGTTCCGGAGGCGGGCGGCATTCATCGCAAAAAGGAGGAACCATGTCGCGCACATCTCAGGCGCAGTTGTGGCTGCATCGCTCGCTGCTGATCGCGCTGTTCGCTTTGCTGGGCCTCGGGCTGTGGGCCGTGCGGGCCCAGGCCGCGAACGATTGCGCCCACCGGGGCGACCTGGACGTAATGTTCTGCGACGACGACGAGAACCTCGTCGCCGACCTGCCGGCCGACCACAGCAAGTGGCAGAACCCGGACGTGCTGTTCTTCTCCTACACGCCGGTCGAAGACCCAGCGATCTACGTCAACATGTTCAAGCCTTTCCTGCAGCACCTGGAGAAGGTGACTGGCAAGCGCGTGCGCTACTTCACCGCGCAAAGCTATGCTGCGCAGATCGAGGCCATGCGCTCCGGCCGCCTGCACATCGCGGGCATCTCCACCGGCCCCACGGCCTTCGCCGTGAACCTGGCGGGCTACGTGCCCTTCGCCCTGATGGGCACGGAGAAGGGGCAGTTCGGTTACAAGCTGCAAGTGATCGTTCCGGCGGACAGCAAGATCCAGAAACTGCAGGACCTGAAGGGGCACACGGTGGCGCACACCGAGGAGTCCTCCAACTCCGGCAACCAGGCGCCCCGCGCGCTGTTCCCGGCCCACGGCATTACACCGGGCCAGGATTACAAGATCGTCTATTCCGGCGGCCATGACCGCAGCGTGCTGGGCGTGGCCCATGGGGACTACGAAGCAGCCACTATCGCCTCGGAGGTGATGGAGCGCATGTTCGACCGCAACGTCGTCAAGCGCAGCGCCATCCGCGTGATCTGGGAGAGCGACCCCTTCCCGACGACGTCCTTCGGCGAGGTGTACAACCTGGATCCGACGCTGGCCCTGAAGATCCGCAAGGCGTTCTTCACCTATCAGTTCAAGGGCACAGCGCTGGGCAAGGAATTCACCGCCGTGGATCGCTTCATCCCCATCACCTACAAGCAGCATTGGGCGGTGATCCGGCAGATCCAGAAGCACAACGGCATCAAGTACACGCGCGAAGGCGTGAAGTAGGCCCGCCCATGCTCCGCGTCGAAAATCTGGTGAAGGTCTACCCCTCGGGCAAGACCGCCTTGCACGGCTGCACCCTGCGTCTGGATGGCAGCGACGTGCTCTTCGTCATCGGGCCTTCCGGCTCCGGAAAGAGCACCTTCATCCGCTGCATCAACCGCCTCGTGGAGCCGACCGAGGGGCAGGTGTTCCTGGACGGCGTGGAGCTGACCGGCCTCAAGCGGGCCGGTCTGCGCCGGCAGCGCCGCTTCATGGGCATGATCTTCCAGGAGTACAACCTGGTCGAGCGCCTGACGGTAATGGAGAACGTGCTGTCCGGCCGGCTGGGCTACGTCTCGTTCACACAGGCGATCCTGCGCCGCTTCCCCCAGCGCGATATCGACGACGCGTTCCAGTTGCTCGATCGCGTGGGGCTGACGGGCTACGAGAACCACCGGGCCGATGCCCTCTCCGGCGGCCAGCGCCAACGGGTGGGCATCGCCCGCGCCCTCATCCAGCATCCCAAGATCCTGCTGGTGGATGAGCCTACCAGCAGTCTCGACCCCAAGACCTCGCGCAGCATCATGCGGCTCATCGCCGAGCTGAGCAAGGAACACCAACTGCCCGCCATCATCAACATCCACGACGTGAGCCTGGCGCAAGCCTTCGCGGACCGCATCGTGGGCTTGGCGGACGGCCGGATCGTCTTCGACGGCGACCCGGACAAAGTCAATGCGGCCACCCTTAGCGCCATCTATGGCGAGGAGGACTGGTCGAAGACCATCGCCCACGCGGACGAGGACAACGGCAACAACAACGACAACGAAGCCGCGACCGCTCCCGCCGATGCGGCCGGAGTCGCCGGATGAGTGCCGCGCCTCCCCCCGCGCCCCTGCCCGTGCCTCTCGGCACTCCCGCTACGGGTCGCACTTGGCGCAAACCCGGCTTCGTGGAGAACGCCTGGCTGCGCTGGGGCATCCTGCTGGTGCTGGCCGCCTACCTGATCTATGCCAGCGCGGCGGTGGACCTGAACGTGGCGCGCATGCTGCGGGGTCTGCCGCGCGCCCGGGACTTCCTGCTGCAGATGTTCCCGCCGGACTTCTCCCGGTGGGACCTGCTGTATACCGGCGTGCTGGAGAGCCTGCAGATGGCAGTGTTCTCCACCGCCATCGGCAGCGTGTTGAGCATCCCCATCGCCATCGGCGCGGCCACCAACGTGGCCCCGCGGCCGATCTACCTGCTTTGCCGGGGCTGGATCTCCATCTCGCGAACGTTTCCCGAGGTCATCATCGCCATCTTCTTCGTGAAGGCCTTCGGGTTCGGCCCCTTCTCCGGCGTGCTCACGCTGATCGTGGCTTCCACCGGCTTCGTGGGCAAGATGCTGGCGGAGGACATCGAGGACATCGACAACGGGCAGGTGGAGGCCATTGAGGCCACCGGTGCCGGCTGGAGCAAGATGCTGCTCTACGCGGTGTTCCCGCAGGTGATGCCGCGGCTGGTGGGGCTGGTGGTGTATCGGTTGGATATCAACCTGCGCGAATCCACCATCATCGGCATCGTGGGCGCGGGCGGCATCGGCGGCGCCCTGTTCAACTCGTTCCTGCGCTACGAGTACGACTTCTCCCTGGCCATCTTGCTGGTCATCATCGCCCTGGTGCTGGTGGCGGAATGGGCCAGCGGCGTGATCCGCGAGCGCATCACATGAACGCCGCCCCCCACCACGACTGGCGCCGCCACACGCGCAAGCAGACCCTACGGCGCTTCGCTATCGAGCTGGCCATCGCCATGGCCGTGGTCTGGGCGGCCACGGGGCTGGACATCTACTGGCCCTTCCTCTGGGACGCCCCACCCACCGTGTTGGATCTGGCGCGGCGCATGCTACCGCCCGACTGGTCGTTCTTCGACAACATTGTGCCGCCCATGATCGAGACGGTGAACATCGCCACGCTGGGCACGATCCTGGCGGTGTTCATGGCCTTCCCGGTCGCCGTCATCTCCGCGCGCAACACCACACCCAATGCCGCGACCTACTGGCTGGGGCGCCTTATCGTGGTCAGCTCGCGCTCGGTGAACGAGCTTGTGTGGGGCCTCATCATGGTCGTGTTCTTCGGCCCCGGCGCCCTGGCCGGCGTTGCGGCCATCGCCCTGCGCTCGGTGGGCTTCACGGCCAAGCTGCTCGCCGAGGCCATCGAGGAGATCGACCGCGGGCAGGTGGAGGCCATCGAGGCCTCTGGCGCCAGCCGCCCGCTGGTGTTCCTCTACGGCATCGTCCCGCAGATCATGCCCGCCTTCTGGGGAGTCACCGTGTTCCGGTGGGACATTAACATCCGGCAGTCTTCCGTGATCGGTCTGGTGGGTGCCGGAGGCATCGGCATCGTCCTCAACAGCGCCATGAACCTGTTCCGGTGGGATCAGGTCACCGTCATCCTCATCGCTATCTTCGCCGTCGTGCTGGTCAGCGAAACTGTCTCCGCCGCCCTGCGCGCCAAGTACACCTAGGAGCGACCGCAGGTACGGGCCACGGTGCCGCGGCTCCAGGATGCCTACTGCGCGGGAGCCTCAGGAGCGCGCCGTGCACCGCGCCGGCTTGGCCGCCAAGGGCCAATCCGATGCACTTGTGCGCGGAGTGCCTGTGGAAAAAGGTTGGATACGCAACCCAGGGGGGTGGTACCGTGAGCACATGGGCTGATCCAGCCCTCCCTGGAACACAATCCGGGGTACGGAGGATGGGGGAATTCCGCAGTGCCCGCGTCCCTTTCGGCTTCCCGGCCCATTTGGACGCCAGCAGGGCGCCAACCGCATGTCGGCCCGTGAACCGGGTTTCCGACAAGGTTAGAGGGGATCACAGGTACACATGGCAATTGAAACCGGACGGCCGCAGTCCGACGCAGCGCTCCAGCTGCCCGCCGACGCGGGGGATTCCGCCCCACGATTGATCTTCGCGGGCGGCAACGAATTCCAGACCGCATTACGCCAGCGCATCGACTTGTTCTTCCGACAGACCGGCCGCAGGCGCCGCGACAGCGTCCAGATGTACGTCAAGGCCGCCGCCATCGTGGCCACGTTCGTCGCCTCCTACGTGTTGCTGGTGTTCGTGGCCAGTGCATGGTGGCAGGCCGTCCCTCTGGCGGCATTGCTGGGCCTGTCCATCGCCGGCATCGGATTCAACCTGATGCACGACGGCGGGCACGAGGCCTTCTCGCGCTTCCGCCCCATCAACCGGCTGATGGCCCGTTCGCTGGACGTGGTCGGGGGCAGTTCCTACATCTGGCACTGGAAGCACGGGATCTTTCACCACACCTACGCCAACATCACGGGGCAGGATACGGACATCGCGCTGGGCAAGCTGGCCCGCCTGACACCCCACCAGCCGCACTATGCGTACCAGCGCTGGCAGCACTGGTACATCTGGCCCCTGTACGGCGCCATGGCGATCAAGTGGCACTTCTACGACGACTTTCGCGATCTGGTCTTCGGCCGCATCGGCCCGCACCGTATCCCACGCCCCAAGCGCAAGGAACTGGTGATCCTCATCGCCGGCAAGGTGGCCTTCTTCTCCTTGGCGTTCGGGATTCCGCTGTTCTTTCATCCGTTGTGGGTAGTCGCCCTCTACTACGGATTGGTGGCGCTGGTGTTGGGGATGGTGCTCAGCATCGTCTTTCAATTGGCTCATTGCGTGGAAGAGGCAGCCTTTCCCATGCCGACCTGGGATGGCAAGCGGATGGCAGTGCCCTGGGCGGTGCACCAGGTGCAGACCACCGTGGATTTCAGCCGGAATCGGCGTGTGCTGACGTGGCTGCTCGGCGGCCTGAACTATCAGATCGAGCACCACCTTTTCCCCCGCATCGCCCATGCCAATTATCCCGAAATCTCCCGGCTGGTGAAGGACACCTGCCGCGAATTCGGGGTCCGCTACCAGGAGCATCCGTCGTTCTGGGCCGGCATGGCTTCGCACTACCGCTGGATGCGCACCATGGGCGGCCCCGCCACCGCTGACTGAGCGCGGGGGCCCCTGCGCCCCCGCCGCCCGCGTCCCGCCAGGCCCGACGGGCATCGACTCGGTAAGATTCGGGTTAGGAACCTTGACGCGCGTCAAACGCTGCCGCATAAGGGTGCGGTAGCCTCATATTTGGGGAATCGCGCCACCCGCATTGCGGGGGCCATCGCTGGCGGCCGGCGTCCACGGTAACGAGGGCAGCCGAGTGCGGCCAGAAAGACTGCGGCCAAGCCCTACCAAGACGCCCCGTGTCTCGCATCGAGCTCGAACACATCACCAAGACCTTCGGCGCTGTCACCGCAGCCGACGACGTCAGCTTCGTGGCCCCTGAGGGCAAGCTGCTGGTCCTGCTGGGCCCCTCGGGCTGCGGCAAGTCTACCGTCCTGCGCCTCATCGCGGGGCTAGAGGACGTCAGCGCCGGCACGATCCGCATCGGTGGCCGGGACGTGACGCACACGCCGCCGTCACAGCGCAAGATCTCCATGGTATTCCAGTCCTACGCGCTGTTCCCGCACCTGTCCGTTGCGGAGAACATCGTGTTCGGCCTGCGCGTGCGCAAAGTGCCGCGGTCGGAGCGCGACGCACGCCTACAGCGCACGGCCGAACTGCTGGGGCTGTCCGAGTTGCTGCACCGCAAGCCGGCGCAGCTCTCCGGCGGTCAACGGCAGCGTGTGGCACTGGGCCGGGCCATTGTGGCCGAGCTGCACGTGTGCCTGATGGATGAGCCGCTCTCCAACCTGGATGCGCAGCTCCGCCACGAGATGCGCATCGAGATCCGCAGCCTCCAGCAGCGCCTGGGCATGACGATGATCTACGTGACGCACGACCAGGTGGAAGCCATGAGCATGGCCGACCACGTGATCCTCCTCGTGCGCGGACGCATCGAGCAGAGCGCCGCCCCGGCCGATCTGTACCGCCAACCCCTGACCGTTTTCGCGGCGCGCTTTATTGGCACGCCGCCCATGAACATCCTGGACCTCAGCCAGGGGCTGCCCGAGGCAGCGCTGGAGCAGCTCGGCGTGGACGAGCGCGCCCGCCGGGCAACGCACAAGGTGCTGGTGGGCGTGCGCCCGGAGCACATGCGGCTCGCCGACCAGAGCGCCCTGCGCGCCGAGGTGCAGGCGGTGGAATACCTGGGTGCCGACACGATCCTCACCTGCCGACTCGATGGCCAGAGCTTTGCCGTGCGCACCGAGGAGCGCGCGGTGGTATCGCCCGGCGATCGGGTGGGAGTCACCTGGGCTCCGCAGCGGGTGCACCTGTTCAATGCGGAGACCGGCTGGCGGCTGGACGTGGACGCCCGTGAACCAGCGCCCTCGGTGCGGGCGCGGGCGTGATTCCGCGTCGCCGTCCCATCTCAGGTGGCTGAGCGGCGGCGCTTCGCAGGTATGTACGTCGTCCCGGCCGCGCTGCTCGCGGGCGCCCCGCCGGGCCATGCCCATTCGTGTCGATAAGGAGAGACGCCATGTTCCGCAAGATCGGCGCAGGGATCATCACCCTGCTGTGCGGCGCGCTGCTGCTGGGCTCCGGGCTGATGAGCCGGCCGGCGCAAGCCGTCGAACTGCAGATGTACTACCCGGTGGCCGTGGGCGGGCCGCTCACGAAGATCATGGATGGTTTGGTGGCGGACTTCGAGAAGGCCAACCCCGGCATCACCATCAAGGCCGTGTATGCAGGCAATTACACGGACACCATGACCAAGGCCATGACCGCCCTCCGTGGTGGCCAGCCGCCGCAGCTTTCCGTAATCCTTTCCGCGGATATGTACACCCTGATCGACGAGGACGCCGTGGTGCCCTTCGACGATCTGGTGAAGACCCCGGAGGACAAGGCTTGGCTGCACAGCTTCTACCCCGGCTTCATGCTCAACAGCCGCACGGGCGGCAAGACGTGGGGCATTCCCTTCCAGCGCTCCACGATCGTCATGTATTACAACAAGGACGCATTCCGGGAGGCGGGCCTGGATCCGAACAAGCCGCCGGCCACCTGGGGTGAGTTGGTGGCCGCTGCGAAGAAGCTCACCAAGCGCGATGCGTCGGGCAAGGTGACCCAATGGGGCCTGGAAATCCCCTCCACGGGCTACCCCTATTGGATGTTCGGGGCCCTGTGCATCCAGAACGGCCAAGTGCTGATGAATAAGGACGGCAATCACACGTACTTCGATGCGCCCGCGACCATTCAGGCCCTGCAGTTCTGGTACGACCTGAGCCACAAGGACGGGGTGATGCCCAAGGGCGCGGTGGAATGGTCCACGCTGCGGCAGGACTTTCTGGAGCGCCGCACCGCCATCATGTGGCACAGCACTGGCAACCTGACGGCCGTGAAAAACAACGCCAAGTTCGACTTCGGCGTGGCCATGCTGCCGGCTCAGAAGCGCCGCGGCTCTCCCACCGGCGGCGGCAACTTCTATGTCTTCAAGCGCTCCACGCCCGCGGAGAAGGCCGCCGCGCTGAAGTTCATCAAGTGGATGACCCAGCCTGAGCGCACGGCCGAGTGGAGCATCAAGACCGGCTATGTGGCCACTCGCCCCGATGCCTACAAGACGGCCGCCATGGAAGCCTACGCCAAGACCTTTCCGCCCGCAGTGGTCGCTCGGGACCAGCTTGAATACGCCACGGCCGAACTCTCCACCCACGAGAACGGCCGCATTTACAAGGTGCTGAACGATGCGCTGCAGGCCGCGCTGACGGATGCAAAGACGCCAGCCCGGTCGCTCAAGGATGCCCAGCGGCAAGCTGACCGCATCCTGCGCCGCTACCGCTAGACCCCGAAACGACTCCCGCGCCGCGGCCCCTCCCGGGACGGCGGCGCGGGGCCGACCACGCACCGGCTGCCCCACCGTAAAGTGGGATGGCCCCCCAAGCTGGAAGAGCAGCCTTGCAGTACTCGAAGAAGCTGTGGATGAACGTCAACGCGTGGCTCTTGCTGCTGCCCGCGGTGGTGTTCGTGGGCGCGTTCACGCACTACCCGATCGTGACGTCGTTAATTCACAGCTTCTATAACTTCCCGCGGGGCAACAGGCCCGGGGCGTTCCTGGGGCTGGAGAACTACGACCAGATGATCAACGATCCGATCTTCTGGCAGGTGCTCTGGAACAACCTCTGGTTCGCGCTGGGCATCATCCCCACCAGCATCGCCATCGCCATCCTCATGGCGATGTGGGTCAACGGCAAGCTGGTGGGCCGCGGCTTTGTTCGCATGGCCTACTTCACGCCCACGGTGCTGCCCATGATCGCCGTGGCCAACATCTGGCTGTTCTTCTACACCCCGGAATACGGATTGCTGGATCAGATCTCGCGCCTGTTCGGCGGTGGCAGCCACAACTGGCTGGGCAACCCGGACACCGTGATGTGGTGCATGATCGCGCTGATGATCTGGAAGGAGGCCGGCTTCTTCATGATCTTCTATCTGGCTGCACTGCAGCAGATTCCGCCCGACCTGGGGGAAGCCGCGGCCATCGAGGGCGCCGGCCGCTGGTACTACTTTCGCCGCGTCGTCTTCCCCCTGCTCATGCCCACCACGCTGTTCGTGATGATCAATGCGGGCGTGGACGCCTTCAAGACGGTGGATCAGCTCATCATCATGACCAAGGGCGGGCCGGACAACGCATCGTCCTTGCTTCTCTATTACATCTACGAGGTGGCCTTCACCTTTCTGGATTCCAGCTATGCCGCCACGCTGACCATGGTGCTGCTGGTGATCCTGGCCGTGATCGCCATCGGCCAGTTCGTCTATTTCGATCCGCGCATCCACTACCAGTGATGAACCAGATCGGCGAACGAGGCTTCTATGCCTGGCTGGAAACGCTGGGCGCCTGGCTGCTGGCCATCCTGTGGCTGCTACCGCTGGTCTATGCCTTCTGGAGTGCGGTGCACCCGCCGGAATTCTCCACCGAATTCAAGCTGCTGGCGCCGCTGACCGCGAACAACTTTGTGCGCGCCTGGGGCTATGCCCCCTGGACGCGTTACCTCATCAACACGTTCCTGCTGGTCACGAGCATCCTGGCCGCACAGTACGTGCTGTGCACCCTGGCCGCCTACGCGTTTGCGCGCTTCGAGTTCTGGGGGCGCGAGGTGCTGTTTGCGCTGCTGCTGCTGCAGCTCATGATCCGCCCGGACGTGCTGATCGTGGAGAACTACCGCATCATCGCCAACCTGGGGCTGCTCGATACAGTGCTGGGCATCGGCCTGCCCTACATGGCCAGTGCCTTCGGCATCTTCCTGCTGCGCCAGACCTTCAAGAGCGTGCCCACCGAACTGGTGGAGGCCGCACGCGTCGAGGGCGCCTCCACCCTGACGACCCTGTGGCGCGTGTTCGTGCCCCTGGCCAAGCCCACCTATGTGGCATACGGGCTGGTCTCCGTGAGCTACCACTGGAATAACTTCCTGTGGCCCCTGGTCGTCACCAACTCGGTGGAGAGCCGCCCGCTCACCGTCGGGCTGGCCATCTTCGGTGCGCCGGAATCCGGGGTGGATTGGTCCATCATCACGGCCGCCACGGTGATGACCATCGCCCCGCTGCTGATCGCCTTCCTGCTCTTCCAGCGCCAGTTCATCCAGTCCTTCCTTCGCGCGGGCATCCGCTGATGGAACTGCTCACCTGGAACATCCAGTGCGGCAAGGGCGTGGAGGGTCGCGTCTCCCTGGAGCGCATCGCGCAGGTGGTGCGCGCTATGGGCAGCCCTGCCGTGCTGTGCTTCCAGGAGGTGGCGCGCCATCTGCCCGCCCTGGACGGTGCCGGGGCCGACCAGCCCGCGGAGTTGGCCCGTCTCTTCCCGCAGCATTGCCCCGTCTTCGGCCCCGCCCAGGACTTCGGCGGCGGCCCGGAGCGTCCGAGGCAGTTCGGAAATCTGCTGCTCACCACGCTTCCCGTGCTGCAGGTGTTCCGCCACCTGCTGCCCCGCGCGGCTCACCCCGGCGTGCGCCACGCCCAGCGCGGCGCCCTGGAGGTGGTGCTGGCGGCCCCATGGGGTCCGCTGCGCGTGGTGACCACGCACCTGGAGTACCACTCCGACGCGCACCGCCATGTGCAAGTGGGCCACCTGCGCCATCTGCAGGAGGAGGTGGCGATGCACGCGCGGATGGAGCCCGTGCCAGGGCCGGCCGGCGGCATCTACGAGGCCCGGCCCCGTCCGGTCAGCACAGTGCTTTGCGGGGACTTCAATCTGGGGCCGGACGATCCCCTGCACGCCCGCCTCTGCGCGCCCCTGGAGTACGAGGGCGCCGCCTTCCTGGACGCCTGGGCGCTGGCCCGCGGTGCCGAGCCCCATGCGCCTACCTGTGGCATTGGCGACCGCGAGCAGTGGCCGCAGGGCCCGCACTGTCGCGACTTCTGCTTCGTCACGCCGGATCTGGTGCCCCGTGTGGCCGCGATGGACGTGAATGTGGAGACCCTTGCCTCGGACCACCAGCCTGTCCGGCTCACCCTGCGCGACTGACCCGCCGCAATGCCGGATATCTTGACGGCCGTCAAGGCTCGTTGTCCTCCTCCCGGCCTACACTGGAGGTGTGGCTGGCGTCCGTGGCGCGTGCCGCGGCAGCGGATGCGTGTGTCAAGGCGGGCCCAACCCTGGCGGAGGCGGAGCGGAACGATCATGCACGACGTGGCGATCATCGGGGGCGGGGTGGTGGGCTGTGCCATCGCCCGCGAGCTTTCGCGCTATAAGGTGCGTGTGGTGCTTATCGAGGCCGCGGCCGAGGTGGGCTTCGGCGTCAGCAAGAGCAACAGCGGCATCATCCACGCCGGTCACCAGAGCGCGCCGGATACGGGCAAGGGCCGCTTCGACGTGCGTGGCAATGCCCTGTTCGGTCAGCTTGCCGACGACCTCAAGTTTGGCTTCCGGCGCATCGGCGCGCTGGTCGTGGCCCGCGACCGCGAGGAGCTGCCTGCTTTGCAGGCCCTGCAGGCCCAGGGTGAGGCCAAGCGCGTACCTGATCTGGAGATGTGGAGCGCCAACCGCCTGCACCGGGAGGAACCCAATCTCTCCCACACGCTGACCGGCGCGCTCTACTCGCCCAGCGCGGGCGTGATCAATCCCTACGAGTGCTGCTTCGCCCTGGCGGAAAACGCCGTGGCCAACGGCGTGGAACTGCGCGTGGAGAGCCCGGTGCAGCGCATCGAGCGCACCCCGGAGGGCCTGCTGCTGCACACGCCCCACGAGCGCATCCCCGCGCGCTTCGTGCTCAACTGCGCCGGGCTGTATGCGGACAAGGTGGCGGAGTTGGTGGGCCTGCGCGACTTCACCATCCGCCCGCGGCGCGGCGAGGAGTACCTGCTGGACAAGCGCCTGCAGGGGCTCGTGCGGCGCATCGTGTATCCCCTGCCCACCAGGCTGACCAAGGGCATCCTCATCATCCCCACCTTCGACGGCACGATGATGGTGGGGCCCACGGCGGACGACCAGGATGATCGCGGGGACGTGCGTACCACGGAGGCCGGCTCCGCGCAGGTGTTCGATGCGGTACGCACGCTGTGCCCGTCCATCAGCGCTCGGGATACCATCGCGGAGTTCGCCGGGCTGCGGCCCGTGGCCAGCACCAACGACTTCATCATCGGCCCCACGGCGGTCAAGGGCTTCATCAACGTCGCCGGTATCCAGTCGCCGGGCCTCACCGCCGCGCCCGCCATCGCCGAACACGTGGTGGAAATCCTGCGCGCCGAGGGCCTGGAGCTGGTGGAGGACGCGGCGTTCGAGCCGAGCATCGCCGGGCCCACGCGCTTTGCCATGCTGCCCCTGGCCGAGCAGCAGCGCCTGGCGGCCCGCAATCCGCTCTTCGCGCGCATGGTGTGCCGCTGCGAGCTGGTCACCGAGGCAGAGGTGCACGAGGCCATCGACCACGGCGCGCGCACCCTGGATGGCCTCAAATTCCGTGTGCGCGCAGGGATGGGGCGTTGCCAGGGCGGCTTCTGCACCGCGCGCTGCTTGGAGCTGCTCTCGCAGCGCCTGGAGCGCCCGCTCGCCGCCATCACGAAGCGCGGGGGCGACTCGTGGATGGTCACGGGCCTCGCCTCGCCGCAGCACCCGTCCGCAGAGGAGGCGGGCCAGCCATGATGGGCCGCATGGAGGGGCGCTACGACGTGGTGGTGATCGGGGGCGGCCCCGCGGGCATGGCCGCGGCGGTGGGCGCCCGCGATGCCGGGGCGGGGCGCGTGCTGATCCTGGACCGCGAGCCGGAGCCGGGCGGCATCCTGCTGCAGTGCATCCACTCGGGCTTTGGCCTGCACTACTTCCGCGAGGAGCTGACCGGACCGGAGTATGCCCAGCGCTTCCTGGAGAAGGTGGTGGACACGGACGTGGACGTGCTGCCCGGGGCCTACGTCTCCGCGCTGGCGGTGGATTCCGACGGCGACAAGCAGGTGCGCGTGATGAGCGAGACCCACGGCGTGAGCAGCGTTGCGGCGCGCGCGGTGGTGATGGCCATGGGCTGCCGCGAGCGTACCCGGGCCGCCATCCGCATCCCCGGCGACCGCCCGGCAGGCATCTACACGGCCGGCCTGGCCCAGAAGCTGGTGAACCAGATGGGCTACCTGCCCGGGCGCCGCATCGCCATCCTGGGCTCAGGCGATATCGGCCTCATCATGGCACGCCGGCTCGCCCTGGAGGGCGCGGAGGTGGTGGGCGTGTTCGAGCTGATGCCCTATTCCAACGGGCTGGCCCGCAACATCGTGCAGTGCCTGGACGACTACGGCATCCCGCTGCACCTCTCCACGACGGTCAGTTTCGTGCACGGCCGCGAGCGCGTGGAGAAGATCACCGTGGCCCCGGTGGACGACCACCTGCAGCTAATCCCCAGCCGCGCGTGGGACGTGCCCTGCGACACGCTGCTTGTCTCCATCGGCCTCATCCCGGACAACGAACTGGCCCAGCGCCTGGCCATGCGGCTGGACACCAACACGGGCGGCCCCATCGTCTCCAGCAGCCTGGAAACGAGCCTGCCCGGCGTGTTCGCCTGCGGCAACGTGCTGCACGTGCACGATCTGGTGGACTACGTCACCAACGAATCCCTGCTCGCGGGGCAGTTCGCCGGGGAATGGGCCCAGGGTGTGCGCCGCCCGGTGGACAATGTGCGCCTGGTGCCGGGCGAAAACGTGCG
This sequence comes from bacterium, assembly GCA_035266845.1. Taxonomy (GTDB): domain Bacteria; phylum SAR324; class SAR324; order SAR324; family JACQKK01; genus DATFMP01. The sequence goes on from DATFMP010000097.1 coordinate 127,146, forward strand.
CTACTGCCTGCCGCACACGCTCAGCCCGGGCCGCTACCACACGCTGTACATGCGCGCCAAGACCGCGCTGCAGCCCTGCAGGATTCGCGTGGGCAACCTGCTGGAACGCACACTGCCATTCGTCGTGCCGGCGGAGATGATCACGCTCAAGATCCGCCCGGACCTGCTGGATTCCTATCAGGACGACACACTGCGCATCGACATCGTGCCCGCCGAGGAGGGCGAACCCCGTGCCTGACGTCGAGCATTACACCTGCCTGGGCTGCCCCATGGGCTGCCCGCTGGAGCTTGTGCACGAGGGCGACGAGATCATCGAGGTTTCCGGGCACCGGTGCACCCGCGGCACCAAGTACGCACGCCAGGAGTTCGTCGCGCCCCAACGCAACCTGAGCACCACCGTGGCCATCCATGGCGCACGCTGGGCCCGCCTGCCGGTGAAGGTGGTGCAGCCGCTGCCCAAGGAGCGCGTGATGGAGGTCGCGCGCATCATCCACGCCCTCCGTGTGGAGGCACCGGTAGAAATGGGCCAGGTGCTGCTGGAGGACGTGCTGGGCCTCCCGGGTGCCGCCGTCGTCGCCACCCGCTCCATGGAGCGCCTGCCCGATGCCTCCGGCTGAGTCGTCGCACCACGCCCGGACCCTGCCATGGGCGCTGGGGGCCCTGCTGTTGGGCCTCGCCCTGGCGCTGTGTGCCCCTGCGCCGGCCAGCGCTCAGCCGCTGATCCTGCACAAGCTACCCTTCGCGCAGATCGCTGCTTCCGCCGGGCAGGCCCCGGCCGATGCCGCCGAGCGCCTGATGCGCGTGCTGGCCACGGAGGCGGACGGCTCGCCCGTGCGGGGCGTGCCCGTGCGCTTCTCCGTGCTCTCCCTGCCCGCGGGGATACATCAGCTCGCCCTGCGTCCGCCGCTGGCCTTCACCAATGCGGAAGGCATTGCCGAGGCCCGCGTGACCCTGGGCCAGCGCCCGGGCACCTATGCCATCGGCGCCGTGCTGGCCAATGCCGCCGCCACCGAGGCGCCGCTGGTGTTCAGCTATGCCGTGCGCGACCTGCGCTGGTGGGCCTTGTTGCTGATCGGGCTGATGGGCGGGCTGGCGATCTTCCTGTACGGCATGGGCCTGATGAGCGAGGGCATGACCCAGGTGCTGGGTGACCGCATGCGCTCGCTGTTGGGCTCGCTCACGCACAACCGGTTCGTGGCCGTGGCCGTGGGCACGCTGGTCACCATGGTCATCCAGAGCAGCAGCGCCACCACCGTGATGCTGGTGGGCTTCGTGCAGGCGCAGCTCATGACCTTCGCCCAGACGATCGGGGTGATCCTGGGTGCCCGCATCGGCACCACCATCACCGCGCAGATCATCGCCTTCCGCATCACGGATTACGCCCTGCTCTTCGTCGCGGCGGGCTTCGCGCTGATGCTGCTGCCCCGACGCGACCAGATCCGCTCTGCCGGGCAGGGCCTGCTGGGTTTCGGGCTGCTGTTTTTCGGCATGCGAGTGATGGCGGACGCCATGCAGCCCCTTAGCGCCTACGAGCCCTTCCTGCGCCTGATCGTGGCGCTTGAGCACCCCGTCCTGGGCGTGCTGGTGGGCACGGTGCTCACGGCGCTGATCCAGAGCAGCAGCGCCTTCACGGGGATCCTGATCGTGCTGGCCTCCCAGGGCCTGCTCACGCTGCACGCCGCCATTCCGCTGGTGCTGGGCGCCAACGTGGGCACGTCCATCACCGCCATGCTGGCCAGCCTCAACACCCGGCGCGCGGCCAAGCGCGTGGCGCTGGCGCACACACTGTTCCACGTCTCGGGCGTGCTGATCTTCATGTGGCTGGTGGATCCCTTTGCCACCGTCGTGCGTTGGGTCTCGCCCGCCGCCCCCGTGGGCACGGCCGCGCTGGCCGCCGCCGCGCTGGTGGTGCCGCGGGAGATCGCCAACGCCCACACGCTCTTCAATGTCACCATCACGCTGCTCTTCCTGCCCTTCACCGGTCAGATCACCCGCCTGGTGACGTGGCTGCTGCCCGACCTGCCGGCGGAGCGCGAAGCACCCTTCAAGGCGGTGTACCTGGACGAATCCATGCTGGCCACGCCTGCCTTCGCCCTCAGCCTGGCTCGCTCGGAGGTGATCCGCATGGCCGAGTTGGTCAAGCGCATGGTGGAGCAGTGCGTGGAGCCGTTCGTCTCCCAGCGGCGCGAGGTGCTGGCCCAACTTGCGCAGACAGAGGAGGAGGTGAACTTCCTCCAGGATCGCATCGACGACTACCTGACGCGCATCGGCCAGCGCAACGTGACCGAAGGCCAGACCGAGGAGGCGTTTCAGCTCGTCTACTCCGTGACGGAACTGGAGCAGATCGCCGACATCGTCAACAAGTCCATCCGCCCCCGCGCCCAGGACTGGCTGGCCTTCCCCCGCCGCTTCTCGCCGCAGGGCGAGGCGGAGATCCGCGCCATGCACCTCAGCGCCGTCAAGCAGGTGGCGCGCGCCATCACCCTGCTGCGCGAGACCACGCCAGCCCAGGCACGGCACATCTACGAGAAGTACCAGAAGTACCGTGCCATGGAGTTCGACTTCATGCGCTCGCACTTCGAGCGCCTGCGCCGTGCCGTGCCGGAGAGCGTGGCCACCAACGAGTTTCACCAGGAGTTGATGGAGCAACTCGTGCGTATCGCCAGCCACGCCACCAACATCGCCCGCATCCTGCTGGCTGCCGACGCTGAACGCGCCGCCCAGAGCGGCCTTTCCGGCACCGGAGCACCGCCCAGGCCACCTCCCGTGCCCACGCCGGTCAGCGGCTCAGCCAACAGTCGCGACAAGCGCTAGTAGAGCGATATCGTGGCCCAAGGGGGCGCTGCCCCTTGGAACCCCTGCCAAGGCGAAAGCCCCCTGAACTCCATTCGTGTGGGGAGTGCAGGGGTTCGCGGTGCCTACCCGAATGTCAAGGCTTGGCGCTCCACCAGGTTCCGGCGAATCCCGATCGGGGCCTGGAGGCAAGGTCCTCAGCGCGACCCCGCAAGCCGGACCGGTGGCGCGAGCGCCCCGCCCGCGCATCGCACGTCCGGTCATGCCGCGGCGGGCCAGAGGCCCGCCCCACCCGGGCCGTTTACACCTGGCATGCGGCGGCCGGCTTGCGGCCGCTTGCGCGCACGGCCCCGATGGTGCCAGCTTCAGGGCAAAGTATGCGCGTCCGGCGCCAAGGCGCCGGTCCCCCGACCCCACGATGAGGAACCCCATGAGCCGCATCCCCGAGCTGAGCCCCGAATCCATGACCGACGAGCAGCGCGCCGTGGCGGACGAGATTGTCTCCGGGCCGCATCGCCGCATCGTGGGCCCCTATCCCGCGTGGCTGCAGAGTCCCGATCTGGCCCGGCGCGCCCGCTCTCTCAGCGAGTTCATCCGCTTCCGCTCTTCCCTGCCGCGCCACCTATCCGAGTTGGCCATCCTGGTCGCGGGCAGCTTCTGGCGCGCGGAGTTCGAGTTCTACGCGCACAGCATCCTGGCCAAGGAGGCCGGGGTGGACGAGGCGGTCATCGCCGCCCTGGCCCAGCAGCGCCGCCCGCCATTCCAGCACGAGGATGAGGAACTGGTCTATGACGTGTGTTCGCAGCTCTTCGAGACCCGCCGCCTCAGCGAGGCGCTGTACGGGCGCGCCGTGGAGGCGCTAGGCCTGCCCACGGTGGTGGAACTCGTCGCCACCATCGGCTACTACTCCATGGTCTCGCTCACCCTCAACGCCTTCGACGTGAGCCTGCCTTCCGGCGAGCGTTCCCCCTTTCCCGACGCCAAGCCGGCCCAGTAGGCCGGGAGTCTCGCCCTGCCCCCTTCACCACAGCGTGGAGAAGGGGGGATGAGGCTCAAGCCGATAGGTTGAGCAACGGGCCCTCATCCCTATCTCTCCCTGGATTTCGGCTGTGGAGTGATGGGGCTGGTAGCCCCACGGCTTGGAGTCGTTGCACGGGTGGCGCTGACACAGCCCACGCGGTGTGGGGCCGCACTGCTACATTGGTAGGCGTAACTGCGGGGGAAGGCCGCTGCACGGCGCCGCCCCACTCCACCAGGGGAGCGGGGCGGCGGCACGTGAGCGTCGGGAGGGGCCGCTAGAAGTCGCGGGTGTCGCCCGGCTTCATGACGATCTCGCGGTTCTGCATCTTGTACTTGCCCAGCGCCGTCTTGAACTCGGCAGGCGTACCGGCCAGCAGCCCGAAGGTGCCGTAGTGCATGGGGATCACATGGGTCGGCTTCACCCAGTCCACCGCCAGCGCGGCGCGCACGGGATCCATGGTGAAGTGGCCGCCGATGCAGGCCAGCATGAGGTCGATGTGGTGGAACATGGGGATGAGCTTCATGTCCTCGAACACATCGGTATCGCCGGTGTGGTAGATCGTCGGGCCGCCCTTGATCATGATCACGTAACCCACCGGATTGCCGCTCGTGACCGCACCGGGCTGTCCCGGCGCCGGCGCGGGAATGCTCGGCGGCGTCAGCTCGGAGCCGTGGATGGCGTTGACGATCAGCACCTTGGCGCCCACCTTGGGCAGGTCAATAGTGCCGCCGACGTTGCCGCCCGTAGCCGCCGTGGCCTGCTTCTCCGGGTAGCCCAGCATGGACTTCATGTTGAACTGCAGGCCATAGGGCGCCACCAGGATGGCCCCGGTCTTCTTGGCGATCTCTACCGCATTGCCCACGTGGTCGCGATGCCCGTGGGTAATCAGGATGTAGTCCACCCGGCCCAGCTCGGCGATCGAGTTCTTGTCCGGGTTGGTGGGCACGGTCAGCCAGGGGTCGATCAGGATCACGCCGCCCGAGGGCGTCACGATCTTCCAGGCCGACTGGCCGTACCAGTGCAGCTCGGTCTTGGCCTGGGCCCCCAATGCGCCAAAGCATAGCATCACGGCCGCCACCAGCGCGGCACTCGCCAAACGTCGCATGGCTCGCAACATAGTTGCCTCTCTCACGAAATGCAGGCGAAGGGTCGGCCCAGCCCGCTTCCCCGAACGGGCCGACGGTACGAAGAGTCCGCACAGGATACACAAATCGTTCGACATTCAATAGATGGGGTGTCCGAATTCGTCCGCATTGTCCGGCTGCGTCGGTGGCGCCTCCGAGGCATCATGGACGGGGCGGCAGGGTGCTCCTGGAGCGGCCTTCAGGCCGACACCGCAAGAATTGCGAAACGAAGCCGATCGGGGCGGAGGGAACGGGCTCCGGACTAGCCGTAGGGATCGAAGCCGGCGCCACGATCCGCGAAGGGCCGCTCGCCGACCAGCTTCCAGCGCTTGCCCTCCGGGTGCCAGAGTTGGCCGTGGCTGGCGCCGTCGAAGTGCTCGATAAGGTGGCCGGAATCGTTGACGAGGGCCCACAGCAGGCGCCCGTCGCGGTCCATCAGCAGGTCGTTGAGGCAGGTGTTGTCCTGCGGGGTGCCGATGCCGGGCCCCTGCCAAGCCTCGCCCATGGTCATGCCGGTGAGGGACGAGATGAGGCCGCGGTTGACCCCGCCGTGGGCCACGATGAGCACGTTGCGGTGTACGGCCTCCAGGATTACCTCCTGGAACCAGTGCGTGACGCGGTTCTGCACATCGAGCCAGCTCTCGCCGCCGGGGGAGCGGAAGGTCATGGGGTCGTGCCCGTCCATGGCGGCCCGCCATTCCGAGTGGGGCCGGCCCTGCAGCATGCCCAGGTGTATCTCCCGCAGGTCGTCCGGGAAGTGCAGCGGCAGCGTGCGGTCACCCGGGCGCGGCGCCAGCACGAAGGCCATTGTCATCACGGCGCGTTCCAGCGGGCTGGCGTAGACGGCGTCCAGGGGCCGTGCCGCCAGGGCCTCGCCCAGCAGCCGCGCCTGGTGCATGCCGGCTTCGGTGAGCCGCCCGTAGGTGGGGTCCTGGCCCTGCACCACGTGTCCGCGATTCTGGAAGGTCTCGCCGTGGCGCACCAGGGCGATGCGAATGGTATCGTCGCGCTCCAGCAGCGCGGCCGGGGGCTGGGGCTTGGCTGGCGTCATGACCTTGGGCGCTCGTCGCGGATGCCGGTTGGTTCGGTAGCCACGCTGGTTCGAGAAAGGGTCCGGCCTACCCGCGCATCGGGTGGCCAAGCCGGGGATATAGCCAGGATGACACGGAAGCGACCGCGCGATCCAGGCCGCGGCGCGGGATGTCTCCCGCCGCGGGCCTACCCCGCATGCGCGCCGGCCGCCGGCGATGCTTGAGCGGCCGGGGCGATCCCGCTATCCTCAGCCCATCGTTGCGGAGCCATGGTTCGCGCCCGGCCCGCCACCGCCGCGAGCAGCTCGCGCGGCGCATCCCCTGACCCGTCTGCCCCGAGTCCGCCCATGCCCGAGCTGAGCGCCACCGACCACGGCCACCGCACCGCGCAGGCCCTGCTGGAGCTGCAGGCTCGGCTCTGCGAGCGCCTGGGCGCCGCGGACGGCCACGCCTTCGGCCGCGACGAATGGCAGCGCGCCGAGGGCGGGGGGGGCATCGCGCGGGCGCTGGAAGGCGGCGGGGTGTTCGAAAAGGGCGGCGTGCTCTACTCGGCCATCAACGGCCGTGACATCCCGCCCGTGGTGCTGGCCGAGCACCCGGACGTGCAGCCGGGCACGCCCTACTTCGCCACGGGCGTCTCGCTGATCCTGCACCCGCACAATCCGTACGTGCCCACGGTGCACTTCAACGTGCGCTACTTCGAGGTGGGCGAGGTGTTCTGGTATGGCGGGGGCATGGACCTGACGCCGTACTACTCTTTCCGCGAGGACTGCATCCACTTCCACCGCACCATCAAGGCCGCCTGCGACCGCTTCGACCCCGACTACTATCCGCGCTTCAAGCCCTGGTGCGACCGCTACTTCTACCTCAAGCACCGCGAGGAGCCGCGCGGTATCGGCGGCATCTTCTTCAACTACCTGCGCGACGACCGCGCGCGGGGCCTGGACTACGTGCTGGCCCTGGGGGAGGCGTTCCTGGCGGCCTATCTGCCCATCGTGGAGCGGCGCCGGGACGTGCCCTTCGGCGAGCGGGAGCGCGACTTCCAGTGCTACCGGCGGGGGCGCTACGTGGAGTTCAACCTGATCTATGACCAAGGCACGCTGTTCGGGCTGCAGTCCGGGGGCCGCACGGAATCCATCCTGGTCTCCCTGCCCCCTGTCGTGCGCTGGCGCTACGACTGGCATCCCGAGCCGGGCAGCTCGGAGGAGGCGTTGCAGCGCGACTTCCTGCCCCCGCAGGACTGGGCCGCGCTGAAGCCCTGATCCGGCCGATTTGCAGCCGAAAGTCTCATCATGGAGACTCTTTTAGGCTATTGTATCCAGTAAAATCAGTAGATTGCGCTTTCGATCCAGAGAAATTGTGTGCATACAGTCTCTAATATGAGTTCAATGTCTCGTAAGTCTACCAATGGAGATGCTGGATTTTGTTAGTCTCCAGGTATGAGTTGCCAACACAAAAACAATAGCCTGTAATTACAGAGTGTTGAAAAGTATTTTTCGATTTTTTGGAAATGGCCCCCCATTTGCAGAATGCGTAAGTGTTACCGAGTTGGCCCCGGTCAACGAAGGTGACTCGAGCAAGACAGCGGGACGGAAGGTGATCCCCTCCATTCCCCCAAGCGACCTTCGGTTCGGCTGATTGCGCGCAAAAAAACAACGTGTAGGTCTTGAGTCGTCTCCCCCCCTTCCCCCAAGTGACTCAGGGCCTACACGGTTGTTTTTCGTGCTCCGGAAAACGCTCGACACGCATCGTCTCGCACCTGCCGTTCCAAGTCCAGTAGCCTGAATCCGCACGCACGCCGCGCTTGCCGGTGGGCATGGGAAGCGGTTATGTAGCAAGGCAGGGCACACACGCTCCTTGCGGTGTTGTCCTGCCGGGCGGCAGAGGCGGCCGTCCCTGCGCAACATCTCCGTGCCGATCCATCGCCTGGGAAGCAGGGAAGCTGGCCGGCCCCTGGGCTGCCCGCACCCGTTCGATCCGGTAGAGGCCATGACCCGCGTCCACGCTCTCCCGTCGTCGCCTGCCCGCCGCCGCTCCGCCCGGCACGGCCTGGGCGCCTGCGTCGTGCTGACCGTGCTCGCGGCGCTGCTGGCCGGGGCCCTGGGGGGCTGCGAGCGCCATCGCGAGCCGCCACCGCAGTCGCAGACGCCGCCCGCGCTGGTCACGCCCGCCATCACCTCCACGGATGAGGACAACAACATCCAGATCTTCAAGCAGGCCGCGCCCGCCGTGGTGTTCATCACCAACAACCAACTGCGGCGCGACCTGCTGACCCTGAACGAGTTCGAGATTCCGCAGGGCCAGGGCAGCGGCATTGTGTGGAATCAGCAGGGCTACATCGTGACCAACTCGCACGTGGTGGAGGGTGCGGCCAGCATCTCCGTGGGCCTGGAGTCGCACACCAACTACCGCGCGAAGCTGGTGGGCATCGCGCGCTCGCTGGACATCGCGGTGCTGCGCATCGATGCGCCCCCGGAAAAGCTCCGGCCGCTGCCCTTGGGCGATTCCTCCAAGCTGCAGGTGGGGCAGAAGGTGCTGGCGATCGGCAACCCCTTTGGCCTGGACTCCACGCTCACCACCGGCATCGTCAGCGCGCTGGGACGCGAGATCGCCTCGCCCAACGGCCGGCGCATCCGCGACGTGATCCAGACCGACGCGGCGATCAACCCGGGCAACTCCGGCGGACCGCTGCTGGATTCGTCCGGGCGCCTGATCGGCATCAACACGGCCATCATCGGCCCCGGCGGCGGCAGCGCGGGCATCGGGTTCGCCGTGCCGATCAACTCCGTGGCCACCGCGGTGCAGCAGCTCATCGAGCACGGCCGCGTGATCCGCCCCGTGCTGGGCGTGAACGTGGTGGCCGACCGCATCGCGCAAGATCTGGGCATCACGGGGGTCATCGTGCTCAGCACCATCCGAGGATCGGGCGCGGCGGAGGCAGGCATTGTGGGCGTGCAGCGCAATCCGGACGGCCAGATCGTCATCAACGACGTGGTCGTCAAGGTGGACAACTTCACCATCAAGGATAGCGACGACCTGCTCAACGCGCTGGAGCACCACAAGCCCGGCGACACCGTCACCGTGCAGACCCTGCACCGGGGCAAGGAGAAGACCTTCCAGGTGCGCCTCACCGAGCCGGAGTAGGAGCAGCAACGGCCCTCGGGGTGGTGCCAACAGCAGGTTTCTCGCTGGGCTCGAAATGACGGTCGGGTGGCTCCGGCCGGCGGTGCGCGATGCGCGGTGCTTCGGCACCGCGTGACGCGACCCGCCCGATGCCGCCGGTCGCCGGCCCCGCCTTCCCGGCCCCGCGCGCCGGCGCTACCATGGAAGCAGGGGAGGACGCCCATCCGCGTCGGCGGTGCCGTCATGGTCCGCGAATCGTTGCAGGGGGTGCTGGAGGGTCTGGCCGCGCCCATGAGCCTGTATCGGGCCGAGGGTGAGGGCCGTGTGCGCTGCGTGGCCTGCGGGCATCGCTGCCTGATCCCCGAGGGCCGCGCCGGCATCTGCCGGGTGCGCTTCAACCGCGGCGGCGTGCTCTACGGGCCATGGGGCTACGTGGCCGGGCTGCAGAACGATCCCATCGAGAAGAAGCCATTCTACCACGCGCTGCCCGGCGCGCGGGCATTGTCCTTCGGGATGCTCGGCTGCAGCTTCCACTGCAGCTTCTGCAACAACTGGGTGAGCAGCCAGGCGCTGAAGGACCCCCGCGCCGGCACCGAGGTGTTCCCGGTCAGCGCGGTCGAGGTGGTGCAACGCGCGCGGGAGATCGGGGCGCCCATCGTGGCCAGCACGTATAACGAACCGCTCATCACGACGGAGTGGGCGATCGAGGTGTTCCGCGCGGCCAAGGCGGCGGGCCTGCGCACCGCCTACGTTTCCAACGGCATGAACACGGACGAGGCCGTGGCGGCGCTGCGGCCGCACCTGGACCTCTACAAGATCGATCTGAAGTGCTTCGAGGACCGGCACTACCGGCGGCTGGGCGGCACGCTGCAGAAGGTGCTGGACGGCACCCAGCGCGTATACCGCGCCGGCCTGTGGCTGGAGGTGGTCACGCTGGTGATCCCCGGCTTCAATGATGGCGACGATGAGTTGCGGGGCGTCGCGGGGTTCCTGGCGGAGCTTTCGCCGGACATTCCCTGGCACGTGATCGCCTTCTATCCGGACTACAAGATGACCGACACGCCGCGCACGCCGGTCTCCACGCTGCTGCGCGCCTACGAGATCGGCCGCGCGGCGGGGCTGCGCTTCGTGTACCCGGGCAACGTGGGCTGGCAGGTGGGCGGGCGCGAGAGCACGTGGTGTCCGCACTGCGGGGCGCTGCTGGTGGAGCGCCATGGTGCCATCACAACCGGCTACCACTTGCAGGACGGGCGTTGTCTGCAGTGTCAGGCCGCGATTCCCGGCGTGTGGCACAGTGCGGAATCGCTGGCCGCTACGGCGCCGGGCGGGGGCGGCCTGCGGGGCCGGGGCGCACGGCCGGTCTACGTCTGAGCCACCCGGCGCCGAAGCGCACCCGCCTTCAATTCGCCGATCCGGCGCGCTAGGCTGGGCATGTGCACAGACCACCCGCGCCCGGGGGGATGCGGGGGCATCCGCCGATCCGGCCCAGTACGAACGGCGATCCCGACACCGCCATGAATCGCGAGACCCTGCAGGAGCTGCTGGAGCGTCTGGCCGCGCCCATGACGCTGGGCTGGACGGAGGAGGGCGGCCGCGTGCGGTGCGTGGCCTGCGGCCACCGTTGCCTGATTCCCGAGGGCCACGCCGGCATCTGCAAGGTGCGCTTCAACCGCCGCGGCGTGCTCTACGGTCCACGGGGCTACGTGGCCGGGCTGCAGGACGATCCCATCGAGAAGAAGCCGTTCTTCCACGCCGTGCCCGGCACGCGGGCGCTTTCCTTCGGCATGCTCGGCTGCGACTTCCACTGCAGCTATTGCCAGAACTGGGTGACCAGTCAGGCCCTCCGCGACGAAGCGGCGCTGGCCCAGCCCCATGCCATCAGCGCCGAGGAGATCGTCGTGCACGCCAAGGCCACGGGCGCGCTCACGGTGACCAGCACCTACAACGAGCCCCTCATCACCTCCGAGTGGGCCGTGGAGGTGTTCAAGCTGGCCCACAATGCGGGGCTCGTGACCAGCTTCGTCTCCAACGGCAACAACACCGAGGAGGCCATCGCCTACCTGCGGCCGCACCTGGACCTGTACAAGATCGACCTCAAGGGCTTTGACGACAAGCGCTACCGCAAGCTGGGCGGTACGCTGCAGAACGTGCTGGATGGCATCGCGCGGGTGCATGCCGCCGGCCTGTGGCTGGAGATCGTCACCCTGATCGTGCCCGGTTTCAACGATTCGGATGCCGAGCTGCGGGGTATGGCGGGCTTCCTGGCCGATCTTTCGCCGGACATCCCCTGGCACGTCACCGCCTTCCACCCGGATTATCGCATGGACGACGTGCGCGGCACGCCCGCGCGCACGCTGCTGCGGGCCTACGAGATCGGCAAGGCTGCCGGGCTGCGCTACATCTACCCGGGAAACCTGCCCGGTGCTGTGGGCGATACGGAGAGCACCCGCTGCCCCCACTGCGGCGCGCTGCTGGTGGAGCGCGTGGGCTTCGCCGTGCGGGGCTACGACCTCCAGGATGGTCACTGCCCGCAATGTCAGGCGGCCATCCCGGGATTTTGGCACACCTCTGCCACACTGCCCCGCCTGGAGCGCTCCCGCTCCGCATCCGTCCGGCGCGTCGCCTTCTGACCGGTATCCGCGCCTGCCCCATCCCGCCAAGCCGCCCGCGGAAGGCCATGGGGGCTGCGTGGCCATCCCCGCACGGCCTCGTTCAGCGGCCTGCGCTCGGGCCCCGCGGTTGACAAGTGGCGGGCATTTTGAATACACAGAGCACGAGCGTAGGGGTCCGGGAAACGAGCGCGTCACCAGCGAAGCGATAAGGAGGCACTTGGCTAGGCAGCGCTATCACCAGCCCCAACCCGTCTGGCGGAACATTCTGCTGCCCATCGTGCAATGGGTCAGCCTGGCCGGCATTTTCGTCGCGGTGGCAATTCTCATCGCCGGCGAGGTGCGGCCGCCCTCCATCGTGACCAACCAGGATCAGGACGCCCAGGTCTCCGAAAATGGGCCGTTCTCCCTGAGCGCGCTGTACCAGCGTCTGCCGCCGGAAGCGATCAACCGCGTCAACAAGAACATCAACTACTTCCTGGGCTCCGCCCGGCGCCGCATCGTGGACGGCTTGGCCCGCTCCACCAAGTACATGGAGCCCTACCAGCAGATCTTCCGCGAGGAAGGTCTGCCCGAAGAACTGGCCTACCTGCCCCTCATCGAGAGTGGGTTCGTGGAAAAGGCGGTTTCTCCGGCCAAGGCGGTGGGCATCTGGCAGTTCATCGAGGAGACCGGCCGGCGCTATGACCTGCACCACAACGACTGGTCGGACAAACGGCTGGACCCCATCTACAGCGCCCGGGCCGCAGCCCGCCTGCTGAAGCACCTCCATGCCACCTTCCACGACTGGGAGCTGGCGCTGGCGGCCTACAATGCGGGCGCGGGCACGGTGAAGTGGGCCATCCGCGTGAACCGCAAGGCGGGCCTGCCCACCAACTTCTGGGCGCTGGACCTGCCCGAGGAGACCGAGAACTACGTGCCGACGTTCCTGGCGACGGTGATGATCGCCAAGAATCCGGGGGCATTCGGGATCACCTCGATCCGCTACCAGCCGCAGATGGCCTTCGACCACATCAAGGTCTCGCCCGGCCTTTCGTTGGAGGAACTGGCGGACGAGAGCGGCATCCCGGAGAAGGTGCTGGAGGACCTCAACCCGGCGCTGATTCGGGGCACCGTGCCGCCCGGCGACCAGCCCTACCTGCTGCGCGTGCCTCGCGGAGCCCGCTACACGCTGCCCGCCAAGCTGGCCGGCGTGACGCACTGGCCGCGCGACTGGGTGCTGCACCGCGTGCACTTCAGCGACACGGTCGAGGATCTGGCGGCGCGCTACCGCGGCAAGCCGGCGAAGATACTGCAAGCCAACGACCTGGACAACGATCAGCAACTGCTGCTCCGCAACTACATCATCATCCCGTTGTAACTCCACCCGTCCCCGTGGCCCCGGCTCGGCTTTTCCTTTGACAGCCGGGGTGGCATTGACAAGAATAACGCACGATCTCCAGGCTGCCGCGGGCGCCATCGCGCTCCGCCGCACCGGGCGGCGCGCTGCCTCGCCGCACGCGGCGGCGTTGCCCCGCGCCATTCTCCGTTGACCCCGTGCAGGGCGAGCAATGCTCTCCGACTTACCGATCACCCGTGTCCAACGCAGCCGCATCGGCGAGGTGGACTTCGACAACCTGCGCTTCGGCTACATCTTCTCCGATCACATGTTCGCGATGGACTACGCGGACGGCCGCTGGCAGCACCCGCGCATCGAGCCCTATGGCCCCATCGCGCTGGAGCCCGGCTCGGCCATGATGCACTATGGGCAGACGGTCTTCGACGGCTTCAAGGCCTACCGTGGCGCGGACGGCATCGCGCGAGTGTTCCGGCCGGATGCCAACGCCCGGCGCCTGCAGTCCTCCTGCCGTCGGCTGTGCATGCCGGAGGTGGACGAGGCGCTGTTCGCCGAGGCGGTGCGGCAACTGGTGGCGCTGGATCATGCGTGGCTGCCGCCCAAGGACGGGCAGTCGCTCTACGTGCGGCCGCTCATGATCGGCACGGAGGTGCACCTGGACGTGCGGCCGGACAAGGCCTTCCGCTTCATGATCATCACTGCGCCGGTGGGCGCGTACTTCGACCCCACCTCCAAGGGCGTCTCGCTGAAGGCTGAGGACGCCTACACCCGCGCCGCCTCAATCGGGGGCCTGGGCTATGCCAAGACCGGCGCCAACTACGCGGCCAGCATGTTCGCCACGGAGCAGGCCCGCAGCGAGGGCTTCGACCAGGTGCTGTGGCTGGACAGCAACGAGCACCGCTACGTGGAGGAGGTGGGCGCGATGAACATCTTCTTCAAGCGCAGCGGGGCCGTGATCACGCCCCCGCTGGGCGGCTCGATCCTGCCCGGCGTGACGCGCGACAGCCTGATCACGCTGATGCGTGAGCAGGGCCTGACCGTGGAGGAGCGCCGTATTGCCATCGACGAGGTGATGGACGCCATCCGCGACGGCAGCATGGAGGAGATCTTCGGCGCGGGCACCGCGGCCGTGGTCTCGCCCGTAGCGCGGCTCAGCTACCGCGGCGAGACGCTGGAGCTGAAGCAGTCGCCGGGACCGCTCACCCGCTCGCTGTACGATCGGCTCACGGGCATCCAGACCGGGCGCCTACCCGATCCCCACGGCTGGTGTGTGCAGGTGCCGCTGCCCGCCGCGGACGCTCCCGCCGCCCCCATCGCGGCGCCCGCGCGCTAGCATCGGTCCGGCCGCTTATACGCTGGTGTCCGTACCCCGCGCCGCTGGCCACTGGTAGACGTAGATTGGACTGCGGTGGAGGTCCGCCGCGCGGTGAACGGCGGCGGGCTGCCAGCCCGGCACGGCGAAGGTGCTACTCACCACCACGGCGCCGGGGGGCAGCGTGGCCTCCAAGCGTGGCCCCAGGCGAGCCATGATGGCCGGCGCCAGGTAGCAGACCACCAGCCCTGCATCGCCCAGATCCGCACTCAGGAAGTCCGCCCGTCGCACGGCGAGGTGTCTCAGCCCGGCCAGCCGCGCCCGCAGCGCGCACACGGCCCAGGGCAGCGGCGACAGCTCCCACGCCGCCACGGGCGCGTCCGGATAGCGCCGCGCCAGTCGCAGGGCCAAGCCGCCCCAACCCGCGCCCAGCTCGTGCACCGTGCCCGGCACGCTCGCCGGCAGCGCCTCAAGCAGCGTGCGCCGCGCGGCGGGTAGCGTGGGCATGGGCGCGATGCCGGTGCGCAGCGTGTACGCGCCGATCAGCAGCGCGGCCACGACCACCGCGCCGATCAGCGTCAGTTCGAGGGACATCGGGGCGCGGCGCTACTCCAGCCGCTCGCCGGCGTCGAACTGGATTTCGATGTGGTTGCCGTCGGGATCGCGCAGGAAGACCTGGGTATTGTGATTGTCCGGCACGGTCACCAGCCGGTGCTGGATGTCGCGCTCGGTGAGCAGCGTTACGAAATCCCGCAGCCCTTGGGCCCGGAAGCAGAAGTGCTCGAGCTGCGGCTGGTTGACCTCCGGCTGCTCGGCCACCTCCACCAGGTGCACGGTGGCCTGCTCGCCGGTATAGAGCCAGGCCCCGCCGAAGGAGAAGCCGGGCCGCCAGCCGGTGTGCAGCCCCAGCACTTCCTCGTAGAACCGCACCATTTCCGGGAGGTGGCTGGTGCGCATGTTGACGTGATCCAAGCGCGTGAGGTTCATGTGCGGTCTCCGGACCTTGATGGGCGTCAAGCAATCTTACTCTGCGCCTTCCCTAGCACGGACCGCGCTACGGCTCCACCTCCACCTCCAGCCCCAGCAGCAGGAAGCTCCAGGACTTGCCGTGGGAGTCCAGGTTCAGCGAGCTGTTCACGCCGCCCTCCAAGGCCTCGGTCATCACGAAGTTCAGGCCGTGCAGGCCGTCCAGCTCGTAGCGCGTGATGGTGCCGCGCAGCACCCCGCCGAACTCCGCGCGCAGGCGTTCGGGCGTGAGCTGCGCCTTGAGCGCGGCGTAGTGCCGCGGTTCGAAGGCGAACACGGCCACGGAGGAGATGTTGCCCTTGTCCCCCGCCCGCGCGTGGGCGATCTCGCGCAGGGGCACACGGCGGCGGGCGGCTGCCGCCGGGTCGGGGCCGGTGGACGCGCTCATGCCTCCAGCACCTCCACGCGGGTGGTGACCTGATCCCGGGACAGGAAGGCCGAGTGTGTCACGACGCTGGGCGTGACGTGACCCCGGAAGCCCCCGCCGCCCGCCGGGCCGCAACACAGCAGGGATTCCACCTCCCACAGCAGGGCCTCGGCCAGCTCGCGATCGGATGTACGCAGGGCCGCGCGCACACGCACGTCCTGGGTCTCGGCCGGGCGCTCCACGGCGCTGCCGTGCAGGGCACCCACGCCGATCAGGTCGATGCGCAGCTCGCCGCCGAAGCCGTGCACGTGGGCCATGCGCTCCGCGACGATCTCCCCGGCCAGGCGGGCACGGCCCTTGGCCCCCGGGCCGGCATAGCCCACCTCCGCCTCGGCCAGCACCCCGCCGTCGAAGGCCACGGTGACCTTGAGCTGGTCGGGGCGCGCGCGGCCCACGGCGCCGCTCACGGCCACGCGGTCGGCCCCGGCCTCCGCCAGCCGCGCTGTGGAGAAGTCCGCCACCACATCCGGCGTGAAGTAGCGGGCGGGGTCGTGAATCTCGTAGAGCAGTTGCTCCTTCACCGTGCGGAGGGTCACGCAGCCGCCGGTCTGGGGCAGCTTGGTGATCACCGCGCTGCCGTCCGCGGCCACCTCTGCAATGGGGAAGCCCACGTAGGCGAGGTTCTCCACGGGCTTCACGCCCGGATCGGCGAAGTAGCCGCCGGTGACCTGCGCCGCGCACTCCAGCAGGTGTCCCACGGCCGTGCCCGCGCCCAGCCGGGCCCAGTCCGCGCCGCCCCAGCCGAAGGCATGGCGCATGGGCGCCAGGAATAGCGAGGGATCGGCCACGCGCCCGGCCACAATCACGTCCGCGCCGGCCTCCAGGGCGGGCAGCAGCGCGTCCGCACCGATGTACGCATTGGCGCCCACCAGGGGCTGCCCCGCCGCGCTGACCTCGCCCACGGTGCGCCCCAGCTCAGGCAGGGCGGTCTCGGGGCCGATGCGCGCCGTCACGTCGTCACCTTCCACGCAGGCCACGCGCAGGCCGCGCAGGCCCAGCTCGCGCGCCAGGGCCACGGTGCGCTCCGCGGCGGCGCGGGGGTTGGCCGCGCCCATGTTGGTAATCACCCGCGTGCCGTGCTCGCGTGCCAGCGGCAGGATGGCGCGGAAGCGTGGCGCCAGCAGCTTGTTGTAGCCCGCGGCGGGGTCGCGCATGCGGTCGCGGTGACCGAAGGCCAGCGTGCGCTCCCCCACGCATTCGAACACGAGGCAGTCCAGCTCGCCGCGCTGCACCAGGTCCACGGCGGGGTCCAGCCGGTCCGCGGAAAAGCCTGCACCTGTGCCGATGCGGAAGGGGATACCCATGGCGGCGGTGGAGCGGGAGCTCAGGCGGCGGGCGGCGGACGCAGGCGGCCCAGCACATCCGGGTTCAGCACGCGGGTGGGCTGGCCCGCCAGGAAGGCCTGGACGTTCTCCAGCGTCTCGCCGTAGAAGGCCGCGTAGACCTCCTCCGTGACGTAGCCGATGTGCGGCAGCAGCACGACGTTTTCCAACTCGCGCAGGGGATGCCGCGCGGGCAGCGGCTCCACGGCATACACGTCCAGCCCCGCCCCGGCGATGGTGCCACGCTCCAGCGCCTCGATCAGCGCCGCCTCGTCCACGATGGGTCCGCGGGAGGTGTTGACCAGCCAAGCCGTGCGCTTCATCAGGCCCAGCTCGCGGCGGCCCAGCAGGCCGCGGGAGCGCTCGCTCAGCTTGAGGTGAATCGAGACCACGTCCGCCGCGGCCAGCAGAGCGTCCTTCTCCACGCGCTCGGAGCCGGCCTGCGCGGCGGCCTCGGCGGTCAGGTTCTGGCTCCAGGCGATGGTGCGCATGCCGAAGGCCTTGGCCACGGGCACCATCATGGCGCCGATGCGGCCCAGCCCCACCAGTCCCAGGGTCTTGCCGGCCAGGCCCACGCCCACAGTCTCCTGCCAGCGGCCCGCGCGCATGTTGCCGTGCTCCACCGGGACGTGGCGCATGGCGGCCAGGATCAGTGCCCAGGTCAGCTCCATGGTGGAGACGCCGCTGCCCTCTGTGCCGCACACCAGGATGCCCAGCTCCGTGGCGGCGTCCATATCGATGGCGGCGTTGCGCATGCCGGCCGTGGCCAGCAGCCGCAGCTCCGGCAGGCGCTCCAGCAGCTCGCGAGAGAACAGCGTGCGTTCCCGTAGCGCCATCACGAGCTGGTAGGGCGCCAGGGCCTTGGCCAGCACGTCCACGTCGGCCATGGGCTCGGTGAAGTGCTCCACGGCCACGCCCTCGGGCAGCCGCTCCCACTCGGCGCAGTCCAGCGCCACATTCTGGTAGTCGTCCAGCAGGGCAACACGGATCATGGGCTCTCGTAGGCTTCGGAGGGAGGGGCGACGCTAGAACTTCACCTGCAGGTGCGCCACCTCGGCCAGCAGGGATTCCAGGCAGGCCAACAGTTCCACACCCTCGCCCTTGTCGTCCAGCCAGCGGCCGCTGCCGGGCTCGTAGTCGAAGTGATAGGCGCGGCCCTTGGAGGCCACGGCCAGCCAGAGCTGCCGCACGGGCGGCTGCTGGCTGAGCACCCAACGGGCGCCATCGGCCAGGGTCAGCGTCAGCGCGCCCTGCGCCACCTCGCACTCCACGTCGTCGGGGTCCACCTCATCGAACTGAGCCTCGATGCGGTCGTAGACGGCCTTGGCCAATTGCCGGAATTCCGACTCGGTCATCGCCTCGGCGGCGCTGGGCATGGAGCATCTCCTGCGGGGTGAAGCGGCGTGCGGCCGCGGTGCGGGTGGCGTCGCGCGGTATTCTAGTACGATTGCGCGGGGCTTGGCTATGCTGGGCTCCGCGTGGGCCGCTGCTCGGTGCTGGCGCAGTGCCCCGCCTTGCCAGCTGCCGTGGATCGTGCGAGGACCGGGGGAAAGCGCCGCGGCGCCGGTCGCCGCACCGATTCCCATTCCCGAAAGGCCCCCGATGAAGCCCAAGGTGTACTACCAACCCGGCTGAAGCTCCTGCTCCAAGACGAAAGAGTTGCTTTCGCAATGGGGAGTGGACTTCGAGCCGGTCAACGTGCACGGCAACCCGGCGGCCCAGGCCGAGCTGACGGCGCTGGGCATCCCCCGCGTGCCCGCCACCATTGTGGACGGGCGCTTCGTGCACGGCTGGAACCCCGGCGCGCTGGCCCGGCTGGTGGGCGTGCCCTTCGACGATACCCCCGCGCTCAGCCCGCGGGAGCTGGCCGAGGTGCAGGACAACATCCTCTACTACGCCCAGCACCTGGTGAAGCGGCTCACGCCCGCCCAACTGGCGCTGAAGCACCCGGAGCGCGACCGCACGCTGGGGCAACTTGCCTACCACGTGTTCCGGCTCAGCGCGGCCTTCGTGGACACCATGGAGCAGGGCCACCTGGAGCAGCTCTGGCTGGTGGAGGACGCTCCGGAATCGCTCCGCACGGGCGAGGCGCTGGCCGTCTACGGCCAGCAGGTACGCGACCGGCTGGCGGCGTGGTTCGCCCAGGCGCCGGACGAGGTGTTTGCGCGCATCGCCAGCACCTACTACGGCGAGCAGGGCACGCACCTGCTGCTGGAACGCACCACCTGGCACGCGGGCCAGCACCTGCGCCAGATCTACGACCTGCTGGAGCGCGACGGCTCGCTGCCGGTGAGCCCCGTGGGGCCGGAGCTGTTCGAGGGTCTGCCCATGCCCGCGGAACTTTGGTAGTCGCGCGCACGAACGAAGAAACGGGAGGGAGCCGCCTCCGCGCGCCTCGCCTCCCGTCGCCGCCACCTTGCGGTGGCTTGCCGTCCTTCGCGGTGAACCGCCCTACGGCGCGTAGTACGTGAGGAATCCCGCCACGACGAGCAGGATGCCGATGACCGCGGCAGTGAACACTGCAGCCTTCATGGGGTCCCTCCTTTTGCTCGGGTGAACCGGCTTCGCTGCGCAGCACCTGCCCCGAAGGGTCGCGGTTCAAGGGCGCGGCACGGACGGCAGGCCCCCCAACACACCCCTATCGTGCGCGCCATCCTGAGCCTGGCTTCCACGATCCCCCGATCGGGCAGGCTGATGGAAATACTATCAATAGGTGTTCTGTAGCGCAATTCATGCCTGGGTGGTTGACAGGCGCGGCGCGGGCGTGTGCAATCGGCGCCATGACACGCCAGATCACGGTCTACATCGACTATAAATCGCCCTACGCCTTCCTGGCGAAGGACCTGGTGTACGAGCTGGCCGAGGCGGAAGGCGCGGCCCTGGACTGGCTGCCATACACGCTCAACATTCCCGACTATCTGGGCAGCGCCACGCTGGGGCCACAAGGCGAGGTGGAGGAGGAGCACCGCACCCCGCACCAGTGGCGGCGGGTGCGCTACAGCTACATGGACGCGCGGCGCTACGCCACCCTGCGCGGGCTGGTGATCCGCGGGCCGCGCAAGATCTGGGACTCCGCATGCGCGAACACGGGGATGCTGTGGGTGAAGCGCCAGGGCGAGGCCCCGCTGCGGCGCTACCACGACTTGGTGTTCGAGCGCTTCTGGAAGCGCGAGCTGGACATCGAAGACCCGGCGGTGATCGAGGCCGTGGCCCGGGAGGCCGGCGCGGACGTGGCCGGCCTGCGGGACTGGCTGGCCGGCGACGGCCGCGCGGAGCACGACCGCATCCGCGTCGAGGCCGAGGCGCAGGGCGTCTTCGGCGTGCCCACCTTCGTGCTGGACGGGGAACTGTTCTGGGGCCGCGAGCACCTGGAGCTGATCCGCATGCGGCTCCACGAGCGGAAGGGTTAGTCCCTGGTCGGAATTCAGGCGAGCCGGCGTGCGGCCACGGGTGTCATTCTGAGGCCCGTCTGGCGGGGCGAAGAATCTGCTTGCGCTCCGTCACAACAGATTTCTCGCTGCGCTCGGAATGACATCGCCCGGCTGTATGGGGCGACTCGGCAGGCAGCCGTGTGGAATCT
Organism: bacterium; assembly: GCA_035266845.1. Lineage (GTDB taxonomy): Bacteria > SAR324 > SAR324 > SAR324 > JACQKK01 > DATFMP01. Next base: position 147,850 of record DATFMP010000097.1, read on the forward strand.
AGGTCTCAATGCGCAGTTGCTTCATGTCCTTGACCATCACCAGGAAGCGCAGGCCCTCCACCGAATCCTCGAAGTGGCAACGCACGCGGTAGCGCCCGGTGAAGAACATGGGCGTGGTATCCAGCTCATTGCAGCCGATGACGCGGGCCCGAACGGAGATCAGGTCGCTCAGGCGCACGACGATTTCGCGGTCCGGCTCGAAGGCGCGGTTGGCATCGAAGGCGATGCCGGAGACGGACAGGTCCACGATGGCGAACTGGAAGTCGCCCGTGGTCCACACAATGTTGGACCAGAGCCGGAAGCGGGGGTGCAGGCGGTGCTCCTGGTTGGGCTCGCGCTTGTCCAGGTGGCCCGACTCCACGCACTGCTGCAGGAACTGCTGGTATTCGTTCGTCCAGACCGGGTCTTCCATGGAATCGCCCCTTTTTGCCGGTTGCGCCCGCTTGCCGTATGGGCCCCGAACCCGGAGCGGTCAGCTCCGCACGGGTGGATGGACCTTGATCCAGTCGGTCATGACCCGCACGGTGGCGGCTTCACGTCCGATGAATCCGTGGTAGTTGAATGCCTGACAGGCCGGCCCACGTGGCGGCCCCCCGCCTTCGATGGCGATCAACTCGTGCGCGGGCGCGTTCACCAAGCGCTTCAGCAGGGCCTCGGCTCCGCCGAAGGGCGTCACGCGGCACGCGTCCAGCCGGTGTTGCACCAGCAGCGTCGGCACCCGGATCGCGGCCAGGTCCGCGCCATCCGCCGATGCGCCCCGCGAGAGCACCGTGACCGTGGACGAAAGCACGATGCCGTCCGGCCCGGCCGGTGGTGCCAGCCGCGAGGCTGCATAAGCGACGGAGATTGTACCCCGACTCGTGCCGACAAGCCACACAGGCACGTGCAGCCGTCCACGCAGGTAGGCGATGACCCCGGCGATGTCCGCCGTGTGCGCCTCGGTGCTGCGGAAGCGGTCCAGCGAGGGATGGTCGGTGGGCGGGGCGATCACGGCCACGGCCAGCCCCTGCGCCAGAAAGCGCTCGCGGCTGCGCACGAGGAAGTTGTCGCCGTTTCGGATGTGGCCGTCCGGCAACAGCCCGATCTGGCCCTGGCCCCCGGCGAACAGCACCGCCACGGCCTTCGGCTGCGATGGCACGAGCAGCAGGAACGGCTGCAGCGCATCCGGCCGGCCCTGCGTCGTCACGTAGTACGCGCCTTGGGCCGCGAGCGCATGCTCCTCGGGCCCCACGCGGCGCTCTGCCCCGCCCTGCACGCACGCGGCCAGCAGGACCGGCACGGCCACCCAGGCCACCACTCCAGCGCGACGCAAGCCGGGCATCGGGCGCTCCGGTTCAAGTGAGAGTGCATCTCAGTCAATAGGCCCTCCATACTCGGCCGTCAAGGCTGCAAAGGCCCAAATGGCGTAGCATCGCGCCCGATCGGCGACAACTGAACCGATGCGATCGGACGTTTATCTTACA
>DATFMP010000098.1:0-19380 GCA_035266845.1 bacterium
GGGCCAATGCCCGTGCCCGCCTTCCACAGGGACGCCACCAGCGGAAACGCCACGAACGGCCCGCCCGGGGTGAAGGCCCCGCCCACAGTCGCGATCACCAGCCCCGTCAGACCCGATTCCGCCCCCGCATAGGCGGCCACCAGGTGCGGCGGCAGCAGCACCAGCACCATGCCGCCCAGCAGGAAGCCGATCAGCATCGCCGGCAGCACGGACAGGAAGGTGCGGGCCCCACTCACGGCCCCCTCCCAGGCCAGGGCCGGACTCTTGTGCCAGGCCGCAGCCGTGGCCAGCACGGCGATGACTCCCAGGATGAGCAGGCTCTTGTTCACGCGTGTCGCCTTTGGTGCGAGGGCCGGCCCGTCTTCCCACAGCCCGCCTTCAGGTTTGGTTGCGAGGGGGCCGCCCCCTCGGCAGCCGCCGTTCAGGACTGACGCTAGTGCGGCTGGGTGGGGTTGAGGCCGCGTGGGAACAGGGTGGCCAGCAGCAGCACGCCCACCGCCAGCACGCCGCAGATCACGTACACGTTGTGCAGGGAGGCGTCCATGGCCGCCCCCAGGTCCAACAGCCGCTGCGGGGCCAGCGCCTGCCGCGCGCCGTGCTCCATGAGCTGATTGATCACGTCTGCCTCCCCCGGCACGCGGGCGTGCAGCCCCAGGTTCAGCACCGCACCCAGGCCCGCGGCGCCCAGGGCCTGCCCGACGATGCGCATGAACAGGTTGGAGGACGTTGCCACACCGCGCCGCTGCCAGTCCACCGAGGTCTGGATGGAAACCAGGTAGGACGTGTTGGAGAATCCCATGCCCGTGCCCACCAGGAAGGCCCCCGCCGCGGCCCAGAGCGGTCCCCGCCCGGGCCCCAGCAGCATCAGCACGCCGCTGCCGCTGAGCAGGCCCAGCCCGCCCAGCAGGGCCGTGAAGCGATAGGAGGTGCGCACCATCAGGCGGCCCCCCACCGTGCTGGCCAGCGGCCAGCCGATGGACATGGCGGCCAGCGTGAAGCCCGCGACGGCCGGGCTGCGCCCCATCACTCCCTGCACGTAGCTGGGCAGAAAGGTGGTGACGCCCATCATCAGCGCCCCGGCCATGAGCCCGCCCACGTTGCCCAGCGCGATGATGCGGTAGCGCCACAGCTCCAACGGCATCATGGGCTCGGCCGCCCGCTGTTCCGTGCGCAGGAAGGCCGCCGCCAGCGCCACGGTGAGCACCAGCAGCCCCACGAACGCGGCCGGCGATAGCTGGCTGGCCTGGATCAGCACCAGCATCAGCAGGCCCGTGCCCGCCATCATCAGCGCGGAACCCAGGTAGTCCACGCGGTGCTCGCGGTGCTCCACGCGCTCGGTGAGGAAGGCGCCCAGCATGCCCATGGCCACGATGCCCACCGGCACGTTGACCCAGAACACCAGCGACCAGTGCAGGCGCTCCACGAAAAACGCCCCCAGCGCCGGGCCGATCACCGAGGAGAAGCCCCACACGCTGGAGATGTAGCCCTGCACCTTGGCTCGCTCCGGCCCCGGATAGATGTCGCCGATCACCGTGAGCGCCAGGGGCTGGATCGCGCCCGCCCCCAGCCCCTGCAGGGCCCGGAAGGCGATGAGCTGGCTCATGCTGGTGGAAAAGCCGCACAGCACGGAGCCCACCAGGAACAGGGTGGCCCCGAAGTAGAACACGGGCTTGCGCCCGTACATGTCCGAGAGCTTGCCGTAGACCGGGATGGTCACGGCCGTGGTGAGCAGGTAGATCGCGAAGACCCAGCTGAACCACTGGAAGCCGCCCAGGTCCGCCACGATGGTCGGCAGCGCCGTGGCCACGATGGTGGCCTCAACGGCCGCCATGAACATGGCCAGCATCATCGCCGCCAACACCAGTGGCCGGCGCGTGCCGTGACCCGGTGGCTCGGTCTGCCGCGCCGCCCCGTCCGCGGGCTCGCGGACGGCCGGGGACTGCGCGGGTGCGTCGGCGGGTTGGGCGGGCTCCACGGTCATGCGGCTCCGGCGCAATGAGGGCTTGGGTGCTCGTGCGTTCCGCGCACTTCGAGACGCGCCCTGCGGGCGCTCCTCAGCAACGCGGACCGGTAGCACCCGTCAGTCTGTGTCCACCTTCCTGCGGAGCCCGCCCATCGCGCGGTGCCGTGCCCTACGGCACCAAGTGCATGCGCGGCTTGCGGGCGGTGATCAGGTTCGTGCGGATGCCAGCGAAATTCAAGCCCCCGTGGAAGCGGGCGTGCTCGATCTTCATGCAGCGGTCCATCACCACCTCCAGGCCGGCGTCCAGGGCCTTTTGGCGCGCCTCTTGGTGGATCACGGCGAGCTGCATCCAGATCACCTTGGCGCCCAGGCGGATGGCCTCGTCCACAACGGGCGGCACGTCCTCCGGCTTGCGGAAGATATCCACCACCTCCAGCGGCTGCGGCACCTCGGCCAGGCTCGCATACACCTTGCGGCCCAGGATTTCCTGCCCCGCGTAGGCCGGATTCACCGGGAAGATCTCGTAGTGGTAGTCCTTCAGGTACGTCGCCGCAAAGTAGCTGGGGCGGTTGGGATTGGCGGACAACCCCACGATGGCGATGCGGCGATAGCGCTGCAGGATGCTCAGGATCATCCCCAGGTTCTGCCCGGGAAACTGCCCCGTGCCCGGACGGTGCGTGGTGGTTGCGGCTGGGTCGGTCATGGCTGGTTCCTCTGAACTCCCTCGGATAGCCCCCCATTTCACTCAGGTAAGCTGTTTCCTGCAACGGCCCGCGTCAGCGGCGACGCCAAGCTCTGGCGTTCGGGCAAACGGAGGAGGGAGTCGCTGCCTCCCTCCCTCCGGCAGGGGCCGCGGGCCCCTGCACCCCCTACACGAATGGGGTCCAGGGGGCTTGCTCCCTGGTGGGGGTATGGGGGCAACGCCCCCATGCTCGAAATGCTTTTCAGTACCACGGCCTAGCGGCGGCGCCAGCCGGACCGCGACCCCGCCTCGCCCCGGGCGGCCCGCTTGCGGCGCCGGCGGTGCTCCTGGTACAGGCCTACGCCAAACAGCAGGGCCAGCGCCACCGCCACCGAGGCGCGCGTGAAGCGGCTGGCGTCCGCCGGCATGGTCAGGTGCCCCTGCCGCATGGGCTCGGGCTTCAGGTACGTCGTGCCCCCGGCTTCCACACCGTAAACGGGCAGGAAGCTCACCCCGCTCTGCCCGGAGCCGGGCCGGGCAGGCTCGGTGTGCGCCTCGGGTCCCACCCGTAACACTATGGGCTGGGCCAGCGCCACGTCGCGCTCGAAGGCCTCCCTGCGGAAGTGCGGAAACTGCCCGTGGCGGATGCGGTAGCGCTCGGGGTTGCCCACCAGGCGAATCTCGTAGGCATCCCGGTACTGCGAAGGCAGGTTCTGGTAGATGCGCTCGTGCCGGTGCTCCCGGCTTGCGAGGGTCCCCTCGACGCGCAGCAGGCGGTCGGGCGACGGCTGGCGCGGCTCGTAGAGCAGCGAGCCCACGATCATCCAACCCAGCAGCAGCACGAACGCGCCCAGAAACCCCACCTGGAAGACCCGGCGCACGCGACGCAGCACGCGCAAGGGGCGCCCCTCGCGCGGCTCCTCACCAGCCGTCGGGTGCCGATCCTCGCCCATGGGCCTCCGCTCGCGTGGTCAGTCCGCCGCCGGCGCCGCCACCGTGGCCTTCTGCTGGCTGGCGTACAGGGCCTGCTCCAGGTCCCACAGCAGGTCTTCCGCGTCCTCCAGCCCGATGGACAGGCGGATCATGTCCTGGGTGATGCCGCCTGCGATCATGTCCTCCTCGCTGAGCTGCTGGTGCGTGGTGGAGGCGGGGTGGATGGCCAGGCTCTTGGCATCGCCCACGTTGGCCAGGTGGCTGAACAGGCGCAGCGAGTTGATGAAGCGCCGCCCAGCCTCGTAACCGCCCTTGACGCCGAAGGTGAAGATGGCGCCGGGGCCCTTGGGCACATATTTGTCCGCCAGCGCCTTGTAGGGGCTGTCCGGCAGCGCAGGGTAGTTCACCCAGGCCACGGCGGAATGATCGGCCAGGAACTGCGCCACCGTGCGCGCGTTGGCCACGTGGCGCTCCATGCGCACGGGCAGCGTCTCCAGTCCCTGCAGGAACAGGAACGCGTTGAACGGGCTCATGGCGGGGCCCAGATCGCGCAACTGCTCCACGCGCACCTTCATGATGTAGGCGAAGTCGCCGAAGGTCTCGTAGTAGCGCATGCCGTGGTAGCCGGGCGAGGGCTCGGTAAGCCCGGGGAACTTGCCGTTGTCCCAGGCGAAGTTGCCCGAATCCACGATCAGCCCGCCGATGGACGTGCCGTGGCCGCCGATGAACTTGGTGGCGCTGTGCGTGATGATGTCCGCGCCCCAATCGATGGGGCGGCACAGGTAGGGCGTGGCGAAGGTATTGTCGATCATCAGCGGCACGCCGTGGTCGTGCGCGATCTTCGCCACCGCCTCGATGTCCAGCACGTTGATGCGCGGATTGCCCAGTGTCTCGCCATAGAGCAGCTTGGTCTTGGGCGTGATGGCCTTGCGGTAGTTTTCCGGGTCGTCCGGATCCACGAACACCGTGTTGATGCCCATCTTGCGGAACGTGATGTCCATCTGCGTGTACGTGCCGCCGTAGAGCGTGGCCGCGGAGACGATCTCGTCCCCCGCCTCGCACAGGGACAGGATGGCCATGGCCTGGGCGGCCTGCCCGGAGGCCAGCGCCAGCCCGCCGATGCCCCCCTCCAGCGTCGCGATGCGCTCCTCCAGCACCGCGTTGGTGGGGTTCATGATGCGCGAGTAGATGTTGCCGAACTTCTGCAGCGCGAACAGGGCGGCGGCATCCTCCGTGTCGTCGAAGACGAAGCTGCTGCTCTGGTAGATGGGCACGGCCCGCGCGCCCGTGGTGGGGTCGGGCCGCTGCCCCGCGTGCAGCGCCAGCGTGTTGAAGCCGAATTTGTGATCGTCGCTCATCTTGCCGTCTCGCCGGGCGGTTGTGCGTAGCGCGGTGCGCCTAAAAGGCATGTGAAGAAACGAGTCGCGACTTTCGGGGGGCTCCGCCCCCCGAGCCCCCGGCAGGGAGCACAGCCCCCTGCACCCCTTTCAGATCAAGCATTGGCGTGGCTGCACTGCAGCCGTGCCAATTCATCAGGGGGGCGCGGGGGGACTTGTTCCCCCGCAGCCGTTGTTTTTTACTGTCCTTCTAATCGTCTTCCCCTTCGTAATAGTCCACCGCGTCCGCGGTTTTGTAAAACCCGCTCAGGCGGCGCTGTGCTTTGTCGCCGCCCGGCGCGGAGTCGGTCATGACGCCGAACTTGCCCGAGTCCGGGTACTCGGAGACCTCCGGGTGGATCATTGTGGAAACGCACAGGTATTCCAGCGGCGCGACGCCCGTGTTGAGGAGCTGGTGCGCCGGCGGACCCGCGGGCAGAGCAATGTAGTCGCCCGGCCCCACCGGGTGCCGCTGCTCGCCCAGGCGCAGGGTGCCGCTGCCGCTCAGCACGTAGATCGCCTCCTCGTTGGCGTGGTGCAGGTGCGCGGGAAAGGCCGACTTGCCCGGCGGCACGCGGTACAGGCTGAACCCGAGCTGCCGGCCCCCGGCGGGCGCGGTGAAGGCCTTGCGCTCCGCGCCGAATCGGCCGTGCTCGGTCACGATCCACTCCAGGTCGTTCACGTTGACGATGTGCGGATGGCGGCTGGGAGCCATGGCGTGCCCTCCGGGCAGGGGTGGCGGAATCGTTGGTCTGCCATCCAGTCTACCGACGCCGCACGCCGGGCGACAGACCCGCCTGCACGGCGCCGCCGCGCCTGACCGTTCCAGCGCACGGCCCGGCCTGCCCCCCGCGCGGCGCGCATGGTACCATCAGCTTGAGACGGAGTGGGGAAAGCTGCCCGACGAGAGGACGACCGCCATGACGCTCAATGTCCACGAATCCACGCCCGTAACGGCCGAGCCGGCGGGCACGGTGACGCACCTGGCGATCCGGGAGTTCGAGCCCGGCAGCGGGACGCCGCTGCGCACCATCCGCATCCCCGTCAAGGTCTTCTCCATCGCGGCCAGGCTGGTGCCGGCCCGCATCCGCGAGGAGATGGCGAAGGAAGGCTTTGACCTGGACGGCATCCTGCAAGCCGCGCGGGACATCCACAGCCCCACCACGCTCGCGGAGATCGAGGAGCACAAGACGGGCAAGAAGACCGTCGTCGCGCTGGAATAGCGGGGCGGGCGGGCCTGTTGGAAACGGCCTACGCGAAGTCGTAGTTGCGCGAGTAGGCGCGGCGGCGCTCGTGACGCTCCAGCGCCAGTTCCACCAGCCGCGTGAGCAGCTCGGTGTAGGGCAGGCCGCTGGCCTCCCACAGCTTGGGATACATGCTGATGGACGTGAAGCCGGGCAGGGTGTTCAGCTCGTTGACCACCACCCCGCCGCCCTCGCGCGCAAAGCAGTCCACGCGGGCCATGCCCTCGCACTCCAGCACGTCGAACACGCGCAGGGCCACCTCCTGCACCCGCGCCTCGGTTTCCGGCGGCAGGTCGGCGGGCACCATCAGCTCGGCGCCCTGGGGGTCCAGGTACTTTGCGCGGTAGGAATAGAAGCCGTCGCGGGGCCGGATCTCCCCCACCCGTGACGCAGCCGGCGGGTAGCGCCGCGAGTAGCGGCTGCCCAGCACGGACACCTCCACCTCGCGGCCCACGATGGCCTGCTCCACCAGCACCTTCTCGCCGTAGCCGAAGGCCAGCCGCAGGGCGGCGGCATACTCCTCGCGCGTGCCGCAGCGGCTCACGCCCACCGAGGAGCCCAGCACGGCGGGCTTCACGTAGAGCGGCAGCCCCAGCCGCCCGGCCAGCTCGTCGAAGCGCGCCTGCGCCGCGGCCTCGTCGTGCAGGGTCTCGTAGGGCGCCACGGGCAAGTCCGCCAGGGTCAGCAGGCGCTTCGCGACGTCCTTGTCCATCCCGATGGCGGAGCCCAGCACGTCCGCCCCCACGAACGGCACGTCGAACAGGCGCAGCAGCCCCTGCAGGGCGCCGTCCTCGCCGTCCGTACCGTGGATCATGGGCAGGATCGCGTCCAGCTCCGTGGCCGCGCGGGCGCCGTCGTGCTGCAGCAGCACGCAGTGCCCCCCACGCCCGGTGGGGATCACGGTGGGAGCTTCGGGATTGAGGTGGATGTGCTCGGGATCGCCGGCGTCCAGCAGCAGCGTGTCCGCCGTGCCGGTGTGCCACTCCCCGTCCTTGTCGATGGCCACCAGCAGCGGATCGAAGCGATCGCGGTCCAGCGCCCGGTAGATGCTGTTGGCGGATTGCAGCGAGACCTCGTGCTCCCCGCTGCGACCCCCGCACAGCACGCCCAGCCGCACCTTCATGCCGACCCTCTCCCGCATCCGCTGTCATCAGGACCGGCGGGCGATCCGGCGCCCGCCCGCTTCTGCGGGCCAGCCTACGTGCATTGCCACCCCCACACAAGGGGGCGCGCAGCGATGAGAAGGGGGCGCCACAAACAAAAACGGCCTGTCCCCCCGCACGGAGAAGGACAGGCCGCTCAGGTGCCCGGACCGGCTTTCAGCAGCCGGCCAGGGGCGTGTCAGTCTTGGTTGTGGCCGTTCCCGTGGTCGCTACCCTGGCCCGGGTTGTCGTCATGGTCGCCACCGTGCCAGTCCCCGGAGCCGAGCCACCAGCCCCACCAGTGCCAATAGCCGCGGCCGTGCCACGTGTTCGGGCGCTGGTCGTAGGCGTGGCCCTCGGGCGGCTGACCCACGGCCACCACGGGGATCTGCACCGTGACCTCGGTCAGCCGCACGCTGCGGTTGGCCACGATCACGCGGGCGTGCACCGGCCCGCGCACCCAGAAGGTGTCGCCGGCGCTCTGGCCCTTGGTGCAGACGGGGTTGCTGAAGGTGTTGCGCACGAAGTCGTCCAGCCAGCCGGCCATCTCCTCGCTGCGCTGACCGCCCAGATACCAGCACTTGAGCTGGCGCCGCCCGAAGGAGAGCAGCAGCATGAACTGGTTGGCGTCGCCCTGGGTTACGGAGATGTCCTCCGGACTCGGAATGCGGATCTTCGCCCAGCCGGACAGCTCCACCTCGCCGTCCAGGAAGCGCAGCGGCGAGTTCTGCCGCTGGGCGGTCACCACGATGTAGTCCTGCGCCGGCGTGTTGCCGTCGCCGCCGTCCTCGCCCTGCTGGTCATCCCCGGGGGGCGGGGGCGGAGGGGGTGCCTGGATGCCGGCCAGGTCCAGATTCAGTTCGCGCGGCTGTCCCGGCGTGAGGCCGGCCACCACCTGGGCCGAGCGGGAGATGATGTTGCCGCTGCCCAGCGGATCGAGCAGGTCCTGCTCCGCCTTCACGACGTACGAGCCACCCGGCAGGAACGACAGCAGCTGGCCCGGCAGCTCCACCAGGCCGCCCCCGGACGTGATGCCGATGGGCTCGTCGTTGGCGGAAACGACCGCGCCCGGCACGGGCCCGTCGGGGTCGCGCACGTTCACGGTGAGCGGCGAGACCGGCTGCGCCGTGGTCACCTCGCGGGCGATCATCTGCGGCACGCACGCGAAGGTGCCGGTGAGCGTCCCCGTGCCGGTGGGCGTGGGAATGGTCACCGTCTGGGCGCAGTAGGCGAAGAGCTGCCCGTCGCGCGTGTCGCGGAACTGCACCGACCATGTAATCGGCCCGGACGTGAAGCCCGGCACGGCCAGGGTGCCTTCATAGGCCGTCGAGGAACCCGACGAGGGCCCCAGCGTGAGCGCACCCTCCACCAGGGAGGTGAGCGGGCCCACCACGGCCGCGGACGCCTGCAGCGTACCCAGGCCGCCGGCTTCGTCCACGATGGAGTTGGGCACGACGAAGGTCACGTTGCCGCTGTCCTGGGCCGGCGTGCTGCCCGGCGTGTAGGCATAGGAGACCTCCGTCACCAAGGGCTGCGGATTCAGATCGGTGGTGCCCCCGCTGCCGCCGATTTCCACGTTCTGGTCGGCCACCAGCTTGAGCGTGGAGCCGTCGTAGAACTTGATCAGGAAGTGGTAGGTGCCCTGCGGCAGCAGCACGTACACGAACGGCTGCTCGGCATTGGCGTTGATGTTGAACAGGTTCTCGGCGCCGTCATCCACCTTGATGCTGAACGCCGGATCGCCGTAGGCCTTGATCTCGGTGAAGTCATACTTGAAGCGGAACTGCGCCAGCTGCTGGATCGTGCGCACGTCCACGGGCTGGTCGCTGATCACCGGGTTCAGCGTGAAGGCGATGGTGTTGCTGGTCTGTCCGTCGACGTTCAGGATCAGCTGATTCTGGGCGATGCCTGCGTAGTAGTGCGAGCCCGAATTCAGCAGGAAGTAGAAGTCGTAGCGGCCCGAATCGAGATTGAGCGTGACGGCCGTGTTGATGCGGAACGAGAGCTCGTCGACAGTGAGCGCCCAGTTGTAGACCTCGTCCGTGTTCTTGTCGATGGAGTGCACCAGCAGTTGCCCGTTCACCTGCACCGCTGTCGGCTGGGTGCTGGTCAGCGAGACGGCCTGCGGCGTAGCGGACGCCGTCGTGCTGGTCGTGCCCGTGCGGGCGTAGGAGCTCAGGGTGAAGTCGAAGCCGGCCGCATTGCCGCCCGATCCCCCCGTCGCCGAGCCGGGGCCCCCGCAGCCGGCCAGCGCCACCATCAGCGCCACGGCCAGTCCCCACCAGCGCAATGGTTTCAACGCATTCATTCCGTGCACTCCCTCCTGGTGGCATTTCATGTCGGCAGGTTCCACGCGAACTCTCTTTGCGTGCCCGTCAGAAATTCATTACCGGTATTTCGGACGCCAATTGTGCCCAATTTCTGACAACAATCCGAGTAAACAAACCAACGAGTTCCGTTTCTGACAGAATTTTCTGACGGAAAAGAACCATTTTATGACACACCGCCTATAACCCCAAAATTCCCAGCGATCGCAATTAAGACAAAAATAGCCTGATAGTGGTGCAATGTAAAGCAAAAAGCGACGCCAACGGACGTTCCCGGGTCAGAACCCGCATGTCGGACAATGGCTTCGGCGCCCATCAGGCGTCGTCATTTCCGATGAGCTCCAGGGCCTTGTGTCCCAGGCGGGCCAGTGGCAGCGCCGCGATGCGCGCCGCATCGGCCCAGCAGGCGTCGGACCCGGCCTCATTGCCCCCTGCGCCCCCTAAGGCCCGCGGCGACCCGGGCAGCCGGGCACGGAAGCAGCTCAGTTCGAGCTGGAAGTGCGTGAGGCCGTGGCTGAGCTGCCCGGCGCGCACCAGCCGGGGCGGCTCGGGCAGGCCCAGCTCCGCCAGCAGGCGCCTCGCCGCGGCGGTGGCACTCTCGCCCACCTGGCGCTCCACCCAGGGCGGCTCCCACAGGCCGCCCCACACGCCTGTCGGGGGACGGCGCCGCAACAGCAGGCGCCCGGCGGCATCCCGCAGCAGCAGCATGGCTCCCCTCCGCAAGGGTCGCGCGCGGCGCTCCGGTGGGGGCGGAAAGGCCTCCGGGCGGCCCTGGGCGCAGGCTGCACAGTGCGGCTGCAGCGGACACAGCAGGCACTGCGGCGCGGTGGGCCGGCACACCAGCGCGCCCAGCTCCATCAGGCCCTGGTTGAAGTCGCGCGGTCCGCGCTCCGGCACCAGCGCATCGGCCAGGGCCCATAGGCGGCGCTGCCCGCCGGTGGAGCGCGCGGGCACGTCCAGCGCCACCAGCCGCCCCAACACGCGGCCCACGTTGCCATCCACCAGCGGGGCGGGGCGGTTGTGGCCGATGCTGCGGATGGCCCCGGCGGTGTAGCGGCCGATGCCGGGCAGGGCCAGCAGCGCCTCCAGCTCCTCCGGTACCCGCCCGTCGTGCCGCTCCACGATGGCCTGGGCCGCTCGCTGCAGGTTGCGGGCGCGCGAGTAGTAGCCCAGCCCCTCCCAGGCCTTGAGCACTGCCTCCTGCGACGCGGCGGCCACGGCATGCACGTCCGGAAAGCGCGCCATCCAACGCTCGTAGTACGCGCGCACCGTCTCCACCTGGGTCTGCTGCAGCATGATCTCGGCCACCCACACGCCGTAGGGGTCGTACCCCTCCCGCCAGGGCAGGCGGCGCTGGGCAACGGCGAACCAGTCCATCACCGCCGTGCGCACCGCGGCCAGGGCGGCCGGGGTCAGCTCCGCCTCGCCGGCGGCCGGCGGTAGGGCATCGGCGCGCCGACGGCGACGGGTGGCCATGGCTGCGTCTGGGGCGGCGGCGGGCGGCATGGGCCCCCGGGCCTCAGGCGGCGGAAGCGGGAGTGGCGGCAGGCGTCCGCTGCCGCGGCGGGGGCGTCACCAGGAACAGCAGCGCCGCGCACAGGCACAGCACGATGCCCAGCCGGAAGAAGTGGGTGTAGTTGCCGGACAGATCGAACAGGTGCCCGCCCAGCCAGGGGCCCATGGAGCCCGCCACGACAATGGCCGGCTGCGCCACGCCATAGATGCGGCCCAGGGCATTGCGGCCGAAGTAGTCCGCCCACACCATCGCCTGCAACTGCAGGTAGGGCCCGTGCAGCAGCCCGTTCACCACGGCATAGGTGAAGAGCATGGCCGGCGTGCTGGCGGTGAGCAGCAGGTACAGCCCCACGGCCTCGCCCAGGAACAGCGTCACCAGCGCCACCCGCACGCCGATGCGCTCGATGATGAAGCCCCACAGGAACTTGGCCACCACCCCCGTGGTGAAGAACAGGCTCCACACGGCGCCGGCCATCACGCGGGAGAAGCCGCGCGCCTCCATGTGCGGCACGGCGTGCACGAAGTACCCCTGCACGGCCAGCGTGCCCATCATCAGGCCCAGCAGCGTCATCCAGAACGAGCGCGTGCCCATCGCCTCGCGCAGGCTCCACATGGCCTCCGGAACGCCGGCCGCCCCTCCGGCGCCCCGTCCCCCGCCGGGGCTCTTCAGTTCCGGATGGTCGTCCAGCCCGAGCTGCTCCGGCCGATCCACCAGCACCAGGAATGCCGGCACGGAGATGAACAGCACGGCCAAGCCACCCAGCACGACGTAGGCGAGCCGCCAGCCGGAGTGCTGGATCACGAAGGTGCACACCGGGATCAGCAGCACGGCACCCAGCGAGGCACCCATCATCACGATGCCCATGGCCCGCCCACGGCGGCGCACGAACCAGCGGCTGACGTTGATGCTGCCGATCATCTGTCCCACGCCGATCCAGGCCAGCGGATAGAGCAGGGACATCACCAGGTCGAACTGCCACACCTGCCGCACCGTCGACAGCGAGACCAGGCAGACGCCCGCACCCAGGCCGAAGCCGACCATCAGCTTGCGGGTGCCGATGCGGTCGATCAGGAAGCCCAGCCCCGGCGCGATGGTGGCCCCCATCGTCGTCCCGATGGGGATGGCGCGCGCGATGTCCGCCCGGTCCCAGCCGAACGTGGCCTGCAGCGGCGTGATGAACAGCCCGAACAGGGCGTTGAAGGAGAACGCGGACAGGTTGGCCACCAGCGCCACCCCCGCCACCGCCCAGCCATAGTAGAAATGGCGACCCAGGCGCTTGGCGACCCAATAGTTGATGCCCCGTTCCATGTGCGCTCCGCGGAGATAGCGTGAAAGCTGGCCTACCCGGTGTCCCCCATTTGCCCCGTAGAGATCAAGCGCGGCGCGCGCCGTGGGCCCGGCCGCGGTTGCCCCTGCCGTGGGCCAGGGCTATGCTGGCCGCGATGCACCCGCCCGGCGCCCGCCGGGCGTGCCCTCACAGCGAGCGCCATGTTCACGGGAATCGTCGAGGAAATGGGCCGAGTGGAGGCCCTGGCCGAGATCGAAGGCGGCTGGCAGCTCACCGTGCGCGGCCCGCTGGCCGCCTCGGACAGCCGGCTAGGCGACAGCATCGCCGTCAACGGCGTGTGCCTCACCATCACCCGGCACGAAGGGGACGCGCTGAGCTTCGGGCTGGCCCCGGAGACGCTGGCCCGCACCAACCTGGGCGACCTCCAGCCCGGCAGTCCGGTGAACCTGGAGCGCGCCCTGCCGGCCAACGGCCGCATCGGCGGGCACTTCGTGCAGGGGCACGTGGACGGCACGGGCCGGCTGGTCGAGCGCACGGTGGACGGCGACTCCCTGCGCATTGCCGTGGAGACCCCGCCCGACCTGCTGCGCTACCTGGTGCCCAAGGGCTACGTGGCCGTGGACGGCACCAGCCTTACCGTGATCGACGTGCGGGACGACCGCTTCACCTTCATGCTGGTGGCCTACACCCAGCAGCACATCGTGCTGCCCGGCCTGCCCCTCGGCGCCCGCCTGAACCTGGAGGTGGACGTGCTCGCCAAGTATGCGGAGAAGTTCCTGGCGGGGCGGTAGGAAGGCGAACCGCAACTACAGGCGGGGGCCGTGGGCCCCCACACCCCCGAGCGGGATCGGTGTACAGGGATTGCGGCGACACGTTTGGACGCCCGCGCTTCAATCCTCCAGCAGCCCCAAGCCGCGCAGGTCGGCATCCGACCAGCCCATGTCCGCGATCATTCCCGCCAAAGTGCCTCTCGGAAACCCGTCGCTCAGGCGGTGGTACACCACAACCACACGCCTTCCATCCGCATGGCGGTAAATGCGATGGCTGCCGCGCACCCGTGTCAGCTCGAAGCCGTCCCGGTGCAGGGCCGCAATCAGCCGGCGTGCTGTCACGCCCCGGGGGAGAGCCATGCGGTCAGTGGGTCAGAACCGTTCGTTGCGAAGGCCCGTGACCCCATCAGGAGGGAACTGTTGCTCCGCGGCGGCGCGGGCGGCTTACACATTGACCACAACGGCCGGGGTCGCATACTCGGTGGCACCGATCTCGGCACCCACCGGCACCGCTTCGCCCGCGGCGATCAGGTCTTCCACATAGAGGGATACCGCTTCCTGGATGCGAGCCAACGCCTCTTCGGGCGTGTGTCCCCAGGTGTGGCAGCCAGGAAGCGCCGGGCAGAATCCGTGATACGCCCGGGTGCCGTCTTCCTGCTCATCCTCCTCGATGACGACGCGGTACACGTAGGATTTCACGGGGCTTCCTCGCTGGTGTGCGCAGCTTGCGGACTTCATCGTACCATCCGGCATTTCGGCGTCAATGCCGGTTGCCGCGCCAGGCAGGGCCTCGCCGCGGATGGCAGGCGGGGCGTGACCGCCCGGCCCGCGCCCCGCTTGCGGTGACCCGCCGGGCTTCCTATGATGGGCGCGCCGGCGCGCTGGTGGCCGGCGCAGACCGCCCGGAGCCCACAGGAAGCCCGCCATGACCGATCCCATCTGGACCCCCAGCCCCGAGCGCGTGCAGCGCTCGAACCTGCACGCCTTCTTCCAGGCCCTGCGCGAGCGCCACGCCATTCCCGGCGAGGACTACGCCGCGCTGCACCACTGGAGCGTGGCGCACCTGGAGACGTTCTGGGAGGAAGCCTGGCTGGATGCCGCCGTGGCCTGCAGCGCGCAGCCCACCGCCGTGCTGACCGACCGCGGCATGCCGGCGGACCGCACCGAGCCGGACCGCGTCTGGTTCCCGGGCGCGCGCTTCAACTTCGCCGAGCACCTGCTGCGCTTCCGGGACGAGCGCCCGGCGCTGATCGCGGAGGACGAGGCGGGCACGCGCCGCACGGTGACCTATGCGGAACTGTTCGCGCTGGTGGGGCGCTGCCAGGGGGCGCTGCGGGCCCTGGGCGTGAAGGAGGGCGACCGCGTGGCCGGCTACCTGCCCAACACGGTGGAGACCATCGTGGCCATGCTGGCGGCCACCTCGCTGGGCGCGATCTGGTCGTCCACCTCGCCGGACTTCGGCTTCCAGGGCGTGCTGGATCGCTTCGGGCAGATCGACCCGGTGGTGCTGTTCTGCGCGGACGGCTACCGCTACAACGGCACCGTGCACGACTCGCTGGACAAGGCCGCGCACCTGCTGGAGGCGATCCCCTCCATCCGGCAGCTCGTGGTGGTGCCCTTCGTGGGCAGCAGCGCCCCGCACCCGGCGGGCAGCCTGGACTGGGAGGCCTTCCTGGCCACGGCCCCTGCAGAGGCACCGACCTTTCCGCACTTCCCGTTCGACCAGCCGCTGTTCATCATGTACTCCTCCGGCACCACCGGCGCGCCCAAGTGCATCGTGCACGGGGCCGGGGGCACGCTGCTCAAGCACCACGTGGAGCACAAGTTCCACGCCGACCTGCACCGCGAGGACGTGCTGTTCTACTTCACCACCTGCGGCTGGATGATGTGGAACTGGCTGGTGAGCGGGCTGGCGCAGGGCTGCGCGCTGGTGCTCTACGACGGCAGCCCGGCGCACCCCGGGCCGGACCGCGTGTTCGAGCTGGCGCAGTCCACGGGCATCACCGTGCTGGGCACGAGCCCCAAGTTTCTGGCCACCGTGCAGAAGGCCGGGCTGGTGCCCAAGGGCGCCTTTCCGCTGCCGAAGCTGCGCACCATCCTTTCCACCGGGGCCCCGCTGGAGCCGAACCAGTACCACTACGTGCACGAAGCGGTGAAGCGCGACGTACAGCTCGCCTCCATCGCCGGCGGGACGGACATCATCGGCTGCTTCATGCTGGGCAACCCGCTCTCGCCCGTCTACCCGGGCGAGATCCAGGGTCCCGCGTTGGGCATGGATATCGCGGCGTTCGATGCGGAGGGCCGCGCCGTGGTGGGCCAGCAGGGCGAGCTGGTATGCCGCGAGCCTTTTCCCTCCATGCCCATCTACTTCTGGAGTGACGCGGACGGCAGCCGTTACCGCAAGGCGTACTTCGAGGACTACCCCGGCGTGTGGCGCCATGGCGACTTCGTCACGCTGACCGAGCACGGCGGCGTGATCGTCTACGGCCGTTCGGACGCCACGCTCAACCCCGGCGGCGTGCGCATCGGCACGGCGGAGATCTACCGCCAGGTCGAGCAGCTCGACGCGGTCGAGGAGGCGGTCGCGGTCGGCCAGGACTGGGACAACGACGTGCGCGTGGTGCTCTTCGTGCGGCTCAAGGACGGCGTCGCGCTGGACGACGCGCTGATCAAGACGATCCGCACGCGCATCCGCGAGGGCTGCACGCCGCGCCACGTGCCGGCGCGCGTCGTGCAGGTCGCCGACATTCCGCGCACGCGCAGCGGCAAGATCGTCGAGCTCGCCGTGCGCGACGTCATCCACGGCCGCCCGGTCAAGAACGTCGAGGCGCTGGCCAACCCCGAGGCGCTGGAGCAGTACCGCGACCGGCCGGAACTTCAGACGTGACCATGTTTCCCGCGCCGCTCCGGCCCGAGATCGCGGCGCTCGAGACCTCCGGCATCGCCCAGGTCTTCGAGCTCGGCTTCGGCCGCGACAACCTCATTCCGCTGTGGGTCGGCGAAGGCGACCTGACGACGCCAGCCTTCATCTGCGATGCGGCGACGCGGGCGCTCGCCGACGGCAAGACCTTCTACACCCGCAAGCTCGGCATCCCGCGGCTCTGCGCGGCGCTCGCCGACTACACCAACCGGCTCTACGGCTGCGCAGTGACGGATCGGCGCGTGGCGGTGACCAGCTCGGGCATGAACGGCATCATGCTGGTGCTGCAGGCGATCCTCGGTCCCGGCGACAACGTCGTGGTGGTCTCGCCGATCTGGCCCAACATCGTCGCCGCGGTGCGCATCGCCGGCGGCATCGACCGGCCGGTGCGGCTCGACCTGCTTCCCGAGGGCGGCTTCCGGCTCGACCTCGACCGCCTGTTCGACGCGGTCGACGCGCGCACGCGGGCGATCTTCATCGCCTCGCCGAGCAACCCGACCGGCTGGGTCATGACGGCGGAAGACCAGCGCGCGGTGCTCGACCTGTGCCGCGCGCGCGGCATCTGGATGCTGGCCGACGAGGTCTACGCGCGCTTCGTCTACGACGACCTCGCAGCCGGGCGCGCGGCGGCGCCCTCGTTCCTCGAATTCGCCGGGGCCGACGACCCGCTGGTCGTGGTCAACAGCTTCTCCAAGGCCTGGGCGATGACCGGCTGGCGCCTGGGCTGGCTGACGGTGCCGCCGCCCCTGATGGACACGCTCGACCGGCTGATCGAGTTCAACACTTCGGGCGCGCAGCCCTTCCTGCAGGAGGCTGCGGTCGTCGCCATCGAGGAGGGCGAGCCCTTCGTGCACGAGGTGGTCGAGCGGTGCCGGCGCGGCGGCGAGCTGGTATTCCAGCGCCTCGCCGCCCTGCCGCGCGTGCGCCTGGCACGGCCGCGCGGCGCGTTCTACGCCTTCTTCGCGCTCGACGGCCTGAGCGACAGCCTGAGCTACGCCAAGCGCCTGATCGACGAGGTCGGCGTCGGCCTGGCGCCGGGCTCGGCCTTCGGCCCCGGCGGCGAGGGCCACCTGCGACTCTGTTTTGCGAGCTCGACCGAGCGCCTCTCCGCCGCCCTCGACCGCCTCGAGCCGGCGTTGCGGTAGGTAAATCTTACAAATTCACTAGCAACGCCAACGTAGCTGAGCCTCAGCTCTATTAGCTTTCTGCTACTAGCCGCCGATCGCAAATATTGTGTGTATAATATGCCCTGCCCGTAACCTAAGATTGCCGTGGATTCGGAGAGCATGGAACCTACATCCGATCAGATTAATCTTGCAAAAATATTTCATCCCTACGCGTTCGAACGGCATATGTACGTGAAATCAAAGGGCACGCGCTTTGTGCATTATACACATGCCGATGCAGCGATGAATATTTTGAGAACCAAACAGGTATGGATGCGCAAGACCTCATGCATGGATGACTTCATGGAGGTGCAACACGGTCTTGAATGTCTTCTAGCAGCGTACGGAAGTTCCCAAGGGGACAGATTCAAATCGGCATTAGATGGTATTTTCCCAAACATATCTGGAGAGATCGAACAGTTATTCAACGGGTGGATACCGCATTTTCAAATTGATACATACATTACATGCGTCTCTGAACACGCCGACGCTGAAGATACCTTCGGTCGCCTTTCAATGTGGCGCACTTACAAAGATGCGCCAGGCGTCGCGCTCGTTCTGAATAACAAAGCTTTTCTTAGTCCGTCCAATGCATTGAAGGCGTACACGAGTCCCGTTTCCTATCTTACTAACGATGCATTTTGCAGCGAGCTCGGGAAAATAGCAGACTCGATAGAATCAGACTCTGCCTTTCTGAGTAAGCAGGATCGGCAAGCAATCGTGGGTTATGTTTTCAATGCCTTCAAATTTGCTGTGTTATGCTCGAAACATCCCGGATTCCATGAAGAAAGGGAGTGGCGCGTCGTTTATTCACCTAGACTTTAGAAGTCTGAGTATCTCATTAAGGATATTGAAATTGTTGGTGGAATGCCGCAACCGATTTACAAGATTCCATTGAGGAACATACCTGAAGAGGGTTTCGTCGGGGCCGAGATTCCCGAACTTATCGATCGAATCATTATCGGTCCGACGCAGTATCCCTCCGCAGCTAGGGAAGCATTTGAATATCTTCTTGAACAAGCGGGTGTTCATGACTCGGCCGACCGCGTAATTGTTTCAGATTTACCGCTTAGATGAGGGCATAAAAGAATCTGGCCATAGTAGCGGAAGACCATGAAAGTGGCGATTTATCCCCCAACACCAATTTTTTCAAAAAGCGAAAAGCGGCTACTTTTTTTAATGGTCAGATTGCTGCTTGAGAACATGGATCAGCATGCAGATTCGAATCTGCCTCCCGGTATGGTTGCACTCACGGACAAGGAGGCTGACGAACTAGTACGCAGCCTCGAAGCTCTGGTTGGGAAGCGGGAATTTGTTGAGGCATGCTATTTTGTCCAAGGCCTGACCAACCCGGATTCCGCAGAGCAAGCTCGACTCCGAGAGATCTATTTGTCTGCTCGAAACCGGCGAGGCCGAACTCGCGCGCTAGCGTCAATACACTGGGCCCAATTTCAGGCGAGATTTGGGTTAATAAATGAAAATACGCGCCATGCAAACACGGCTCGTATGGACTTTGCGCATTTCAAGAGAATGGAAGAGCGTTTGCTCGCTTCGCTTGGGATTCACGAAAATGTTATCAAATTAGTTTTATGGATTATTGACGATCAAGAGAGCCAAATTGAAATGGCGAGGGTCGGCCGGAGATCATTACGACATGGTACGATAAAACCGTTGGTCGCTGATCCTATTTATCGCTGGCGTGAGAATCGGGGCAAAACTCGAGATTTGCGAGTCTCTACAACGAGTATTTCTGCCGCGATCACGATAGTCGCCAACATTTCCATCTTGTTTACAACCCGTGATTGGAGCGTAACTGGAACCCTTTCTACAATGGCAGGCGCATTGGCAGCGATGGCCGCCAGAGAATAATCAGAGCAGCGAGCAGCGAGACATGTTACGTTGTTGGAGCCTTCGGCCGCGGCGGCGAGCGCCACTTGCGGCTCTGCTTCGCGAGCTCGACCGCGCGCCTCGAGCCGGCGCTGCGCTGGCGTCTCGCCGCGCCCCCGGAAACCGCACCGGGCGCCCTCGGTGCTGCGCCATTGACGGCGCGGCG
>DATFMP010000099.1:0-14524 GCA_035266845.1 bacterium
TTGGTGTGGGCAAATTCGCCCGTCGCGCCCCGCGCGGGGCGCGTGGATTGAAACTCCACCGCGCTCAGCAGCCCCGGCGTCGCGCTCATGGTCGCGCCCCGCGCGGGGCGCGTGGATTGAAACATGGATGGCCTTGGAGCAGATGTACCCCCAGCGCGGCTGCCCGCACGATGGTTCCATCGGGAAACTGGACGTAGCGCATTTCTTAATGCCCCGCAGCCACTCTTGAATCCCGCCTCAAAAACAAAAGGCGACGCGGGCTCTTCGCCTCACGTCGCCTCAGTCACTGCGGGTCGCAACTCCGGCCCTAAGTCTTTGATCTGCTTAGTAGCGGGGGCAGGATTTGAACCTGCGACCTTTGGGTTATGAGCCCAACGAGCTACCTGACTGCTCTACCCCGCGATCTCAATCGTACTGTGTTGCGAGAGATGGAGCGGGAAACGGGATTCGAACCCGCGACCCTCAGCTTGGAAGGCTGATGCTCTAGCCAACTGAGCTACTCCCGCATCCTCATCAGGGTAGAGAAGCCCTCCCGGCTTGTCAAGGCGCACGGTGCGGCCGCCAGACCGCAGCGGTGGCGCCGCGGCACGCAGCCGAAAGCCCGGGGGAGCGGCGGATCAGTCCGCGCCCGCCTGGCCATCCATCGCTGCGAATTCCTCGGCGGCCACCAGAAAAGCGCCCCGCCCGGCCGGCAGGCCCAGGTACACGGTCGCCTGCAGGAACAGCTCCTTGATCTCCTTGCGCGTAACGCCATTGCCCCGGGCGGCACGGATGTGCAGCCGCAGTTCCTCGTCGCGGTGCAGGGCCAGCAGCATGGCCATCACGATCAGACTGCGCGAGCGGCGGTCCAGGCCCGGGCGCTGCCAGATCTCGCCCCAGGCATGGCGGGTGGCCATCTCCTGGAATTCGGCGTCGAAGGCGTCCGGCCGTGGGCTGAACCGCTGCACGTAAGCGTCGCCCAGCACGGTGCGACGCATTTCCAATCCGCGCTCGAAGCGCTCCTTCTCGTCCATGGGCCTCTCCTTGATGGGCAGAACAACCGACTGCGCGATTGCCGCAGGCCGGGGAGTTCCGCCCACCCATAGCGGGCAGGGGGTGGCGGGGCAAGCCGGGCGCCGGCTACAGGTTCCAGGCGCCGGACACGACCACGTTGGCGCCGCTCACATAGTCCGCCGCGGGAGAGAGCAGATAGTCCAGCGCGCCCAGGATATCGCGCGCGGTGCCGGGCCGACCGACCGGGATGGGCGAGCCGGACTCGCCCACGCTGGTTTCCAGGAAGCCCGGCGAGATCAGGTTCACCGTGATGCCATCGGGCGCCAGCGCCTTGGCGAAGCTGCGCGTGAGCACGTGCACGCCCAGCTTGGCCACGTGGTAGGGCGTGGCGGTCAGCCGGGCCGTCACGCGGTCCGCACCCGAATCGCCCACGTTGATCACCCGCGCGCGTCCGGCTTCCCGGGCTCCGGCACGCAGCAGCGGCACGGCGCGCTGGGTGAGATGGAACACGGCGCTGCACGTGGCATCCAGCACGGACTGCCACTGCTGTGGCGTCACGTCCAGCAGCGCCGTCTCCGGGTACACGCCCGCGTTGTTGACCAGCAACTGCAGCGCGCCCGCCTCGGCGGCCACAGCGTCCATCAGGCGCTCGCGCTGCTCCAGCGAGGCCAGGTCCGCCGCCAGCACCCGGGCCGTGCCGCCCCGCTGCTCCACGGCCGCGGCGGTCTCGCGGGCGCCGGCCTCGCTGCGATGGTAGTGCAGCAGCAGGTGCGTATCCGGCCCGGCCAGGTGCAGGGCAATCTCGCGGCCCAGCCCACTGCCGGCGCCTGTGACAAGGCCGGTGCGCCGGCTCACGCCCCCTCCCGCGCCACGGTGAGGCTCACGGCGGGCCCGTCGGAATCGTGGATGGCCTGGGGCTTGCGGATGTGCAGGCTCACGCGGGCCAGTCCGAAGCGCTCGCAAAGGTGCACGCCCAGGCGCCGCGCCAGGGTCTCCAGCAACTGGAAGCGCCCCTCCTGCACGAAGGCCCGCGCGGCCTTGGCCACCTGCGAATAGTCCACCGTGCGCTCCAGCGCCTCCGCATCCGCCGCCGCAGCGAAGTCCGCCGGGAAGGCGATGCTCAGCAACAGCGGCTGCTCGTGCTCGCGCTCAAAGGGCCGCACGCCCACGATGCAGCGCACCTGGAGGTTGTCGATGTGGATGGTCTCGTCTTCGAAGCGCCACATGGCTCGCGTCCCCGGGCAGTGCCGGAAGCGCGGCGCCACCGGCACCTGCCGGGACGCGCGCCCAGGTCCTGCCCCGCATCATGGCGGCAAGGGGGCGCGGCTGGCAAGCCTCTCCGCGCACGTGCACCGCCGGCACCGATCGGCACACCGCGCAGAGGAACGCAGGCCCGGCTCAGCCCCCGGGACTGTCCGCCCCGATGAAGGCCTGCATGTGGTGCAGATCCTCGGTGAGGTCGTTGACCAGATACTGCAGCACGTTGCGGATGGAGAGGATGCCCGCCACGGACACGCCGTCCTCGGAGATGGGCAGGTGGCGGATGTGCTTGTCCAGCATCAGCGAGAGCACCTCGCGCACCGGCACGTTGGCCGCGACCTGGATCACCGGCGCCGTCATCACGTCGCGCACCGCGGTCGTCTTGGCATCCAGGCCCTTGTGCACCACCTTGAGCATCACGTCGCGCTCGGTGAAGATGCCCACCAGTGCGTCGTTCTCCACCACGGCCACGGCGCCGACCCGGGCAGGCAACGACGCCTCGATCGCCTGCATCACAGTGGCGTCCGGAGAGACGCAGATGGGGGGAACGTGAGCGATCTGGAGCAGGTTCATCGAGGCCTCCCTTGGCGCAAGCATGAACCGCAAGCGAAGGGTACGCGGAACCGATCTGTTGGGCGGGGATGCCGGCCAGCCTGACGGTGCCGCCGCCGTCCTCCGCTTGAGGCGACGAGGGTTCAGGCAAGGCCCAATCTGTCACATTCCCGCCGGAATTTCCATCCCCGTGGAAACGTCGCCCATTGCGGCGTGCCCGCGCATCGATGCTCAGATGGTGGCCAGCACCTCGTCGCGCTTGTGGTGGTACTCCTGCTCCGTGATGACGGCACGGGCGCGCAGCTCGTCCAGGTGGCGCAGGGTGGATTCCACGTCGCTGCGGCGCAGGGAATCGGCCTCGTGGCGCGTGTGCGTGGTGGCGGTGTGCTCGAAGAGCCGGCGCAGCTCCTCCGGCGGAGACTCCAGGCCCGAGGCATAGTAGACGTGCGCCACGCGGCCCAGGGCGTAGGTGGCCCCGTAGATGCGGGAGAGGAAGGGCAGCGGCCCCACCAGCGGCAGTAGCCGGAATACCTGGCGCAGCACCAGCCCGCCGCCCAGCGCCGCACCCAGCTCCCACAGCGCCTGGCGGCCGGACTTGTCGTAGCCGTGCACGCGCGCCACGGCGCGCACCATCGCCGCCTGCACCGGAAGCTCCAGGAAGGGCACGGGGGTGGCGGCCATAGCCATGGCGGCCATGGAGGAGAGGCCGACGATCTGCTCCACGCGCTCGCGGCGCTCGGCCTCGGATAGGTCCGCGAAGCCGCCGCGCAGCAGGCGCCGCAGCGTGTCCTCGAAGTCGTGCAGCAGGGCTTCGCGCAGGAGGGGCCGCAGGTGGGCCTGCCCCCAGTCCTTCAGGCGCCCCAGCCGCGAAACACCGCGCCGATCTCCCGAGCCATCCGTGCGCATAGGGCCTCCACCTCGTCGAACCGCCAGCGCCCCCCGATGGCGGCCAACCGCTCGCAGTGCTCCGGGCGCAACTCATGGCGCTCGTCGCTCTCGTGGAAGCTCAGGCGCTCATCGAGCGCACTGATGTCCCGGTAGGCCGCATGCAGCCGTTCCATGATCTCATGGGGCGGCGGGGGCGTCCAGTCGGCCCCCGGCGCGCGGCGGGCACACAGGAAGTGCGCCTGGGCCAGGAACTCGTAGCCGATCAGCCCGCCCACGGCGAACTTGAGCGCCACGGCAGGGCCGGCCGCGCGACGGCTGCGTTCGTTCTGCTCCACCAGCCGCCCCAGCATCTGCCACACCTGCCGCGCCACCTCGGCATCGGGCAGGGCACGCTGCTGCCAGGTCTCCGCGATCAGGCCGGTCAGGTCGCGGGCCAGCGCGGCATCTCCGCAGACGGGACGGATGCGCGTGAAGGCCTGGTAGTTCCACACGTCCACACCTGCGCTCTCCCCCGGCGCCAGGTAGTTGCGGTAGGCCGCCAGGCTGGGCACGAGCACGCCCTTGTTGCCGAAGGGCCGCAGGCGGTGATCCAGCACATAGAGCCGCCCGAACTGCGTCTGGGACGTGAGCAGCGCGCCGATCTTCTGCGCCAGCTTGGTGTAGAACTCGTTGTGGGTGCGGCCGGCGCTGGTGACGCCCTCGTCGCGGTACACGAACACCAGATCCAGATCCGAGCCGAAGCGCATCTCGCGGCTGCCCAGCTTGCCCATGGCCAGCACGGTAAAGCCTTCCACGCGCCCGGCCTCCGCGCCGGCGGGCACGCCCAGGCGCTCGCACATCAGGCGCCAGGCGAAGTCCGTGCAGGCGCGCACGGTGGCGTCCGCCAAGTCGCTCAGCAGCGGCTGGTGCGCGCCGTAGCCCTCGTCGTTCAGGTACACCGTGAGCGTGCGGATGAACCCCTGGGCCTTGGCGCGCTGCAGCTCCAGCAGGAACTCCTCCTCGTCCGGTGCCTTGGCGGCGATGTCGCCCAGCAGGCCCGTGATGTTGCGCCAGTCCTCGCCCAGGGCGAAGAACGACTCCAGGAACTCCGGGTGGCGCATCAGCATGTCGGCGTGGTGCCCACCCTCGGCGAAGATGTGACTCACCCAGGGCACTACCGGCGGGTGCGCCTCTATGAGCCCATAGATGGCGTTGCGTGTGCCGATCTGCTCGATGAAGTCCAGCCAGCGCGGGAAGGCCGCCTGCGTGCCCTGGCGATACACCTCCGGGCGCCCGAGCAGCTTGGCCAGCTTGAATACGCAGCGCTCGCCCAGCCGCGTGTCCATCATGTGCCCGAACAGGCCGTCCAGCCGCTCCAGCACGGGCTCCTGCTCGCCCGGCGGCAGGTGCTCGCGCACGGCACTGCGCCAAGCCTCCGTATCCGGGAAGCCCTGCTCGCCTAGCCCGGCGAAGAGCTGGCGGAAGCGCTCTTCCGTGCGGCTGCGCGCCGCTTCCAGCGCCGCCTCGACCGCTGGCTGGCGCGCCGCGAAGCCGGGGGCGAAGTCGTGCAGGATGCGGGTGCGCTCCGCGGGCGCCTCGGGCAGGTCGTGGGTCTGCGCCTCGGCCACCATCTGGATGCGGTTCTCCACGCCGCGCAGCAGCCAGTAGTCCGCCCGTACGCTATCGCCCTCTTCCGGCGCCAGCACGCCGGCCTGCACCAGCCGTTCGATCGCGGCCTCGTGGCCCGTCACCTGAATCTCGGGGCGCTTGCCGCCATAGAGCAACTGCAGCGCCTGCACGAGAAACTCGTTCTCGCGGATGCCCCCGCGCCCCAGCTTGAGGTTGCGGTCCAGCGCACTGCGGTGAATGCGGTCGATATCGTGCTTGACCAGCGCCACGCCCTCCAACGCGCTGTAATCCAGATAGCGGCGGTAGACGAACGGGCGGATCATCGCCCCAAAGCGCTGAGCCAGGGACTCCGGCCCTGCCACCATGCGCGCCTTGAGCATGGCGGTGCGTTCCCACTCGCGGCCCTGCTCCAGGTAGTACTGCTCCATGAAGGCCACGTTGGGCGCCAGGAAGCCTCCCTTGCCGTTAGGCCGCAGGTCACAATCCACCCGGAAGGCGAAGCCGTCCGCCTGGGGCGTGGAGAGCAGCCGCACCGCCTGCCGGGCCGCGCGATTGTGGAAGTCGAAGCCGGTGCCGTTGCCGGCTGGGGCCTGCGCGGCGCGCTCGGCCAGCGCCGCCCAGTGGGCCCAGGCCGCTGCCTCGCCTTCGGCGGAGGGCTCCAGCGGCGGCGGCGTCAGCCCCTCAAGCTGGCGGCAAGGGCCGTCGTCGCCTTCCTGCACGAAGATCAGGTCGATGTCCGAGGCATAGTTCAGCTCGCGCCCGCCCAGCTTGCCCATCCCCACCACCCCGGCCCAGGCGGGTCCGCCGCGTTTGCGGAAGGGCAGGCCCTGCCGGGCTGCCTGCTGGGCAAAGGCATAGCCGTGGGCCAAGCGCACGAGGCCATCCGCCAGATCGCTGATGCGCCGGCAGGTGACGCGGGGCGGCTGCAGCCCCAGCAGCTCGCGGGCCGTGAGGCGCAGGTAGTTGGCGTACTTCCAGCGCCGCAAGGCCGACATCAACGCCATCTCGTCCAGCGTCGCCACGCTGGATGGCTCGGCGTAGGCGCTCCAGGGCAGCAGGCCGTCGTCGCCCTCCAGTCCGGCCAGGGCGCCCTCCGCCAGCAACTCCGGGCGACCCGCCAGCAGGCGCAGCAGGAACGGCGCCACATAGGCCAGGCGCACGAGGGCCTCGGCCACGCGCGGCTCGCCCAGCACGGCGGGCGCGACCTTGGCATCGCCCATGCGCTCCAGCAGGTGCAAGAGACCCTGCACGGCGTCCGGGGGCGTGTCCAGCGCCACCAAGCCCTGCTCCAGCACGCGGGCGGCGGCGGCGGGCACGGCGAAGGTCTGTTCCCAGTGCGGTAGCTCGGCAGTCATCGGCAGGGCGGGAGCGGCGATGGAATGCGACGGCGCTGCGGGGCGCCATGGACTGGCGGGCGGACTCGCCGGCGCACGGGGCCTGGCGGCTTTGCGAGCCGCACGAGCGCCCTAGAAGGTAATCAGGCTCGAATCGAAGATGGCGTCGATGCGCTGCTCCCACTCCGTCTCGTACAGCTCGAGCAGGCGATCGGCCAGGGTCTGCCCGGACGCCACGATGCGTTGCAGCGGCCCCAGCAGCTTGACCTCGTTCTCGCCCATGGCGTCGCGCACGTCCAGCCGCTCCAGCCCCGCCTGGGCGATGCGCAGCAGGTCGCGCGACCAGTCCTGGAAGCTGCGCCCCAGCGCCTCGGCCCGCAAGCCCAGCCGGGCGGCATCGGCCTGCAGCGCCGGCAATTGGTCCGGCGGTAGCTCGCGCACCAGCGCCTCGGCCTCGGCCAGCGCCGTATCGTCATAGAGCAGCCCCCGCGTGAGTGCGGCGAAGGCGCAGATCATGTTGAGCGGCCCCACGTCCGCCATGCGCAGCTCGATGTACTGCTTGAGGCGCACGAGCGGAAAGAGCGTGGTCAGGTGCAGCGCCCAATCCTCGGCGGTGGCCTGATGGCCGTCCAGGCCTTCCTCCAGGAAGCGGCGGAAGCTGCGGCCGCTATAGTCCAGGTAGTGCCCATTGCGGTGGATGAAGAACATGGGCACGTCCAGCGCGTACTCCGCATACGCCTGGTAGCCGAAGCCCGGCTCGAAGACGCCCGGGATGAACCCGGAGCGATCCGGATCCGTGTGCTCCCACACCTGGGCGCGGGACGAGACCCAGCCGCTGGGCCGCCCATCCACGAAAGGCGAACTGGCGAAGAGCGCCGTCAGGAACGGCGAGACGCCGATGGACACGCGCAGCTTGCGCGCCATGTCCGCCTCGTCCGCGTAGTCGATGTTCGTCTGCACGGTGCCCGTGCCCAGCATCATGTCCAGCGCCATGCTGCCGCGGGTGGGCAGGTAGCGCCGCATGATGGCGTAGCGCTCCTTGGGCATCCAGGGCATCTGCGCGGAGGGAATGACGGGATTGCGCCCCATCATCAGCAGCACCACGTCCAGATCGTCCGCGATGGCGTTCATCTCGCGCACGTGCACGCCCAACTCGGCGCAAGTCTCGTGGGCGCTGGCCAGCGCCGCCCCGCTCAGCTCGAACTGCCCGCCGGGCTCCAGCGTGATGCTGGCCTCCCCGCGGGTGAGGGCGATCACGTTCTCCCCCTCGCGCACCGGCTGCCAGCCGAAGCGGGTGCGGAAGCCCTCCAACACCGCGAAGATGCCGCGCTCGCCGCCGAAGGGCAGCGGCTGGTGGGTGCTGCGGGAGAAGAGCAGCTTCTCGTGCTCCGTCCCGATGCGCCAACGCTCGCGGGGCTTTTCGCCCTCGCGGAAGTGGCGCACCAGGTCCTCCATGGACGTGACGGGCGGCGAATTACCCTTGAATACGGTGGTGGTCATGCGGCGTGGTCAGAAGCGGTGTGGCGCGGCACCGGCGGCAGCGACTGCGCCCCCCGGTCCGGATGGTCGTTGCGATTCCTCGTCCCTACTCCCATTGCCACGGCGGTGACAAGGCCATGCCCATCCGGGCGCCACCTGAGGCGCCTCGCGCCACCACCGATCCCGCTGCTGGAACTCTCCCACCGCCCAGCATGCGCCTTCTGCGGGAGCAGGGCAAGCTGGACTCCGGGTGCGGCGACCGGGACAGCGTGCCCCGCCGCCGGGTGCCCGCCGGGGCGGAACCCGCGAGCTCCGGGCCGGTTCGCTCTGGGCAAACGGCCGGCAAAAATGGTAAGGGCAAGAGTCACCGGGACCCCTCTTCAGCATTGCGGGCCCCGCGGCTCGCGCGCCACCGCGACTGCCGGGCTTCGGAGCACCATGAACCGTCTTGTGCTGCAGTTTACGGCCCAGCTCCATCTGAAGAACTATTCCCCCAGTAGCATCCAGAACCACCGGCTGGACCTGCTTCGCTTCAAGAGCTGGCTGGAGGAACAGGATCTGGCGACGCTGCCCAAGATCCAGACGCTGGACGGTGAGCGCATCGTGACGTACCAGGCGCACCTGGCCAAGCGGCTCAAGCCCCGCTCCATCAACCGGCACCTGTCATCGCTGCGGCTGTTCTTCCGTTTCCTGGAGGAATCGGGGCTGATCCGCATCAACCCCATGGATCACGTTGTCTTCCCCAAGACGGTGCCGCACCTGCCCATGATGCTGCTGCCCAGCGAGGTGGCTGCGCTGCTGGAGGCCCCGGACGAGGGGCACTACCTGGGGCTGCGCGACAAGGCCATGCTGGAAGTGCTCTATTCCACCGGCGTCAAGCTCAACGAGCTGATCGCGCTGGACGTGGCCTCGCTGGAGCTGGGGATGGGCTTCCTGCGCGTGGACGGCAAGCGCCAGCGCATGGTGCCGCTCACGGACAAGGCGGTGGGACTGCTGCGGCGCTACCTGGAGGAGTGCCGGCCCAACCGGGTGCTGCGCGCGGAGGAGCCCTGCCTCTTCCCCGGCCGCAACGGCACACGCATCTCGCGGGTAGGCGTGTGGAAGCTGGTCAAAAAGTACGCGCAGAAGGCAGGCATCCAGCGCAACTTCAACCCGCGCACCCTGCGCCACGCCTTCGCCATCCACCTCATCCTGGGGGGGATGGACCTGGATGCGATCAAGTTCCTGTTCGGCTACAAGCGGCTGGAAGCCACGGCGCTATACGCGCACGTGAACACGCCGGACTTCAAGGCGGCCTATCAGGCCTATCACCCGATGGCGGCCAGCAAGGAATAGCGCGCGGCTGTGGCAAGGTGCCTGTGCGGGGCGGGGCTCCAGGCGCGGGGTGTATCTGCGGCAGTACCGCGCGGACACACGTCGGCCGCCCTCAGGCACCTCGCCCGTGTCCCAGCCGGCAGCCACGCCGCGGCGGGTACGTCAGGGGATCTTTTCGAAGGTGATCCGGTCGTTCTCGATCTTCATCACGCGCAACTGCTCGCCGCTGGGGTCGAAGCGGATCACATCCCCCTCCGCGACCTGCGTGCGGAATACGCGATGATCGGGTTGGCGCTTGGGTCTGGCGGGCTGCAGGCCGACTTGCGGCCGCTCTTTGGCAGTTTTCATCGCAGGACGACCTCCCTGTCGCGTGCGGACGGCACACCCTTCGCTTCCCTCCACGGAAACGGAGAGTCGTTTCATTTCAGCCGCCTATCCAATCGAATACGGGTCGCGCGCGCATTTGTCAAATGGTATTGCTAAGCTCGGGAGCAGCATCTATCGGCCGGCGCGCTCAATCCCGGCCGGAACCCTTCGTGGGAGCGGCTATGCTCCCCCGCCGGACGATTCGCAACGAGGGCGGTCCTTCCGCCCCATAGCAATGGCCCCGGCCTCAACGTTTCGCGCAGGATCATTGCACACCGTGACCCCGAACGCCTCCACCGGTGAGCCCATTGGGCCCGTGCCAGAGCGCCTGCAGGCCAAGCTGGCAGCCGGCGACCGCCCCTATGTCACGCTGAAGGCCGCGGCCACGCTGGATGGCCGCATCGCCACCCGCAGCGGCGCCTCCCAGTGGATCACGGGCGAGGCCGCGCGGACCCACGCCATGCGCCTGCGGGCGGGTCACGATGCCGTCGTGGTGGGGCTGGGCACCGTGCGGGCGGACGATCCCCGGCTGACCGTGCGCGCGGCGGGCCTCACCGCGGTGCCGGCGCGTGTCGTGCTGGATTCGCGGGCCCGCATCCCGCCGGCATCGCGGCTGCTGTCCGCCGATGGCGCGCGGCGCATCGTCGTCACGGGCTGCGACGCCCCCGACGAGCGCGTGGCAGTGCTCGCCGCACTGGGTGCGGAAGTGCTACGCTGCACCACGGCGCGGCCGGAGCCGCCCGAGTACCTGCCCTGCCTGCGGGCGGCGGGTCTGCAGGCGCTGCTGGTGGAAGGCGGCGCGCGGGTGCACGCAAACTTGATTGCGCAGGGCGCGGCGGATGAACTATTCTTGTACCTTGCCGGCTGCATGATCGGCGATCCCGATGCGCCCGCATGGTGTGGGACGCTCGGCGTGGAGCGTTTGAAGGATGCCCCGCGGGTACGACTGGATGCGCCGCTGACCATCGGCCCCGACGTGCTGCTGCACGGCTGGTTCGATTCAGGCCCGCCCGAAAGGCCGGGCACCGAGTGATGCACAGGCACGGCTCCCGAGACCAAGCGACAGGCCCATGAAATCGGAATCCCACGACAACCCCGCAGGCGGCCCGGCTGCCCAGGCCGAGCGCATCCCGCCCGAAGAGCGCCGCTTCGACAGCGTCGAGGACGCCATCGCGGATATCCGCGCGGGCAAGATGGTGATCCTCGCGGACGACGAGGACCGCGAGAACGAGGGCGATCTGGTCTGTGCAGCCGAGAAGGTCACGCCGGCCATCATCAACTTCATGGCCATCCAGGGTCGCGGGCTGATCTGCTTGGCGCTCGATCCCGCCATCGTGGATCAACTCCAGTTGCCGCTGATGGTGGAGAACAACACCAGTTCCTACGGCACCAACTTCACCGTCAGCATCGAGGCCAGCAGCGGCGTCACCACGGGCATATCCGCCCACGACCGCGCCCACACGATCGTCACCGCGGTCAACACCGAGGCGCGTCCCAGCGATCTGCACTCTCCCGGCCACGTGTTCCCCCTGCGCGCCAAGCGCGGCGGCGTGCTGGTGCGGGCGGGGCAGACCGAGGGCTCGGTGGACCTGGCGCGGCTGGCCGGGCTGCGGCCGGCGGGCGTGCTCTGCGAGGTGATGGACGAGGACGGCACGATGGCGCGCTACTCCCGCCTGCGCCAGTTCGCCGATCAGCATGGCATCAAGTACATCACCATCGCCGACCTGATCGCCTACCGGAAGCGCACCGAGAAGTTGGTCAAGCGCATGGCCGAGGCGAACCTGCCCACCATGTTCGGCAAGTTCCGCATGATCGGCTTCCAGAATGCGAACACGGACGACGACTACATCGCGCTGGTGATGGGTGAGTGGAAGGAGGACACGCCGGTGCTGGTGCGCGTGCACTCCCAGTGCCTCACGGGCGACGTGTTCCACTCCCTGCGCTGCGATTGCGGGCAGCAACTGCACGCGGCCATGGCCATCGTCGCGGAGGCAGGCCAGGGCGTGATCCTCTACCTGCCGCAGGAGGGCCGCGGCATCGGGATCATGAACAAGATCAAGGCGTATGCCCTGCAGGACGAAGGTGCGGACACCGTCGAGGCCAACCACAGGCTGGGCTTCGGCGAGGACCTGCGCGATTACGGCATCGGCGCGCAGATCCTGCACGACCTGGGCGTGCGCAAGATGCGGCTCATCACCAACAACCCGCGCAAGATCGTGGGGCTGATGGGGCACGACCTGGAGGTGGTCGACCGCGTACCGCTGCAGATGCCGCCTTCCGCCGAGAACCGGGCCTATCTGCTCACGAAGAAGAACAAGCTGGGCCACCTGCTCAAGTTCGAGAACTGAGCGCCAGGAGTTGCCCACCGCGGGCCGCAAAGGCTCCGGCGTGCAAATTGCTTGGTCCCCAGCCATGCGGCCGGGCCTGCCCCGCGGGGCCGGCCGCGCGCAGTGACGCCATCGTGCGATCCGCGGCCACGTGCGCGCCGCGGCCCGCGATGACCTGTTGAGGACCGCCGACCATGCCCGAGATGCAAGGCTCCCTCATCGCCACGGGACTCAAAGTGGCGATCGTGGTGGCCCGATTCAACCAATTCGTCACCGAGCGCCTCCTAGAAGGGGCGCTGGATGCCTTCCGGCAACACGGAGGTGCGGAGGCCGATGCGCAGGTGGTGCGCGTGCCCGGCGCCTTTGAGCTGCCCCTTGCCGTGCAGCGGCTCGCCGCCAGCGGACGCTACCAAGCCATCGTGGCGCTGGCCGCGGTGGTGCGGGGTGCGACGCCGCACTTCGAGTACGTCTCCTCCGCCGCCACGACCGGGCTGGCCCAGGCCATGCGCAAGACCGGCGTACCCGTCGGCTTCGGGATGCTCACGACCGAGACGGTGGAGCAGGCCATTGACCGCGCCGGTGCCAAGGCGGGCAACAAGGGCTGCGAGGCCATGCTGACCGCCATCGAGATGGCGAACCTGCTCAAAGAGCTGGACTAGATGACCATGACCTTGCCCCGCCGCATTGCACCCCTCCTGCTTCTGCTGTTGGCGCTGCCGATGCTGGGCGGATGCCTCGCCTCCATCAGCGGGCCCAACGCGGACTTCCGGGAGGTACTGCTGCAGGGCGAAGGATCGGACAAGATGCTCATGATCGACATCGACGGTCCGATCGACAACACGCCCACGCTGGTGCCCAACCTGGGCGTGCTGCCCGGCATGACGGCGCGCGTGCGGCAGGAACTGGAGCTGGCCTATCAGGACCCGGACATCCACGGCATCCTGCTGCGCATCAACTCCCCCGGCGGGACGCTGACGGACAGTGACATCATTTATCACTCGCTGATGGAGTTCAAGAAGACCAAGAAGGTCAAGATCGTCGCGGCCATGGAGGACATCGCCGCCTCCGGCGCACTCTACGTTGCCATGGCGGCCGACGAGATCTACGCCCACCCGACCACGATAACGGGCAGCATCGGCGTGATCATGCCCCACACCAACTACTCCGGCCTATACCGCAAGCTGGGGATCGAATCCGACCCGGTCACCTCCGGGCCCTACAAGGACCTGGACAACCCCGCCAAGCCCCGCGACCCCGCGGCGGTCAAGCTGCTGCAGGATCTGGTGAACTCCCAGTACCAGAAGTTCCTGGACGTGGTGAAGGCCGGCCGGCCGCAGATGAGCATGGCGGAAGTGAAGAAAATCGCCGACGGCCGCATCCTCTCGGCGCAGGAGGCCAAACAAAAGGGCCTCATCGACCACGTGGGCTACCTGGACGATGCCTACCGGCGCTTGAGTGACCTGAGCGGCTTCCCGAAGAACAGCCTGATCCGCTACGCGAACGCGTGGCAGACGGGCAACAACATCTATTCCAATACCTTCCCCGTCGAGCTGTTCGGCAACTGACGAGCCTGCGGAAGCGCACGACACCCCGCGGCGGCGGAGCTAACGCCCCCCGCCGCGGAGGCACCCGTCCTTACCGCATCGTGCCGCCGCCCATGCCGCTCGGGGCGTGCGGCCCCATCCCGGGCTGACCACTGCCCGGCGGCCGCATTTCGGACGGCCGCATCACTTCGCGCTCGCGTTCCATCCAGCGCAGTTGCTCCATGGCCATGGTGCGGGTCTGCTCACAAGCCTGGATGGCCTGCCGTAGCGACTGCCGCGCCGCTTCGGGCGCTTCGCCCAGCATCGCCCGCAGGCGCTCGCGGTGCTGTTCCGCATGCTGCATGGCCAGAGTCAGAGCCTGGTGCAGCCGATCGCGATCGCGATCCATAGTGCGGTCCCGGTCACGATCCCGCTCCTGGAGCTGGTCCCGGTCCCACTCCCGTTCGCGGAGCCGCAGGCGCTCCATGTCGGCCCTGGCCTCGTCCAGCATCTCCTGCAGCATGTCGCGGTCACGCGCCTGCACCTGATCGTGGGCCTGCTCCATGGCCTGGATGCGATCCTGGATCTGGTCTTCCACGGCTTGCAGGTTCGCGCTTTCGTCCGGCTCGGTCGCGGCCGGCACCCAGGCAGGCAGGGCCACCAGGGCCAGCAGCATTGCGAACACGAGCAGGGTGCTGAGTCGCATTGCGCGGTACATGATTGCTCTCCTCGCGGCCACATGGGCCGCACTGACCCCCTTGGCGCGACTCCCCACTTGCCCTACTTCCATCATACCTGCGCGCATCGAACCGGGGGAGCCCCCTGGGAGCGCCTTTGCGGCCTGCCCTGGCGAGCCTCGCGCGGCTCAGCGCATGCCGCC
>DATFMP010000100.1:0-30960 GCA_035266845.1 bacterium
CGCTTGACGACCGACGCCCCCCAGCCGCCCACCGTGCCCGCCCCCGGCGGCGCCAGCGAGCCCCCGCGCTTCGAGGTCACCGCCTCGCGGCAGTTCATCCCCTGGCTGGCGGAGATGAACCTCAGCCTGGGCTTCAGCACGTACCAGGTGGGCAAGGTGTTCTTCATCGGCCACACGCCCGACGGCAAGCTCTCGCTCTTCGAGCGCAGCCTCAGCCGCTGCATGGGCATGACGATGCAGGGCAATAGCCTGTACATCAGCACGCTCTACCAGCTCTGGCGCTTCGAGAACGTGCTGGAGCCCGGCCAGCAGCGCGATGGCTACGACCGGCTCTACCTGCCGCAGGTGGGCTACGTCACGGGCGACCTGGACGCCCACGACATCGGCATTGCCGCGGACGGGCGCATCGTGTTCGTCAACACACTGTTCGGCTGCCTGGCCACCGTCAGCGAGACCCACAGCTTCGTGCCCCTGTGGCGCCCGCCCTTCCTCAGCCGCCTCGCCGCGGAGGACCGCTGCCACCTGAACGGCCTGGCCATGGACGAAGGCCGCCCGCGCTACGTCACCGCCGTCTCCGAGAGCGACGTCACCGACGGCTGGCGCGAGCACCGCCGCGATGGCGGCGTGGTGGTGGATGTAGCCAGCAACGAGGTGGTCGTGCGCGGGCTCTCCATGCCCCACTCCCCGCGCATGTACCGCGGCCGCCTGTGGCTGCACGACTCCGGCAGCGGCTACTTCGGCCACGCCGATCCCGCCACGGGCCGCTTCGAGCGCGTCGCCTTCTGCCCCGGCTACCTGCGCGGGCTGGCCTTCGCCGGCGACTTCGCCATCGTGGGCCTCTCCAAGCCCCGCCGCGAGGGCGCCTTCACCGGCCTGGCCCTGGACGAGCACCTGGCCGAGCACAAGACCCAGGCCCGCTGCGGCCTGTTCGTGATCAACCTCACCACCGGCGATGTGGTGCACTGGCTGCGCATGGAGGGCCTCGTGCAGGAGCTGTACGACGTCGTCACCATCCCCGGCGCCCAGCGCCCCATGGCCATCGGCTTCGTCTCCGACGAGATCCGCCGCTACCTCACCATCGGCGAGCCCCAGCCGCTGTAGGGGCGGCGAACCGCGCGAACGGCGATGCGGGGGCCCTGGGTCCCCGCACCCCCAGGACAGGCCCGCACCGCTCCCCACGTGGTCTCACCCGCAAGCAGGGTTCGGGGAGCGCCGCTCCCTGATGGGGTATGGGGGCAACGCCCCCATGGCGGCCCCGCCGTTCCGGGCTCGGCGGCACCCGCCCACCCCGCTTGCGCTGGCCCGCGATCCCCGCTAGGCATGGGGAGCCGTCACGCCGCCCGGGCCGCTTGCCCGGGGGGCGGCTGCTCCGCACCGCACAGGGAGATACGCGCATGGCTTTGGGACCCCACCGGCTGGAGTACGAGGTGATCGAGGGCTGGGAGCACCTGCCCGAGGGCTGGTCGTTCGTGGAGGTGGCCGGCGTGGCCGTGGATTCGCACGAGCGGGTCTACGTGTACTGCCGCGGCGAGCACCCCGTCATCGTCTTCGACAAGGACGGGCACTTCCTCACCGCCTGGGGCGAGGGCGTGTTCGCGCGACCCCACGGCATCTACATCGACGACCAGGACCGCGTGCACTGCGTGGACTGCGACGACCACACCATCCGCACCTTCAGCACCGACGGCGCGCTGCTGGGCACGATGGGCAAGGCCTTCGAGGCCTCGCAGACCGGCTTCGCCATCGGCGAATCGCCCGTGCAGCACGCGGGCGGGCCCTTCAACATGGTCACCAACGTGGTGGTGCTGCCGGACGGCAGCAAGTACGTGACGGACGGCTACGGCAACGCCCGCGTGCACAAGTTCACACCGGACGACTCGCTGGCGTTCTCCTGGGGCGAGCCGGGCAGCGGCCCCGGGCAGTTCAACCTGCCCCACGGGCTGGCCGTCGACCGCCAGGGCCGCGTCTACGTGGCCGACCGCGAGAACTCCCGCGTGCAGATCTTCTCCGCCGGCGGGGAGTACCTCACGTCCTGGGACTGGGTGAACCGCCCCTGCGACGTGTTCATCGACGCGCAGGAGCGCATCTACATCGCCGAGTTGGGCTTCCGCGTGGCCAACAAGTCGCCCGTGCACTTCCGCTTCATGGAGAAGGCCCCGCCGGGCCACGACCCCATCGCGCGAGTGACCGTGTGCGATCCCGACGGGCAGGTCATCACCCGCATCGGCGGCGAGGAGGAGGTGCTGCCGGGCAACTTCGTGGCCCCCCACGGCATGTGGGTGGATGCCAAGGGCCGCCTCTACGTGGGCGAGGTCATCGTGCGCTCCGGTGCGCTGCCCCGCTTGGCGCCCCTCGTGCCCCAGGCCTTCCAGGTCTTCCAGCGCCGCGCGGGGTAAGGGGAAAGCACCAAGCTGCGCGGGCAAGCGTGGCGGCGATATACCTTGTATGCCTAGCGCAGAGCTTGCCGACGCGTCTGCGTGATCCTAACCAGCGTGCCAAGCTGGGTGAGCCTCCCTACGCTCAATGCAGAAGCGGAATCCCCGCGGGGCTCGCTGAGGAATCCGCGAGCCGTTGTGCTGACCGTTTGGGCGTGAAAAGAAACAGCATGGATCGAGATTTCTCGTAAGGGTGCTAAGGCGAGATGGTTATTAGTTTGAAATCAAACCTGATTCACAATATTGTAGACCTTCTGCGCATAGAACAACCGTGGTCGCTTTCCGTCGGCCAATTCAGTCAAAATTCCCGCCTCAACCAATTTGTCGATATTGTTTTTTGCGGCGCGATATGTAACGCCAAGAGTAATCTGCGCTAGAGGAATTGTCGTAAATGGTGTGGAGAAA
This sequence comes from bacterium, assembly GCA_035266845.1. Lineage (GTDB taxonomy): Bacteria > SAR324 > SAR324 > SAR324 > JACQKK01 > DATFMP01. Next base: position 2,841 of record DATFMP010000100.1, read on the forward strand.
CAAGAGTTTACGAGCCCCCGAAGAAGCGCCGAATTTCTTGCCTTTTGTATAGTCTCTAAATATGATTGGTTTAAATTGTGAAGGCTGTATATCTTCGAAATAGTTCTCTCACATGTAACTTCTACAGCATGGAGAAAGAAATCAATCCATTCCAACCATGCCCCACGAGCGCTCACATTGAATAGAGTCTCAATATACTCATCTTTTCGCTCTTCGATGTACGGGCTCAGGTACAACAACGGAACCTGCATGGCGTTCATCTGTTTTAACATCAACGGTATAAGCACCCTTCCTACGCGCCCATTCCCATCTGCAAACGGGTGGATCGCTTCAAATTGATAGTGCATCAAAGCTGCGTGAATCAAGGGCGGAAGCCCTAAATTATCGACGGAATTAATGAAATTCTCCAAGTCTCCCATTAGGCGACTCACCTCGGCAGGCGGCGATGGAATAAATCTAGCCGCGGCCAGGGACGAACCGCCAATATAATTTTGATGCCGTTTATAATGCCCAGGCGCTACCTCCCCCCCTCGGTCCCGACGCAGCCCGTGCAGTAGATCCTCATGTATTTTTAGTATCATTCGAGTGCTAATAGGAATGGAGTCAAGCGATTCAATTGCATTTTCCAGCGCCCTCACATAATTTCTGACCTCCCGTGTGTCAGGAGGGCTGTCGGAGTCGTCGTCTCGGGCTTCAAAGAGAAATAGATCGGACAGGGTAGTGTGAGTTCCCTCGATACTGGATGACGCCACAGCCTCTTTCCGCTGCAAGGGGCGCGCGAGTAGGTAAGGATTAGGGAACACGCGACCGGCTCCAGCCAGATGGCCAAGCAGGGTGGAGGCATTAGAAAGTCTATACATGACGGATTCGTACCGAATGCCCAGTGGAGGCAACGGGTTTGGCACAAAGGCGAATTGCGATTGTTCGGTGAGGGCCAGCGTTCCGGCCGGGGATTTTCGAAACAGAGCGGCGTCCATGGCTTTCTCGTTGTCGATACGTACAATTCGCAGTGCTCGTATTGTACTTTTAGGCGGTTTCGTATAATCCATCAAGGCTGAAACGTACCAAGGTACTCGCAATGGGCCTTCGGTCGCACCGAGCCCCCTCATGCCCCAGGCCTTCCAGGTCTTCCAGCGCCGCGCGGGGTAGCGCCTCCGATTGTCCCCTCGCGGCGCCTCGCCTATACTGAGGGCTGCGACACGGCCGGGCCGCGGGGGCCCGGCGGGTCGCGCGCGGCGTCCCATCCCCTGCGGATGACCCACATCCCATGCCCCGTTCCGCTCGCGTCGCCATCGGTTTCTCCAACGCGACGCACTACCTGACGCACCTGTTCATGCTGCTCTACCCCACCGCGGTGCTGGGGCTGGAGCAGGAGTTTCACCTGCCCTATGGGCAGCTCATCTCGCTCTCGCTGGGCGGCTTCATCCTGTTCGGCGCGGGTGCGCTGCCGGCGGGGTGGCTGGCGGACCGCTGGAGCGAGATCGGCATGCTGGCCGTGCTGCTGTTCGGCATGGGCGGCGCGGCCCTGCTCACGGGCTTGGCGCCCTCACCCCTGTGGGTGGCCCTGGGATTGGCGCTGATGGGCCTGTTCGCCTCCATCTACCACCCCGTCGGCATTGCCATGATCGTGCGCCACGCGGAGAAGCGTGGCCGCGCCCTGGGCATCAACGGCGTCTCGGGCGGGCTGGGACTCGCCAGCGGGGCCCTGGTGGCCGGGGCCCTGATGGACTGGTGGAGCTGGCGCGCGGCGTTCATCGTGCCGGGCCTGGTCGCCATGGCGCTGGGGGTGGTGTTCCTGGTCGCCGTGCGCCTCACCGGCCTGCGCGATACGCGGGAGGACGCGCACCCGCAGCCGGAGGTGGGCGGCCACGCCATGGTCTCCGCGTTCCTCACGCTCACCGTGACCACCATGATGGCCGGGCTGATCTTCCAGTCCACCTCCGTGGCGCTGCCCAAGATCTTCGCCCAGCGCCTGGGCCTGTTCGCGGGCGGGAACGGCGCGCTGGACGTGGGCGGCTTCGTCTCGCTGGTGTACCTGGGCGCGGCCTCGGTGCAGGTGTTCGGGGGTATCCTGGCGGATCGCTTCCCGCTCAAGTGGGTGTACGTCGCGGCCTATACGGTGCAGGTGCCCGTGATCCTGCTGGCGGCGCGCCTGTACAACTGGCCCCTGGTGGGCGTGTGCATGGCCATGGTGCTGCTGCAGAACGGCGCGGCGCCCGCGGAAAGCGCGCTCTACGCCCGCTACTCCCCCGCGCGCTGGCGGGCCACGGCCTTCGGCCTCAAGTTCGTGGTGTCCCTGGGCGTGAGCGCCCTGGGCGTGCCCCTGGTGGCGTTGATCTACGACGGCACGGGGGGCTTCTACTGGCTATTCGTGGCCATGGCCGCCTTCGCCCTCACGGCCGCGTCGGTGGGCCTGCTGCTGCCCGGCGAGCGGGGTCTGGCCGCCACCACACCGCTGCCGGCCGGGGCCGCGGGCGGCTCGGACGACTAGCTCCCCGCTGCATCTCAACAACAGACCGGCAAGTGCGGGGGAGCCCGCTCCCCCGCGCCCCCATTACTGGGGTCAAGGGGGCCGCGCTCCCTTGCTGCGGAGCCGGTTCCCTTGAGCTTATTGGGTGCAGGGAACCTTGCTCCCTGCTGGGGGTGCGGGGGCAATGCCCCCGCAAGCGCTGTGGTGCTGTTTGGGAGTTGGCGCCCTAGCGGTTGGGCTGGGGCGTGGTGCGCAGGTAGGGCCGCACGATGGTGTAGCCCTTGGGGAACAGGCGCTGCAGTTCGCCCTGGTCCTGGATGGCCGGCACGATAATGACGTCGTCGCCGTCCTGCCAGTTCACGGGCGTGGCCACCTTGTGGCTGTCCGTGAGCTGCAGCGAGTCGATCACCCGCAGGATCTCCGCGAAGTTGCGCCCCGTGCTGGCCGGGTAGGTCAGGGTCAGGCGCACCTTCCTGTTGGGATCGATGATGAACACCGAGCGCACGGTGAGGGTGTCGTTGGCGTTGGGGTGGATCATCCCGTACAGGCCGGCCACGGTGCGGTCGGGATCGGCGATGAGCGGGAAGTTCAGGGCGTGGCCCTGGGTGTCCTTGATGTCCGCAGCCCAGCCCTCGTGATCCTTGAGCGGATCCACGCTCAGGCCGAACACCACCACGTTGCGCTTGTCGAACTCCGGCTTCAGGCGGGCCACCTCGCCCAGCTCCGTGGTGCACACCGGCGTGTAATCCTTGGGGTGCGAGAACAGCACGGCCCACTTGCCCTCGATGGCCTGGTGGAAGTGCACCTCGCCCGCGGTGGATTGCTGCGTGAAGTCCGGCGCGATATCGCCCAGTTGCAGTGCCATGGTTGCCTCCTCACGATCGATCACGAATGAACGCAAATGCGCCGCCGCGCCGGCCGCAAGGCCGGTCGGGACGCAACGGCCGCGCCGGGGTGGCGCGCACCGGGTTACGTGTTCAGGCTAGACCCGGCTCTGATACCTGTCCAGATAAAATATTTGTAATTTCAGTGACTTAACGTCACAGAGGCCCAGTAGTCCAGGCCCCTGTGACAGACCGGCGAGGGGTGTGCCGGGCCGCCGGGGATCACTCCCCGCGGCCGGTGAGCTGCCGCAGCCAGCGCAGCTTGTAGGGCTGGATCAGCACGGTGCCGTCCAGGATGCGGCGGGCGGTGCGGCCCATGCGCACCCAGGCGATGGTGGGCTCGTTGGAGCCCGCCGCCGGGGGCTCGGCCTGCCCCCGCGTGTGCACCATGCCGGAGGGATGCCCGATGCGCAGGTCGCCGCTCTCGGCGCGACCGCCGCTCAGCTCGTGCGCCAGCGTGCCTGGCGTCAGCGCCGCGGCCGTCACGGCCACGCTCACGGTGACGTTGATGGACTTGTGCACGCGGCCCAGGGAGATCACCCGCGCGCAGAGGTCGGTCGCGGCGGCCTCCACCCGCACTTCGGGGTCGTCGAAGCGCGGGTAGCTGCTCGGCGGAAACAACAGCACCAGGAACGGCACCATGTTGCTGTAGCTCCAGGCGTCCTCCGCGCGCTCCACCAGGCCCATCGCCACCGAGGCGGCCGCGCGCACGGCCTGCAGCCGCTCCAGCAGCGCCGCATCGCCATTGAGGCGCTGCAGCGGCATGTCGGGCCGCACGCCCAGTGCCTCACCCGGCACCAGCACCACGGGATTGGCCGCGTCGAGCAGGGTCACCTCCAGCGGGCCCACGCCGGGCACCTCCAGGCGCGTGCGCGGCTCGCCCGTGGGCAGCAGGCGCCCGGTGAGCGAGCCCTCCGGCCGCGGGAAGCGCATGTCGATGCGCGGGCCGAAGCCCGGCACGCCGTCGATGGAGAAGTCGCCGTCCTCCGCGGGGCGGCCATCCACAACGGGCACGAACAGCTCGGTCAGCTTGTTGGTGTTCAGGTTGCGCACGCGCACCAGCGTCTCGGGCGCCTGCGCGGGCACGATGCCCTCCTCCACCGCATACAGCCCCAGCGCGGCGATGATGTTGCCCGAGTTGCCCGCGTAGTCCACGCGTGGCTCCGTGATGGCCACCTCGCCGAAGTGGTAGTCCAGGTCCGCCCCGGCCTCCTCGCTGGGGTTGACCACGGCGATCTTGCTCGTGTGCGAGTCCCCCGCGCCCACGCCGTCCAGTTGCCGCACGTCCGGGCTGCCGATGGCGGCCAGGAACAGCAGATCCCACCCGGCCTCGTCGGCGGGCAGGTCTTCGCGGCGGAACACCAGCCCGCGGCTGGTGCCGCCCCGCATGAAGGTGCAGGGAATGCGCAGGGTTCGTTCCACAGGGTCGCTCCGGGCTGGGGGTACGGCGGGACGCCCATCGCGGCGGCGTCCACCGCCCCCACAGATGCCACAGTTGCGGCCGCACGTCCAAGCGGATCGCGGGATGAGGGCCGGGCCGTGCCGATCCGCCCGGGACCCCCGCCCGGCGGCGGAGTTGCCGCTATTCCGTGGCGGAGGTGGCGGGGCGGCGCTCCAGCGGATAGATCTCGCCGTTCTCGATCAGCACGCGGGCGGTGTTGGCGATGCGCTTCTGGGCCGCCTCGATGCGCGTCACCGGGGTGGGGCCCAGGCCGTCGATGGCCTCCTGGATCTTGCGCGCGGCGTCCTCGGACATGTTGCGCATCAGGTGGCGGCTGAGGGGCTCGTCGGCGATCTTCAGCGCCAGCACCAGGTCGTCCCCCGGCGTGCGCTTGAGGATGAGCTGAACGCCGTAGTTGTCGATCTTGATGAGGTCCGCGAAGGAGAACATGCGCTTGCTGATGCGCTCGGCCAGCTCCGGGTTCTTGCCGCGCAGGTGCTCGATCAGCAGGTCTTCCATGGGCTGGGCGGAGGCGCTCAGCACACTCGCCACCCGCTGCTCGCCCGCCGGGGCGGGGGCGGGACGCGCCCGGCTGGCCGCGATGTCCTGGCTCAGCGAGGCCTCGATCTCCTCCAGCCACTCGTCGGGAATCACGCGGATGCGGGCGTAGCGGGTCAGGATGTCGCGCTGCATGTCGTCCGGCAGCGCGGCGATGACGGCCTGGGCCAGTGAGGGATCGCCCAGGTTGGCCAGGATCACGGCGATCACCTGCGGGTGCTCCCCGGCCAGGAAGCTGGCGATGGTCTGCGGGTCGTGCCAGCGCAGCTCCTCGAAGGGGCTCTCCGGCTTGCGCTCCACCAGCCCCTGCACCGTCTGCGTGGCCTGCTCCTCGCCCACGGCGCGGGCCAGGATCTTCTTCAGGTACTCCATCTTGGTTTCCGGCGGCGCGGGCAGGAAGCGCCCCTTCTCCGCCACCAGGTAGAACTCGTTCATGACGCGATCCACGTCGGACGGCGTGACGTGCTGGAAGCGCGCCATGTACTGCGAGACCTCCTTGATCTCGTCCTCGCTGAGGTTCTTGATCACCTCCGCCGCCGCCTCCTCGCCGAGGGACAGCAGCAGGATCGCCGCCTTCTGGGGGCCGCTCAAGCGGGTTGCCATGTGCGCTCCGGCTCGGCTGGGGGTGAGGGCTTGCGCGTGCCGGCGCAGGGCCGGGCGGGCCAAGCCTGGGTGAGTCCGGTGGGTCGGGTGGGGCTGGGCATGGCTCCTCCATGTGCCATGAGTGAATGCGCCGGATGGCCCGGCGAGCCGCCTACTTGGCGGGCTGGGCGGCCGCGGGTGGCTGCTCCTCGCGCGTCACGTTGTCCCAGTACGTGTCGAACTCGTTGCTGTCCTTCAGCAGCACCTGGCGCTGCTCGATCACCGAGCCGAAGGGCGTCTGCGGCGCCGCGTAGGCGCGGAACGCCACCCAGTGATCCTTGCGCAGGGGCGCCACCACCTGTGCCAGGAAGGTGCCCAGCGTGTACGTCTTGCCCTCGTGATGGATGCGGCCGCCCGCGCCGATGGTGTATTCCAGCCGCACCGTCTCGCGCTGGGCCTTGCGCTCGCGGCGGGCGGCGGCGGCCTTCTCCTGCTCGCGCTTGGCCTCGCGGGTGGCCACGTACTTGTCCACCACCTTCTGCAGGGTCTCCAGCGCCTGGGGCACGTCCACCTGCTCCCCGGTCACGGCGGCCAGCTTCTCCTGCACGATCTTGAGCTGCTGCTGGGACAGTGTCTGGTGGTGCTGCAGGAAGAAGATCACCAGCGTGAAGAATGCCACCACCAGGAACAGCAGATCGATGAAGGCGATCAGCGGGCCACGCGAACTCTTCTCTTCCGGGGCGATGATCATGGCGTGCGGTGCGCCCGGCGCGCCGGGCTAGCTGCGCTCGGTGAACAGGCGGATCTTCACGGCTTCCTCGTCCTCCGGCGTCGCGGCGCCAGTGCCCTCGTCGAGGTCCGTCAGCCCCGGCGCCGTCCCGCGCCCGAACACCTGCGCGCGCACGCCGCGCTCCGTGCTGAGCAGGCGGCCCTTGCGGCCCGGTGCGGGCTCCATGCGCGCGGCGATCTGCTCCAGCAGCACCAGGGTGTCGTGGGTCATCACGCGCAATTGCGTCAGGTCGTGCTCGATGCGCTCGGAGCCGCCCTGCCCGGCCGGCCCGGCCTGCACGCGGCTCAGGTTGGCCGCCAGCCCGTGCACGGCCTCGCCGAGCTGCTCCATGGCACGCTGCTGCTGGGCGATCTGCTTGCCGTCCACCGCGTCCTGGAAGGCGCGCAGCGTGCTCTTCACGTCCTGCGCGATCTGCGCCGTCTCGCGGGCCATGGTGCCGCTGTCCACCTGCTGCTGCACCACGGTGAACTCGCTCAGGGCGTGGGTCAGTTCCTCCAGCGTGTGGTAGAGTCGCGCCTCGTTGATGCCACTGCCGGTGCCGATCATGGCCGTGGCCGGCGTGGGCAGCGAGGAGCGCCCATAGCCCGTCGCCAACGTGCGTTCCAGCACGGTCTGCTGCGTGGGCAGGATGAACATGGCCATCAGGGACTGGATGGTGCTCAGGATCTCGTTCATCGTGCGCTCGTTGCGCATGTACAGCGGGCGCAGCACCAGCACGAAGATGTTGGCCATCACCGTGGTGCCCAGGGCGGTGGCGAAGCCGGCGAGCACCTCCAGTTCCGGTGACCCGGTATTGGGACGGAAGGCCAGGAACATGCGCATCAGACCGATCAGCGTGCCGAGCAACCCCAACTGCGGCAGCATTTCGATCACCGTCCACACCAGCTTCATGCCGCGCTGGGAGAGCAGCGTCTGCAGGTCGCCGATGGAGGCATCCTGATCCACCCAGGTGCGCCGGTTGCCCTGCTCGAAGGTGCGCAGCACGTTCTGGTAGTGGATCTGCAGCAGGCGGCTGCGGAACACCTTGCTGTTGTGCTGCTTTCGCCCAAGGGAGCGCAGGAAGTTGAGCCCCTTGCTCTCGCGCTCGTCCTTGGGCCCGCGCGTATGCTTGTTGATCATGTCCGCGTCGCCTTCCAGGCGCAGCCCCTCCATGTGGAAGAAGATCGCGTCGCGGAACACGAAGAACACCGCCAGCACCATCGCTACGGCGATGGCGGCATACACCAGCACCGGCGCCAGCGGGGGACTGGCGAATCCCAACGCCAGCCCAATGCAGATCAGTACGAAGTAGAGGAAGTTGCCGTGCAGCGGGGAGCTGACGTAGATGCGGTGCGGTGGTAGATCCAGGCGCCGGTCGGCTTCCTCACGCTCCTGGGCCTCCGTCATCTTCTGCTCGGAGAACTCCTGCCAGGTGGGGAAGTTCTCGTCCACGCGCCGTTCGATCTCGCGGGAGCCGAGCAGGCCGGCCAGCCAGCCCCCCCCGCCGGAAGACGATGAGGATTTGCGGATGAGCGCCATGGATTGTGCTGCTGCCCCGTTGCGGGCCGTCGGGCGGCCGGTGCCGCCGCCGGCGCTGTGTTGGGCCGTACCCCGTGCGCAGGATGCGCGTGCTGCCGGAATCGCGCGAGGCGGGCCTCTAATCTGATTTATCCTGCTTTTTCAGCGTATTTGCAAATTTAACGCCGATTTCCTAGGGTGGGTTCTTCCGCGCTCCCGTTCCTGAGCGGGGGCGTGCCTCGCGAGGGCGCGGGGGGGCGCTGTCTGTCGCAGAATCGTCCGCACCGCATCTGTCCGATCCAGCCTGCCGGAGCCACACCATGAGGGTGATGCCCATCCCCTGTCTGCAGGACAATTATGCCTACCTGGTGATCTGCGAGGAGACCGGCCAGGCAGCCGTGGTGGACCCCTCGGAAGCCGCGCCCGTGCTGCGAGCGCTGCAGGAGGCCAAGGTGGAGCTGGTGGCGATCCTCAACACGCACCACCATTGGGACCACGTGGGTGGCAACAAGGAGCTGCTGGCGAAGTTCCCCCGGCTGGAGGTCTATGGCCACAGCTCGGACAAGGGCCGCATCGAGGGGCAGACGCGCTTCCTGGAATCCGGCGATACCTTCCGCCTGGGCAAGCTGGACGTGCGGGTGCTGCACAACCCCGGTCACACCACCGGCGCAGTCTCCTACGTGATCGACGGCAACGTGTTCACCGGCGACACCCTGTTCGCGGGTGGCTGCGGGCGGCTCTTCGAGGGCACGCCCGAGATGATGTACGAATCCCTGTGCAAGGTGATCGGCGCCCTGCCCGAGCATACCAAGGTCCACTTCGGCCACGAGTACACGGAGAACAACCTGCGCTTCGCCGCCAGTGTGGAGCCGGACAATCGGGACGTGCAGGAGAAGCTGGAGGCGGTGCGCAAGCTGCGTGCGGCGGGCAAGTTCTCCACCCCGTCCACCCTGGCCGAGGAATGGCGCACCAACCCTTTCATGCGCGTGGACAGCACCACCATCCAGGCCAGCGTGAAGAAGGCCGACCCGGACAATGACCTCTCTCCGGTGCACGTGCTTGCCGTCGTGCGCGAGCTGAAGAACCGCTTCTGATTCTTCGCAGGCCCGCCTTCCCGGATGTGCGTAGCTTCCCCGCAATTGCGCTATACTCGACTCGTTGCCGGTGCTCCCACGCCCCGGCCCCCTGTTCCAAGCCGCGACACCGGCCGCGGCGTGGTCTCTCACCGCGGCCGGTGCCAGGACAGGTGCAAATGATTCAGCGCATTGGGTTGGCCGTGCTCGTCGCGGTGTCACTCGCGTCCGTGGCGGCCGCTGCCGCCGCGCCCCCACCGGATGTGTCGACGCAGGTGCGGCAGTTGATGCAGCGCAGCGGCATGCGCGAGCAGATTCTGGGCTTCAAGCAGTGGCTCGGCGGCGCCACCGACGCGCTGCGCAACGACCAGCAGTTGCCGCCCGGCGATCGCGAGGTCGCCGCGCGGGTGCTCGAGCAGGTGTTCGACCCCGATGGCCTGGTACAGCGGGTGGAGGCCAATCTGGCGGCCCACTGGGATGCTGACAAGGCCGCCGCTGTCAACCGCTTCCTGGACAGTCCGCTGGGCATGGCGATGACGAAGATGGAGCTGGCCAGCGGGGCCGCGGGCGCGGATGAGGCGCTCAAGGCTTGGCAGACGGACTCGCTGCGCACCCCGCCCACGCCGGAGCGCAAGGCGCTCGTGGCGGAGCTGGATCGCACCATCAACGGCGTCGAGTACACCGTGAACACGTGGGAGATCCTGGCCAGCACCACCACGCTGGCCGTCGCGGCCACGCAGACCCATGGCGCCGATCTATCCCCTCAGCAGTTGCTGGACGTGCACAAGCAGGTGCGCGAGCGGCTGGAGACCGCCATCAAGCCGCAGTGGACCGTGAACATCCTGTTCACGTACCGCGATGCCACGGACGAGCAGTTGCGCGACTACATCGCGTTCTACAAGTCACCGGTCGGTCAGTGGTACAACAACCTGACGGGCAGCGCTCTGCTGGCGGCCCTGCAGGAGCGCTCCGACACGGCGATCCGCGAGATGCGCCGGCAGATGACCAAGTCCTAGGCGCCGATCCGCCCCGTGGGCGCCGCAGATGCGGTGCGGGCGGGGATGTGCGCGGAGGTGGATTGCGTGCCGCGTCGGCACCCGCGATTGACAAGTGTCAAGGCGCGCCGTAATCACAAAAGGTTAAGCTTCGAGATACCGCAGGTTGGCGCAAGTCCGTTCACCCGGGCCGGGAAACAACCTGATACCGCAATCCGGGGAGAGGCCGGGCCTTTCCCGACCAGACACCAAGGAGAAGCGAGCGTGGCCAGGATCAAGGTGAAGAATCCGGTTGTCGAGCCGGACGGGACGAGATGACCGGCATCATCTGGGCGGACATCAAGAAGCGGCTGATCCCGCCCTTCCTGGACATCGACCTGAAGTACTACGACCTGTCCGTGCAGCACCTTGAACTCCCCGCTCAAGCCCAGGTTGGCCAGCCACGGCCGGTGAGAGTTGCCGCTGCTGCGTGGATCGGCAAGGCCATACTCTGACGGGAAGGTACCTTCTGTGATAGCAATGGACGATTGAGTCACAGGATACCTGTACCCAAGCTGGGCGGGGGTGACGGATCGCGGTGAGCCGCCGCAACCCTCTTTTCACGCCGAATCGGTTGTCGAGAGATATTCATGACTGAGAAAACATCAACCATCATTTACACCCAGATCGACGAGGCGCCAGCGCTGGCCACGTATTCCCTTTTGCCCATCCTGCAGTCTTATACGCGAGGTTCCGGCATCGCCTTTGAAACCTGGGATATTTCCCTGGCCGGACGGATCATCGCTCAATTTCCCGAGCGGTTGAAGGAGGGGCAGCGCATACCCGACTACCTGACCCGCCTGGGAGAACTGGCAAAGACGCCCGAAGCGAACATCATCAAGCTGCCCAACATCAGTGCGTCCATTCCCCAGTTGAAAGCGGCCATCAAGGAGTTACAGGAGCAAGGCTACGACCTGCCCGACTACCCGGACGAGCCCAAGACCGAAGAGGAGAAGGACATCCACGGCCGTTACAGCAGGGTGCTGGGAAGCGCCGTCAATCCCGTGTTGCGGGAGGGCAATTCGGACCGCCGCGCTGCAACCTCGGTGAAGCTATTCAGCAAGAGAAATCCGCACAAGATGATGCGCGACTGGCCGGAAGTATCCAAGACCCGCGTCGCCCACATGAATGGCTCGGATTTCTACGGCAGCGAAAACTCCACCACCATTGAGTCCCCCTGCAACTTCCGGATCGAGTTTGTCTCCAAGGACGGCAAAATCCAGCTTCTCAGGGACAAAGCCCCGCTGCTAGCCGGCGAGGTGCTCGACAGTGCAGTGATGCACGTCAAGGCGCTGCGCAAGTTCTATGCGGAGCAGGTCGAGGCGGCCAAGCGCGAGGGACTGCTGTTGTCGCTGCACCTCAAGGCGACCATGATGAAGGTCTCTGACCCCATCATGTTCGGTCACTGCGTTTCGGTTTACTACCAGGAGGTTTTCGAGAAGCACGCCGAGACCTTCAAGAAACTGGGAGTTAATCCCAACAATGGGATCGGCGACCTGTACGCGCGCATCCAGAGCCTCCCCGAGGCGGAAAGGAAGCGGATCGAGGCGGACATCGAAGCCGTCTACCAAAAGCGCCCCGCCCTGGCCATGGTGAATTCCGACCGCGGTATCACCAACCTGCACGTTCCCAGCGACGTCATTGTCGACGCATCGATGCCGGTTGTGGTGCGCGACGGCGGAAGGACCTGGGGCCCGGATGGCAAACTGGCCGATACCATCGCCATGATTCCCGACCGCTGCTATGCAACCATCTACCAAGCCGTGATCGAGGATTGCCAGGCGCACGGAAGCTTCGATCCCTCCACAATGGGCAGCGTCTCCAACGTGGGCCTGATGGCGCAAAAGGCCGAGGAATATGGCTCCCACGACAAGACCTTCGAAATCCAGGGAGAGGGGGTCGTGCGGGCGGTGGACGATGCCGGCAAGGTGCTGCTCGAGCAACAGGTCGAACCGGGCGATATCTTCCGCATGTGCCAGACCAAGGATGCCGCGATTCAAGATTGGGTCAAGCTGGCGGTAACGCGCGCCCGGGCCACCGGTTTCCCAGCCATTTTCTGGCTCGATGAACGACGCGGCCACGACGCGCAGATCATCCGAAAGGTCAAGCAGTACCTGCCCACACACGATACAAGCGGGTTGGATATCCAGATTCTGAGCCCGGTCGAGGCCATGAAGCTGACCACGAAACGAGCCCGGGAGGGCAAGGACACGATTTCGGTCACGGGCAACGCGTTGCGGGATTACCTGACGGACCTGTTTCCCATCCTGGAACTGGGAACCAGCGCCAAGATGCTTTCCATCGTGCCCCTCATGAACGGAGGCGGCATGTTTGAGACCGGTGCGGGAGGGTCCGCGCCCAAGCACGTGCAGCAGTTTCTGCAGGAGGGTCACCTGCGGTGGGATTCCCTGGGTGAATACTGTGCGCTCGTCGCTTCGTTCGAGCACGTGGCCGCGGCCGACGGCAATGTGCGGGCTCGCATCTTTTCCGATACCCTCGACAAAGCGGTTGGGAAATTCCTGGAAAACGGCAAGTCCCCCTCGCGAAAAGTCAACGAGTTGGACAACCGCGGGAGCAACTTCTATCTGGCCCTCTACTGGGCACAGGCTTTGGCCGCCCAGGATCAGGATGCGGAATTGAAGCAGCGGTTCGCCAAGCTGGCCGAGGAATTGGGCGCCAACGAGGGCAAGATCGTGGATGAACTCAACGCCGCGCAGGGCAAGCCCGTGGATATCGGCGGCTACTACCATCCTGATCCGGAATTGACATCCCGGGCCATGCGGCCCAGCCCTACCCTGATCCGCATACTCGAAGCCGCACCCTAAGGGCGCGGGGCGCTTTTCCAGGGTGGGGGGAGCCCCAACGGCACCATCCGCAACATCCTGGGCGGCACGATCTTGCACGCGCCCATCGTGTGCAAGAACATCCCGCGCCTGGTGCCGGCCTGGACCAAACCCATCGTGGTGGCCCGCCATGCGCACGCGGGCCAGTACAAGGCCACGGACGTGAAGATCCCCGGCAAGGGTCGGGTGGTGCTGCGTTTCCAGCCGGAAGGCGGCGTGCTCTGGGCCTGCAAAAACTACGACGGCGACGTGCAGCCCGACACCGTCGTGCAGGGTTTCGGCTCGCTGGGCCTGATGACCTCCGTGCTCATGACGCCGGACGGCAAGACGGTGGAGGCCGAGGCCGCCCACGGTACCGTGACGCGGCACTACCGCCAGTACCAGCAGGGCAAGCCGACCCGCACCAACCCCATCGCCAGCATCTTCGCCTGGACGCGCGGTCTGGTGCAGCGCGGCAACCTGGACGGCACGCCGGAGCTGGTGAAGTTCGCCGAGACGCTGGAGAAGGTGTGCGTGGACACGGTGGAAGGCGGCACGCTGACCAAGGACCTCGCGGCCAGCATTCACGGTACGACCAGCCCGCCGGAGAACACCTACCTGACCATCGAGAAGTTCATGGAGGCCCTGGAGACCAACTTCAAGAAGGCTCTGGGGGCCTGATCGCCGGGGACGGGCCCGCAGACCCGCCCTGACAGGGTTCCGCCCGCGTCCCGGCGGCGTTGCGCTGTCCGCGGCGCGGGCGTTTCTCGCTGCGGCACAGTCCAGCCAGCATTGTGCGAGCCCGTCCATGTCCCAGCACACCGGCCGCTCCGGGCGGCACCCATCGCCTGGCGAACCGTCGGCGGTCACCCGCCGCGGTGCGCTGCGCCATGCCCTGCGCTGGGCGCTGGCCCTGGTTGCGCTGGCCGGCGGGGCGGGCGTGGTGACCCGCGAGCTGCGCGGCTGGGGGCGCGTGCCCCCGGTGGACTGGACGCTGCCCCTGCCGCGGCCGATCCTGGCGGCGCACCGGGGCGGGGCGCGGCTCTTCCCGGAGAACACGCTGGAGGCCTTCCGCGAGGCCACGGAGCGCTACGGTTGCCGCTTCCTGGAGCTGGACGCGCGCGGCAGCCGCGATGGCGTGCCCGTCGTGATCCACGACGCCACGCTGGAGCGCACCACGGACGGCAGCGGCCCCGTGCACGCGCAGGAGTTGGCGGCGTTGCAGCGGCTGGACGCCGGCTATGGCTTCCACAATGCCGCGGGCGAAGCGGAGTGGGCCGGGCGCGGCGTGCGCATCCCCACCCTGGAGGCGGTGCTGCGGGCCTTCCCCCAGCATGTCCTCAGCATTGAGATCAAGCAGGAGGAGCCGCCACTGGAGGCCGCCGTGGTGGCGGTGATCCGCCGCTGCGGGATGGAAGGCCGCGTGGTGGTGGGCTCGACCCATCACGCCGTGTTCCAGCGCGTGCGCGCCCTGGCGCCCGAGCTGCCCACGTTCTACAGCCGACGCTCGGGCACGCTGTTCTTCCTGGCGCTGTGGAGCGGACTGAGCCGCTGGTATCGCCCGCCGCACAACGTGCTGGAGATTCCGGCGCGGCTGGGCGCCCTGCAGCTCATCACCCCGCGCGTGATGCGGGTGGCGCGCCGCTTGGGGCTGCCCGTGCTGCCCTGGACGGTTAACGACGCGGCGGAGATGGAGCGCCTGCTGGCGCTGGGGGTGGACGGCATCATCACCGACCGGCCGGACCGCCTCGCGGCCGTCATCGCCGCGCGACAGCTGGCCTGACGCCCCCGGCTGCCGCCGCTAGGGGCACAGCAACGCGAGCAGCCAGTCATACACGAGCACCGGCGCCAGCAGGTATGTCAGCGGCACCAGCCACCAGCCGTGCCCGGTGAGCGGGTTGTACTCCGCCAGCACGTCCGCCCACGGCCTGCGCTGCACCCAGTGGAAGGCAAAAAGCTCCCACGCCTCGGCCAGCACCGCCCACATCACGCCGATCGTCCACAGCTCCGCGCGGGTGTGGGCGCCGCGCAGCCAGTTCAGGAACAGGTAGGTCATCACGATCACGAACGCGATCTGGATGGCCACGCCGACCCAGTGCGCGACCCACGTGCCCAGGCGCGGCCCGTAGTACTCGCGGCCCAGAAAGCGGATGTTGAAGGCGAAGATGATGTAAACGACCAGGACAGCCAGCGCGGCGAGGTAGATCATGGCACCTCCTTGGCGGGTTGGCCCACGGCCTGCGATGCGGTGGCCCGGCAGGTCCATTCTAGCATGGGGGCTGGGGCCGTGCAGGCCGCAACCGCGCGGAACCGGCGGGGAAGGGTCTGGATCCGCCGGCTATTCCCAGCGGAACAGCAGCGCGCCGGCGCCCAGGAAGACGGCCGTCATGGCCACCAGCCAGCCGAGCTGCGGCAGCACGGCGGAGAGCGTCGCGCCGTCCACCATGATGGCGCGGGCGGCATCGATGAGGTGCGTGAGGGGGAAGACGCGCGAGAGCTGGATCAGCCAGGGCGAGCTGCCCTCCAGCGAGAACC
This sequence comes from bacterium, assembly GCA_035266845.1. Lineage (GTDB taxonomy): Bacteria > SAR324 > SAR324 > SAR324 > JACQKK01 > DATFMP01. The sequence goes on from DATFMP010000100.1 coordinate 18,527, forward strand.
AGATGCCCGAGAGGAACATCATGGGCCAGGTGGCCAGGTTCAGCAGGCCGCCGGCCAGCTCCTGGTTACTGGTGCGCGACGCCAGCAGGATGCCCAGCGCGATCATGCAGATGCCGCCGATGGCGAACACCACGAACAGCGCCAGCAGCGACCCGGCGTTGTAGATGTCCAGCATCCAGTCCAGCCCGAAGAACAGCACGGCCGTCACGAACAGCACCAGCACCAGCCGCGAGGCGATCTGCGCGCAGATGAACTGCACGGCCGTGATGGGCGAGGCCTTGAGCCGCCGCAGGATCAGCCCCTTGCGGTAGCGCACGATCACGTAGCCCACGCCCCACAGGCAGCTGAACATCATGTTCATCGCCAGCACGCCGGGCAGCAGCCAGTCGATGTAGCGGATTTCCCGCCCCTGCAGTTCCTCGCGCGGCAGGGCGCTGCGGCCCCCGGCGCTCCACAGCACGCGCTCCAGGAAGTAGCCCTTGGGATTGGTGGGGTTCACCCAGTAGCGGGGCTGCCCCTGCACGTCCAGCACCAGGTCGAAGAGATGGTGCTGCACCTTGTCCTGCGCCGCGGCGAGGTCGTGCACGGGCACGAACTGCACGTAGCGCGTCTGCAGAAACGCCCGCACCGCCGCCTGGGCCGGCGAGCCGTCCGCGGTGCTGCCGGCGGCGCTCGGCGCAGTGGCAGCAGCGCCGGCCGGGGCCGTGCCGGCCTGCGGCGCTGTGCCGGCGCTGTGCTGGGATGCGCGTAGGGCGTCCAGCCCCACCACGCCCACCTTGTACAGCTCGCGGTTGCCGCCGGAGAACACCAGCGCGATGGCCGCCACGGCCAGGAACGGGAACAGGAAGTTCCAGGCCAGCGTGCCGCGATCCCGCAGGAACTCCTTGTTGCGGGCGACGAACAGGGCGTAGAAGGCGCGCATCTCAGGCCCGCAGCTCCCGTCCGGTCAGCTCCAGGAACAGGTCGTCCAGTGTGGGGGCCTTCACGCGCAGGCCCTCCAGCGAGACCTGCTGGGCCATCAGGTGGCGCAGGGTCTCGTTCACGTTGGCCGTGTGGATGCCCACCAACGCCTCGGTGGCGTAGACCTTCCACGGAAAGTCCGGCGGCGGCGTGAACGAGCCGCGCGGCAGCTCCAGCCACACGCCCTCGAAGTGCTCCATCAGCAGCGCCTCCGGCGTGCCCTGCGCGATGATGCGCCCGCGATCCATGATCGCGATCTCGTCGCACAGCGCATAGGCCTCCTCCATGTAGTGCGTCGTGAGCACGATGGTCTTGCGCTTGGCCTTGATGCTGCGGATCAGCTCCCAGAAGTTCTGCCGCGCCTGGGGATCCAGCCCCGTGGTGGGCTCGTCCAGGAACAGCAGTTGCGGGTCGTTCACCAGCGCCAGCGCCAGGTACAGCCGCTGCCGCTGACCGCCGGAGAGCTTGCGGTTGTCCTGATCCGCGAACGCCTCCAGTGAGCACATGCGCATCACCTCCGCCGTGGGCAGCGGGCTGGGGTAGAAGCTCGCGAACAGCTCGATGCACTCCCGCGTGGTGAGGAAGTCCTGCAGCGTGGTGGACTGGAACTGGATGCCCACCGCCTGCTTGAAGTGCCGGTCCAGCGGCTGCCCCCGGAAGCGCACCTCCCCGCTGCTGGGCGGCGTCAGGCCCTCCATCATCTCCACCGTCGTCGTCTTGCCCGCGCCATTGGGGCCCAGCAGCCCGAAGCAGGTACCCTCCGCGATGGACAGGGACAGGCCGTCCACCGCCGTCACCTTGGGGTAGCGCTTGACCAGCTCGCGGGCTTCGAGAATGGCGGACATGGGGCGGCGGACTTCGCGACAGTGAACGGCACGGCCGAGGGCCGGGACGCGTCCCGGCTGCGGCGCGCCATCACCAAAGCATGCGTGCGATTCCGCGGGCGGTCAAGCGGGGACGGGGGCCAAGCTGAGCAGGGGCCGGTTCGGTCTGTGTTGTGTTGTCACCGTTGTGTTGTCACCGATACCAGCCGTGGCATTGTTGGGACTTGTTCGGATTGCGCGGGCGCTTCTCGCTGGATGCCAAGTCGATCGTGCCGGGAGCAGCCGGATACGGTCTTGGGGTCAAATGTCAGACGGAAGATCGGCCAAAGAGACGCCGAAGGGCTTCGGGTCGATGTCGAATCGCCGACATAAGCTTCCCAGCAGCACTGGGGTAAGCTGGTCCGATGGGCGCAATCGGGGATGGATGAAGGGCGGATAACCTTCCTTCACAAGATACTGAATCGGAATTTCTTTTCCGTCCGGATCGACCACCGAAATCTTGCTGGCTCTCCGCCGGACTCCGTTTGCCGCTGCAATGGTCAGGAATTCTGACCAGGTGGGCATGGGAGCCAATGGAATCACCAAGGATTATGCAGCCTTGTCCGCCACTTTGATGGTGGGCTGAATGCGGGGGCGCTTGGACTTGCCCGCCTTGAGACCGGCAACGGGGCGTTCCATCCTGGTTTGGGAGCGTTCAAACGCCTCCCAAAACTGTGCGGGAGCACGGCCAATACCTTCGAAGGGGACGCGGCCAAGTTCCTCGTCCAGCGCGATCTGCGAAACGAGCACGCGTTCCATTTCGTAGAACAGGTCATTCATCGTTTTGGCCTGCACTGCGATATCGTATTCCAGGCACTGAGCAGACCACCACTCTTCGCCCTCGATGAACAGGATGCTCAGCCTGACGATATCTTTATCTTTGCGCAGATTGCCGGGCCCGCTCGTCTTGAGCGTCACTTTCTTCGCGTGCATGGACGTGCCCTTGAAGATCGCCTCATGCGGCTATTGCGACCGCCGCTTCCGAATCCCCGGTCCAGTGATGCAGCAACGAAGCTGGAGTCACAAGATTCTTTGTCTTGGATGACGAATTCGAGGGTCCCACGGTCAGGAATCTTCGTCAAATTTCAACCTGACCCACCGCCCTACTCCCCGAACAGGCACACGGCGAGGTTGTGCAGGCGGGGGCGGAAGCGGATCATGTCCGCCTGGTTGCGGTCGCGGGAGATGTGGACGCGATTGGAGAGCAGGATCACGGTGAGGCCGCTGTCCGGCTCCATCCACAGCGAGCAGCCGGTGAAGCCCGTGTGGCCGACGGCGCCCTTGTGCATCAGCGCGCCGCAGGAGGTGTAGCCATAGGTATCGCCCTTGATGTCCCACCCCAGTCCGCGCGGGGCCAAGCGGGGCGGATTGTGGTTGGCGGTCATCAGGCCCACGGTGCGTCGGGCCAGCAGGCGTACGCCGTCCAGCTCGCCCTCGTGCAGGATCATGCGCGCGAAGCGGTGCAGGTCCGCCGCGGTGGAGAACAGCCCCGCGTGGCCCGCCTCGCCGCCGAAGGCATAGGCGTTCTCGTCGTGCACGATGCCGCGCAGCAGTTGCTGGCGGAAGGTGCAGTACTGCGTGGGGGCGATGGGCGGCTCCCAATCCTGCTCCAGTGGATTGTAGGCCGTGTGGCGGAGTTGCAGGGGGTGGGCGATGTGCTGGTGAAAGGTCTCGCCCAGGGTCTGCCCGCCGGCGCGGCGCACGATCTCGCCCAGCAGCAGGTAGCCCAGGTCGCTGTAGACCATCGCCGTGCCGGTGGGGTGCTTCAGGGGCACGTTGACCAGCCGCTGCAGCGCGGCGGCGGGTGTGTCCGCCTCGCTGTACAGGTCGGCCCAGTCCGGCAGGCCCGCGGTGTGCGTGAGCAGGTGCCGCAGGGTGATGCCGCGCTTCTCCGGGGCGTCGTACTCGGGAAAGTAGTCCGCGGCCTTGTCCTCCAGCCCCAGCATGCCCTTTTCCATCAGGATCAGCAGGGCCGTGGCGGTCGCCAGCGGCTTGGTCAGCGAGGCGATGTCGAAGACGGTGCCGGGCTGCATCGGTGCGGCCTCGGGCCCCACCTCCAGGGTGCCCCAGGCCTCGTGCAGCAGCACTTCCTCGCCCCGGGCCACCAGCAGCTCCATGCCGGGGAAGAGGCGGCGGCGGATGGCGGCCTCGATGAGGTCGGCCAGCTCCTGGCGCCGGTTGCGGGTGAAGTTGATGCGCGCGATGCCGTCCATGCCACCTCGTCGCTTCGTGCGTGCCGGGCGCGTCCCGTGCGCCCCAGGCGCGGCTGCCGCTCCCCCGCCGCGCGGCGGGACACCCCCGCAGTGGCCCGCGGCCGGCGGACACAGGGGGGATGATTTATCGTCCCGATCATGGCATTCTTGCCTGAGGACTTCCATAGCAAAAGCATTGCGCGTGGCGCAGGCAGCCCCGGTCGGTGTGCCCGCGCTGCTGATTGGGGTCCGCAGGCGGTGCCCGAGGCCGGCATTGCCGCCGGGCGCGGCCGCATCCATTCCCTGAGGGGCCCACGCACCCGTCTGCTCCTGCGGGCTCCCATCTCTGCCACGGCGGGGCCGTGGCGCACGAGTCGTCCCAGGGACGCGGAATCGCCATCATGTCCGAAAGTCGAGCCGATCTGGAGGGATTGCAGCGGCTGGCCTCGCGCCAGACGGCGATCCTGAAGACGCTGATCGACATCAGCCGGATCATCACGACGTCCCACGACCTGACGGAGACCCTCGAGCACACCGTGGAGTTGGTGGCCGAGAGCCTGGGGGTGGACGTCTGCTCGATCTACATTCACAACACCGAGACGGATCAGCTTGAGCTGCGCGCCACCCACGGGCTGGCGCGGGAAGCGGTGGGCCGCGTGACCATGCCCACCAACGAGGGCCTGATCGGCTACGTGTTCGACCAGAAGCGCCACGTGAACGTGCGCGACGTGGCACAGCACCCGCGCTACAAGTACTTCCCCGGCATCGACGAGGAGCGCCTGTCGTCCTTCCTGGGCGTACCGCTGATCGAGTTTCGCCAGACCTTGGGCGTGCTGGTGGTGCAGAACCAGGAGAACCGCCGCTTTACGCCCGAGGAAGAGAACCTGCTGATCACCATCGCCTCGCAGATCGCCGGCCTGATCTCCAAGGCGCTGCTGGTGGATCGGCTGCAGGAGCCCGCGGCCCATCCCGTGCCCAAGGAACGCCCCAGCGGCCCCTTCCAGCTCGAGGGCACGGGCATCGCCCCGGGGCTGGCCATGGCGCGCGCCGTGTTCCTGCGTCGCGGGGGCGTGGACGAGCCCGGCTTCGCCAGCAATGCCACGCCCGAGGAGGAGCGCGCCAAGCTCTCCAAGGCCATCGAGGAGTCCGAGCAGGAGATCCTGGGGCTGATCCGCGAGGTGAGCACCCGCGTGAACGAGCAGGAGGCCTCGATCTTCCACTCGCACCTGCTGTTCCTGGAAGACCGCACCTTCATCCACAAGATCCACGACCACATCGCCGCCGGCGCCAGCGCGGCGTGGGCCGTCTCGCACGTGGTGAAGGACTACCTGGAGGCCTTCAACTCCATTGGCGATCCCTACCTGAAGGAGCGCGCCGCGGACCTGCAGGACGTGGGGCTGCGGCTGATGGCGCACCTGGGCGTGAACGGCGCGAGCCGTGGCCACCTCAAGCAGGCCGAGGGCATCCTGGTGGCGGAGATGCTGCTGCCCAGCGACACCGCGGAGCTCGATCCGCGGCGCATCAAGGGCATCGTCACCACCGTGGGCGGGCACGTCTCCCATGCGGCCATCCTGGCACGGAGCCTGCGCATCCCGGCCGTGAGCGGCATCGAGAACGTGTTCAACCTGCTGGAGGAGGACGAGGAGCTGGTGGTGGACGGACGCGCGGGCATCGTGTTCGTCAATCCGGCCGAGGGCCTGCTGCGCGAGGTGGAGCGCCACCAGCAGTCCCGCGCCGAGTACCTCACGCACCTGGCCGACCTGCGCGATGTGGCCTGCACCACCAAGTGCGGCCAGCACCTCACCCTGCGCGCCAACGTGAGCCTGAACCACGACCTGGAGGACTGCTGCGAGTTCGGCGCGGAGGGCATCGGCCTGTACCGCACCGAGTACATCTACCTCATGCGCAGCACGCCCCCCACGGTGGAAGAGTTGGTAGAGCACTACCGGCTCGCGGTCGAGGCCTCCCCCGACCAGCCGGTGGTCTTCCGCACGCTGGACCTGGGCGGGGAGAAGCCGCCGCCCTACCTGCGCTTCCCGCGGGAGGACAATCCCTCGCTGGGCTCGCGTTCCATCCGCTACCAGCTCCAGCACCCGCAACTGCTGGAGGACCAGATGCTGGCGGCGCTGGAGGTGGCGCACCTGGGCGACGTGCGGCTGGCGTTCCCCATGATCAGCCAGTACACCGAGCTGCAGGACGTGAAGTACGTCTACCGCCAGGCGCGGGCCACCTTCGAGCGCAAGCACCAGCGCGAGGCGCCCGAGGTGCAGCTCGGCATGGTGTTCGAGGTGCCCTCCGCCGTGCTGATGTGCGAGCTGTTCTTCGAGGAGATCGACTTCGTCTCCATCGGCAGCAACGACCTGACCCAGTATGTGCTGGCGGTGGACCGCACCAATGCCCACGTGAGCCACCTCTTCGATCCGCTGGAGCCCGCCGTGCTGCTGATGGTGGAGCGGCTCACCAAGGCGGCGCGCAAGGCGGGCAAGCCGGTGATCCTCACGGGCGAGCTGGCCTCCGATCCGGAGGGCTGCCTGGTGCTGGTGGGCCTGGGCGTGCGCGAGCTGAGCATGAACGCGCCGCTGATCCCGATCATGAAGGATCGCTTCGCCCAGTACACCATCGAGGAGATGGAGCAACTGGCCGAGGTCGCGCTCACGTCCACCTCCGCGGCCAACGTGCGTCGCAACATCCAGCTCTTCCGCCACGGCTGAGCGGCCGCGCCGCGACCCCGCACCCATGGCCGGCTCCGCTCCGCCCTCCTGCGCCCTGTTTTATGGCAACCAGGCCTACGCGGTCGATCAGGCCGCGCGGCGCCTGACGGACCGCGTGCTGGGCGAGGGCCCGCGCGACTTCTCCTTTCAGCGCTTCGATGCCGCCGAGCTGCTGAAGTCCGGCTCCGCCGATGCCGCCGCGGAGGCGCTGGGCGCCGTGCAGCTCGCCTGCGAGACCGCCCCGTTCCTCTGCGAGCGCTGGGTGGTGCGCGTGGATCACGTGGAGGCGGTGCGCGTCTCGGATCGCGCGGCGCAGAACCTGCTGCGGGCGCTGGAGGCACTGCAGCTCTTCCGCTGCCGCATCGCGGGACAGGAGGCCTGGGCGCTGGAGGAGGACCTCACCGGCGACGACGAGCGGGTGGGCGGCGCGCAGCCCCAGCCCTGGGTGGACGAGGTGGAGTCGCGCAGCGACGGGCCGCCGCTGCTGCACCTGCGCCCCAGCGCCGCCGACGCGCGCTGCCTGCACTCCCACGGCGGCGAGCGGCGCCTGGTGGACGTCAAGGCGTTCCTGCGCGAGAAGCTCAAGGGTAAGTTCGCCTTCGCCGATGAGGCTGAGGGCGAGGGCGCCCCGGCCGGCGGCGGCAGTGCATCGGCCGCCACGCGCCTGCACCAGGTGCTGGAGCGCGTGTTGGCGCACCCGCCCGAGGGTCTGTGCCTGCTGCTCACCGCCCAGGCCACGCGCGACAGCGACCTTTCGCGGCCACTGCTGGGCAAGCTCAAGGGGCAGGGGCCCATCGAGAAGTTCGTCACCTACGACGACTACAACCCGGTGGACTTCGTGATGCAGGGCGCCCGGGAGCGCAACGTGCGGCTCTCCCGGCCTCAGGCCGAACTGGTGATCCAGCTTGCGGGCAACAACCTGGGCCGCCTGGCGGGCGAGCTGGACAAGCTGGCGCTGCTCTTCGGCGGTGCCACCCCACCCGGTGACGACGCCCTGGTGCGCGCCGTCAGCGGCGGGCAGAACGCGTCGTTGTTCCTTATCACGGACAAGCTGGGCGGCAAGGACCTCCCCGGTGCCCTGGGCGTGCTGGAGCACTTCCTGGCCGAGACGCCCAACGAGCACCCCGTGCTGATCGGCATCCTGGCCCGCCACACGCGCCAACTGCTGCGCGTGCACAGCCTGATGCGCCTGCGGGTACCGGAGGCGGACTGGCCCTCGCAGCTCAAGCTGCACCCCTTCCTGGCCAAGAAGGTCGTGGCCCAGGCGCGGCGCTTCACCCAGCCAGAGCTGGAGGCCATGCTGCGAGCCCTGGCCGCGCTGGACGTGGCCGTCAAGCGCCACGGGCACCTCACCGGGCCACTCTTCCGCGAGTTCGTGCAGGCCGTCTGCCGCGGCGGCTTCGCCCAGCCCCTGGGCCACCTGGGCACGGGCCTCGCCGCCCTGCGCTGACTCACACGTCCGCCTGACAGCCACCAACGCAGAGAACACGTCGGCATAGGGATTCGAGGGGCTCGACTCCCTTGCCACCTTTTTTTCTGTTCAGCGAGTGCAGGGGCTGCTGGCCCCTGCTGGGGGAGTGGGGGCAAAGCCCCCACAAGAACCGTGGCTGGTCTGGCCGGCAGCTAGTCCGCCGCGTCGGGCGGGGTGGGGACGGCGTGGTCGTAAGCGATCAAGTCGTAGAGCTGCTGGCGGGTCCACATGCGGGAGAGCAGGGCGCGCTGCTGGCCGTTGGCCTGGAGGTGATCCAGCGCCTCGTCCGCCACGGCCAGCATGGTGCGCATCAGCAGGCCGGGGTAGATGATCGCCGTGTAGCCGTAGGCCGCGAGCTGGTCGCGCTCCAACAGGGGGGTCTTGCCGAACTCGGTCATGTTGGCCATCAGCGGACCCGGGCAGGCCTCGGCGAAGGCCTGGAACTCCTCGGCGGCGGGCAGCGCCTCGATGAAGATCATGTCCGCGCCCGCTTCGCGATAGGCCCGCGCGCGGGCCAGCGCGTCATCCCAGCCGGTCACGCCGCGGGCATCCGTGCGCGCGATGAGCACCAGCGCCGGATCGCGCCGGGCCGCCACCGCCGAGCGCAGCTTGGCGCACATGGTCTCCGTCGGCACGAGCTGCTTGCCGTCCAGGTGCCCGCACAGCTTGGCCTCCACCTGGTCCTCGATCTGGATCGCGGCCACGCCGGCCCCCTCCAGAGCTTGCACGCAGGCCGACACGTCCGTGCCCTCCGCGCCCTGGCCGAAGCCCGTGTCCGCGTCCACGATCATGGGCAGGCCGCTGGCCGCGCCGATCTCCCGCGCGAAGTCCGCCACCTGCTCCAGCGTGAGCGTCCCGTCGTCCGCCATGCCGTGCACGAACTGGCTCAGCACCGCGCCGGAAAGATACAGCCCGTCGTAGCCGTGGCGCTCGATGAGCCTGGCGCAGAGCGCCGAGGGCACGCCCACGAACTGCAGGCCGCGGGCGGTGTGAAGCTGGGAGTGCAGGGTATTCATGGCAGTCGCGGAGGATGAGGGGGAGAAGTCCGGCACCCAGCCTAGCGGGCCGGCGCCCGCCGGGCAACTGCCCGCAGCGGCCGAGGCTTTAGGCTAGCTCGCCCCAATACACCTTGGTCACGTAGGTGAAGGCCACCAGGCCGTCCTGCTGGTAGCGGTCGAACAGCGCATCCAGGTCGGCCACCATCGCCGCATGGCCCGGCTCACCCGGCTGGGGCGCGTAAGACGACGACTGCAGGCGGCCGCTCAGCCCGTCGCGGTCGAAGGTTTGGGCATTGGGGAAGGACTCCAGTCGGAAGCGCTCGTGCCCGAAGAAGCGCGCGTAGTCCACCTTGCCGATGTTGCGGTGCCCCACGTCCTCGTATTCGGGCACGTGGTGCCGCAGCAGTGCGTCGTAAGCGCGCATGAAGTCCGAGCCCTCCGCGTCGCGCTCGTTCCAGCAGATGGCAGCGCGCCCGCCGGGCTTCAGGATGCGCCGGAACTCCGCGGCGGCGGCGTCCTGGTCGAACCAGTGGAAGGCCTGCCCGGCCACGGCCCAGTCCACCGAGGCATCCGGCAGGCCGGTGGCCTCCGCCGTGCCGTCCACGCTATGGAAGGCGGGGTAGCCCGCCAGCAGGGTCTCGCCCGCCTCGCGCATGGCCTGGTTGGGCTCCACGCCGTACACCGTGCAGCCGTGGCACAGGAAGACCTCGCTGAGAAAGCCCGTGCCCGAGCCGATGTCCGCCACCACGTGCTCCGGTGCCAGCCCGCCCTCGCGGGCCAGGTGCTCCACCAGCGCCCGCGGATAGCGGGGGCGGTAGCGCACGTAGAACTCCACGCGCGTGGTGAAGCGCTGGGTGGGATCGCGGGGTTTGGCGGTCATGGCGGCTCGTGCAGTGGGTGAGCGGTGGCCCGCTCGCAGGAATGAACGGTCGGGCCCTAATGATTGTGGGGGTGGCCTGTTCCAATCGGGTCTTCGCCAAAGTAGCGGAGGATGCCCTGCTCGAACGAGCCGAACTCTTCAAAAACCTGTACCTGTCCGAGAGATTCCAGAGATTTTATCGCGTGGGTCTTTGAAAGCGCCCCGCCCACCAAAATGCGTGGCGGCTGGGGCAATGCCTGAAGCGTGGCGATCGCTTCTTCCAGCGCAGGCAATTGCGAATCTATCGCGATGGACAGCCCCACCAGGTTGCAGCGTCGATCCGCCGCCGCATCCGCGATTTCCTGGGCGGGTAGCCCCGGAAGGATCAGATCACTTTCAATGGCGTGCTCGGCCAGCCACAGCCCGATCATGCGCAGCCCGAGCGTGTGGTAGTTGCCGCCCACCGGCACCAGCAGCATGCGGAGGTCGGACGGTCGCGGCTGCCGCACCTGTTGCAGGCTATCTTGCCACACGGCCGCCGCCGTCGCCTCGAAGAAAGCGGTGAAGCGGTGCTCCATGGCCACGGAAACGCTTCCGTGCTGCCAGTCGACGCCCAGTTGCCACAGGAGCGGGGCCACCAGCCCGAGCAACATGTGGGAGTCTTGCACGTCCAGGGCTGCCGCCTGCTTCAGCAGGTTGGGAATCTGCGACACATCCGCGTTGTGTCCCGCTTCTTGAAGCGCATGTTGGAATTTGGTCAGTTGCTGCAGGCGTTCGTCGGGAATCCGGTCCTCAATGACTTCCTGCACGCAGCGGACACAAATCGAGTGGGTAATCGCCAAGTTGTCGTACGGCGGCTTCTCGCCAAGGAAGCTGCAGCAGTAGGCGCACCACACAATCACGGCAGGCACCTCCGACGCCGGGCCCCACGCTCGATTCACACAGGGGCCGCGAGAGTTCGTCCTGGTGGCAATCCCTACCACCTTTGGAACGCCCAGCAGTGTCCCAGAGTGGCGCCGCAATTGGGCTGCGGTCAAGCGCAGGCCGAATTCCGCGCCCGTCAATGTGCGCCGGGTTGGGTGGCGCTGCCAGCCTGCTGCACGGCTACGTGCGCAGCAGTTCGCGGATGAGGCGCAGGCTGGCGCGGTCGGCCAGGGCCGCCGCGCGGGCATGGGCCAGCACGGCGTGCAGGTCCGCGGCCGTGTCTGCATCCGGTAGCGCCTCGATCAGCGCGGGTTGAAAGCCGGCTGCGCGGGCGGCGGCCAGGGACTGCTCCAGCACCGTGGTGCCGCCCCAGCCCTGCAGCGCGAACAGCCCGACGGGGTCGCGGCGCGTCCCGACCAGGTAGTAGCCGCCGTCCGGGGTGGGACCGAACACGGCGTCGGCCGTGGCCAGGGCATCCGCGGCGGCGTCCCACTGCGCCGCGCCCAGCAGAGGCAGGTCCGAGCCCACCAGCAGCACCCCGGCCGGCGCGGGGGCGTCCCGCTGCGCGCGCCGGATGGCGTGCTCCATGCGCGTGCCCAGGTGCGGCCCGCGCTGGTTGTGCAGGGCGTAGTCGTTGGGCCAGGCCACGCCCGCCGCGCGAAAGGCCGTCTGGGAGGCCGCGGGCGTGATGCACAGGTGCAGGGACACGGGAATGCCGCCGCTCGCCCGGCGTGCCGCGGCCCAGGCGCGGCCCTCGGCCAGCAGGTCGTTCAGGCAGGCCACGTGAACGGCCACCGCCTGCGCTGGCGTCAGCGGTGGGCAGAGCCGGGTCTTGGTCTGCCCGGGCACGGGGGCGCGGCTGAATAGCACCAGGTGCAGGCTGGCCAACGGCGGCCAACCGGCGGCGGCGTTCCGCGCGGCCATCAGCGCACGTCCTCGTAGCCCGCGCGCAGGCGGGCATAGTCCGGTAAGTGCCGCGCCTGCCAGTAAATGCGCCGGAACTGCCACCAGGTGCGCCAGAACCCGCGCTGGTCCCAGCGCCGCCCGGAGGTCTCCACGGCCGTGCGCGCGAGGCAGAGCGGAATGCGCGCGCGGCGCAGATCGCGCGTGAACGCGTAGTCCTCCAGGATGGGCAGCGGCGGGAAGCCGCCGCGGGCCTCGAACAGCGCGCGCGTGCAGAACAGCGCCTGATCACCCAGCGCGATACCGGTCAACCGCGTGCGCAGGGTCGCGCCCCAGGCCAGCAGCGGCAGCAGCGGGTGCCGCCCCACGATGCGCAGGCGGAATGCCCCGGCCGTGCACCCGCGGGCGGCGGCACGGCCCAGCTCGCCCTGGAAGCCCTCGGGCAGGCGCGTGTCCACGTGCAGGAACAGCAGCCAATCGCCACCGGCGGCCGCGGCCCCCGCGTTGAGCTGATGGGCGCGCCCGCGCTGGGCGGTCAGCACGCGGGCATGGG
>DATFMP010000101.1:0-59403 GCA_035266845.1 bacterium
CTGCACCCTGCCGCACCGTTGCAGGTCGCGGTCAACGCCACCCTGGGTGCCACCGAATCCTCCGCCGCTGCCGCTGCCGCTCGCGATGCCGTAGCCCTGGGCTTCCGCACGCTCAAGCTCAAGGTGGGCGTGGGCGGTGCCGCTGCGGACGAAGCCCGCTTACGGGCGGTACGCGAGGCCGTGGGCTCGGGCGTGCGGCTGCGCATCGATGCCAACGGGGCCTGGAGCCGCGAGGAGGCGCTGGCCCTGTTGGAGCGCTGGGTGCCACTGGGGCTGGAGTACGCCGAGCAGCCCGTCTCGCCAGCGGACCCTGAGGCATTGGCTTGGCTGGTGATGCGTTCGCCCGTGCCCATCGCCGCGGACGAGAGCATCCGCGCCCCGGCCGACGCCGAGCGCTTGCTCCGGCAGCGGGCGGCCTCTCTGCTCGTGCTCAAGCCCATGCTGCTCGGCGGGCCCCTGACGACCCTGCGCATCGCCCGCGCGTCATTGGCCGCGCGCGTGCCCGTCGTTGTGACCACCGTGCTGGAGGGCATCTACGGCCGCCTCGCTGCGCTGCACGTGGCCGCGGCCGTGGCGGCCCTGCACGCCGAGTCCGGACTGGAAGCGCCGCCGCCCGCCTGCGGGCTGGCCACGGGCGCACTGCTGGTCCGCGATCACGTTCCGCAACCTCCGGTGCCGCTTGGCGGAGTCTGGTACGTGCCCTCCGGTCCCGGCCTGGGCCTCGCGTGAACCGACCCGCTTTGCGAAGCCGATGGACTCCGCGGAAGCGAAAGCGTCCGTCAGACTTGACGGCGATCAAGGCCGACGCCGTTCGGGTCGATTTACAATCCCAGCGTATTGATGCTTAGATTGGCTGACGAAGCCTGCGGGCATGGGGTTTTCCGGGCCGTCAGCCGAATTTGCGTGGCTTCCGCAGTACAGTCCCCCAGATGGAAGCTCGCGGGAGAAGAGTCTGACTGCACGACGCTGCGCTCATGCCGACGGTACCCGGCTCCATCGTAGGTGCTGCCAGCCAGCGCGATTGCAGGCGCCCCGGGGGTATGCCCTGGCTCTAGAGCCGGGCTGCCGGGGTAGCCTCGCGCACAGATACCGCACTTTGACGAGATCCTGGCCATGAAGGTTGGAATTCCCAAGGAAGTGTTCCCCGGCGAGACCCGGGTCGCGCTCATTCCGGACACGGTCAAGCGACTGATTGAGAAAGGCGCCGAGGTGGTGGTGGAATCCGGCGCCGGCGTTGCGGCCTCGCATGAGGACGATGCCTATCGCGCCGCGGGCGCCACGGTGGAAAGCGCCCACGAGGCGGTGCTCGGCGCGGATCTGGTGCTGAAGGTACAGGCTCCGGCCACCGGCGAGAATGGGCTGCCGGACGAGGTGTCCGCCATGAAGGAAGGGAGCGCGCTGATCGCCTTTCTGCAGCCTTTTGCGCGACGCGAAATGCTGGAGAAGCTGGCCGCGCGGAACATCACGGCGATGAGCATGGAGATGGTGCCCCGCATCACCCGTGCCCAGAACATGGACGCGCTGAGCTCCATGGCGACGGTGGCCGGCTACAAGGCGGTGCTGCTGGCGGCCGATGCCTTCCCGCGCTTCTTCCCCATGTTCATGACGGCAGCAGGCACCGTGCCCCCGGCTCACGTGCTGATCCTGGGTGCGGGCGTGGCTGGGCTGCAGGCCATCGCTACGGCCAAGCGGCTGGGGGCCGTCGTGCAGGCCTTCGATACGCGGCCCGTGGTGAAAGGCGAAGTGGAGAGTCTCGGAGCCCGCTTCCTGGGTCTCGATGTCTCCTCCGAAGAGGCCCAGGACGCCGGTGGTTATGCCAAGGCGCTCAGCGAAGACCAGCACACGCGTGAACTGGAGTTGATCGCCAAGCAACTGCCCCGCACCGACGTCGTCATCAGCACGGCCCAAATTCCCGGACGGCGCGCGCCGGTGCTGCTAACCACGGCGATGGTACAGCAACTCAAGCCGGGTTCCATCATTGTGGACATGGCGGTGGAAGGAGGCGGCAACTGCGAACTGAGCGAGCTCAACAAGACGGTCGTGAAGCATGGCGTCACCATCATCGGCACGGCCAACCTGCCCAGCCTGATGGCCGTGCACGCCAGTCAGATGTATTCCAAGAACCTCAGCAACTTGGTGATGCACCTGCTGGGCGAGAGCGGCCTCCAGTTCAACATGGAGGATCCCATCACCGCCGGCGTCGTGGTCACCCATGGGGGCAAGATCGTGCACCCCAGCCTTCAGCAGAGCTGAGGGGTATGAAGACTCGGCGCGCAAGTGCTGATACATCGTTGCAGGATGGGCGGTGTAGCGCGGCGTTGCCGGTACGGTCATCTGGTGGATCCAGCTAGAAAGGGAGTTGCGCATGGTCCCCGTATTTTTGGTCGGCATTTATGTATTTGTGCTCTCGGTGTTCGTGGGGTTCGAGGTGATCTCCAAGGTCCCTCCGATGCTCCACACTCCCCTCATGTCCGGCACCAACGCCATTTCCGGCATCTCGCTGGTGGGCGCGGTGGTGGCGGCGGGCTTTGGCGGCGATACCCTGCACATCGCATTGGGTACCGCCGCCGTGATCTGCGGCATGGTTAACGTGGTGGGTGGCTACATGGTCACCGACCGCATGCTGCGCATGTTCAAGCGCAAGTGAGGCCCCCGCCATGAGTACTGCATTGTTCAGTTCCAATGTGCTGGAGGCCGTCTACCTGATTGCCTCCGTGCTGTTCATCCTGGGCACCAAGATGCTCAGTTCCCCCGAGACGGCCAGGCGCGGCAACTACCTGTCCGCCGTGGGCATGACCCTGGCCGTCGGCGTCACGCTGTTCGGCGGCGAAATCACCGATTTCCGCTGGATCATTTTGGGAATGGCGGTGGGTGCCCTCATCGGCATCGTGGCCTCGCGCATGGTGCAGATGACGGCCATGCCGCAGATGGTCGCGCTGTACAACGGCTTGGGTGGTGCCGCCTCGGCGCTGGTGGGCATTTCCGAGTACATGCGGGAGATGCACAACCAGACGCACTTCCTCACCACTGTGACCATGCTGACGATCTTTGTCGGCTGGGTCACGCTCACGGGGAGCCTGATCGCCTTCGCCAAGCTGCAGGAGGTGATCTCTGGGCAGCCCACCGTGTTCAAGGGCCAGCACATGCTGAACCTGGTGCTGACGCTCATCTCGGTGGGGTGCATCGTGGCGGTGGTGCTGAACCCAATTCAGCCCATGCTGGTGACCATCATTGCCGTCGTGGCCTTGGTGCTGGGGGTGTTGGTGGTGATTCCCATCGGCGGTGCGGACATGCCGGTCGTGATCGCGCTGTTGAACTCCTACTCGGGCATTGCGGGCTGTCTGGCCGGCTTCGTGCTCTCCAACAACGTGCTCATCATCGCAGGCTCGCTGGTCGGTGCCTCGGGCATCTTCCTCACCAACGAGATGTGCAAGGGCATGAACCGCTCCATCTGGAACGTGCTCTTCGGCGGCTTCGGACTCACCGAGGCTTCGGCCGGCGGCGGCGCTGCGGTCGACGTGCCCGGTGGTGGCGCGGTGAAGCCCTATACCATCGAGGACGCCGCGACTGTGCTGGAGAACGCCTCGTCGGTGATCTTCGTGCCCGGCTACGGCATGGCCGCGGCACAGGCCCAGCACGCTGTGCGCGACCTGGGAGACGCGCTGGAACAACGTGGCATCGACGTCAAGTATGCCATCCACCCCGTGGCGGGGCGCATGCCGGGGCACATGAACGTGCTGCTGGCGGAAGCGAACGTGCCCTACGATCTCCTGAAGGACATGGACGAGATCAACCCGGAATTCCGGCATACGGACGTGGTGCTGGTGATCGGTGCCAATGACGTGGTGAATCCCGCCGCCAATGAGGACCCCAGCAGCCCTATCTATGGGATGCCCGTGCTCAAGGTGGACGACGCGCGCACCGTGATGGTGCTCAAGCGCAGCATGAACCCGGGCTTCGCCGGCATCGACAACATGCTGTTCTACCGGGACAACACCATGATGGTGTTCGGCGATGCCCGCAGCACCCTCAGCAAGCTGACGGACGCCCTGGCCGCAACATAGGGTAGCCGTCCTGGCGCCTTCGGGCGCCTGGATGGCGGGCGGGCGAACCAAGCTCGCCCGCCTTTCCCTTCCCGCGCACAGACCCCGTGCGCTGTTTTTGTTGCCGAAACGTCCGAAAATATATAAATTTAGGACGCCCTCAACACGACGCCCGGCTCGTCCGCATCGCCTTGGGATGGCCACTCGGTGCGGAGAACCTGTGCGCGATGCCGCCGGGCGACCGGAGGGCTGCGCATCATTGGCAACGTGCGCTAGACTGCAAAGAACTTCGCACGAGCCACCGGTCCGCCCGGGCCGATCACGTGGGGACGTCGCCATGATTGCAGCGCAAAGCGCGTCGTTGGCCTTCTTCCGGGATCTACAGCGACAGCAGGTGGATTTCGACGGCGAGCGCTTCCTTACGGAGGTAGACGCGCTCTTCCAGTCACCGGACCTGCTCACGGAGGTGCGCTGGCGGCTTGAAGTGCTGTACGAGCTTTCCGATCAACGCGGCATGGAAGCCGAGTTCGAAGTGCTGCGCGACCGCCTGACGCAGATCTTCGCGGGGGGTGGGGAGGAGTCGGCGATCCTGGAGCGGGTGCGCGGCATCACTCGGATTGAGACGCAGGACGGTCGCCCCGTGGATCTGCGACACTTCCTGAAATCACAGCGGCGCATCTACAACGAGTCCGAATACCGCGAGGCCCTGCGCAAGAAGATCGCCAACACACAGATGCACGTGCTCAATCTGAGCGCGTATTACCCTGATGAGGAGGTTGCGCTGCGACACCTGCGCAAGCTGATGGAGGGTCTGGCGGTGAAGATCCTCGACCCGGCAGTGCGCACGCGGTCGGTCAAGACGATCGAGGACAACATCCGCGGGATGCCGTCCTTCCGGACCTATGAGCGGCTCAAGGATCGCTTCCTGCGCGACTGGCTGGGACGGTTTGCCGGCATCTCCAACCAACAGTTGGCCAAGTTGGGGCCGGACGAGGTGCAGCGGCTGATCCTGGAGCACCAGCGCCACCAGACGACCCAACTCGTCAAGGCCGGTGTTCGCCCGCTCCAGGCCGATATCAGCGAGCACTTGGGCGTCCATGACACGCTGGAGGGCGAGTTCACGGACGAGGCATTCTGGGCGAAAGCCAACGTCGCCGTCCGGCGAGGCTTTGCGGAATGGATTCTGCGCGTCGTGCAGGCTGTGGGGATGGTGGACGGGCACCGCTATGCCTTCTTCCAATCCGAGGCGGACCCGAACTGTCACCTGCTGTGTGGGCTGGGGCTGGCGCGCCTGCCCACGCCCGAGGACGGACCCATCCGCATGGTTCCGTACATCAAGCCGTTCACACGCAAGGCAGGCTACCTGCTGGAGGTGCGGCGCCGCCATCTGGGCGACCCCACCACCTACTACGCCGAATTGCGGCACTACACGCTGCCATTCATGTTTGGCTTCGATCACGTGCCTGCACTGGAAGTGCCCAAGTCGCTGCGCGAGTTCTTCAATTCCCAATACTGAGCGACCCGTGCGGGGCCTGGCGCTCGCCAGCGCCGGCCCTGTAACGCCGGCAATGCCCACGTGGCCGGGGGGCGGGCCTTGGGATGCCGGCGTGATGTTTCCCGATCCCCAGGGCAATCGCGGTTCCTTCTTTCCCGGAATTGCTGTTATATGAAGGCAAATCCAAGGGGGGGGGGGTGCCTTTCGATTCGCGGAAGGTGCGCCGCACGACGTGGGCTGACCCGTGCAGTCCCACAGCCAGGGTGCCCGGGCAGGCGCGGCCTGCGCGGACCGCGGGCACCACTAGGGGGCGCGGGCAGGGATGATGCCATGAGCAGCGACCAAGCAGCCGGATTCTTTCGGTCGGTCTACGAGGAGGGCGATGCGGACTTCGACGCCCTGCGGTTCCTTACCGAGGTCGAAGCCCAGTTCAAGTCGGAGGACGTGGTTCACGAAGTGCGCTGGCGGCTGGAAGCCCTGACGCAAATCTCCTCCCAGCCGGGCATGGAGAGCGCTTCGGCTACGCTGCGTGACAAGCTTACGCAGGTCTTCACGGCCGGCGGCAACGAAGCCGCAGTGCTCGACCGCCTGAAGGCGCTCACGGAGATCGAGGGCAAGGACGGCGCCCGGCTCGACCTGCGCAGCTTCCTCAAGCGCGACCGGCGCGTGCTGAGCGAGCAGGACTACCGTGCGGTGCTGGGCCGCAAGATCGCCAACACCAACGCGCACGTGATTAACCTGATCGCATACTACCCGCAGGCAGAGCCCGACTTGCACAAGCTGGGCGCCGCCCTGCGCGGCCTGACCACCAAGATCAAGGACGGTTCTGTCAACACCTCCTCCCTGCGCCGCATGGAGGACAAGGTGCGCGAGATGCCCAGCTTCGGGCTCTACGAGGACCTCAAGTCCCGCTTTCTCAAGGACTGGCTGGGCCGCTTCAGCCAGCTCAGCGAGGAACAGCTCAAGGGCCTGACGCCGGCCGAGATCCAGCGCATGATCCAGGAGCACCAGCGCCATCAGTTGACGCAGTTGCTCAAGGGCCGCATCAAGCCGATAGACCTGGACATGACGGACTACCTGGGGCTGCACGACACGCTGGAGGCGGGCTTCAACGATACGGAATTCTGGCGCAGCGCCAATGCCGCCTCCAAGGCGGCCTTCATCAAGTGGGTGATGGACGTGGTGCGCGCCTTCGGCATGCTGAAGGGGCTCCGGCACGCATTCTTCCAGAGCGAGGATCACCCGGAGCAGTACCTGTTGTTCGGGTTGGGCCTCTCGCACCTGCCGGAGGCCAGCGAGGATGCCATCCGCATGGTTCCGTACATCAAGCCCTTTACCCGCAAGGGCACATACCTGCTGGAGATCCGGCGGCGCGACATTGGGGACTCGGACGCGTATTACCACGAGCTGAGACACTACACGCTGCCGTTCCTGTTCGCCTTCGACAAGATGAAGGAATTCGAGATTCGTCAGGAACTGGTGAGCTTCTTCACCACCGGCTACTGATCGCCCGCGCTGCCTGCATGGCATCCCGGCCGCCCCGCTATGTACCTTGGCTGCCGCTGCCCGAGCGGCCCTGGAGCCTGGGCAGCGGAATGCCACGTGCCGCGTTACCCGACCCGCTCGTCCAGCCCGCAAGCAGACTGCCCGCACGCACCTGGCGCGAGCCCACCGATCTGGGCCCGGATGCGCAGGAGGTTTTCCGCTACGGCGTGGACCTCTTCAACCACAGCGCCTGGTGGGAGGCTCACGAGGTGTGGGAGGCCCTGTGGGCCCGGTCGGTGCGGGGCTCATCGCTGTTCCATCTGCTGCAGGGCCTGATCCTGCTGGCCGCGGCGCGGCTGCACGCTGTGGGGCCCCGCCCAGCGGGCAGCCAGGCGCTTGCCCGGAGGGCCGCGGCCCACCTGCGAGCAACCCAGGCAGCTATCGCAGTGCCGAGCCCGCTCGGTCTCTCGCTCCAGCGCACGCTGGAAGCGCTGGCGCCTGCGCAGGCTATCCTCACGGAAACGGCCAGGCCTACGACCTCATCCCTGACCCTGTGGCTCGATGCGCCCGCGACGCCCGCCGCCGGGCGGCACTAGCGTGGGAGTTGGCACCCACATGGAGGATGCTTTGTGCGACGCGCCGGAGACGCGCTAGAATAGACATATAGAGGGGAGGGGGTGCGGCCAGGATGCACGGGTGGCCGGGTCCGCATTCCGAGCGGGTTGATGCCCACGCTTCCGACAGCCGGGGAAGCGGAGAGCCGTCACACGATCCCCACGCCCATGGAGGCACGCGATGAACAGCACGCCCCACAAAGCAACGCTGATCGATGCGTACGAGCGCTTGGCCGCCAGGGATACTGGCGGCGGCGAGTCGGATCACGAGTTGGAATCCGAGCGCGAGCGCATGCTGACGGAAAGTGAAAGCCCAGAAGTAGCCAAGCGCTTCCAGTTCGATCGGCTTTACCGATCGGAGGAAGCCGCTGGAGGTTACCGCGCACGGCTGCTGATGGTGGTGGCGGTCGTAGCCGGGGTCGGCGCCGTGCTGGCCCTGACGGCTTGGTGGCTGGGCGGGTTCGGCATCTAGCCCGTTAGCTGGTCCTCGGCACCGCGTGGGTTCCGGCTGGCCCTACGTCGCTGCGATGGCTTGCGTCTGGTGCTATCTGCCATGCCCGCCGCAAGCTGGCGAGGGCGTTTCCATTCGACCCTTGCGGAGCGTGGCTCCGTACCCCACCCGAAGCACCGGCGGGCTTCCGATCGAACCAAGGCGGCGCCCGCCCCTCAAATTCATGTACACATCGCTGAAGCACAGCCATGCGGTTCGGTGCGGTTGCAGCGCTCCGCACAGACCCGCCAAGCGCGTCCCGGCGCGTTCACTATGACCTACCCATTACACCTGCAGGAGACCCCGATGAAGCAGCCCGTAAGTCTTGCCGTCGTCGCCCTGTCCGCCCTCATGCTCGCACTGACCGCATCGCCCGCGCTCGCAGGCTACGCAGGCAAGCCTCAAGTGAAGCAGACTGACGCTGGCAGGATCCTCACCGACCCCGACGGCACCGCGCTGTATACCTACGGATACGACACGGCCGGCAAATCCAACTGCGTCAACACCTGCACCCTCACTTGGCCGCCCGAACGGGCCGCGGACAACGCCACGGCGTCCGGCCGGTTCGGCATCATCGACCGGCACGACGGCCTGCGGCAGTGGACCTACGACGGGATGCCACTGTATGGGTTCAAGTACGACCAGAAAGGCGGTACGCCCGGTGGCGATGAGATCAACGGCTTCCACTTGGCCACGGCGGACTGAACCGGCCTTCAGACCCTTGCCGCTGGTGAACGCCGGGGTGACGAGCCAATCCGGGGCGCCGGTGTGGAAGCCGGTGCCGCGCGACTACAGGTGGATGGCGCGTTTGTCCACGGCCAGGGCGGCCTCTTTCATGGCCTCGGCCAGCGTGGGGTGCGCGTGCGTGGATAGCGCCAGATCCTCCGCGCTGGCGCCGAATTCCATCGCCACGGCCGCCTCGGCGATCATCTCGGAGGCCCGGGGGCCGATGATAAGCACGCCCAGCAGCCGATCCGTGTGCGCATCCGCGAGCATCTTCACCATGCCGTTGGTCTCGCCCATGGTCTTGGCGCGCGGCGTGGCCGTGAAGGGAAAGGTGCCCACGCGATACTCCCGGCCCTGCTGCTTCAACTCTTCTTCCCCGTAGCCCACCCAGGCGATCTCCGGCCAAGTGTAGACGATCCAGGGAATGGCCTCGTAGGTGATGTGGCTCTTGCGTCCCGCCATGCGCTCCACGGCCGCGACGCCCTCATCCATGGCCTTGTGAGCCAGCATCGGGCCCGCGATCACGTCGCCGATGGCATAGATGGAGGGCACACTGGTGCGGAAGTCCTCATTGACGACGATGCGGCCGCGATCGTCCAGTTCCACCCCCTGCTCCTTGGCCCCCAGGCCGTCCGCAAACGCCCGCCGGCCGATGGCCACGAGCAGCACGTCGCCCTTCACGTTCAGCTTCTCGCCATCCTTGCGCTCCGCGGCCACGCTGAGCTGCCCGCCATTGCGCTCCACACCCGTTACGCGGGTATCCAGGTGGAACGCAAAGCCCTGCTTGGTGAAAATGCGCTGGGCCTGCGTGGTGATCTGCTGATCAAGCGGCCCCAGCAGCTTGGGCAACATTTCGATCACGGTGACCTCTGCGCCCAGGCGCCGCCAGACGGAGCCCAGTTCCAGCCCGATCACGCCGCCGCCGATGACGATGAGGTGCTTGGGCACCTTGCCCAGCTCCAGCGCCTCGGTGGAACTGACGACCTGCTTGCCGTCAAACGGCACGCCCGGCAACCCCACGGCCTCGCTGCCGCTGGCGATGAGGATGCGCTTGCCGGCCAGCCGCTGAGCCTTGCCGCCCTCGCCGCCAGGCGTCACCTCCACCTCCGTGGGCGAGACCAGCCGGGCCATCCCGTGCACGGCGGTAATCTTGTTCTTCTTGAGCAGCCCGGCCACCCCGCGGGTCAGATCGCTCACGATCTTGTCCTTGCGGGCCATCATGGCCTTGAGGTCCAGCTTTACCCCGGCCACCTGCACCCCGTGCACCCCCAGATCTTCCTTGGCTTGGTGATAAAGCTCGCTGGACTCCAGCAGCGCCTTGCTGGGGATGCAGCCCACGTTCAGGCAGGTGCCCCCCATCGTGTCCCGCTTTTCGACGCAGGCCACCTTCATGCCCAGCTGAGCCGCGCGGATGGCCGCCACGTAGCCCCCCGGGCCTGCGCCGATCACGATGAGGTCAAACTGCTCTGCTTCTGCCATGGCCATGCTCCTTGCGGTGGAATCGGGATTGGGTGTACGTGACCGCCGGGCCCCCCACGCCAGATGCGAGCGGAGCTACCTGCCGCCCCCGCGGCCTGGGACGGCAGGAATCACTTTCGGTCAGCCCTGTCGCCGACCTTGTAGTTGTAGATGTAGTACCGCAACTGGGCACCAGCATGCGCGAACCGGATCGGATCGGTGCGCACGGCGTCTGCGGCGGTGCCGGGGTAGCGCTGCCGCAACAACGCCAAATCCCGCTCGGCCTTGGGCCCCGTCTCGATGCGATAGAAGCTGGGCGTCAGATTGGCTTGGTAGTTCAGCTTGTCCGGCAGCACCACATTCACATTGCCCACGTAGGTGATGGTGCCGGGCACCACGGTGAAGGACAGACCCACGTCGTACCCGGAGATCTGGTAGCCCTCCTCAAAGTCCCCGCCATTGCGGGAGGTGCCGAACCAGCTATTGACGTGGTACGTGCCCGGGGCCAACTTCAGCGCGAACAAGCGCCCTTCCGGGGCGTCCGCTGGTGTCACGTCCCGCTTGGGTCCGCCTGTCCAGTCACGCGATTTGCTGTGCGCGAAGATCTTGATCGGGCGCGGAGCACTCATGCCCGGCCCCGTCAGCTCCAGGGACAGGTCGAAGTCCCGCCAGCCCGTGCGGGTGACGGACACCACCGCGATGCCCGTGTCGGCATCGGCGTGCAGCGGCTCTCCGACCGGAGCCACGGCCACGCTGCATGCGCTCAGGAAAAGCACCATCAGTCCAACAATCGCGGGCCAAAAGGGCACCGGCAGGCCCCTGCGACCAATCCAGGCGCTCATGGTTCCTCCCGTGTCTCCTCGGTCTCGATCAAGGTGCACGCTGGCGCGGATGATGGCGGAGACAGCCTCTACGCCGTAGGCACGCCAGCCGCCTCAATTACGTTGGCTTCCTCGCCACTACTTCCAGCCACGTCCCTGTTCGCAAGGCATCCGCCAGCATATGGACCACACGGCCGCTGGTGCTACGCTGCTTGGCCCGCGACCGTGTTCCGGAATAGGCAATGGCAAAGCCATTCTTCTCCAGGACACGCCTCAGTGTGGTTCGAGTATAGAAGAACAGATGGTGACCAGGTGACAGATGCTTGTATGCGCGTCTCTTCAGGCCAATGCGGCTCATGAAGCTCTTGACGGCCGAGGGCACACTCCCCTCGTTTGGCACCAGCAGGTACAAGACCCCACCCGGCAGAAGCAGTCTACGCAGCGCCTGTAGGAAGACATTTGGGTCGGCCACATGCTCCAGCACGTGGCTCAGGCTAACCGCATCGAAACCACCGCCGGAGTTGACGTGCTTCAATATGTCTTCGGCTGGCATGCGGGTGATATCCCCGACAATCAAGGGAATGCCATCGGCGGCCAGCGCATCCCGATTGACGTCGGTGACATCGGTTCCGGCGACAAGTCCGAAGCCCGTCTCCCGCGCCGCGTAAAGCAGAAGCCCCGTGCCCGTACCCACGTCCAGCAAACTGGGGTGCGGGTTCCCACAGTATCCCAGTATGCGCCGACAGAAATCCCCGTACATAGCCCGGCGCAGGTTCCGCCGATCGGGATCGCTTTCTTCCTGCACACCGTCAGCAAAGTACTCATCCGTGTCGTATACGGCCCGGTCGACATTCTCGTTGCGGCGCGGGTTGACGTATCGCAGACCGCAACCCGCACACTTCACGATAGTGTGACCCTTGTACTCGGTGCCCCAGTGCCGGGCCAGGTCCTGGTCACAGACAGGGCACTGAACAGCTTGAACGGTGGCATTCATAGCTCTCCTTGCCAGACCATCTTCATGCGCGTTCTGGCAACCGGTGCGTCATATTCAGATCTCCAGCAGTATGCGGGCAGGATCCTCGATGCATTCCTTCATCCGCACGAGGAACTGCACCGCCTCCCGGCCGTCGATGATGCGGTGATCGTAGGAAAGGGCCAGATACATCATCGGCCGCACGACCACCTCGTCATCGACAACCACCGCCCGTTTAACAATGTTGTGCATCCCCAATATTGCCACCTGCGGCGGATTGAGGATCGGCGTCGAGAGCATGGAGCCGTAGATGCCTCCGTTGCTGATGCTGAATGTCCCGCCCGTCAGGTCGTCCATCGTGAGCTTGTTTTCGCGCGCCTTGCGTGCCAATTCGGCGATTTCCAGCTCGATCTCAATGAACGACTTGCGGTCCGCATCGCGCACCACCGGCACCACCAGCCCGCGCTCCGTGCCCACGGCCACGCCGATGTCGTAGTAGTGCTTGTAGATGATCTCGTCGCCGCGGATCTCTCCATTCACGGCCGGGAACGCCTTGAGCGCCTCGATGCAGGCCTTGGTGAAGACGGACATGAAGCCCAGCGCGATGCCGTACTTCTCCCGGAACGCGTCCTTGTACTTGCTGCGCATGGCCATCGTGGCGCTCATGTCCACCTCGTTGAAGGTGGTCAGGATCGCCGCCGTCTGCTGGGCCTCCACCAGCCGTTCGGCAATGCGCTGGCGCAACCGCGTCATCTTCACGCGTTCCTCGCGCTCGCCCGGCGCGCGGGTGGGAGCCGCTGCGACCGGGCGGGGAGCAGCGGCCGGGGGCGCGGTGGGCGGGGCTTGGCGGGTGGGCTCGGCCGCGGGACGGGCCGTCTCGCCGGCGTGCTGCACGTCGGCCTTGGTCACCTGACCGCGCGGCCCCGTGCCGGGCACCTGCCCAATATCCACGCCCTGCTCGGCCGCGAGACGCCGTGCGGCCGGACCCACGGCTTGGCTACGGGGCGCCTCCGCTTGAGCGGCAGGAGCCGCCGTTGCCGCTGCAGGGGCGGGCTTCGGGGGCGGCGCCGGCGCCGGTGCCTGGGCCGGGGTGCCGCCGTTGCCGGCAGGGGCTGCGGCGCCCGCGCCCTCGGTTTCGATCAGGCCCAGGATGTCGCCGACCGTGACCGTCTCGCCGGTACCCTTGTGGATGTCCTGCAGAATGCCGCTCTCGGCCGCAGGTACCTCCACCATCACCTTGTCCGTCTCCAGTTCGACCAGCACATCGCCCTCGGCGACGCGCTCGCCCTTGGCCTTGAGCCAACTGGCGACGGTGGCCTCGGAGATCGATTCCCCCATCTGGGGAACGACGATTTCCACTTGCATCGATTCGTCCGGTAGTTGCGGTTAACGTTTGGGTTGCAATCCGCTGCCGCTAGCCGTGCCTCGGCACGCCCACAGGCAGCGCCCGTTCAAGCCAGGGCCTCGTGCACGAGCGCCTCCTGCTCGATATCGTGGGCGTGGTGCGATCCCACCGCGGGGCTGGAGGCCGCCTTGCGTCCCACATAGCGAGGGTACAGCGCGGTGGGCAGGACTTCCCGCAGACGCGGCTCGACAAAGTCCCAGGCGCCCATGTTTTTCGGTTCCTCCTGGGCCCAGACCAGCTCCTTCAGGTTCGGATACTGCTGCACCACCTCCAGAACCTGCTCGCGCGGGAATGGATAGAGCTGCTCGACGCGCACCAGGCTTACGTGCCCGATGCTGTCCGCTTCCCGCTTGGCGAGAAGGTCGTAGTAAACCTTGCCACTGCACAGCACGAGGCGTTGTACCGCGGCGCGATCAAGGTCCGCCCGATCGTAGACCACCTCGCGGAAGCAGCCTTGCACCAGGTCCTCCACCCGTGAAACCGCCTGCGGGTGGCGCAGCAGGCTCTTGGGCGACATCAGGATCAGCGGCTTGCGGAAGCTGCGGTGCATCTGGCGCCGCAGCATGTGGAAGAGCTGGGCAGGCGTGGTCACGTTGCAGACCTGCAGGTTGCCATGGGCGCACATCTGCAGGTAGCGCTCCAGACGGGCGCTGGAGTGCTCGGGGCCCTGGCCCTCCATGCCGTGGGGCAGGTACATCACCAGCCCGCTCATGCGCAGCCACTTCTCCTCCGAGGCCGCGATGAACTGGTCGATGATCACCTGCGCGCCGTTGGCGAAGTCGCCGAACTGCGCTTCCCAGATCGTGAGGCAGAAGGGATCGGCCAGGGTATAGCCATACTCAAAGCCGAGCACGCCCGCTTCCGAGAGTGGGCTGTCGAAGATGTAGAACTGCCCCTGGCCTTCCTTCATGTGCTGCAGGGGCTTGTAGTCCTTACCGTCCTCCACGTCCACGAAGTTCGCATGGCGATGGCTGAAGGTTCCGCGGGTGACGTCCTGCCCGCTGACGCGGACGTTGAAGCCTTCCCAAAGCAGGCTGCCGTAAGCCAGCAGCTCCCCCATGCCCCAATCCATGGGCTGATTGCCGCGCGCCATCTCGCGGCGCGCCTCCAGCAGCCGGTTCAGCCGCGGATGCGGACGGAAGTGCTCCGGCAGGGTGGCAATGGCCTCGCCGATCTGACGCAGAATCCCCGGCTCCACCTCGGTCAGCACGATGTTCTTGGGCCGCAGCCCGCGTTCCAGCCCGCTCCAGGCTCCGGTGAGGGTCTCGGCGACGGAGTGCACGTGCTCCTCGCGCGTCGTCGTGAGGGCCTTGTCCATCAGCGCGCGGTAGTCGCCCTGGATGTCCTTGAACTCCTTCTCGGTCAGCACGCCCTGCTCCACCAGCCGGGCCGAGTAGATATCCAGCGTGGAGGGGTGATCCTTGATCAGCTTGTAAGTGAGCGGCTGTGTGAAGCTGGGCTCGTCGCCCTCGTTGTGTCCGTGACGCCGGTAGCAGAACAGGTCGATCACGATGTCGGAGTGGAACGTCTGACGGAAGCCCACGGCCAGCTTGATGGCGTGCAGAACCGCCTCCGGATCGTCCCCGTTCACGTGCAGGATCGGGATGTTCAGCATCTTGCATACGTCGCTCGGATACAGGAACGAACGCGACATGCGCGGCGGCGTGGTGAAGCCGATCTGGTTGTTGACGATGATGTGGATCGTGCCACCGGTGCGGTAGCCGGGCAGTTGGGAGAGATTCAGCGTCTCGTGTACCAGCCCCTGGCCGGCGAAGGCCGCGTCCCCATGCATCAGCACCGGCACGATACGCGTGCGGCGGGCATCCTCACGGCGGTCCTGCTTGGCGCGCACGTTGCCCTCGACTACCGGATTCACCGCCTCCAGGTGGCTGGGGTTGAAGGTGAGCGAGAGATGCACCTTCTTGCCCGCCCGGGTGATCTTGTCGTTGGAATAGCCCTTGTGGTACTTGACGTCGCCGGTGCCTGTCTCCTCGCTCACCACGTAGTCCACATCGAGGAACTCGGCGAAGACGTACTCCAGCTTCTTGTCCATCACGTTGACCAGTGTGTTCAGCCGCCCGCGGTGCGGCATGCCGAACACGATCTCCTCCGCGCCCAGTTCGGCGGCTTCCTCCACCAGGCCGTCCAGCATCACGATCAGCGATTCCGCGCCTTCCAGCGAGAAGCGCTTCTGGCCCACGAACTTGGTGTGCAGGAACTTTTCGAACAACTCGGCGTGCGCGAGCTTGGTCAGGATGTCGCGGCGGGTCTCCTTGTCGAAGCGCGGCTCGTTCCAGCTCCCCTCCATCGCCTCCTGCAGCCAGCGCCGCTGCGCCTGGTTGCGGATGGGCATGTACTCCGCGCCCACCGCGCCGCAGTAGGTGCGCGTGAGCTGGTCGAAGATCGTGCGCAACGGCTCGATCGGCGGCGCCACCATTGTGCCGGTGGAGAAGGTCTTGTCCAGGTCCGCCTCGTTCAGCCCGAAGTAGGCCAACGAGAGGTCCGGCGCATTGGGCATGTGCGGCTTGCCCAGGGGGTCCAGGCGTGCCCGTGTGTGCCCGAAGGTGCGGTAGGAGTTGATGAGCTGGAAGACGGCGGACTGCTTGCCCAGGTCTGCGATCTCGCCCTCGAGCCCTTCCAGGTGCCCCACGCGGGGCGCCGCGGCCGCTGCGCCGCCCTGGGCTGCGGGCGCGTGACCATTGCCTGCACCGTTCTGCAGACCCTCGAAGAAGTCGCGCCACTCGGGTCCCACGGAGTCCGGCTGCGCCAGATATTGCTCAAAGAGGTGCTCGAGGAATTCGGCATTGCTGCCGGAGAGGACGGTGGGTAGCTCCTCGGGATCGCGCATGAACGGCTCCTGCGGTGATGATCGGATCGGCCTGCCGGGGGTGGCTAGGCGCATCCGCATGGCGTATGGCCCTTTCGATGGAACGTCGGCCGCAAGCCTTTGGCCGCCTGAACGTCGGGCCGATGTCTAACTGATTAGGGTACCGGATGCCCGTAGCAGATTCTACATCTCAATGGCTCCCGGGCGTTTGCGGATGCGGGCTGGCTGGTACATGGGGTGTTCGGTATGGCACGCGGCGGCTCGCAAGTCGGCGGCCCGGGTGGCGCGGAGCGCCCCCGCAGAAGGCTGTGCCGGCCACCAGGGAGGGGCCCGGAAACTGCGGCATGACGATGGGGCGTGGATGGTTCAGGAGGTCTTCTTCAGTCCGCCGGCGACGGGCAGGTTGGGCAACTGGGCTTCGGTGAGGTCGACCCCGGTCAGGTTGGCACCGGACAGATTGGCACCGCTCAGGTTGGCGCCCGAGAAGTCCGCGCCAGAAAAATCCGCGTTGTTGAACGTCGCGCCCTCAAGCTCGGCGTGCGAGAAATTGGCGTTGATGAGTCGCGCGTTCTGCAAGTTGGCGCCCTTCATCTTGGCGCCGGTGAGATTCGCGCTGATCATCAGCGAATCGCGCAGATCGGCATTGTGAAGGAAAACCTCGGTCAGGTTGGCCCCACGGAGGTCGGTGCCCTTCAGGCCCACCCCCTTCTCCATGCGCGCCTTGACCAGGTTCTTGATGCGGTCGGAGGTGTCGCGGCCGGACATGGACAGCTCGGTGAGCCGCTCATTGGTGGCCCGCAGGCGCTCGGCCAGCATCACCGCGAAGTTCTTGTAGAGCTTGTAGGCCAAGCCCAGGTTGTTCTCGCGCAGGAGGGCCTCACGCAGGCTCAGCAGCACCGTCTCGCCTTCCGTCGTGGCGCGGGCCGAACGGGGCGACTGGTCGATGGGCCCCATCTCGCCGAAGAGCTGGCCGCTCTCCAGCCGGGCCAGAACCTCCTCCTCCTTGCGACCGATGGGGCGGCTGATGCGGATGCCGCCCGAGATGATGATGTACATCTTGTCGCCGCGGGTGCCTTCCTTGAACACGATCTCGTTGTCCTTGAAGACTTCCCGCTGCGTGCTCTTCAACACGCCCAGCAGCTCGCCGTCATTGAAATTGCGGAAGAAGACGACGTTTTCTTTGAGCTTGATGAAGATGTCGCGATTCAGCTGCATGAAGCCCCTCCGCACCCGCTCTTGCGGGGTTGGTGGAAACGGCACGGGCCGCGGCGGCCCGGCGCCTCACCCCCCGAGCAGCGCAGCCTCCGAGTTCGCGCTCAGCAGCAGCTGGATAGCCTTCTGCTGAACGAGCCATTCCCATTCATAGGGCTGCAGCGCCACCACCCGCTTGTAGCTCAGGCGTGGGCTCTGCAGGTGAAAAAGCAGGCCGTCTGCGCTGGAACTGATCCAGCAGTTGGTCTCGGGAATGGTGCCCAACCGCTCGGCATCCTTCTTCACCGAGGCGACCACGCGGTAGCGCCGGTGCACTGCCTTGAACCAATCGTTGTTGAACTGCGCAAAGTACTTGTTGCGAGACAACCTGTTTGACGTCAACGTCTCGAAGAGCGTGCGGTCCCACTCGTGCCGGTGATCCACTCGCTACCCCCAGTGTCCCAGACAGTAGAGGATCACCGCCATACGAATCCAGAGTCCGTTGCGCGCCTGCTCGAAGTACATGGCACGCGGATCGTCGTCCACCGCCGCGTCAATCTCGTTCACACGGGGCAGCGGGTGCATCACGATCGCGTCTTCGCGCATCTCCTGCACGTTCTCTTTCGTCAGGCGAAACAGGTTATTCGCCGCCTCGAACTCCTTGACATCCAAGAACCGTTCCTTCTGGATGCGCGTCATATACACGCAATCCACCTTGGGCAGGATCGGAGCCAACGAATCGACATCGTGCCAGACCACACCCTGGCGCTCCAGGTAGCTCTTGATGTCCTCGTGCATCTGGCTCACGGGCGGGGCCACGAACCACAACTCCACGTCCCGGTAGCGGGACAGCAGGTAGGACAGGCTGCGCACCGTGCGCCCGTAGCGCAAGTCCCCCACCATGGCCACCTTGAGGCCGTCGATGCGCCCGAACTTGCGGTACAGCGTAAACAGGTCCAGCAGGGCCTGGGTGGGGTGCTGCCCGGCACCATCGCCCGCATTGATGATCGGCACGGGCGAAATTTCCGCGGCTCGCTTGGCTGCGCCGATCTCATTGTGCCGCATCACGATCAGGTCCACGTAGCCCGACAGAATGCGGATCGAATCTTCCAGCGTCTCGCCCTTGGCAAAGGACGAGAACTCACGGGCATTCTCCGTGGTTACCACGCTGCCGCCAACCCGGTGCATGGCCGCCTCGAACGAGAACCGCGTCCGGGTGGATGGCTCGTAGAACAGGGAGGCCATCACCGTGCGTGTGGTCAGATCCCCCTCGGCACTTCCCCGCGAGAATGCGTCCGCCTTGGCAAACAGGGCTTCCAGAAACTCCACATCGAATTGCTGCGATTCGACGATGTGGCGTGGCTTCTCCATCCTTGAGCCTGTGTGTTCCCTAGGGTGATGTGGCACGAGGCATGTTGCCGTGCCGTCGATGCCGATCTGCCTGAAGGCCCTCTGCCACCTGAGGCTGCGCTGGTGCACACGCCGGCTGCGGGCCGCCAGCCCGCGGCCTTGCAGCCACGGCGGCGTTGCCCATTGGTTACCACATCGCCGGGGCGAATCCAAAAGGATTCCATGGAGCTGTGGCGGGTTCCCGCCGCACGCACTGGCTGCCGAAAGGCCGTGGGACACCAGCCGCACCACCGCCGGACGGCCCTGCCTACCATGCATCCGGGCAGGAAGCCTGGGGCTCTGATTCGATCTGCACCGTCATGTGCGCCAGGTTGAAGCGCGCCTGCAATTCGGCCAGTAGTCCCCGCAGGAAGCGGTCCCGCTCCACCTGCGCGCCCACCACCACGTGCGCGGTCAGCATGGTCTCGTTGCTGCTGACGCTCCAGATGTGCAGGTCGCAGATCTGCTCCACTTCCGGATAATCGGCCAGGAACTGCCGCACCGCCTCCGTGTCGATCTCCGAAGGCACCTTGTCCATCAACAGAGAGGCGGAATCGTAGAGAATGCGACCCCCGCCGAGGCCGATCAGAAGCGCGATGCCGATGCTGAGGATGGGGTCGATGGGCGTCCAGCCGGTGAATTGGATCACGATGGCCGCACCCACGGCGCCCAGCGAGCCCAGCAGGTCGCCCATGATGTGCCATAGCGCGGACTTGACGTTCAGATTGCCCTCGGCATGCCCGTGCAGGATCAGCAAGCCTGCCACGTTCACCAACAGGCCGGCCAGCGCCACCCAGAACATCACACCGCCCAGCACGGCCCGGGGTGAGCCGATGCGTTGGATTGCCTCCACGACGATCCACACGGCCAGCACCACCAAGCCCATGGAATTCACGAAGGCCGCCAGGAACTCCGCCCGGCGAAAGCCGAATGTGTGGCGCCGGCTGGTTTCCCGGCCGCCCAGCCATAGGGCGAACAGCGACAGTCCGATGGCCGTGGTGTCCGAAAGCATGTGCCCGGCATCGGCCAGCAGCGCAAGGCTGCCGCTCAGAATGCCGCCCGCGGCCTCCACCAGCATGAAGGTGAGGGTGAGGCCCAGGATGATCCACAGCCGCAGGCCGGGGCCCTCCGCGCGCGGGGGAACCCCGTGCGTGTGCCCGGCGTGAGCATGTGAGTGCGCGATCTGCATGCGGTTGCGTGGAGATCGGGTAGGGCGAGGCAGGACGGGGAGTGGCAGGCAATGCCTGACCTATGCGCCGCCCCATGCGTTCAACCTAGCATGGGGCTCCCCGATGTCCAACCGCGGGCGCGGTTGTGCCGTCCCAGCCCGCTTCGGTTGACTTTTCCCGCGGCGCCCCGTTCAAAGGAGGAACGGCCGCAGGGCCAAGGGGCCGCACCCGCACCGAGACCGGTCATGATGAGAGGATTCGCACGCCGCCAACTCTCCGGGGGCATGCTGTTCGGCCCGCTGACGGTCGGCGTGGCCTACGGGCTGGTGCAGGCACTGGTGCCACGTTTCACGCTGGACTTCCTGTACATCCAGAGCCCCTTCATGTTCACGGCGCTGTCCGGGGTGGCCATCGCGTTCGCCTGCCGGCCCGTGCTGATGCGCATCGAGTGGACCCGCGGCGTGGCCATGGCGCTGGGCGCGGCCCTGGTCGCCGGTGTGGGCCCACTGGGAGACTGGGTCGTTTCCACGCTGATCGCCGGGGCGGGCTTGGCTGCCTTTCCGCTCAATCTGCCGCCGTCCGGGCTTTCGCTGCTGTGCGGCGCCCTGGCGGCGGGGCTGCTGATGGGCTGGCTGTTCCGGCCCGCTGGCGGTGCGCTGGACGCCCGCGAACTGTGGGTGCGCTGGCGCTTTCACCCCTGGGCGCATCGGCTCGGCCGACTGGCGCTCGTGGCCGCGGCGGCAGTGGCCCTGTGGATCGTGGTGGCCGCGGTCGACGCGCACCAGGAAGCGACCGCCCGTAGCCTCTACGTGCCGCTCGTGGAGCCCAACTACTGGCTCCGGCTACAGGGCTTGTGGCTGGATCGTGCCGGGCTGGCGGCGCTGGGCTCGGTCGTGGCGTTGCTGGTGCTGCTGTGGCTGCGGGCCGTGGTGCTGCTGCTGCCGCTGCTGCCCATTGCCATGGCCATCCGCGGCTCCTGGGTGCAGCTTACGGTGGTGTTCAGCCTGCTGCTGTTCGTGCTGGGGGAGTTCGCCCCGCTGATGGTGGATCAGCCCTACCCCTCGCTGGGCTGGCTGCTCCTGCGCACGGGGCTGGGCCTCGCACGCGCCGTGCTGGTGGCACTGCTCTTCACACGGCTGTTCGGCGTGATCCGGCACGAGCCGGGCCCGCTGCCGCTGGAGTGACCCGCGTGGGCGCGCCGGATCGGGTGCATCACACGGCGAGCCAGCCGCCGTCCACGGCCAGCACCTGGCCCGTCACGTAGCTGCTGGACGGGCCGGCCAGGAACACCGCAGCGCCCACCAGGTCCTCCGGTACACCCAGCCGCCCCATGGGCGTGCGATCGATCATGCGCTGCTTGAACTTGGGGGCCACGTCTCCCACGCGCGGGTCGATGTTCATCTCGGTCGGCACCCAGCCAGGCGCGATGGCATTCACCGTGATCCCGTACTGCGCCCAGTCCACGGCAAGCTGCCGCGTCAGCGCGTCGATGCCGCCCTTGGTGGCGGCGTAGGTGGGCGTGGAGAAGATCGGGTTGGCCCGTTGGCCCACCAGGGACGACAGGTTGATGATGCGTCCGCCCTGGCCCCGGTCGATCATGCCCCGCGCCACGGCTTGCGTCAGCCGGAACACGGCGGTGAGATTCACGGCCACCACGTGGTCCCAATCCTCCGGCTTGGTCTTCTCCGGCCGGCCCAGATCCGCCACGCCCGCATTGTTGAGCAGGATGTCCACGCCGCCGAACGCCGCCTCCACCGCCTGCACGGCCGCATCGCGCTGCGCGTCGTCCGTCAGGTCCGCCGCGAACGGCAGGCAGCGCACACCAAGGGTCCCAATCTCGCTGGCCACGGCCTCCAGGCGCTCCTTGCGACGGGCCACGATGGCCACGTCAGCCCCCGCCTGCGCCAAGCCGCGGGCAAAGGCCACCCCCAGCCCGCTGGAGGCCCCCGTCACGAGGGCGCGTTTGCCCTGCAGCCCGAACCACTGCGTCAATGCTTCCATGGTCTCCTTGCCTTGCACGTTGCGTTGCTGCGCGTAGAATGTAGCCCGCTACGGGGCGAGTGTGGCGGCTTGGCGCCCTTCCCCTTGTAGCGGAATTCCGGGGGGCAGGCAAAAGCGCCCGCAGTCGGGGCCCGCCATGCAAGCGCGGCCTCCCCTGGCCCTCACAACGAGCGATTGCGGAGACGCCGTGCTGAAACACTGGATCAGACGCCTGATCCTGGTCGCGCTGGTCTGGGGCATCTCCCGCAGCGGTCGCCTGGTGCTTATCAACTGGCACGTCTTCGAGCAGTTGCGCCGCCAACGCCAAGCCTACCTGGTCGGCGTGTGGCACAACTGCATCATGGCCCTGATGGCCCTGATGGGCCGCGACCGCTACCCGATCATCGTCAGCCGCAGCCGGGACGGCGAGGACATCCAGTGGATCTCGGCACGCTTCGGTATCCAGCCGGTGTGGGGCTCGGCCTCCGCGGGCGGTTCCGCGGCACTGCGGCAGTCGCTGCGGCTACTCGGCGGCGGCAATCCGCTGATCGTGACGCCGGACGGCCCACGCGGGCCCCGCTACGAGGTCAAGCCAGGCGTCGTGGCGCTGGCGCGCAAGACCCGCGCGCCTATCGTGCCGCTGGCCTGCTCGGCGCTGCGGCGCTGGGAGTTCCGCAGTTGGGACCGCATGAAGCTGCCCAAGCCCTTCACCAAGATGGTGGTAATGGTGGGTGATCCGATCTGGCTGGACCCGGCGGAGGCGGACGAGGCCACGCACACGCAGCGGGTACAGACGGCCATGCGGGAGCTGATGCTGCGAGCCGAGACCTTCACCGGTGCCGTGGATGTCTTCCCCGATCCCGTGCTGCTGGGCACGGAGCCGGCCGCTGATGATGTCGCGGAACCGGCGGCCCCCGCCGAATCGAAGGACGGCACCGCGGAGGCGTGAGTGCCCTCAGTGCCCGCCCACCACGGGCGGGATGAAGTGCACGTCGCTCTGCGGGCCCACCTTGGCCTGCAGCCCCATCATGGCCTGATCGTTGTCGATGAAGACGGCGATGCCGGGCATCAGATCGCCCTCGTAGAGCAGCGCCTCCAGCAGACCGCGATGGCGCTCGTCCAGGTGCTCCAGCAGCCGGCGCACGGTGACGGGGGCGTCGT
Source organism: bacterium (assembly GCA_035266845.1). Lineage (GTDB taxonomy): Bacteria > SAR324 > SAR324 > SAR324 > JACQKK01 > DATFMP01. The sequence goes on from DATFMP010000101.1 coordinate 23,228, forward strand.
CGGGAAGGTCAAGCTGCACCTGCGCCGCGCCTCCGGTGAGGTCGCGGAGCAGGGCCGGGATGTGTACCGTCACCATGGCAGCCGGGCGTGCGGGGCCTACGCGGGAATGGGCTTGGCCGGCTGGTGGGCCAGCGCCGCCTGCACCCGCGGCGGGGACATGGGCAGCTCGCGCACGCGCACGCCGATGGCCCGCGCGATGGCGTTGTGCATCGCGCCCATGGGCGGCACGATGGGCGTCTCGCCCACGCCGCGCACACCGTAGGGATGGCCCGGATTGGGCACCTCCACCAGGATCGTGTCGATGTTGGGCACGTCCAGCGCCGTGGGCATGCGGTAATCCAGAAAGCCCGCATTGAGCATCTCGCCCTTGTCGCTGTGCACGTACTCCTCGTTGAGCGCCCACCCGATGCCCTGCGTGGCACCTCCGCTGATCTGCCCTTCCACGTAGGCGGGGTGGATGGCCGTGCCCACGTCCTGCACGGCCGTGTAGCGCAGGATGGTGACCTTGCCCGTCTCCGAGTCCACCTCGATATCCGCGATGTGGCAGCCGAAGCCGGCACCGACGCCCTTGGGCAGGATGCTGGCCTGCCCTTGCACTGGCCCGCCCGTGCGCGGCAACTGGGGCGCCAGCTTGCGCACGGTCATGGGCTCGTGGCCGTTCTGCTTGCTGCGGAAGGCCCCACCCTCGAAGGCGATGTCGTCCGGCTTGCAGTCCCACAGCTTGGCCACACGGTGCTTCATCTGCTCCACGGCGTCCTGCGCCGCCAGGTACACGGCATAGCCGGTAGCGAAGGTGGTGCGGCTGCCGCCGGTCACGTCCGTGTGGCCGATGGAATCCGTATCGGCCACCAGCGGGCGTACCTCCTCGGCCTTCAAGCCCAACGTCTCGGCGGCCATGATGGCCATGGATGCCCGCGAGCCGCCGATATCGACCGAGCCCGTAACCACGCTGGCGGTGCCGTCCATGTTGATGGCCACCGTGGCGCTGGATTGCAGGCCGGCGTTGTGCCAGTAGCCCACGGCGACACCGCGCGCCTGATTGGGTTTGTTTGGCGGGGGCGAGCGGTAGTGCTCGCTGGCCTTGGCGGCCTGCAGGGTTTCCACCAGCCCGATGCGGGGCCAAGTGTAGCCGTCCGGGCGCTGGTCTCCCTCCACGGCCGCGTTCTTCAGCCGCAGGTCGATGGGGTCCATGCCCAGCTTGAGCGCGGCCTCGTCCATCACAGACTCCACACCCCACAGGGCCTGGGGCGAGGAGGGCGCGCGATAGGCGGCCACCTTGGGCGTGTTCGTGAGCACATCCAGCACGTCGATCTGCAGGTTGGGCAGGCGGTAGGGCGCCAGCACGCACATGGCCCCGGTTGCACCCCAGTTGCCCGGGAAGGCGCCGGCCTCATAGGCCATCCACACATCGGCGGCCACCAGCGTGCCGTCCTTCTTGAAGCCCAGCTTGATCTTGGCTGCCGTGGCAGACGCCGGACCCGTCGTCTGGAACACGTCCGCGCGGGACATCACCAGCTTGACCGGGTGACCGGTCTTCTCCGACAGCAGCACGGCCACCGGCTCCAGGTAGATCGGGATTTTGCCGCCGAAGCCGCCGCCGATCTCCATGGGGATCACGCGGATCTTGGAGAGGTCCTTTTTGAGTACCGTGGCGATCTGATCGCGCGCCGGGAAGGCCCCCTGCGTGCTCGTCCACACGGTGATGTGGCCATCCGAGCGGGCCAGGGCCGTGGCGTTTTGCGGCTCGATATAGCCCTGGTGCACTGTGGCGGTCTTGAACTCGCGCTCGAACACCTCGTCCGCCTCGGCAAAGCCGGCGGCCAGATCGCCCCGCTGATGCCGCGTGTGCAGGCACACGTTTGTGGCCTTCACCTCCTTCTGGCCCAGGGTCGTGGTGGTGATGCGGTCAAAGAGCAGCGGCGCGCCCTCGCGCAGGGCCTCCACCGGATCCGTCACGGCTTCGAGCACCTCGTACTGCACCTCGATGGCATTGGCGGCCTCTTCGGCCGTCCAGGGATCGGTCGCGGCCACGGCGGCGATGGGGTGGCCCTTGAACAACGCCTTGTCCGAGGCCAGGATGCGGTCGCTCATGTACTTCTGGTTCTCCACGCCCTCGCCCGATTCGATGATCTTGTCCGGCAGGCGCGGCAGGTCCTTGCTCGTCACGATCGCCTTCACGCCCGGCATCGCCTCGGCCTTGCGCGTGTCGATGGAGAGGATGCGCGCGTGGGCGTGCGGGCTGCGCAGCACGTAGCCGTGGAGTTGATCGGGAAAGTGGATATCCGCGCCGTATTGCGCCCGTCCGGTCACCTTGTCCTCGCCGTCGTGGCGGATGGGGCGGGTACCGATGACGTCGTACTTGCCGTGCCTGGGGTGCGTGAACGGTTCCATCGGCCCTCCTACCTGGCAGAGGTTTTCAGCTCAGCGGCGGCATCCTGCACCGCCTCGATGATGGTGCGGTAACCGGTACAGCGGCAGAGATTGCCCGCCAGCCAGTACCGGATCTCCTCTTCGGTCGGGTTCGGGTTGCGATCCAGCAGCGCCTTGGCGGCCACCAGGAAGCCCGGCGTGCAGATGCCGCACTGCAGGGCGGCGTGCTCCAGAAATTGCGTCTGCAGCGGATGCAGTTCCTGCCCGCGGGCCATGCCTTCCACCGTCTCCAGTTGGGCGCCGTCCGCCTCCGCTGCCATGACGAGGCAGGAATCCACCACGCGGCCGTTCAGGATCACGCTGCACGCGCCGCAGTCGCCCGTGAGGCAGCCTTCCTTGGTGCCGGTCATGCCGGCCACATCCCGCAGGGCCTGCAGCAGGCTCATGCGGTTGTCGATGGCCATCGTCGTCTCGTTGCCATTGATCGTGGCCGTGATGATGCGCTTGGTGCCGTTGCTCATGGGGCTCAACCTTGTTGGATGCGGTGGGCGGCGATTTCGATCGTGCGGCGCGTGAGCACGCCGGCCAGGTGCCGGCGGAACTCCGCCGTCCCGCGCACGTCGCTGATGGGATTGGCGGCGGCTTCGCTGGCCTTGGCGGCCGCATCCAGCGCCGCGGCGTCCAGCTTCCGGCCCACGAGCGCGGCCCCGGCGGCTTCCACCAGGATCGGCGTGGGCCCCACGGCCCCGATGGCCACGCGGGCGTCCTGTACCGTCGTCCCATCTTCCGCCAGGGTGAGGGTGGTGGCCGCGCCGGCCACGGCGATGTCCATCTCGTTGCGGGGAATGAAGCGCAGGTAGGCATCCGCGCTGCGCGCCGGACGCGGCGGCACCCGCAGCTCCACCAGCAGCTCGCCCGGCTGCAGCACCGTCTGGCCGGGGCCCGTCATGAAGTCCTTGGCTGCCACCTCCCGCGTGCCGCCGGGGCCGGCCACCACGCAGGTGGCGCCCAGCACGATCAGCGAGCAGATCGTGTCCGCTGCGGGCGAGCCGTTGCAGACGTTGCCGCCCACCGTGGCACGGCTCTGGATCTGCGTGGAGCCGATCAACTCCGCGCCTTCCACCAGCCCGGGATAGTGCTTCAAGGCCGGCGCGTATTCGGTGAACGCATCGCAGCAGACCGCCGCCCCCAACCGCAGACCGGTGGCGTCGTCATAGGAAAGCACGTTGAGCTCGGGGATCTTTTTCACATCCAGCATGTGCCCGAACGCCCTGCGGCCGGCCCGGTACTGGATGATCAGATCCGTGCCTCCGCCGAGGATGCCGACGTCCTGGCCGCCGGCTGCCAGCAGCCCGATGGCCTCATCCAGCGTCGTCGGGGCATGAAATTCCAGTGGCTTCAAACTCGCGCCCTCCTTGCAGGCTATGTGGCGGAACGGGTGGGGTGTTGCGACAGCCCGGAGGCCTAATCACGGAGTCTACTGGCCAATCGGAGCAAGATCAAGCCGCGTGGACTGCCGGTACTGCTGGCGTCGCGCGTCGACAAGGCTGCGGGAGCCCGCTGGGTGCGCCTTTGGGGAGCGGGGGCAGGCGGAAACCGGGCGCGATCGCCGCACCTACTGGCGGTGCCAGACCAGCACACGATCCGGCGCGGCCTCCTGCAGGCGGTGGGCGCCGCCGGCGGTCAGCACGATGTGGCGCTGGCGGTTGCGCTCGCCGGCACAGATGGCGGCCTGCCCGGATTCCAGCCGACGGCTTGCCTCCTCACTCACCAGCAGCAGCTCCACCCGGCCCGCCACGGCGTAGTAGTAGCGCCGGGCGCCTTCCCAGTTCGGCATCACGCCTTCGCGGTAGGCCATCTCCAGCGCGGTGAACTGCCGCTGCTGCTCGGCCAGGCTCTTCTCGCGGGCGGCCTGTTCGTCGTTTTGGGCGCGGGCTTGGGCCTTGTTGCGGTCGCGCTCGGCCTGCTGCTGGCGGCGCACCTCCTCGTGGGCGGCCTCCTGCTGCTTGGCGCGCTCCTTGGGGTCCGTGCGCTTCTTCTCGACGCGCTGCTTGTGGGCGGCGCGCTTGGCCTGCTCCTCGGTGATGAGGCCGGCCTTGAGCATCTCGTCGCGCAGACTCATGGTTCCCTTCCGGATTGATGCATTGGCGCCGCGCCCCAGCGCAGACGGGGGCATGCCCAGGGCCGGTTCTAGGCCCGGCCTCGCTCGCTGAGCCACGCCACGCCGGCCACCTGGTACGTCAATACCACGGGCAGCAGCAGCCAGCCCAGCCAAGGCACCATGGCCAGCAGCACAGGCAGGGTGCCCGCGCGCAGGGTCCACCAGGACAGGCCGTGCCGCAACGCGCCCAGGTTCTCGCCACGGGTAGTGCGCACGGCCAGGTAAGGCTCGCGTACCTCCCAGCCCATCATGTAGCTGGCCAGGCCGAATACCAGGAACGGCCCCGCCAGGGGCACGAAGCCCAGCAGCAGGGACAGCACCGCCAACCCCAGCATCAGCGCGCTATCGCGCACGGCGTGCGCGAGACTGCCCACCCAGGCCCGCAGGCTGAAGGGCGCCTCGGTGGCCGCCCCGCCCCGCGCATGGGCGGCGACGCGGCCCGCCAGGGCCTCGAACCACAGGCTCAGCAGCGAGAGGCTGATCACCAGCGACAGCAGCAGCGTGGCCGCCAGCAGCAGCCACTCCCCCAGCCACACCAGCCCGTTTGCCAGCGGCAGCAGCAGGTCCAGGAAGAAGTTCCCCGCCGAATCCAGGTGCGCCAGGTTTTGCGAGAGCGGCTGCACCAGGAAGCGATACACCACCCCCATCACCACGGCGCCAATGACGATGAACAGGCCGTACAGCAGCAGGAAGCCCTTGATGAGCAGCCAGCGCAGACCGGGCACTTGTCGGAAGGCCTCGCGGCCCGCGCCCAGCAGCGCGATCGGCCCGGCGCGCGTGACCGCCAGTGGGCTCGGGACGCCGCCGGTCTCAGTCATGGGGCCTCCACGCCCGGCGGCGCGTCGCCATAGCCGCGCAGCGGCAGGTAGGTGAAGGCGCGCTCGCGCCCCGTCTGTTCGAGCGCATGCACCAGCGTGCGCGCGGCCTCCACCGTCGTGCAGTAGGCGATGTTATACGTAAGCACCATGCGCCGCAGGTGCGTAGGGTCGATGCGCCGCTTGCCGGGCTTGGTGGTGTTGATCACCAGCGCCAGCGCACCGCTGGCCATGTGCTGGAACAGGTTGTTGGGCGCATCGGCTGCCAAGCTGGTCTCCTCCACATCCGTCAGGCCGTTGGCCAGCAGCACCTTGCGCGTGCCCGTGGTGGCGAGCAGATGATAGCCCAGCTTCTGCAGGCTGCGCGCCAGCGGCACGATGGCCTCCTTGTGCTCGTCCCGCACGCCGATGAACACGGTGCCCTCGTTGCGCAGACCGTTGGAGGCGGCGATCTGGGACTTCAGGAAGGCTTCGGCGAAGGTGCGGCCACGGCCCATCACCTCGCCTGTGGACTGCATCTCGGGCCCCAGCGTGAGGTCCGCGCCAGGGAAGCGCGCGAAGGGGAAGACGGTCTCCTTCACCGCGAAGGGCACCAGCGGCTTGAGCCGCAACTGCTCGGGCTCCAGCGGCCGCCCGATCATGACCCACAGCGCGTGCTTGGCCAGGGGCGTGCCCATGGCCTTGCTGACGAAGGGCACCGTGCGCGAGGCACGCGGGTTCACCTCCAGCAGGTAAACCGTGCCGCCCTTCACCGCGAACTGGGCGTTCATCAGCCCGATCACCCCCAGCTCGCACGCCAGGGCCACGGACTGCCGGTCGATCTCCGCTTGCACCTCGGGAGAAAGGCTGTGGGGCGGCAGCGAGCACGCGCTGTCACCCGAATGCACCCCGGCGAACTCCACGTGCTCCATCATCCCCGCCACGATGGCGTTGCGCCCATCGGAGAGCACGTCCACGTCCACCTCGATGGCACCGCCCAGAAACTTGTCCACCAGCACCGGATGCTCCGGCGCGGCCAGCACGGCGGCACGGAACAGGCGCTCGAGCTGATCCTCGCCCGGCACGATCTCCATGGCCCGCCCGCCGAGCACATAGGACGGGCGCACCATGATCGGGTAGCCCAGCCGACGGCCCAGTTCGCGGGCCTCCTCGAACGAGGTGGCAATGCCGTTCTCGGGCTGGTTGAGCCCCAGCTTGTGCACCAGCTCGGCAAAGCGTTTGCGGTCCTCCGTGCGGTCGATGCTGTCGTAGGGCGTGCCAAGCACCGGCACGCCCGCTTCCTCCAGTTGCCGGGCCAGCTTGAGCGGCGTCTGCCCGCCGAGCTGGATGATGACGCCGTCGGGCTGTTCCAGGGCCACGATCTCCATCACGTCCTCGAACGTGATGGGCTCGAAGTAGAGGCGGTCGGAGATGTCATAGTCCGTGCTCACCGTCTCCGGATTGCAGTTGACCATGATGGATTCCCAGCCCGCCTCGCGCAGCGCCAGCGAGGCGTGCACGCAGCAGTAGTCGAACTCGATACCCTGGCCGATGCGGTTGGGGCCGCTGCCCAGGATCAGCGCCTTGCGCTTGGTGCTGCGGAATGACTCGTTCTCCTGCTCGTAGGCGGAGTAGAAGTACGGCGTGGCCGCATCGAATTCCGCCGCGCACGTGTCCACCTTCTTGTAGACCGGGCGCACCCGCAGCGCATGGCGCCGCGTGCGCACCACCGCCTCGCGCGTGCCCATCAGGCGGGCCAGGCGCGCATCGGAGAAGCCCCAGGCCTTCCAGTGCAGCATGTCCGCGGCGGTGACGTCCTCCACCTTGCGGGTGCGAATATCCGCCTCCGCATCGATGATCTGGCGCATTTGCGCGATGAACCAGGGGTCCACGTCCGTCAGCTCGTGCAGGCGCTGGTCGCTCCAGCCCAGCCGCATGGCGTCCGCCACATAGCGGATGCGCTCGGGGGTGGGGTGCGCCAGGTTATCCGCCAGCAGCGCTTCCAGGTGCGCGGGGTCGGGATCGTCGTAGGTCAGCTCGTCCAGGCCCGTCAGCCCGGTTTCCAGGGAGCGCAGGGCCTTCTGGAACGACTCCTTGAATGTGCGCCCGATGGCCATCACCTCGCCCACGGACTTCATCTGCGTAGTCAGGTGCGGGTCGGTGAGCGGGAACTTCTCGAAGGTGAAGCGCGGAATCTTCGTGACGACATAGTCGATGGACGGCTCGAACGACGCGGGCGTCATGCGCGTGATGTCGTTGGGCAGCTCGTCCAGCGTGTAGCCCACGGCCAGCTTGGCCGCGATCTTGGCGATGGGGAAGCCCGTGGCCTTGGAGGCCAGCGCGGACGATCGCGAGACGCGCGGGTTCATCTCGATGATGCACACGTCTCCGGTATCCGGGTCCACGGCGAACTGGATGTTCGAGCCCCCGGTATCCACCCCGATCTCGCGGATCACCTGGATGGAATAGTCCCGCAGGCGCTGGTACTCGCGGTCGGTCAGCGTCTGGGCCGGCGCTACCGTGATGCTGTCGCCGGTGTGCAGGCCCATCGGGTCCAGGTTCTCGATGGAGCAGATGATGACGACGTTGTCCTTCGTGTCGCGCATCACCTCCAGCTCGTACTCCTTCCAGCCCAGCACGGACTCTTCCACCAGCACCTGGTGCACCGGCGAGGCGGCCAGCGCCAGCTTGACCATGTCGTCAAGCTCTTGGCGCGTACGGGCGATGCCACCGCCCGCCCCGCCCAGCGTGAACGAGGGCCGGATGATCAGCGGCAGGCCCAGCGTGTCGGCCAGGTCGTGCGCGTCGTCCGGCGAGCGGGCGATGTGGCTGAGGGGCACGCGGATGCCCAGCTTGCCCATGGCCTGGCGGAACAGCTCGCGGTCCTCCGCCTTGCGGATGGCGTCCACGTTTGCCCCGATCAGCTCCACGCCGTGCTGGGCCAGCACCCCCTTGTCGTTCAGTGCCAGCGCCAGATTCAGCGCGGTCTGGCCGCCCATGGTGGGCAGCAGGGCATCGGGCTGCTCGCGCTCGATGATGGCTTCCACCACCTCTGGCGTCATGGGCTCGATGTACGTGGCGTCCACCAGGTCCGGGTCGGTCATGATGGTGGCCGGATTGCTGTTCACCAGGATCACCCGGTAGCCCTCTTCCTTCAGGGCGCGGCAGGCCTGGGTCCCGCTGTAGTCGAACTCACACGCCTGACCGATCACGATCGGCCCGGAGCCGATGATCAGGATGGCGTGGATATCCTCGCGTTTGGGCATCGTCTGGAAGAATCGGGGTACGAAATTCTCGGAACTGGCTGCATCCGGCGGGGCTGTCCGTGGCCGTGTCCACCGGGCGGTCGGGCTGGCCGGGACCTTTTGCTAGCCTACCCAAACCCGCGGGGAATTGCACCACGATTCTCTTGGCGCACACCCGCCGGCACGGCTGGCGGCACGCTGACGCCGGGTGAGGCCCGGCCGCTCGCGTCCCTTCCCGCCCCGCGACTATCTGTGGCACAATGGAGCGTCGCGCGCTCGCCTGCAAAGGAGGCCTTGGCCATGTTCTGGCTTAAGATCGTCGCGAAGATCCTCAACACGCTGAAAGAAGGCGCCACGCCGGCGCAGATCGCACTGGGCTTCGTGCTGGGCTGGGCCATCGGCCTGGTGCCGGGCTGGCCGGTGCAGGTGTGGCTGCTGCTGCTCTTGCTGCTGGTGCTGCAGGCGAACATCACCATGGCCTTGGTGGGAGCGGCCATCGCCGCCGCGCTGGCCTGGGTGTTCGATCCCCTGCTGGATGCGCTGGGGGCGGCGGTGCTGCAGGCGGGCTCGCTGCAGGGCCTGTTCACGCGGCTCTACAACTCGCCGCCTTGGAGCCTCACGCGCTTCAACAACACCGTGGTGATGGGCGCCTCCATCGCGGCCGTGGTGACCGCGATCGTGCTCTTCCCGCTCATCCTGCGGGGCGTGCGGGCGTATCGCGAGCGCCTGTTGGCGCGCATTGACACGTTCCGCATCGTGCAGGTGCTCAAGGGCACCAAGCTCTTCGGTCTCTATCGCCGCCTGCAGGAGCTGGGGCTCGTATGATGATCCGCAAGACCGGCCTGTTCCTGCTCATCGTTGTGCCCGCCGTGGTGCTGGTGTGGGTGTACCTCGCCCGCAACGCCATCGTCACCGGCGTAGCGACCTACTCGCTGCAGAAGATGCTGGGCACACCCGTGCAGATGCAGGGGGTGGATCTGGACCCCTTCGCCATGCGCGCGACGTTCCAGCGCCTGCGCATCCAGGGCCGCGACGATCCCAAGAGCTGGCTGCTGGTGGCCGGTCCCGCGCGCTTCGATCTCAACGGCGCGCAGCTCTTCGCGCGCAAGTTCGTCGTGGACGAGCTTCGGGTGGACGGTCTCGGCTTTGGCGTGCCGTGCCCGGACTGCAAGCCGCCACCGCCCGCACCCCCTCCGCCGCCATCCCAGGCCGCGCCACCCGCCACGGAGGGCAAGGGCGGCGGCTGGTCGCTGCACATCCCCCTGCCCGAGCTGAATCTGGAGGCGCTCAAGCAGGAGCTGGACGTGGAGCGCATCACCAGCGGTCAGAAGCTGGGCTCGCTACAGGCGCTGGACCAGGCACAAACCGATGGCAAGGCCCGCATCGCCGGCCTGCAGCAGCGCTATGAGCGGCTCGCTACCCAGGCGCGCCTGGACGCCATCGAAAAGCAGGTCAACGCGCTGGACTTCAAGTCCAAAGACCCCCGCAAGCTGAAGGAGGCCCTGGACGGACTGAAGGACGCCTCGGCGAAGGCCAAGGCCCTGCAGTCGGAGACGCAGGCCCTCGTGCGCGACGTGCGAGCCGAGCCCGGCCACGTGAAGGCGGACTTTGCCCGGGTGGACCAGGAACTGGACGCGGACGTGGCGGCGGCCTCTCGGCTGGCGCACCTGGGCGGGTTGAATGCGGGGCAGGTGGGTGAGCTTGTGTTCGGCAAGGTGGTGCTGGAGCGCTTCAACTGGGTGCTGGCCCAGTTCCGACGGGTGCGCGGCATGCTCTCGTCGGACGCGCAGCCCGTGCAGAAGCCTTCCCGTGGCGCGGGCCGGCTCATCAGCTACCCGGTCACGGGGCGCGCCTACCCGGGCTTTCTGGTGGATACCATCGCCTTCAGTGGCAGCGGCGTGGATGCCGCCGGCGGGGAAACCCTGCGCTACACCGGCCAGCTCACCGGGCTCAGCTCGGATGCCCGCGTGTACGGCAAGCCCATGCTGCTGGACGCCACGGCAGCCGGCAAGAGCGGGGAGAACTGGGTGGTGCGCGGCAGCTTCGATCACCGCACCAGCCCGGGCCAGGATCAGATCGCGGCGCAGGGCCACGGCGTGCGCCTGGGTGACGTGAAGCTGAGCGGCGGTTCGCTGCCCGAGCGAGCCACCTCGCGCGATGCAGACGTGAACCTGCAAGCCACGCTGCGCGGCTTTGCCGTGGCGGCGGCCCTGCGCATCGATGCGAACCAGGTGCAGTTCGTGTTCGGCAAGGAGGCGGCGGACAACGCCACGCAGCGCAACATCCGCGAGCTGTTCGCCGGCTTCGACCGCGTGCAGCTTGAGGCGACCCTGGGCGGCACGCTGACCCAGCCCAAGGTGCACATCTCCTCCAGCATTGACGAGCAGTTCTCCAAGCGCCTGCAATCCCTGGTAGGCAAGCGCCAAGCGGAGGCCCAGGCGAAGATCCGCACGCAGATCTCTCAGCGGGTGGAGGCCCAGCGGGCTCAGGTGCGCAAGGCACTCGACGACCAACTCTCGCCGCTGCAGGCGCAGGTGCAGGCGGCGCAACAGAAGGTGCAAGCTCTCCAGGAGCAGCTCGCCCGCCGGCAGGCGGAGGTGGAAGCAGCCGCCAAAGGGAAGGCTGCCAGCAAGGTCGAGGACCTCAAGGCGCGCCTGCGCCGGCGCTGAGCCGACCCGTCTGACATCCGCCCATCCTGGCCGGAGCGGGCCGAAGCCGCGCCCAGAGCCACGCCGGCCATTTGGTGTCTGGGTCACAGACTTGTAGTGACCGCCCCGGCCACACTGGTGCGATGAACCTGAGCGCACACCCACCATCCGCCTTCCGCAACGGCCCGAGCGACCGATGAGCGATTACCTGCTGCAGCACGAGGGCCCGATCCGGCTCGTCTTCTTCTTCGGCATCTTCGCCGCCGTGGCCATGTGGGAGCTGCTGGCGCCGCGCCGGCGCCTGACCACCTCCAAGGCCGTGCGCTGGTCGAGCAATCTGGGCATCGTGGTGCTGAACACGCTGCTGCTGCGCGCGGCGTTTCCTGTGCTGGCCGTGGGCATGGCGGGCTTGGCCGTGCAGGAGGGCTGGGGCCTGCTGAACCGTGTGGCGCTGCCAGGCTGGCTGGCGTTTGTGCTGGCGGTGGCGGCGCTCGATCTTGTGATCTACCTGCAGCACGTCATGTTCCACGCCGTGCCCGCGCTGTGGCGGCTGCACCGCATGCACCACACAGACCTGGACTTCGACGTCACGACGGGCGCCCGCTTCCACCCGATCGAGATCGGGCTTTCGATGGGCATCAAGCTGGCGGCCGTGGTGCTACTGGGGGCCTCGCCCGTGGCGGTGCTGGTGTTCGAAGTGCTGCTGAACGGCACGGCGATGTTCAACCACGGCAACATCCGCCTGCCGCTGGTGCTGGACCGGTGGCTGCGGCTGCTTGTGGTCACGCCGGACATGCACCGCGTGCATCACTCGGTGCACCCGGGCGAGACCAACAGCAACTTCGGCTTCAACCTGCCCTGGTGGGATCGCCTGCTGGGCACATACCGGGCCCAGCCCCGCGAAGGCCACGAGGGCATGACCATCGGCATCTCCCAGTTTCGCGATCCCCGCGAGTTGAGGCTGGATCGCCTGCTCAGCCAGCCCTTTCGCGGCGATGCCAGCGGCTATGCCATTACCCGCTGGGGCAACTCGGCGTGAAACATTCGCCGCCCTTATCCAGACTACCCTTGCAGTGACCCGTGGCATGCGCCTGCGCATCCCGCCCCGCACGGGCCGGCGCCGCATCGCCACTCTGCACCCCCCTTGCTCGTCCGAGAGTTTGTGCATGAATCGTAAGCTGCTGTTGCGCCTTGGGCTGCTGGCGCTGATCGTCACCGGCATTGCCCTGGGTATCGTCTACCGCGAGCACTTCGCACCCGAGCGCCTGGAGGCGTGGATCGGCGCGCTTGGGGTGTGGGCCCCGCTCGTGTACATCGGGGTGTACCTGATCGGCCCCGCGCTGTTCGTGCCCGGCGCGGCCATTACCATCGCCGGGGGCGCGCTGTTCGGACCCGTGTGGGGCGTGCTGTACGTGCTGGTGGGCTCCGTGGGCGGGGCCACGCTGGCCTTCGTGATCGCGCGCTACCTGGCCGGCGATTGGGTGGAGCAGCGCGCCAGCGGCGTGCTGCGCCAAGTGAAGGAAGGCGTGGAGGCAGAGGGCTGGCACTTCGTGGCCTTCACGCGCCTCGTGCCGCTGTTCCCGTTCAGCCTGCTCAACTATGCGCTGGGCCTCACGCGCATCCGCCTGCTGACCTACGTCATCACATCCGCCATCTGCATGCTGCCGGGCATCGCGGGGTACGTGTATCTGGGCTATGCGGGGCGCGAAGCCTTGCTGGGCGGGGAAAATCTCCTGCGCAAGATCAGCATCGCCGTGGCTGTTTTTGCCGCATTGGTGTTCCTGCCGCTGCTCGTGCGGCGCCTGCGCGCCATGCGCCGGCGATCCGTCGCAGCCGCAGGCGGGCCCCCGGCCGAGGCTGGCACACCGCGGGCGTGAGATACCCTCCGAACACGCGGGGCTGGAATGAAGGCGCACTCGCCGAGCCCCCACGCACCGGGGAACGGCGTCGCAATTTGCCAAACGTGCCAATCGTGGTACCCTAGGGATTAACGATTTTTCACCTGCCTCGGAGATATGGCAAGGTGGCGCCGTTCGCCACGCTTTGACCATGATCCCCGCCGAACAGACTCCCACCGAAGCCGAGCCGAAGGTATCCATGCGGGGATTGCTGCCCGGGTGGCTGCGCATTGCCTTGTCCGCGAGTGCCGCCGTGCTGGCGGGTCTGGTGCTGCTGGCTGCGTCGCTGGGTTTATCCAGCGCGCTGCAGCTGCGCGATACGCTGCCCGTGGAGACAGCAGTGCCGCTCCGGGCAGACCTCAGCGCGACGGCACACGAGCGGCCCCAGCACCGTGTGATCGTGCACCTGCGCGATTCCTCGGCGGCCCTGGCTGCCTACTTCCGCAAGCTGGACTACGGTCTGCGGCAGGTGCGCCAGGACGGCGCGGAAGTGCCGCGGGTGTATGTGCCCGTGCTGCCCAAGGACCTGCAACACGTGCAGCCCATCGAGCGCCGCAAGTCGCTATTCGTACGCATTGTGCTGCCCCTGGTGCTGAAGGAGAACGAGCGCCTGCGCCGCGACCATGTGCGGCTCCAGAAGATCCAAACCGAGCTGCGCGAAGGCGCCAAGCTGGGACCAGAGCCGCAGGCCTGGCTGGAGCGCCAGTATGAGGACTACAACGTGCAGACTGGCCAATTCGCCAAGCTGCTGCGGCGGGTGGACACGATCCCGCCCAGCCTCGCGCTGGCCCAGGCGGCCAAGGAGAGCGCCTGGGGCACGTCGCGCTTTGTGCGCGAGGGCAACGCGCTCTTTGGGATGTGGACGTGGTCCGATGACGTGCCCGGCATCGTTCCGCTGGAACGCGACGAGGATGCTCGCCATCGGGTGCGCGCCTTCGATTCGCTTGCCGAGAGCGTGCACGTCTACATGCACATGCTGAACACTCACTGGGCCTATCGCGAATTCCGCGAGCGCCGCGCGGCGATGCGCAAGGCGGGTCGGCCACCAGAGGGCCTGGCGCTGGCCAGCGCCGTGAGCCGCTATTCGCAGCAGCGCGAGCGGTACACGGTGCAACTGCGCGCACTGATCCGCGCAAACGACATGGGCGCGCTGGACCGCACGGCGCTGGGCGACGACTGGCTGCGCTCCGCCGTGGCCGCCAAGCGCACCGCGGCGCTGGGCAATACGGCGATGATCGCTCAGGAGCCGGGCAGGTAGAACTGCGCGCCGAACCAGCGCCAGCGGCCATCGGGCCCGGGCAACGTGCAGTTGATGCGCGAACGCCCCGGTGGGAAAGGCTGCACGGGGCGCCCCTCCACCCGGCGCGGGCCGATGTGCTTCAGCACCAGCTTGGGCTGCCCCGAGACGTAGCACGCCAGTCCCTCCAGACTCTCCACCCCCGCCCCCACCGTGAAGCCGAACAGCGGCGGATTGTCCTGCCGGGAGATCGGCATGTCGTTCGGAATCACGTCCTTCACGGGCAGGGGCAGCGCGTTGATGGCCAAGCGGAAGCGATCGATGGCCCCGTAGTGCTCGTCCATGGCGAAGCGCGGCAAAGTGAAGCGATCGGCGCCCGGGCCGATTACGCCGGACTGCTGGCCGAACGCCGCCTGGAAGCCCAACTCCTGCACCAGCTTGCGCAGCACGAAGCTGTACTCGCCATAGGGATAGGCGAACAGCGTCGGCCGCTGCGCGGTCTCCTGCTGGATGCGCCGACGGGATTCCTCGATCTCCTCCCGGGCCTCCGCGCGGCCCAGTTCGATCATGTGCGGGTGGGTCACCGAATGGTCGCCCAGCGTGACCAGCCCGGAAGCCACCAACTCCCGGAGCTGCCCCCAATTCATCAGGTCGTCGTAGCCGCGGTCCACCGCGCGCGTGGCCACGAAGATCGTGAAGGGCAGCCGGGCCGCCTTCAGCAGCGGCCACGCCTCCGTGTAGATGGTGCGGTACGCATCATCCACAGTGATGCCCACCGTGTGGTCCGGCAGGGGCGGCCCGTTGCGCAGCCGCGCGATGATCTCCGGCACGGGCAGCACGTGGTACCGCGGCTGTTCCAGCTCGCGCAGGTGCGCGCGGAACTGATCCATACGGATGTTGGTGGAAGGATAGCGGCTGTCGCCGAAGCGGTGGTACACCAGCACCACCGCGCCGTGCGCGGCTGGCGGGCCGAGAGGTGCGTCGGCAGCCTGGGCGAGAGGTGCCCCGACCACCAGCATGGTGGCAAGACAGAGCGCAAGGCGAATGGGATGGCGCATCGGGACGGCACGGCTGCAAGCTGGACGGATATGGCCGGCCCGCCACCGGATGCGGGCCGCGGCCGGGTTACAGCCTTCAGCGTAGCACGCACATCTCGCGAGAAAAGCGGCGAGAGTCCGGTCGCAATGGCGGGAATCAGTGCACGCGGATGGTGCCCTTCATGCCGGCCTCGCGGTGCCCGGGCAGGTCGCACACCATCTCCGCCTCCAGCGGCTTGATCGGCATCAGGTACCAGTCCACGCGCCCCCCGGGGCTGATCTGGATCTCCTCCGGCCGGCCGGGCAAGGTGGCCACCTTGTGCCCGGCGGCATCGAACACCTCCACGCGCTCCGATTCCACGCCGAGCATGAACTCAGGGGCGTCGAACTCGTGCTCCACGGGCGAGACGTTGACAATGCGGAGCCGGTAGCGATGACCCACCTGGAACTCCAGGGCCGACGGTACGAACGCCATGCGGCCATCCGGCGTGCCCAGTTCCAGGCGCACCGTGGTGTACGGGTCGGGGCCCTCGGCCCGGGCATCCTGGGCGTACGCCAACACACCGCCGGCGAAGTCCACCAGGGCCAGCCCCACCAGAATGGCCAGGATGGCGCCGAGGGCTTGCCGATGGATCGCATGGGTCGATGACGAGATCAGAGACGGGTTAGTGGACGGCTGCTGCATGGGCACCTTCGTGTTCAGCGACTGGATGGGATGTGTTGTTAATATTGAGACTCAATCGCATAATCGTCCAAACACGTAGTTGTGTCAACCGGCTGTGATCAAGCGGCGAGCTGTGACACACCACAGATGACAACCCAGACCATCGGAAATACTCGGGATTGCACCAGTGTGTCGCAGGTGCGGCTTCGGTCAGCCGCCGGCCTGCGCGCACTTGCTGCACAGGCCAAAGATGCGCAGGGAATGGTGAGAATCCTGAAAGCCGAAGTTGCTGCAGATCTCGCGCTGCAGGGCCTCCAGGCGCTCGTTGTGGAACTCGATCACGTTGCCGCAACGCGTGCAGATCAGGTGATCGTGGTGCTCACCCGGCGGCACGTGCTCGTAGAAGGAGCGGGGCGTGCCGAAGTCCAGCTTCTCCACGAGCTGACACTCGCGCAGCAGTTCCAGGGTGCGGTACACGGTGGCGCGGGAGACACGGGTGCGGCTGCCCTTGAGCCGTTCCACCAGCTCTTCCGCTTCGAAGTGCCCGCTATCGCTGAAGATCTCGTCCACCACGGCCTGACGCTGGCGCGTCAGCTTGAGGCGCTTGCTGGCCAGGAACTCCAGAAAGGCCTCCTTCTGCATCTGACCGTGCTGGGCTCCGATGTGCCAGCGGTGATCCGGAGTGTCTTGGGGGCCGTTCATGCCAAGCGGAGCTGCCGTGTGGGTTGCACGTGCGGAGCGGCGGACGTGCTGCGTGACCTTGCGAGTCCCCACCCCAAAGGCGCGCAGTGCCGCTTTCGGGGAGCCTACACCAATCGCGCCGCCGAATCCAGGTGCCGCTGGCGCGCACCGCCGACTTGCCAGGGCCGCCCCGCGCGACTGGGGGCATCCGCACCCGGGCATCGCCGGGGTTGACCGTCCGCGCCTCCACCGATAGAATCCAAGTCAATGAATTCACGAATGATTTCTCGATTCCCGCACGCCCGCAGACGCGCTGCCGACAGGCAACGATGACGCGGCTCCGCATTCACACGATCGCCGGACGAAGATGGCAAAGCGCGAAGCATCGGCTGCCGAGGCAGCCCCTCAAGGGGAAGTGTTCTCCTTCCAGACGGAAATGCAGCAACTGCTGCACATCATTATTCACTCGCTGTACTCCGAGCGGGATATCTTCCTCCGCGAGTTGATTTCCAACGCCTCGGACGCGATCAACCGCCTCAAGTTCCGCATGCTGACCGACCCGGAGGTGCGGGACAAGGACGCGGAACTGGAAATCACGCTGGAACTGGACGTGGACGGCAAGGCGCTGACCCTCAGCGATACGGGCATCGGCCTGACCCGCGAGGAGGCGATGCGCAACCTGGGCACGATCGCGCGCTCCGGCACACTGGAGTTCGTCAAGCAGCTCTCTGCCGCCGAGCCGGGCCAGCGGATGGACCTGATCGGCCAGTTCGGAGTGGGCTTCTACTCGGTGTTCATGGTCGCGCAGCGGGTCGTTGTGGATTCCTGCCCGGCCGACCCCGCCGAGCCGCCGGTGCGCTGGGTCTCCGAAGGCCAGGGCGACTATACAGTGCTGCCGGGCGAGCGCACTCGGCGTGGCACCACGATCCGCATCGAACTAAAGGACGATGCGGAGGAGTTCGTGCAGCCCCACCGCGTCGAAGAGATCGTGCGGCGCTACTCCAACTTCATCCCGCACCCGATCCGCCTGGATTCGCGGCGCCTCAACGTGCAGGAAGCGATCTGGACCCAGCCGCGCAGCGAGGTAAAGCCGGAGGCGTACGCCGAGTTCTATAAGTTCCTCTCCCACGGCACGGAGGAGCCGCTGGCGCATATCCACCTGTCCATCGACGCACCCGTGCAATACCAGGCGCTGCTCTACGTGCCCCGGCACCTCACCAACGACGTCCTTTACAGCCCCAAGGGCTTCGGGCTGGAGCTCTACGCGAACAAGGTGTTGATCCAGAGCGACTCCCAGGAGCTGCTGCCGCTCCACCTGCGGTTCCTGCGCGGGGTGGTGGACACACAGGATCTGCCGCTCAACGTGTCGCGCGAGATGGTGCAGAACAATCCCCTGCTGGCGAGGCTGCGCACCAGCCTGACGGGGCGGGTGTTGCGCGAGCTGGCCACGATGGCGGAAAAGGACGCGGACACCTACCGCACCTTCTGGCGGCAGTACGGCAAGGTGCTCAAGGAGGGCATCCCCGGTGATCCCGCCAACCGTGAGCGCCTGATCGAGCTGGCGCGCTTCAACTCCTCGGCCTGTGCGGACGCTGACGAGCTGATCACGCTGAAGGACTACGTGGGCCGCATGCAGCCCGATCAGAAGGAGATCTACTACTTCTCGGGCCCCTCGCGCGAGGCGATCGAGCGCAACCCCCACCTGGAATTCTTCCGCAAGCAGGGGCTGGAGGTGCTCTACCTGTACGACCAGGTGGACGACTTTGCCATGACGGCGCTGCACGAGTACGAGGGCAAGCCCCTGGCCTCCATTGACCAGGCAGAGCTGGAGGCGCTGAAGAGCGCGGAGGAAACCACGCCCGCCGGGGAATCCCTGTCCGGCGATCCACTGGAGGCGCTCTTGGGGCTGTTCAAGCAGACCCTGGGCGACCAGGTCAGCGATGTGCGGGCCTCCAAGCGGCTCGTGGACAGCCCCGCCGTGCTTGTCTCGGCGGACGGCATCCCGGGCAACCTGCAGAAGGTGATGCGCATGCTGAACCAGGAGGTGGGCAGCATGCCCAAGGTGCTGGAGATCAACCCGGCGCACCCGCTGATCCGCGACATGGCTACCCTGCGCGCCAGCAATGCCCAGCACCCCGCGCTGGCCGAACTGGTGGAGCAGATCTACGACACGTGCCTGCTGGTGGAGGGCATCGTGGAGCGGCCCGGCCGCATGGCGGCCCGAATCCAGTCCTTGATGGCCCGCGCAGCCTCGCTGGAGGCGGCCCAGGCCACACACAAGACCGAGGACTGAGCACCAACCGTCCCGGACGGGCGACGTTGCCCCGCGGCGCCGGTCCGGGCGCGCATCAGTAGAGAGAGCCGGAGTCGCGGGGCGGCTGACGGTCGCGTGTGTCGTCGTCCAGCGTCACCTTCACGTAGTAGCCGACGACGGACAGCAGGTCGCCCTCCCAGCGCACCTCCAGGTCGTGATCCACCATGGGCTGCAGGTGGAGCCCATCCACCGGCCTGTCGCAGCGCACCGGTGCATCGGGCCGCAGGACCAGCCCGTCGAGCTCCACCGTCATGCGCGGTACGACGCGGCCCGGCGCCACGGCCTCGAAGACCTCCCAGAATCCCTTCCGCATAGTCTGTCCTCCCCCGATGAAGATTGCCTCCGAGCGGCGGCCGCGAACCCTCCGCGATCACCGCCGCGCGGCGCACATGCATGGGCGTGCCACCTGGGCCGCCGGGGGGTTCGGCTTCGATCAGCCGGACAACTGCCCGTTGCCGGCAAAGAGCTGCTCGCGGGGATTTTCGAACTGCCCATGGCGCGCGCCCACCACGGCAAGCCGTGGTGTGGCGGTATCTGGCAACTTGCGGATCATCCCCCCGTTTGCGTGAAACTCCCGTAATGCACGAGCGATGTCCTCCTCGCGGATCGGCGTTTTGCGTTTCATGGTGCGTCCTCCTTTGGGCGCGCCCTGAACTCGTGCGCGGAAGCCTGACGGCTCCCGCGCCCTTCCTCCGCAGGCAGGGTCGAGACAAGGCTGTCAATTCCACCCATGATGCAATCATGCCGTGCGCATGCCATGGGGCCCTTGACGGCCATCAACAAAAACTGTGATGACGATCACAGGCGCCGTTCTCCAGCTTTGCGTGCCAGCGTGAAATGGTGCTACGGAGAGGCACCAAACATCTGCGCCAGCGCTGACCCTGGACCGAGAGGCGGACCCGCATTGGGATCGGCATCGATGGGCGCCCTATGGCGGGCCGATCGAGGCACAAGCGAGGCGTGATCTCCGGTGGCGGTGCGCATGCGCACGTTCGCCGTGGAGGGGGGCAGCAATGGCCCAGCAGAACGCCGGGAACCGAACGCCCAACCTGAGCTGCCGCGACTGCCCCACGTTGCGGGCCGCGCAATGGCGCGTGCTGACGCAGGCCGAGGTGGAGCGGCTGGACCGCGCGAAGCGGACGGCCGCCTATAGCCCGGGAGAACCGCTGTTTCAACAGAATTCGCCGTGCGAAGGCATTCACTGTTTCGCCAGCGGATCGGTGGCCCTGCGAAAGACGGATGGACACGGCAACTCCGTGCTGATCAATCTGATCAGCGAGGGCAGTACCATCGGCTACCGTTGCTATTACAACTCCCAACACCATGCGGAAGAGGCCGAGGTGCTCGAGCCCAGTACCATCTGCCTGGTACCCAACAACGTCCTCGGGGAATTGCTGGCCGCCAACCCGAGCTTGGGCGAGGTCTTCTCGCAGCAGATGGCGAAGGACCTGCGCGAGATGGAGCAGGCCCTGCTGGAGAGCGTGACCTTGCCCGTGCGGGGGCGCGTGGCGCGCCTGCTGCGGCTACTGATGGACCGCTTCGGTGAGGCCAACGAGACGGGCGAGATCGTGCTGCGACTGCCGTTCGGGCGGCAGGAGATGGCCGAACTGCTGGGCATCCAGCGCGAAACCGTGACCCGGACGCTCAACGCCCTGCAGTCCGACGGCGTGCTGGCCCATACGGGCCGCACCTTGATCGTGGAAGACCTGGACCGCCTGCTGGATGAACTGGAGGCGGAATGACCCCGAGGCGTCCGCCTACGCTCAGGCGCCCGGGTGGTGCCGCTTGACCAGGTAGACGTGCCGTCCCTCCAATACCTGCTCCCCGCGCTGGTTGTGCAGTTCGGCCCGCAGGCCCACCAACCCGGTCGTGCGCTGGGCCTTCAGATCGACCACGATCAGGCGCCCTTGTAGCGTATCCCCCAGATAGACGGGCCTCAGGAAGCGCCCGGACTGCTCCAGGAAGGCCACCATGCTCTCGTGCAACTGCGGGGCCAGGGTGGAGGCGCCGAGCACCGTGTGCGCCATCACCAGCAGGCCATGGGCCAGCCGCTCGGGGTGGCCACGCCGCCGGCAGTATTCCAGGTCGTAGTGGATCGGGTGGTCGTCGCCGGTCAGCGCCTGGAAGGCCAGGAAGTCCTGCTCCGTGAAGGTGCGCGGCGGACTCTCGTAGACCGTGCCGGTGCGGAAGTCCTCGAAGTGCAGTTGCGCGTGCATGGGCGATCGTCGTTGAGGAGTGCCGGCAGGCCGCTCGGTGCCCGGGCGCTATAGCAGATGCAGGGGCAGATCGGGCGGCAGCAGGGGCGATGGCGTGCGGCAGGCCACCAGAAGAAGCTGGTGCGCGGCGCGCGTGGCAGCGATGTGCAGCAGATAGCGCGAGGCCGTGTCATCCGGGTAGGAGCTTTGATCCACGTCGAGCAGTATTACGTAGTCGAACTCCAGGCCCTTCACCTGCGCGACGTCCGTGACCTCGATGCCCGGCGCGAAGCTGAAGTCCTGCTCGGCCACGCGGCGCAACCCGGGCAGGTCCGCGCGCTTGAGCCCGTCGTAATACAGCTCCGCCTGGGCCGGAAAGCGTGCAATGAGAGCCACGCTTGCGGTGGGCTCGCGCCGCATCAGGCTCAGCAGCTCCTCGGAGAGAACGGCCACGGCCTGCCCCGTATCCGTGAAGCGCAGCAGCTCCACCGGTACGCCGGGCCGCGTGGCGATCCACGGGCGCTCCGTGGCCAACGGCCCCAGTACGCCACGCGCGAACTCCATGATGTGCCCCGTCGAGCGATAGCCCACCTGCAGCGGGGCGATGGCGGTGCTCTCCAGCCCGAGCTGCTCCACCACGTCTTCCCAGCGCGTGAAGGCATTGTGGATGATCATGCGCTGGTCCGTATCTCCGGCCAGGGTGATGGAGCGCGGCTCGGCGGCCAGCCCGATCAACACCTGCAGGTCCAACGGACTGAAGTCCTGCGCTTCGTCCACCAGGATGTGCTGGAAGCGCAGGGCGCGTTTGCGGCGGCTGCGCAGCGGACCCACCATGCGCGCGTAGAGCAGCAGCAGCAGCGTGTCGTCCTCGCGGTCCACGCGTGCCACCGGCGTGGGCTCGGTCTTGCCGTCGGCCTCGGCGGTTTCGTCCTCATCCTCGTCCGTCAGCTCATCGCGGGCGCTCTGCCAGGCGCGATAGTCCTCCAGCTCCGAGTAGGTGCGGAAGGCCCAGTCGCGCACTTCCTCCAGGTGACCGCGCGTGAATTCGCCCGGGGCGAGGCGATCCAGGGCCGCCTGCAGCCGCTCCAGGTCCAGCAGGGACTCCTCCCAGAGCGCCTGGGGCAGCCGGTGTGGCTCCTGTAGCTCCGCGTGGCGCTCGGCCAGGTGATTGCCCAGCCGCTGACGCCCCAGCCAGTCATCCCCGAAGCGCCCCACGCCGGGCGCCACCTGCTTGCCGCGCAGCCAATCGGCCATGTGTTGCAGCCGCGGCGCCAGGGGCAGATTGGCCCAGGCAGCCCAGGCCCCTGCCACGCGCTCCGTGGAGTCGGTGCCTTCCACGGCGGCGACCATGCTCTCGCCCGCGGCCCGCGTGCGCTCGGCTACGCATTCCTCCAGGTAGCGCAAAGTGGCCGGGTGCTGCTTGAAGCGCACCACGGTCGCTGGCGTGGCCTCGTCGTAGGCCGTGACGAGACCGGGGTAGTGGCGTTGGCGCAGGTCGGCCATCAGCGCCTCGAACACCTCGATGCGCACGCCCTCCACGCCCAGCGCCGGCAACAACTTGGCGATGTACGCGGCCAGGGCCCGGCCGAATACGACGGCCAGCATGCGCCGGGGATCGAAGCGTGCCGGGTCGCGATAGGCCAGGTACGCCATGCGGTGCAGGCCGATGGTGGTCTTGCCGCTGCCGGCCCCCCCGTCGATCACCACCACCCCCGATTCGGGCCGGGTGATGACCTCGAACTGGGCCGGATCGATGAGCCCCGTGATCGCATCCAGTCGCTTGTCCGTGCGCTGGATATCCGTGTGCACCACGCCCAGCAGCCGGTCGTCCGCACGGGCCAGGGTGCCGGGCCGCAGCGCCATGCCGGCGCCGCCACCCATTGCCGGACGGTCGCGCACGATCTCGTGCCAGCTTCCATCGTCCAGGGCGAACACACCCGCCGGGCAATCGATGCGCACCAGTCGGCCGCGCAGGATCATCAGCTTTCGGTGGGCGAGGATCTTGCCCTCCACCATCCGGCCACCGAACTCCTCCTCGTACTCGTCCCCTTCGCGATACAGGTAGAAGACTTTGCTGATGGGAGCGTGGCGCCAGTCGATGATGGCGTAGGGCATTTCGCTGCTGGCCAGCGTGCGGTTGCCGACCAGGATATCGCGTACGCGCCCGCCCTGCCGCACCTGCAAGTGGCCGAAGTACGGCGATTCCACGTCCACCACCGCCTCCAACCCGCGGGCTTGGTCCTGGTGGCTCGACAGCGAGGCGAGGTTGGCCATCTGGTGTACGATCTGCGCGACCTCGTCCTCCTGGGCTTCGCCCAGTTCGTCGCGCAGCTCGAGCAGTGCCTCGTCGTAGTTGATGTCGCGCCATTGCGGAACGCGCTCGGTCAGGTGCCGGCGCAGCCGCTTGAGGATGTCCAACTCCTCCGCTATGATGGCGCGGGCTTCGGCCGAGAGCGCCGGCGCAAAGGCCGCGACCGGTTCGGTGGCACGTGCGGACAAGAAGCCTCCCATGCTGTTGACGGTGCGATGCCCCCACCCCTGGAAGCACCGCTGCCCCAACGTCCCCGCAGCCGGCTTCGCGCTCCGCGGTGCCGCGCGCGAACGGGGACGCTTTCACCAAGGCAAGGGGATAGTTTAACAGAACTGGCCGGTGAGGACACGCACTGCGCGCCCCGGCAGGCCGGATTCACGATGCTGCGAGCATGACCTACCTTTCTGTTGCATTGGGCGGCGCCGCGGGTGCGATGCTGCGTTACGGCCTCTCGGGCTGGCTGCACGACCTCACCGGAATGACCTTCCCCATCGGCACCCTGGTGGTGAACATCCTGGGCTCCTTCATCATCGGCCTGGTGCTGGAGCTGAGCGCGGGACGCTACCTGTTCTCGCCGGAGGCCCGGCTGCTGATCACCACCGGCTTCTGCGGGGCGCTCACGACCTTCTCCACGTTCTCGTTCGAGACGCTGGCCCTGGTGCAGGAGCAGCAGTGGGGCGCGGCCGCGGGCAACGTCGTGCTCAATCTGGGCGTGTGCCTCGTCGCGACCTTCGCGGGCGTGATGCTGGCCCGCGCGCTCTAGCCATCCGGGAGGAGCACCATGGCGGAAGAACAACGACCCCGGCGCCTGGAAGGGCGCAACAAGCTCCTGCGCGTCTTCATCGGCGAGCTGGACAAGGTGGACGGCCAGCCGCTGCACGAGGCGATCCTGCACGAGGCCCACAAGGCGGGCGTGGCCGGCGTGACCGTGCTGCGCGGCGTGGCGGCCTACGGCGCCTCCAGCCGCCTGCACACCGCGCGCGTGCTTCGGCTCTCCGAGGACCTGCCCATCCTGGTAGAGATCGTGGACACCGAGGCGCACATCGAATCCTTCCTCACCACGCTGGACCGGCTGTTGGAGCAGGGCGGCGGCGGCGGGCTGATCACCATGGAGGCCGTGGAGGTGATCCGCTACTTCCCGCGCAACCACTGAAGCGTTGCCGGCGGGGAGGGATTGCCAATCGAGGGTGCTTTGCCCATAATGCGGGTTTGTTGGCGCCTGGGCGCCAGCGCCTGGGGACGTAGCTCAGCTGGGAGAGCGCGGCGTTCGCAATGCCGAGGTCGAGGGTTCGATCCCCTTCGTCTCCACTCCACTGCAGGGATCAGGGCGTGACGGGCACTCCGTGACGCCCTTTTTTGTTGGCGCTGGCCGCAGTCATGGTACGTCTGGGGGACGTGCCATGCCCCCTGGCGCCAGCCGCCACTCGAAAGCCAATGCACCCTGGCCGCACCCAACGCTGCATACCAACGAGGAGCCCATGAGCCGCGAGCAATTCGAGAAAGGTCTGGAGATGCGCCGCAAGGTGCTGGGCGAGGAGCACGTGAACGCAAGCCTGGAGAGCGCGGACGACTTCACCCAACCCCTGCAAGAGATGGTGACCGAGAACGCCTGGGGCACGGTGTGGTCGCGGGAGGGCCTGCCGCTCAAGACGCGCTCCATGCTGACGCTGGCGATGCTCACGGCCCTCAACCGCCCGCACGAGCTGAAGATCCACCTGCGCGGGGCCGTGCGCAACGGCGTGACCAAGGACGAGGTGCGCGAGATTCTACTGCACACCCACGCCTACTGCGGGTGGCCGGCGACCATCGACGCCTTCCGCGTGGCGCGCGAGTTCTTTGCGGAAACGGAAGCGAAGCACTGAGCCGCGCACCGTTGGCGGTCCGGTACGCGCACGGGCCGCACCGACACCCAACACGCCCGCCCCGCGGGCAAGCCGAGGTGGAGGGAGAGCACCCATGGCGCAACAAACGGATATCTCGAGCTTCACGCTGACGCTGGACCAGCTCCGATTCGTCGGGACGGACCTGCACCGGGCCGAGTGTGTGCTGGCGACGGAGGCGGGCAACCTGTTCGTCTCGGACAGCCGAGGCGGCGTGACGTGGCTGCGCGCGGACGGCAGCGAGACCCTGATCGCACGCAAATCCGACGGACCCAATCCCGGCCTGCTCGCCAATGGCATTGCCCTGCAACGCGATGGCTCCTTCCTGCTGGCCGACATCGGAGGCGAGGGCGGCGTGTGGCGCCTGGCGCGGGACGGCGAACTGACCCCCGTGCTGCTGGAGGCGGAGGGGCTCGCCCTGAAGGTCTGCAACTTCGTGGGCATCGACGAACAAGAGCGCACCTGGATCGCCATCAGCACCCGCCAGAACCCGCGCAGCCTCGCCTATCGCTCCGGCCTGGACGACGGATACGTGGTGCTGCTGGACGCCAAGGGCGCGCGCATCGTGGCGGACGGCCTGGGCTTCACCAACGAGGTGCGGCCTGACCCCACCGGGCAATGGCTCTACGTCAACGAGACGTTCAGCCAGCGCCTGACACGCTTCCGACTGCGGCCGGACGGATCGCTGGGGGCGCGCGAGACCGTGGTGGCCTTCGACGACGGCACCTTCCCCGACGGCCTCACCTTCGATGCAGAGGGCGGCGTGTGGATCACGGGGCCCATCAGCAACCGCATCGTGCGCGTGGATGCGGATGGCCGGCCGCACGTGGTGCTGGAGGACTTCGATCCGGACTACCTCGCCACGGTGGTGGAGGCCCTGCACACGGGCACGCTGGGCCGCGCGCAGATGGACAACCCCCGCAGCCGGCTGCTGACAGGCATCGCCAGCTTGGCCTTCGGCGGACCGGACTTGCGTACGGCCTACGTGGGCAACCTGCTGGGCCGGCGCCTGTTCGTCTTCGATGCGCCCGTGGCGGGCGCGCCGCCCCCGCACTGGGGCTACCGCTAGCGCTTGGGCTCGGTGGTGCCGCTGGAGTCGGCCGATAGCGCGGCCCGCAGGCGCTCCGGCTCCACGGCGATCTCCACCCCGGCGCGCTCTTCCTGCAGCACCATGGCCACGCGCGAATCGCGGTGCCCCCAGCCGCGGTTCAGCGCCTCGGTCATCTCCTCAAGCGTGAGATTGCAGAGCCGCATGGGCACGCCCACCTCGCGGCCCAGCGCCACTGCCAGCCCCACGTCCTTATGGGCCAGCCGCAACGCGAACGCGGGCGGGTCATACGTGTTGGGCAGAAACTGATCGACCACCGCATCGAACGTGCGGCGCCGCCCCACGGCTCCCTGCCGGATCGCCTCGAACAGCACCAAGGGGTCCACGCCCGCCTTGACGCCCATGGTGAAGGTCTCCGCCAGCGCCACATTGAGGGCATAGCCCGAGCAGTTGTGCACCAGCTTGGCCACGGTGGCGTGGCCCACCGGCCCCACGTAGCGCACCTGGTCGCCGATGGCATCGAGCACCGGCTTGAAGCGATCGAATGCCGCCTTGTCCCCGCCCACCCACAGCGCGAGCTTGCGCGTGGCGGCGCCGCGGGGCCCACCGCTGACCGGCGCATCGAACATGTGCACGCCCTTGGCGGCAAAGGCGGCGTGGATCTTCTCCACGACCGCGCGTGAGCTCGTGGAGAGGTCGAAGAATGCCGTCTCCGGGCGCATCCCCGCCAGGATGCCATCGGGTCCCAGCGCCGTGGCCTCCACGTCCTGCGGCGTGGGCAGCGACGTGAACACCACGTCGGACGCCGCCGCCACTTCCTTCGCGGAATCTGCCCAGACCGCCCCTGCGGCCAGGTGCGGCTCCGCGGCGGCGCGATTGAGATCGTGCACGACCAGGCTGTGGTCGGCCTTCTGTAGATTCGCCGCCATGCTGGCACCCATGGTGCCCAATCCGATGAATCCAACCCGCATATCGGGCTCCTTGTCGAGTGGGGTCGCTGCAATCAGTCCGTATCGCCCTCGTAGGCATCGATTGCGGCATGCGCGGCCGTCATTGCGGCGGGCCAGCCCGCATAGAATGCCAGGTGCGTGACGAGCTCTCCAATCTCCTCCTTGGTTACGCCATTGGCCAGGGCCCGGCCCACGTGCGTCTTGAGCTGCATCGGGCGGTGCGTGGCCACCAGCGCGGCCACCGTAACCAGGCTGCGATCGCGCTTGGAGAGACCCGGGCGCTCCCAGAGCTCCCCATAGAGCACGTCGTTGGTGTAGGCGACGAGCGCCGGGAAGTGCGGTTGGATGCGATTGCGTTTGGCGGAGGGCGGAGCTTTGGCCATGAGGATTCCCCGGGCTGGGTGGACGGCAAGGCAGCCCGCGCAAAGAACCAGCAGGCTTTCCGCGCGCTGGGACTGCCCGGACGATGCGGCGTCGCTCACCTGCACGCCACACTGTGTCCATAGGACCAATACCTTGCGTTGCGCAACGGCCAGCGCATCTCGTGCGCCGGCGTGCACCGGGAGCTCTGCCCCATACTGCCAGGGAGCGTGTGTCGCGCGGGGCCCGTGTCCATGCCCCCAAAGCACCGATGCGCATGGCCGGCGAAAGCCGGCTAAGGGCCCCGGTCGTGCCAGCGTCGGTTTCGTGGTTGCATTTCGCGAAATGCGATATTCTGCTGGAATATGTCCGCAGGGGGAGGCGGGTGCCCCTGCACGTTCAAGGCGGGTAATCTCCAGCGGCTTGGGAGAGCGGGGCGGCATTGAAAACTTCCGTGTTCAGACGCGTCACACTGGCCGTGCTGGTGCTGTGCATCGCCGGCGGTGCCGCGTATGTCTACTGGTTCCTGCAGGGCAGCAGCGCCAAGGCGGTGGCCCGGGAGGGCGGGCGCGGCCCACAAGCGCAGCCCGTCATTGCCGGGACGGTGGTGCAGAAGGCGATGCCGGTACGCCTGACGGCCATCGGCACCGTGCAGACGGTGAACTCCGTGGCGGTGCGCACCCGGCTGGATAGCCAGATCACCCAGGTGTTCGTGCGCGATGGCCAGCGCGTCGCTGCGGGTGACCGGCTCTTCGCCCTGGATTCCCGGCAACTGGAAGCGCAGCGCCAGCAGGCGCAGGCCATGCTGCAGCGCGACCAACTGCAGTTGGGGCTGGCCAAGCGCAACCTGGATCGCAAGAGCCCCTCGATCGATTCCGAGGCGTCCATCGACCAGGCCCGCACCAACGTGCAGGCGCTGCAGGCCAGTGTGGCGGCCGACGATGCCAATCTGCGCAACCTGTCGGTGCAGCTCTCCTACACCGCCATCACCGCTCCGATCAGCGGCCGCCTGGGCACGATTGCGTACAAGGTGGGCAGCAACGTGAAGGTGAGCGACCCCACGCCGCTGGTCACGATCAACCAGATCCGCCCCGTATACGTGGCGCTTTCCGTGCCGCAGACCTACTTGGGTCGCATCCAGGAGGCAATGGCGCGGGGCCCGGTGGCCGTGCGCGCCACCCTGCCGGGCAGCACCGCGCCCGCGCAGGACGGCCGCCTGGCTTATGTGGAAAACGCGGTGGACAGTTCCACCAGCACCATTTCCGTCAAGGCGGAGTTCCCCAACGAGCAGGAGCACCTGTGGCCGGGCGCTTACGTCAACGTGGACGTCACGCTGCGCACCGAGCCCCATGCCCTGGTCGTGCCTGCGCCGGCGGTGCAGGTGAGCCAGCAGGGCACTTACGTCTTCGTCATCAAGAATGACAACACCGTGGAGTCGCGGCCAGTCAGTGTGGACCGCACCATCGGTGAGGAGTCGGTCATCTCCCACGGCCTGAGCCTCGGCGAGCGCGTCGTCGTGAGCGGGCAACTCCGACTGGTCAATGGCGCCCAGGTGGAGCCGAAGGAGATCAAGCCGGAGCCCCACCAATGAACATCGCGCAAGTCTGCATTCGGCGGCCGGTGATGACCACGCTGCTGATGATCTCCTTCATCGTGCTGGGAATCTTCGGCTATCGGCAGCTTCCTGTGGCGGCCCTGCCGCGCGTGGACTTCCCGGTGATCGAAATCACGGCACAACTGCCGGGTGCCAGTCCGGAGACGATGGCATCCGCGGTGGCCACGCCACTGGAACGCCAGTTCGCTACCATTGCGGGCATCAACTCCATCACGTCCACGAACGGCCAGGGCATCTCGCGCATCACCCTCCAGTTCGACCTGGACCGCGACATCGACAAGGCAGCGCTGGACGTGAACTCGGCGCTCACCGTGGCGGCCCGCCTGCTGCCGCCGGAGATGACGCAGCAGCCCACCTTCCGCAAGGTGAACCCGGCCGACCAGCCGGTGATGTACCTCTCCTTCCGCTCCGATACCCAGCCACTGTCCGTCGTGGACGAGTACGCAGAGTCGCTCGCCGCCCAGCGTATTTCCTCGCTGCCCGGCGTGGCGCAGGTGGCCGTGTACGGTTCGCAGAAATACGCCGTGCGGGTGGAGGCGAACCCCTCCGCAATGGCCGCCCGGGGACTCTCCCTGGCGGATCTGCAGAAAGCCCTGGCCGCCAGTTCGTCCAACGCGCCCGTGGGGGCCCTCAACGGCCCCGACCAGCAGTATACGCTGCAGGTGCCCGGCCAGCTTGCCCGCGCGTCGGAATACCGCTCGTTGATCGTGGCCTATCGCAACGGGAACCCGGTGCGCCTGGAAGATGTCGCCGAGGTGCTGGACGGCGTGCAGAATAACCAGGCGGCCGGCTGGTTCAACGGCACGCGCTCCATCATCCTGGCAATCCAGCGCCAGCCGGACGCGAACACCATCGCCGTGACCGACGCCGTGCGCGCGGCTCTGCCCTCCATCCAGGCGCAGATTCCGGCCTCGGTGCTCGTGCAGATCGTCCATGATCGATCGGATACCATCCGCGACTCGGTGAACGAGGTCCAGTTCACCCTGATGCTGACGGTGTTCCTGGTCGTGCTGGTGATCTTCCTGTTCCTGCGCAATATCACCGCGACGATCATCCCGGCGCTGGCCCTGCCGGTGTCCCTGATCGGTACGTTCGCAGCCATGTACATGCTGGGTTACACGATCGACAACCTCTCCCTGCTGGCCCTGACGCTCTCCGTGGGCTTCGTGGTGGATGATGCGATCGTGATGCTGGAAAACATCGTGCGCCACATGGAGCACGGCGAACGGCCGATGGAAGCCGCGCTGAAGGGCTCCAAGGAGATCTCGTCCACGATCGTCTCCATGACGCTCGCCCTGGTGGCGGTGTTCATTCCTGTGCTGTTCATGGGCGGCGTGGTGGGGCGGCTGTTCCGCGAATTCGCCGTCACGATCAGCACCACGATCCTCATCTCGGGCATCGTCTCGCTCACGCTGACGCCAATGCTCTGCAGCCGCTTCCTGCGGCCCGTGAAGGCGAACGCGCGCCACAACCTGTTGTACCGGCTGGCCGAGGGCGGCTTCAATGGCATGCTCAAGGGCTATGAGTGGTCGTTGCGGCGCGCGCTGGCGTGGCGGCGCCTAACGCTGGCGGTGGCGTTGCTCTCGCTGGTGGCCACGGGCGTGCTGTTCGTGACGGTGCACAAGGGCTTCTTCCCCACGGAGGACACGGGGCTGATCTTCGCCATCACGGAAGCCTCGCCGGACGTGTCCTTCGACGCGATGGTGCGCCTGCAGAAGCAGGCCATGCAGATCGTGCAGGACGACCCGGCCGTGGCGCGGGTCAACTCCTTCGTGGGCGGCGGCGGCTCCAGCATCTCCAGCAACACGGGCCGCCTGTTCTTTGCGCTCAAGCCGCTGGATGAGCGCGATGTAACCGTCACCCAGGTGCAGCAGCGCCTGCGAAAGAAGCTGAGCGTCATCCCGGGCCTGCGGGTGTTTCTGCAACCCGTGCAAAACATTCGCGTCGGCGCACGGCTGGCAAAGAGCCAGTATCAGTACACCATCCAGGACCCGGACTTCAGCGAGTTGCAGCGCGTGACGACCACGATGGAATCGCACATGCGCCAGATTCCGGGCATGCAGGACGTCACCAGCGACCTGCAACTGGACAACCCGGAGCTGTTCGTCAATATCGACCGGCAGAAGGCATCGTCGCTGGGCGTCACCATGGAAACCATCCGCAACACGCTCTACTCTGCCTTCGGCGAGCGGCAGGTGGCCACCATCTACACGTCGTCCAACAGCTATTACGTGGTACTCGAGCTGGCGCCGCAGTTCCGCCAGGATCCCAGTGCGTTGTCTGAGCTGTACGTGCCGGGCACCGGTGGGCGCCTCATCCCTCTGGCGGCCTTCACGTCCTTCCAGCGCACGGTGGGCCCGCTGACGGTGAACCACCAGGCCGGCACGCCCGCCGCCACCATCTCGTTCAACCTGGCGCCGGGCGTCTCGCTGGGCGAGGCGGTCTCCCGCGTGCAGGACGTGGAACGCCAGCTCAACCTGCCCGCCACAGTGAGCACGGGCTTCCAGGGCACCGCGCAGGTGTTCCAGGATTCGCTGCGGGGGCAGGGCCTGCTGCTGCTGGGGGCGGTCTACGTGGTCTACGTGGTGTTGGGTATCCTTTATGAGAGCTTCCTGCACCCGGTCACGATCCTCTCCGGCCTGCCTTCCGCGGGTCTGGGCGCGCTGGTCACGCTGATGTTCTTCGGCATGGATTTGGACGTGATCTCGCTGATCGGCATCGTGATGCTGATCGGGATCGTGAAGAAGAACGGCATCATGATGGTGGACTTCGCACTCGATCGCCAACGCCAGTCTCCGCCTGCCACGGCCGGCGAGGCGATCTTCGAAGCGTGCCTCCTGCGCTTCCGGCCCATCATGATGACGACCATGGCGGCGATCATGGGCACGCTGCCCATCGCCATCGGCTTCGGGGCTGGCTCCGAGCTGCGCCGCCCGCTGGGTGTGGCCGTGGTTGGCGGGCTGCTGTTCTCGCAGGTGCTCACTCTGTACATCACGCCCGTGGTGTACCTGTACCTGGAAGACGCCAAGCGCTGGCTGGCCGAGCGGCGTGAGAGGACGCAGGCAGCGGCGCCCGTGCCGGCCGACGTGGCCCCTGGCCCCGCCACGCTGGCGGGCGACGCGAGCCACGCGGACTAGGCTTCGCCGCTGCTGGTTAGTGGTGCGCCAAGGCTTAATTTTTTGGGGGTTGCGGAGGAGGAAGGCGCTGCTTCCCTCCTCCCGACCTCCACTCTCCGACTGGGGCCGAAGTCCCCTGCACCCCCTGCAAATGGGGTCAAGGGGCCTTGCTCCCTTGCGGGGTTCCAAGGGGGTGGAGCCCCCTCGGAGGCGTCCATCCTGAAGTTTAGGGCTGACGCTCTACTAGTCGTTGGGGTCGAGGCGCAGGGCGGCGGAGTTCATGCAGTAGCGCTGGCCGGTGGGTTCGGGACCGTCCGGGAAGACGTGTCCCAGGTGCGAATCGCACTGGCTGCAGAGCGCCTCCTCGCGCACCATGCCGTGGGAGCGGTCCACCTCAATGCGCACGCGCCCGGCTGCCAGCGGCTGGTAGAAGCTGGGCCAACCGGAACCGGATTCGAACTTCGTGCCGGCATCGAACAGCGGCTGGCCGCAGGCCACACAGTGGTAGGTGCCGGGCGTCTTCTCCTGCCAGTAGCGGCCCGTAAAGGGGCGCTCCGTGCCTTTCTCGCGGCATACGTAGTATTGCTCGGGCGTCAGCACCTGCCGCCATTCCGCTTCGGTCTTGGTCACCTTGTCCGTCATCGCTGCGGCTCCCTTCGGCGCATGGGTCTGCATTCGCTCGTGTGGACTCCCATGCTAGCCTGCCCGCGGTGACGGGCCAAGCCCTGGCCTCGCACGCTTCAGCCGACCGGCCAGTGGTCAGGCACACGCACAGCCTCGTCCGCGCCGGGCCAGGGCGGCATCGTCACGATCAGCACGCACAGCGGTTCGGAGCCCACGGTGCGGAACTGAAAGTGCGTCCCCAGCGGAATGTCGACGCCGAGTCCCGGCGGCAGCGGCTCCACACGTTCCGCAGCGTCACGCTTGCGCCACAGTTCGCCCTGCCCACTCAGCACATACCACACCTCCTCCACGGTGCGGTGCCGCACGGCCATGGAGACCCCGCCCGGAGGCAGGCGGCAGTGCACCATGCTGCCCTGCTCGCCGGTCACGAGCAGACGGATCTCCGATCCGTCCGGCGCCAGCACGTCATAGCGCTCGGCAGCGCCTCGACTCTGCAATGCGTCCATGGTTCGCACCTCCGCTGCGGGTGTGATGGGATGCCACGTCATCCGGTTCTGCGCCGGCCTCCCTGGAACGATGCCAAGGTCCGCAGCAGAGCGCACCCGCCGGTACCTGACGCTTCGAACGATGCTCTCCATTGCGGGTACACGAGATCCGCCACTGTGTGCAATCCGCGCCGATCCAGGCTTCCCAACGGCCACTTGCGTTTGTCATAAATATCGGGCAACTGTGACAGGAATGTTGGCACACAATTACGCCACTGCGGGCGCAGGGGGCGCGCCGTAGACCGGCTCGAGCGAGTTCGGACTGCGGGATCGGCGCGGTGGCCGAGCACATGGGGCACAAGCAGATGGGTGGGCGCATCGGTGTGCGCGCACGACGCGCGCTGCTGCACGGCCTTTGGGCCGTGCTGGTGTTGGCGGGCTGCGGCGGGGCGGTCGATTCCGCCGGCACATCCTACGATCGCGACGGATCTGCGGCCGCGGTGGACGAGGGCAAGCTCGCCCTGGAGCAACTGCTCGACACCCAGCCCACCGGCATCCCCTACACCGAGCTGACGGGCATCGGTGCCACCTTCGAGATCGCCGGCAATCTCGACCCCACCTACGACGAGGCGGCGTTCTGGTCGGCCCTCTTCCAACTGGTGAACTTCCTGGAGGGCGCCGGGGCCAAGGCGTTCCTGGTCAAGCTGGGCTGGGGAGACCTGCACGTCGAGTTCAGCGATTTCGCGGGCCGGCTCGGGGAGAGCCTGGGAGGCGCATTCAACGGCGTCACGGGCGGCACCGCGGGTACCAGCGATCCGCCCCTGCACGACCTGTACGTGCCCAACGATCCGGACCAGGATCACGACCCGGACTACTGCATCGCGGGCTCCGACCCGGACTGCATAGACGGCAATCCACTCTACAACCCCGACTACCCGACGACCTCCTGGCAGCCCAAGTCGGTGATCCTGTTCGGCACGGACGATTTCGTCACGATCTCCTTCCAGGAGTTGTACGACTTCATCACGGGAACGCTGGGCAATGCAGCGCACAGCGCGGTGGAGCGACTGAAGAGCATTCCAGCGGATTTCACCACCTCGCTCACAGCCACGCCCATCGCCGGCTCCGATGCGATCACGATCGCCTTCGACCGCTTCGAGGTCGATCTGCTGCAGGCGGTCTATGGCGTGCTGGACGTCGTGACCTCCCTGCCCACGATCTGGATCTACCCTGGCGTGGACGCATTCGTTACCGCAAACAGCACGCGTGATCCGGTGACGGGTGAATACATCACCGCGGTCCCGGATGCGGACCTGGTCGCGTTCTTCCAGGACGGCAACGACGGGCTGCCCGGTGGCCCCGACCAGCCGCTGCGTGCCAATGCGGCTGGCGAGAGCCGGCTCAAGACCGCACTCCGCGACCTGCTGGCGGCGGTGCAGGGCATGCTGGAGCGGCTAGCCAGCGGCGATGCGATGCCGGACCACCTGATTACGCCGGCGCTCATCTTCAGTACGTACGACGACCAGCCGCAAGTGGCAGCCTACGGCTCCAAGGCGCTGGCGCGGATGGTGGGCGATGCGCGTGCGACCCTGGACGGCGCCGCACCCGTCACGGCCTTCATGCCGGTGGCCACCCTGCAGGACTTCACCACTTGTGACCCGGTGATTGGGACGACAACCGATGTGGCGCCACTCAATACCCCTGACGGCACGGCGTTTCCCGCGACGCCGGACCTGCTGCCCGTGCTGGCCGGGTCGGTCACGCTGGATGCGGGGACGCCAACGGCCACTGTGTCGCTAAGTGGGGGAACCGGCGAGGACTACGTGCTGGTCACCGTCACGGGGCCCACGCACCTCAGCGTCTACACCGTGGATGCCGGCGCATCGGTGGATGTGGATACCCACGGCGATGTGGCCTACCTGGATGGCCTGGGTCAGCTCGTGGCCTGGGACAGCGACGAGGATGCCGGCAAGGGCCTGCACTTCGGGATATCCATCGACAGCACGTACTTCATCGACGACGCGCAGCACATGGTGGGCCTCGCCGCCAGCGGCTCTTACACGCTCTATTTGCGTGTTCGCCGCGACGTGGGATCCGAGGTGACCCTGCACGTGCAATCGACTCTCGGCGGCGCCTGGCCCGCAGGCGAGCCCGTCTTCCTCAAGGGCGGCGGCGGGCGCTCGTTCCTGGCGCAGACCTACCGCTTGGGCTCGCTCACTGTGAACAGCGGCGCTGCCTTGAACGTGCTGAGCCGCTTCTGGGATCTTTCCAAGCGGGACACCCTGCAGTTCATTCCGGACGGCACGGGGGGCACGACACCGTACCTGAAGTTCGACAACGGCACGATCGTCGCGTCGGTGAAGAGCGTGTTGCCCGGTGCCGATTTCAGTTCGAGCGTGCTGAAAGACCCGGGCTCCACAGACATCTTCACCCTGACGCCGGACTTCACGCCGGGGGGCGATCTGATGACGGCGGCGCCGACGGCAGATGACAGCTTCGGAACGGTGGCCTTCTGCGCCTATCCAAAGGACCTCAGCACTTTC
>DATFMP010000102.1:0-81045 GCA_035266845.1 bacterium
GTCACTAGGTCTACGGCCGCATCGAGCATTGCTCCGGCGAATTCGTGCCGAAGGTCTAGAAATGTTTAGGCCGTGATTTTTGCGCCGTCGAACAAGGATCCACTTAGGTGGCTAAGGGGAACGTGCTGTGTTGAAACGCACCCATTGACTTGCCGTTGCGCACTACCTGTCCGGCCCAAACGTATCGCTGTCGCCCCCAAGCTTGGCCGTGGCTGGGCACACTGCGTGAGAACCACAACTCCAGGAGATCTTCCGGCTGGACCTCGATCGGGGCTTCGATAGGGAGATACGCATGCTTCCAACTGTCCGAAGTGGTGCCTTGCTCAATGTCATCACCGGAGATATCCAGCTTCGAATGATCGGACAGTTGCGCCACGAAGTAGCCCTTGAACCCCGTCAGCCGCCCGGGGCGCCGAATCCTCCACGTACGGCGCACCTTGTAAGTGGGCCGTTCTTCCCATGTGCCCACGTATTCTCGCACCAGACTAGGTTCAGCGAGGTATCCTGAGTCGGGAATGATCACGTCGTAGTAGCAATTGAAAGGGTTCTTCCTAAGGTCTCGTTGCTCCATTGCGCTGGCACTATAGCGCTCGCTCAGGACACGCCAGTTGTGATGAACGATATTGGCATGTGCTGTTGGAGCCCCCACTGGCACCAGGTAAGACGCTACGCTTTGTGGGATCTGCTTGCCGCCCGGCTTGAGAAACCGTTGCGTCGCATCCAGCAGGATGGGCACTAGGTTCTCGTTGTCCGCGAGATTCCCGATGATTTCCGACAACAGCACGTCAACTTTCTCTCCAAGGACGACATTCTGCGACAGGCTCTGGATCGGTGTGAATCGCTCTGAATAGCCCGCTGACCCTATTCGCTCAATCGCGGATGCCAGAATCTCCTGCTCCATTTCAATGCCGTAAACGTGAGATGCCCCAGCTTCTAGAGCCCACAATGCAAGGATTCCACTGCCCGTGCCGAGGTCGACGACGGTCATGCCCGGCTTCACCACTTCACGGATTGCCTCCTGGTACGCGTCCACCCGCAACTTGTCGTTCACGAGCAACTGGTGGAAGTCGCCGTCCCACACGTCCAGAGTCTCGGAAAACGGCAGCCACACCTCTTCGGATTCGTAGGCGAAGGTTGCGCGCATGGCCTGCGATTGTCTGTTGGTCCGGTTTGAATCTGTATCGACTCTTTGAGGCATCTCTCGTCTCCTGCGATGACCTACGATCGGTCGACGTCCACCTTGATGCCAGTCTCGGCCGGACCGCTTTTGCATTCGCCCGCCGGCACGCAGAACGTGGATTTGTGCAGTGGGCACACAACCAAGCCCTTGGCACTGTCAAGGAAGCCGAGGTCCAGCCGGCCGCCGCGATGCGGACACTCACGGGGCAGAAGATATGTCCGCCCATTGTGCTCGAACGGAAACCAGTGCTCGCCCTGTTGGTTCATGACGCCCATGCTTCAACCCCTCCAGATTTCCAGACTACTGGTGCACCCCGCCTCGCTTTCGCCACGGAAGCCTCGAATGCATCAGCTGTTACCACGCTCAGGAGCTGTACTCCGGCCCAGACGCTACGATAGTCGCAGGTACCGTGCCTTATCGCCTCCAGGATGGCCCGCTGACCGTCGCGGGCGTGGAAGTGATCGATGTGCATGTGTTCGGTGTAGTAGTGGTGGTGCTGGATATTGAGTCGCCGGCAGCAATCCGCGTAGCATTTGAAGAAGGACGGAATGCTCGCCTCCAAATACGTCAGAGCACCTAGGAAATAGCCCGGATCTGGGGCTCTCGTGGATAGCCAATAGAAGACGTTCAGGAACGCGAAGCTCTCCGCACCGATGTGCCCTAGGTAATCCATCGGATTGCTAGACATGTCGAGCTCTTGCAGTAGAGCCCTGTACAGCGACGTATGTGCCCGCTTCGGATTGCCGCAGCCAAACTCGTCCAGCATGATCCGCATCAGCGGCATCTGGGCCTCAAGCGGGAGCCGCGGCAGGATCGGGAAGAACGACTGGGCCTCCGTCAGCCCATCCACCGCGAACTCCTGCACCAGCAGGCGCAGCCCGTCCAGGTTGGCCTTCTCTGCCACCCAATGGGCGCTCTTGTTGGGACCGGTGCTTTCCGATTCTAGGAGCGCGCCGAAGCGCTGCTGAAACCTGGCTTGGCAATCTACCTCGTTGGGTGATTCCACACTTCGCTGCATCAGCCGATTGATCCACGGCCGTTCAATCTCAATGAGCTTGGTGAACGTGGCTTCATCGGCGCATACGCGGCGATTGAGCAACCACAGTTGTCGTAGGTCGTACATGTCCCCTCCTTCGATGACCGGATCGGAGTGCGCGCGAAACGCCGTGAAATGGTCATGCGCCCCGTTTCAACGCCTCGCCGTCGGAGCCCACCAGAGCGGCTGTGCCCAGCACGTCTAGAATGTGCAGCTCTGTCTTAATCCTTGCGATCCAATGGTCGGACAGTAGTCCGAACATGCGGCACAAAGCCCTGAACTTTCGGAAAGCCGCCACATCCGGCGCAGAATACAGGCGATGGCAGAGCTCCGGCAGTAGGTTCGCCGCTGCGATGATGAAGCCATCAAACCCCGCGGAGATCTGCAGCAGGGTCTCAGTGCCCTGGAACAAGGCGGGCAACTCTGAGCGGTGTTCAGCCATCCAGCGTGTGGTAGATGCCACGCCGGTGGATTCCTTGATAGCCACCAGCCGCGGAATGGTTGTCAGACTGGATAGCGTGGTTTTAGTCGCTACGTTTTCGGTCAGCCAGGACTCGTTGTAGGCCAGCACGTCCAAATCTGATTCGCTGGCCAGGCGACGATAGTGCTCGATGATCTCATCTTGCGTCACGGCAGCGCCGAAGGGTTTGGCTGCGATGACCGCCCTGCATCCGAGCACGGAAGCTTGGCGGACGCGGGCTACTGCTCGGTTCGTTGTACGTTCTTCGATGCCGGCTAGCACAGGTTTATCGCCCGCATGGCGCAAAGTGTATCGCACCATGTCGTGCCATTGAGCGTCCGTCAGGCGCCAACCTTCCCCTGTCGTCAAACAGGGCACGAATCCGGCTGAACTGGCGCCGATTCGCTCGATGAGCCGGGCAACGCTGGCAGCACAGACCGATCCATCCTCCCGAATGGGCGTGATGAGCGGGACGAAGATGCCTCTAAGCATAGGTTCAGAACCTTGGCGCATGTGGTGGTTCCTCAAACCTCAATGCCAAAGATAGGCGATATGCAGCTTCGAGCCCTCCGGGAAACTGAAGTTCCGTCCCGGTTGGCGCTTGACGCACGGGCAGATCCCTTCGCTCCAAGAGTTCCGGCTGAACTGAGTACAGCACCGCTCCCTCATTGCAGACGCGTGCGAGCAAGAGGGCGTTGCTCGGTTCCAACTCTTGTAGTCTAGGGTCGGATTCGGCACGGCGCATATCGTCCCAGCTATAGGGTACCCGCCGAGCGGCCATCACCGAATGCAGAGTGTCCATGAACGGGTAATATTCGCTCTGAACATGGCGGGAGAAGCCCCACACGACATCATCGCAAATGCCGATTTGCTCAAGCGTCATTGCCACACCTATCCAAAGCCGCTGCACGAACAAATTCTTGCAGGCGATCCTTACCGAGTCCTGGATGCTGTGCATCCCCAGGAACATGTCCGCATCGACGAACACGATGTCATCGGTGTTCATGCCCATTCACGACCGATTGCAATCGACTCATGGCCTCGCGAACCACATTCGATTCCCTAGCCAAAGCAATTCGAAGGAAGCGCTCACCCTGATCCCTGTGGTGCCAGTAGAAGAACCTTCCAGGGAGCACATAGACTTCCCGTTTCAATACTTGGCTGTGTAGGTGCGAGCTCGTGAGCTCCGGATCGGTGATCCGGTACCACGCGACGCTTGTGTTAACACGGGGCTCGCAATACTCGAGAAGAGGCGTGTCCAGCGCTTCCCTGACTAGTTTGCGATTGTCGGTGATGACGTCCCTTATCGACGCGAAGCCGTCTCGGCGAGAATCTTCCACGTATTCCCGCACAATACTGAGCACGAACGGCGACACGTTGAGCAAAACGGACGTGTGGAAGTCATAGACTTGGTCAGCGATATCGCGGCTTGTCACCAAGATGGAGCACTTGGCATCCTGGAGTGGCCAAGTCTTTCCTGTATCTTCGATGCAGATGTAGGAGACGTCCCTTTGGTCAAGCATCTCGTAGATGTCGAAACGGCCAATGCGTGGGTCCATAACCGAGAATGCTGCGAAACTCAGGTCCAACATCAATAGTTTACGGTGATCGCTGCAATAGCGGATCAGTTCCTCGAAGCCGCGTTTTCCATCGGCCAGAAGGGAAGAACCGGTTGGATTGTTGGGGTCCACAAGGAAGACGGCATCTACGTCTGAGCAGTAACGTGAGAGATTCTCATAAACTGCATCTGCGCCGCTGAGGGCAGCCTCCGGGATGCTTTCCATGGGGATGCCGGCGTTTTTGAGGAGGTCGTGCAGATTATCGAAGCACGGCTCTATCAGCCCGACCCGCATATCGGTCGATCGCAGGTACAATGCCGCGATGACCGTAGATATGGACGCCGCGTACGTCAGGTAGATCCCCTCGTCGCGTCGCAGGAGGCTGAGCTGGTTGTGAAGGGTGAAGAAGCTCTCCGTGAAGGCACGCTCCAAATCGGCCTGCTTCCGGCGCTCAGCCCCATACCAAAGCTGTGGAAGGCTCGCCACGATCCCCTGCTGCGTCGGCGACTGCCTTTGGTGCGTGTGCGCATCTGCCAAGTTGTACGTCTGCCGAAGAGCACGGATCTCGTGCTGGGTGATATCTCGCGCTTCCAAAAGCGGCGACGTGTCTTGGTTTTGAACTAGGATGTTCATGGGTCGGCTCTCTCTCTTTGGTCGCTCAAGACAAAGTTTCAAAAGTTGCGTTTGCCAGCGTTCGTAGGTCAGATCGGATTCCAACATGATGTTGCTAATCCCTGAGCAGTCCGTTGGAGTCCCGCGAGCGCAGTGCTCCAGACACACCGGCGAATTCCGGAATCGTGTAGTAATGCCGAATGATGTGGTTGAACTTCACGGTGCTTGCGATCGCGGGTTGCGATCCAAGGCGCGAGGTGTGGGCGGCGATGTTCGGAAGCTGGGCGAGTCGTTTTCGGTCGTAACCGAACAGGTCGTGGTACACGACATCGAAGCGTATCATGGTCGTGAACAGTACGATGTCCGCTTCGGTCATCCCATCTCCCAGCAGGTGGCTGCGACCCTGCAACCGGTGATCTATCTCCAGCAGTGCATCGAAGACCCTCGCCACGTTATCGGCGTGTCTGTCAGGATCAGTCGTAGGTGACGTTCGGTAGACGCCGCTGCTGATTTGCCCATCAATGAAAGCGTTCATTTCGTCGACCTGGGTCTCCAGGTGCTGAGGACACAAGTCGGGACCGGAGCGATGAAAATTCCGGAGCGCAGACGTCATAATCCGCACGATTTCTAGAGATTCCGTGCTGACCAAGCGCTGCTCACGGGACGCCCATAGCACCGGAACGGTGACCTTTCCGGAAAAATGCGGGTCAGCGACAGTGTAGACTTGGTGCAGCGCGCGCTTGCCATTCACCAGGTCGCCGGTGCAATCCGGACCCTTTGAGAAGACCCATCCCTCCGGACCGCTCCAATCCGGACCCAGCACGGACATGCCGATCATATCGCCAAGCCCGAGCAAGGCGCGGGTGATGATGACGCGGTGTGCAAATGGACACGCGTAGGACACATAGAGATGGCAATTCTGCGGTTCAATCTCGATCCCGCGCATCTCAGGCCGCAGTGTACCAGCGGCTTTGCGAGTGGCCGCGCTGGCAACAGGACGATTCTGATAGTCGCGAGTCGGGAAATCGCTATGCCATTTTCCATTCACCAGCAACTTCATTGGGGCCTCCGGCGCGGCTCATTTCAGTGCTTGCGCTGACTTGTTTGCCTAGATGCTGGCGGGTACTCGGTGTCGGATTTCAAATCCGTTGGCTTTTTGGGTCGATCGGTTGATAGAAGCTCAGACGTGAGATTGACGATGGCTTGACAGGCGGCGTGATTCCATTGATTTGTAGGTATTTTTTCCCGCCCGAGACTCCCGGCACGAACGGGTCGACTGGCGGAAAGGGCCAGATCACGTATCCACAGCAGGTCAGTCACCCGCACCTGTAGGCATCTGTCGTTGTCTGGCGGCATGCGGGGCACGCGTTCGCTGGTTTCGGCGTTCATGACTACGACGTCACACCTTGTGATTGACGCAGGAGGTGGACGCTCTTAAACCGAAGCTCCTGCGCCAGGCTGACGCCGACGATGCATTTCGCTGAACTGAGGAGGGTCCGGGATGAGGGAGATTGCTCTCATCTCCGTTCAACCGCAAAGTACCCACCGCGAGCTGTGAAGCAGAGCCTGAACTAGGCTTGCCATCGGCATCGTGGCCACAGAACGAGCTAGCAATAAGACACGTGTGCCGGAAAGTGAATTAGCGAAAAATCGCAACCCGGCTTGCAGAGTTTGTCTATGAGGAACTGGGACGACCTGCGTTACTTCCTGGCCGTAGCACGGCACAAGACGCTGGCCGGCGCTGCGCGCGAGCTTGGCGTGACGCATTCTACGGTCTTCAGGCGTATCACGCTGCTCGAAGACCGGCTCGGTTCACGGCTCTTCGATCGCCTCACGACCGGTTATCGTCTCACGACAATTGGCGTGGATATGTTGGCGATTGCTGAAGACATCGAGCAAGGCGTCAACTTGCTGGTGCGAAAGGTATCCGGGGCCGACCTGCGGTTGGCAGGCGGACTGCGAATTACAACGACGGATACGCTTGCCTATGGTCTTTTGAACCCGCACCTGAAGCTGTTCCAGGAGACGTACCCGGACATCGAGATTCAGGTGAACGTGCAGAACCGCTTCCTCAGCCTGACAAATCGGGAGGCCGATGTCGCCATCCGGCCGTCCATCCGACTTGATGAAGGAGAAGTGGTCGGACGACATCTCTCGGACATCGCGGCGGCGCTTTACGCGTCATGCGGGTATCTTGAGATCAATGGCCGTCCCTGCAGACTGGCTGATCTTAGGAAGCATAGGGTGATCTCCGGGGATGAGAGTCTTGAGAACACGGTGACAGTCCGGTTCATCCGGAAATACGTGCGGCGCGCCAACGTCGTTTATCGAACCAACAGCTTGGTAGACCAACTCCACGCGGTACAGGGGGGATTCGGCATTGCTGCAATACCCTGCTTCATGGCCGACAAAGACCCGCAGTTGGTTCGGCTGTTTCCGCCCGAGAAACGCATGGCGAACAAGCTTTGGCTATTGGTTCACCGGGACCTGAGGCGCAATGCTCGTGTCAGGGCGTTTTCGGATTTCATGTACCAATCCATCGAAGCGGACAGGGACCTGCTAGAAGGCCGCCGACACGCTGTGCCCATGTTAATTTGACGAGTCCACTGAACATTGAGACGACCCCGCAACGAGTTCTTGCTAGCGTCTGTACCAAAGCGCTGTCCCATTTTTGGCTGCTGTTGCCGACTAGAGGACTCAGCGGCTCCAGAGTGCATGCCGTCCACATTCTGCATTGTAGACACCCGTCCGTCAGCCAATCTCTCCCTCATGACTGGAGCCCCCCCCCCCCGAGTTTCAGGAAATGATTTGCAGATTCGAAGCATCTCGGTTAAGGGGAACTGATTTCCTTAACCGTGCGGAATGAGTATTTCCGGTAAGGCGTGGTGAGGGGGGCGCAATGCAGGTGTTGGCAGACGTTGTCCAACGGATTGAACAAGTGCGAATAGAGGCCGGCATGAGCCTCTCCCAGTTTGCATCCGCCATCCGCATTCCTGTTCAGGAATTGAAGGCAGCAATCGACGTTCAGAATGGGTCGCCCAGTGTAGAACTCATCCGCGCCGTCATCCTGCGATTCGGGATTCGGCCCAATTGGCTGCTGAACGGGATTGAACCCAGGAAATTGAATGACGCTGAATCGGAAGACGGCTGGGGGGCCAAAGTCCGGGCGCTGCAGCGCGAAGTCGGTGACCTTGGAGAGCACATCCAAGAGGATTACCCGGAAGCCTACGACCTCGAAGAACTCATCTCAAATGTCCGGAAGCTG
Source organism: bacterium (assembly GCA_035266845.1). Taxonomy (GTDB): domain Bacteria; phylum SAR324; class SAR324; order SAR324; family JACQKK01; genus DATFMP01. The sequence goes on from DATFMP010000102.1 coordinate 8,113, forward strand.
AAGAGGTTGCTGGATCTTCTCGAGACGGAGTTGTGCACTGTTCGGGACAATGGCTGAACTGCAACTGCATGTTCATGCCGTTTCGATCTTCTGCCACAGCGTCATGGACCTGCGTGGGGCGTTGGATTGGCCGGCCCCCCGTCGCGTCTCACCCTGATGTTGGCTCCAGGGCACGCGGTATTCTGCTTGGCGGGTAGGACTCGCTGGACCTCCAGGGCAGTCGCATGCTAACCTGTGCATAACTTGCACGCAGCCTCCATAAAATGCACAAGTGCCGATCCAGAAGTCCTATTGATATCAGTGAAGTAAGGGCGGCAACCTTCCAGGGTTATGCACAGTTCGATTCCCGCTGCCGAGCGTGTGTAGGCATCCTTTCCTTGTGCAAAATCTCGACAATACCTACCCATGACGACATCCCCTGGAACCCGAACCGGCTGGAGCAGTGCATGGGCCTCCGGGGCACGGTCGTGCGAGTGCATGCCGAACCGCCGGTAGGGCTGGGGTTGGCCAGAATGGATCGCAACGGGGATCGAGCAAATGGCACGGCCACGGGTGAGCGTAGACCCGTCTGGAATCCCGGTAGTGCGCGGATTGTGCGGTGCCTCCCTACTCGCGCCGGGCCCGAAATCAGCGGCCGACGCCGGTTTGCACGGCGCCGGCCGGCCTGGGGTACAGGTGTTCCTGGAGTCGTTCGGCTTCCGCTCGCAGTTCGGCCACGATTTCTTCCCTGCGCGGGGATTCCATCCGGGACATAAGTGCGGCCGCGGACAGCGCTGCCAGCGGGACCCCATCGGACCCGAACACGGGCACCGCCAGCGCGCTCATGCCTGGAATGATCCTGCCCTCGTTGAGCGCGTACCCCAGGCCCCTGGCCGTCTCGATCATCTCGCGCAGGGCCGGCTCGTCGATCCCGAATTTCGCGCAATCGGCCGTCTGCGCGGCAATGATACGCTCGCACTCTGCCGAGTCGGGAAGGAACGCGATCAGGGCTAGGCTCCCTGCGCCTATTCCCAACGGCCTGCGATCCCCAACGCTCAGCGTGAGGGTCTTGATGGGGTAGTCGCCCTCCCGCCGGCCCGCGCACACCGCTTCGTCGCCCATCCGGATCGTCAGATAGACCGTGTCATCGGTTCGGTTGGCCAGTCGCGCCAAGGCAGGCGCCGCCCGCTCTGCCAAGCCAAACCGATTGCCCGCAGCCCGTGCCCACGAAACGATCCGGATCCCGACATAGTAGCGGCCGGTGGCCCGGTCGTGATCCACCATCCCGTTGGCCGCGAGCCCTTTCAGAATCCGGTGCACGCTCGCGTTGCTGAGGTGCGTCGCGCGGATCACTTCCGTCAGCCGCAGGCCCTCCGGGTTTGTCGCCAGGGCCGAAAGGATGGCCGTGGTGCGATTGATGTTCTGATGAATGCCCCTGCCCTGTCCGTGCGACTGGCTCCTGGTCGTCATTTCAGAGTCGGGGTCCGTTTCCGTGGAGAATTCCGCGTCGGTCTTGAGCCCGGTGGGCGATGTTGCTCATGAACTTGCGCTCGGGTGAGGCTCCTGGATTCGGCTTGACTCCAGGTGCCGTGCGTGAAAATGTTGCACATCCGATAAACGAATGGTTTTTCCGTTTAACGGAAATACCATAGCCTCCCGCAGCGCAAGAGGCAAGCCCGCGTGCATTCCTCCGAAATTGTCCTGATTGACAGCGTGACCCGCCTCGGCAGCGAGGCGCGCGATGCGGTCGTCATCGGCGGCTCGCATTGCGGGGTCTATGCGGCTTTCGTCGCGGCGAAGGCCGGCGTGATGGCTGTCGTGCTGAATGACGCGGGGCTGGGCATGGACGACGCGGGCATTTCCGGGCTGGACTACCTGAATGACCTGGGCATTCCCGCCGCGGCGGTCGGGCATGAATCCGCTCGCATAGGCGACGCGCGGGACTGTTCGGAACGGGGTGTCGTTACGCACATGAATACTCACGCCGAGGCAGCCGGCGTGCGCACGGGGATGAGCGCCCGGGAGGCCGCGAATCGCTTAGGTTTGGCGACAGGGCCGCGGCGCCCGCCCCGCTGGCCAAGGGAAGAGTCGCGCTTTGCGGTGCAACTGCCCGGAGCAACGCGCCACGTGATCGTGATGGACTCCGCCTCGCTTGTGCGCCCGGAGGACGAGGGGGCGGTGGTGGTCACCGGCTCGCACGGCGGGCTGTTGGGCGGCCGCCCGGAGACGGCGATCAAGGTTTCCGTGTTCGCCGTGGTCTACAACGACGCGTGTATCGGGGTGGATCGGGCCGGATTATCCCGCCTGCCTGCACTGAATGCGCGTGGCATCGCGGGGGCGACGGTGGATGCCTGGAGCGCCCGCATTGGCGATGGCCACTCCATGTGGGAAACCGGCGTGCTCAGTCATGTCAATTCAGCCGCCGAACGCCTCGGGGGACGGCCCGGCATGACCGTGCAGGCATTCGTCCGCTTGGCGGCAATCACGAAGGAACCGAAATGAGCAGGCCCGCACAGCAGGTCGTACAGTCCGTGGGGGAACGGCCGACCACTCGCACCATGAACGGCGGCGATGCGCTGGCCGAAATGCTGAAAGTGGCCGGCACCGGATCGCTATTCGGCATGGCTGGCTTCCAACTCCTGCCGTTCTACGAGGCGCTTCGCGCGCGAGGCATGCCGCACAGACTCATCAACGACGAACGTTGCGGAGCCTTCGCGGCCGATGCCCATGCACGGGTCACGCACCAACCCGGCGTATGCGATGCGACCTTGGGCCCGGGAGCGACCAACTTGGTCACGGGCTTGGTGGAATCGCTGAATGCCGGCATCCCACAGATCGTGTTGGTTGGGGACGCGCACCGCGATCACGCCGGGAAGAATATGACTCAGGAAGGCCGCCAGGTGGACATTCTGCGGCCGGCCGTGAAGGAGGTGATCCGCGTCGAAGGCGTCCAGCGTATCCCCGAGCTGGTGCGCCGGGCGTTCGCGGTGGCCACTGCGGGACGGCCCGGACCCGTGGTGCTGGACGTGCCGGAGGATGTCTGCCACGGCAGCTTCGACTTTCCGGAAGATGCGTTCTGGATAGACGAGCGCACGTTGAGCGCCCCGGCGCATCGCCCGCGCCCGGATGCTGCGGACGTGGAACACGCCGCCAAGCTGTTGGCGGCAGCGGAGCGGCCCCTGCTGCTGGTGGGGGGCGGGATTCACCTGTCGCAGGCCTACGAGGCCCTGCAGCGGCTTGCGGAAGATCACGCAATCCCCGTGGCGCACACGATCTCGGGCAAAGGCGCCATCGCATGCACCCACCCGCTCTCCGTCGGCCTGTTCGGCCGCTACAGCCGTGTCGCCAATGACCTGATCGCGAAGGCGGACTGTCTGCTCGTCGTGGGGTGCAAGCTGGGCGAGATCGCCACCAAGCGATTTCAACTGTTCCCGCCCGCGCTCGTTGTGATCCAGGTGGACATCGTTCCCGAAGAGCTGGGGCGCACGGCGCGGGTACACCTGCCCCTGCAGGCCGATGCCCGCATGGCCCTGCAGGACATCGCCGCTGCGCTGGCCGGTGACGCACCTCCACTGAAGAGGGCTCGACCGGACTACCTGGCCGAGATCGCCACGCGCAAGGCGGCGTGGCAGCTGGGCGCGGCGCCTCTCCAGAACAGCGACGAGCGCCCCATCCACATGGCCCGGCTGTTGGCCGAGCTCAACCGTGTCATGCCGGAGCGCTCCATCCTCGTGGCCGATGGCGGCTTCGCGGGACACTGGAGCGGGCTGCTGTACGATACCAAGGCTGCCGGGCGACATTTCATCGCGGACCGCGGCTTCGCTTCGATAGGCTACGGCTTGCCCGGGTGCATCGGGGCGCAGCTCGCCGCGCCCGACATCCCGGTGGTGGGCATTACGGGCGATGGCGGCCTGAACATGGTGCTGGGTGAGCTGGAGACGGCACGGCGGGTCGGTGCGGCGTTCACGCTGATCGTGATCAACAATGCCGCCTCCGGCTACGTCAAGGCGCTGCAGCATGCTATGTACGATGGACGCTATCAGTCCTCCGACCTGCTGGAGACCGATTACGCTGCGCTGGCCACCACGCTCGGCTGCCATGGCGTGCGCGTGGAGAGCCCGGCGGGGCTGGCGCCGGCCCTGCACGCCTGCATGGAGGAGCGCACGCGACCCAGCGTGATGGACGTGGTAGTGACGCGAGACCCGGCGCAGATGCTGCCCGCGGTGGACAACCGCACCCTCAAGGTCGAGAAGGGGGATCGCCCGGCGTGAGGCGCAGTGCGACCGGCCCTGGCGGCTGCCGCCGCGGACAGAGCGTGCGCGTCCGGTCTGGCCCGGCCCTCCGGGCGAAACGAACTTGGCTCGCTCCCACGAGCGGGGGCCAACGCAGGAGCTGGAAACGCGATGAAGACACCGGGTTCTGACCTGGCCGACCTGCCCATCCACGAGCTGGCCCCGCGCATTGCGGCCGGCGAGGTCTCCCCACGGGAGCTGGTCTCCGCCTGCCTAGCGCGGATCGAGGCGGCCGACGCCCGGCTCCATGCCTTTGTGGAGGTTTACCGTGAGGAGGCGCTGCTGGCCGCGGAGGCCGCGGAGCGGGCGATCCGGGCCGGGGCGCGCCTGGGCGCGCTGCACGGTATCCCGATCGGCCTGAAGGACCTGCTGGAGATGGAGGGACGGGTCACCACCTTCGGATCGAGCACCCGTGCCGGGCAGCGCTCGACGGTGACGGCCGCCGCTGTGGAACGGCTCCGCGCCGCCGGGATGATCGCGCTGGGCAAGACCCACATGGTGGAATTTGCCATGGGCGGCTGGGGCACCAACCCGTCCATGGGCACGCCCTGGAACCCCTGGGACGCCAACGTGCACCGGGTGCCGGGCGGCTCCTCCAGCGGCTCCGCGGTTGCGGTCGCGGCGGGTCTGGTACCTGCCGCCATTGGCAGCGACACTGGCGGTTCAGTGCGCATTCCATCGTCCTTCTGCGGGCTGGTCGGGCTGAAGGTCACGGCCGGGCGCATCCCCAATCACGGGGTTCTGGCGCTCAGCGAGACGCTGGATACCCTTGGCCCGATGACACGCTCAGTGGAAGATGCCGCGCTGATCTTCCACGCCTTGAACGGGCCGGACCCCAGGGACGCGGCGACGCAGGACGCGGCGCGCCTGGACCCGATCCCGGCGCTGCGACGCGGGGTGCGCGGCCTGCGCTTGGCGATGATGCCCGTATCCGACCTGGAAGGCCTCCAGCCGGAGGTGGCCACGCTCTACCGCCGTGCGGTGGAAACTCTGGCCGGGCTCGGCGCGCACGTGGAGGAGGTGCCTCCGCCGTTCGACTTCGCCGGCATGCAGCGTCACGCCGGGGTGATCATCGCATCCGAAGGCTACGAGGCGCTGGGCGCGTTCGTGGAAGACCAATCCCTTGCACTGGACCCGGCTGTGCGCAAACGCCTGATCGCCGGAAAGGACTTCTCCGCTGCAGACTACGTGGCGGCCCGCAAGCACATGCGCGCGGCACGGGCCCAGATTGCCGAGGCGCTCGACGACTTCGATGCCCTGCTGACGCCGACGACGCCGATCAGCGCCATTCCGGTCGCAGAGGTGGACGAAGGCGCGCTGCCCCATTCACGCTTCACGCGCGCGGCCAACTATCTGGGGCTGTGCGGGCTGGCCGTGCCCGCGGGGCTGACGCCGGCCGGGCTGCCAGCCTCGCTGCAGATCATCGGCAAGCCGTTCGCCGAGGCGAAGGTTCTGCGCATCGGATGGGCCTACGAGCAGGCAGTCGCTCCCCTGCCCCGGCTCGATCGCGCGGCGTGGTTCGCATCCTAGCGCGTGATCAGTTGCGGGCGGTTGACCCGCCAGGCAGGCGAGCAAGTACTATGGAACGACGTTGGGGCACGACGCCGGGCTCGGATGCTGGGCACGGAATACGCGGCCGGAAACGACCCCGCCGGGCACATCGCAGGCGCGATTCCCGGCGGGCAAGGGAATGCAATCGCTCCTCGGAATGTGAATGACCATGGAACCCCTCCGCTCCTCCTCGGCGCCTTCGCGGCACGTCGGCTCCTGGTCAGCCATCCGTGTCTGGTGGTATCCGGTCGGCCTGTGCCTAGTGGCGCTGGCGGTCATTCCCCTGATCGGCCCGGACTGGATCAGCTTCTATTTCTACCTGATGTTCTGGGTGGTGATGGCCGCCGCCTTCAACATTATCTACGGCTTTACCGGCTACCTGCCCTTTGGCTATGTGGCGTTCTACGGTGTTGGCAGCTACGTGACCGCCATCGCGACCGTGAAGCTGGGCGTGCCGGTGCCCGTCTCGGTGCTGCTCGGCGGAGCGGTCGGCGTCATGGTGTCCCTGCTCTTCGCCCCGACGCTGCGCCTGCAAGGCATCTACTTCGCCATCGTCAACCTGTCTTTGTCCATGGCGTTGATGATCGTCGTGTCCAACCTGCCCGAGGCCTGGGCCGGTGGTTCTATCGGGCTTTCCCTGGCGGCTGTGTACAAGCCCACACACAGTTACTACCTGATGCTGGTGCTGCTCGTGGCAAGCCTCTGGATCGCCAATCGCGTGGCGACCTCTCGCCTGGGCATCGCCCTGCGCTGCATCCGCGAGGATCCCGAAGGCGCCGAAGTGCTGGGCGTGGATGTGGTGCGCAGCCGGCTCAAGGCGTGGATGCTGGCGGCCTTGCTGCCTTCGCTGGCGGGCGGCATCGATGCGTGGCACACGGCAATTATCGATCCGCAAAGCGCCTTCGACTACCTGATCACTGTGCGCACCGTGGTTTACGCCATGTTCGGTGGACTGGGCACCGTGGCCGGGCCAATGCTGGGGTCGATCAGCATGTACCTGCTGGATGACCTGATCTGGAGCAGCTTTCCGCGACTCAATCTGCTCATTCTCGGGATCTTGGTGGTGACGCTGGTGCTCTTCTTCCCCCGAGGGTTCCTGGGGACGTTGCTGCGCCGGTACCCCACCCTGCGTCGCTGGATCAGTTAACGCGCCCTCGGGCCGCGGCGGAGGACCACACTCATGGCAATCCTGATGACGCAGGCCGTCATCTCCGGGCTTCTCCTGGGGCTGGTGTACGCGCTGATCGGCATCGGAATGAACATCATCTACGGCGTCATGCGCGTGGTGAACTTTGCCCACGGCGAGTTCATGTTGGCGGCGGCTTATGTCTGCTATTGGCTCAGCGCGACGTTCGGCCTGAATCCGCTCGAGTCGTTGGTGGTGGTGCTGCCCGGCTTCTTCCTGGGCGGTGTGGTCATCTACTACCTGGTGGTGCCGCGCCTGCTCCGCTCCGAAGACCCGGAGGTCATGTCCTTCCTGGCGTTCTTCGGGGTTTCCCTCATCATCACGTCGGTGATCCTGCTGATCTGGGATGCCGATCCGCGGGGGGTCCCCTTCCCGTTTCATACGGTATCGGTTTCGATCGGGCGGCTGTTCTTCCCCCTGGGGCGCATTATTGCCGGTGCGTTCTCCCTGGTGGCCATTGCGTGCCTGTTGTGGCTCCTGCACCGCACCTACCTGGGCAAGGCGATCCGCGCCATCATCCAGAATCGCGAGGCAGTGCCGATTCTGGGCATTGACCCCCATCGCATCTCGGCCTTCGCGTTCGGCCTGGGCCTGCTGTTGGTAGCCCTGGCGGGCAGCGTGGTGGTGCTCAGTTTCCCGTCAATCACCCCGGTCATGGGCGGGGGCTACACGGTGGTGGCATTCGTGGTGATCGTGCTGGGCGGGCTGGGCAATCCGCTGGGTGCGCTGGTGGGAGGCATTGTGTTCGGGTTAGCGGAAAACGTCTCGGCCGTGTTCATGTCCACCGCGTTGTCGCCCGTGGTGGCCTTCGTCATCCTGATCGCCATGATCCTGTTCAGGCCGCAGGGTCTGCTGGGTCGGTTCTAGGCGGTCACCGTCGCCACTCCTTGGGAGCGAGGCACGAACATGCTGGAGGTGAGTCACCTGACCAAGAATTTCGGAGGGACGGTCGCCGTGTCGGACCTTTCCTTCCGCGTCGAACCGCAGACCGTGTTGGGCATGATCGGGCCCAACGGCTCCGGCAAGACCACCTCACTCAACTGCGTGAACGGGCTGTACCGGCCTGATGCTGGCCGCGTCGTCTATCAGGGCCGCGATATTCAGGGGCTGGCACCGCACGAGGTGGCGCGCATCGGCATTGGCCGCACCTTCCAGGTGCCCAAGGTTTTCAAGCGGCTGACGGTGATGGAGAACATGCTCGCTCCGGTGCTGTCCTCCCATCAAAGCGATGCCGAACTGCACGAGCGGGCCAACGCACTGCTGGCGGATGTCAACCTGGCGGACCGGGCGGCTCGGCTGGGAGAAGAGCTTTCCGGCGGCCAGATGAAACTGCTGGAACTGGTGCGCGTACTGATGTTCGATCCGACCCTGATCCTGCTGGACGAACCCTTCGCCGGCGTGCACCCGCAAATGAAGACCGTGTTCTTCGCAGAGATCCAGCGGATGCGGGAACAGGGCAAGACGTTCATCCTCGTCAGTCACGATCTCACCTCGCTGTATAGCCTTTGCGACCGCATTGTCGTCATGGACCTGGGCCAGAAGATCGCCGAGGGGAGCGCGGATGAGGTGAAGCGCAACGAACAGGTCATCGAAGCATACCTGGGTGCATAGGAGCCGACGCGATGAGCTTGCTGCAAGCCCAGGACATAGCCGTCTCGTACTACGGCGACATTCACGTGCTTGAAGGCGTGAACATCGAGGCCGCCGAAGGGCGGATCACGGCCGTCATCGGGCCGAACGGGGCGGGCAAGTCAACCCTGCTCAAGGCGCTCTATGGCCTGCTGAAGCCAAGCACGGGCTCGATCCGCTTCGATGGCCGGGAGCTGACGGGCTTGCCCGTGCACCGCTTCATGGAGCTCGGCATCGCCTATGTGCCGCAAGGACGCAGCCTGTTCCCGGATCTCACCGTGGAGGAAAACCTGGAGCTGGGCTGCTGGTCGTTCAGGAGAGACCAGCAGCGTGTGCGCAGGGCGATCGACGACTTGTACGCGACTTTCCCACACCTGGCCGACCGCCAGCGCGTGCGCGTCGGTACGCTGAGCGGCGGGCAGCAGAAGATCCTCGAAGTCGGCCGGTCCCTGCTGACCAAGCCCCGCCTGCTGTTGATGGACGAGCCGACGGCCATGCTGGCCCCGCTGGTGGCCAAGGAGATCTACTCCTTCCTGCGTCGTCAGCGCGAATCGCAGACTGCCGTCGTGCTCGTGGATCAGAACGTGCGTCAGGCCCTGGATGTGGCTGACGACGTGTACGTGCTGGAACTGGGGCGCAATCGGGCGCACGGCACGAAGGCGGACTTCTTTGGCCGGCTGCACGAGGTGATTCAGGATTGGCTGGCCTGAGGGCACCGCCCGCTGGGCCGGCCGGCTGTGTCTGCCGAGTCGCCGAATGCGTGCGGGCGTGCGCACAACCCGGGATGTCAAACACTCATTGTTGGAGGGCATGGACATGCGACACTGGAAAGCGACGATACCCCTGCTGCTGGTGGTGGGGCTCCTGTGGGGAGCGTCGGCCACGCAGGCCGCCAAGCCGATCAAGATCGGTCTCACCATTTCCACGACGGGCAGCTTCGCCTTTGCGTCCTCACAGGGTTTCAAGGGCGTGGAGATTTGGGCGGACGAGGTGAACCAAGCGGGCGGACTGGACGTGGCGGGAGTGAAGCGCCCCGTGAAGCTCATTTACTACGATGACCGCAGCGACAAGCAGACGGTGGTGCGCCTCTACGACAAGCTGATCACCGATGACAAGGTGGACGTGGCCTTCTCGCCGTTCGGGTCCACGCTGACGGGTGCAGCCGCCTCCATCACGGAGAAGCACCACAAGCTGCTAATCATCTGGTCGGCAGCCTCGGATGCCGTTTACGGCCAGGGCTTCAAATACATCGTCTCGGCCACCCAGACTCCTGCCTCGCTGCTGCACAAGCCGGCCGCGGAAGACATGGCGGCCCTGGGGGTGAAAACGCTGGCGATGGCGTTTGTGGACCAGCCGTTTCCGGTGAGCGTCTCCGAGAACACCCGCAAGATCGCCGAAAGCCTGGGCATCAAGGTGGTTGCGTTCGAGAAATATGCCAGCGGCACCAAGGATTTCACGATCCTGCTGCAGAAGATCGCGCTGCAGCACCCCGATGCGTTCTACACCCCTTCCTATCTGGACGATGAGATGGTGATGATGCGCCAGATGAAGGAAGCCAATCTGAACTTCAAGTACATCTTCATGAACTACGCCGGGCAGCCGCAGTGGAACGAGTTGGGTAAGGACGGCTGGTACGCCTTCGGTGTCACGCTCTACCACAAGAAGCTGAACTGGAAAGTGAACGCAGGCATGAGTCGCGCCCAGTTTGAGAAGGCCTACTACAAGAAGTTTCCCAATGCGAAACTGGAGCCGGATTTCCAAACCTCCCTGGCTTATGGTGCCGGCGTGATGCTGGGCGAATTCATCAAGAAGGCCGGATCCACGGACTCCAAGGCTTTGAAGCAAGCCGCGCTAGCGCTTTCGGGCAAGCGCACGGTGATGACGGGGCCTTATGCCATCGATCAGAGCGGAAAGCAGAAGCTGATGCCGTTCTCCATTATCCAGGTGCAGCCCACCAAGGACTACGAGATCGAATTGGTGTGGCCAAAGGAGGTGGCAACTGCTAAGGCCATCTATCCCATCCCGCCTTGGAGCGCACGCTAGGTCAATCCGGTTGGGTGGATCCCCCCCACGTCATACGACTGGTAGCCGGGAAAGAGGACAACACCGCTCGGTCGGCCGTTCACGGATATGGAATTGCAGCGGCCGATCGACGGTGGACCCCCAGCCCCGTGTCGTGATAGCGTCGTGCTCGATTGTGCATGACCGCTGTGCATAACTTGCACGCAGCCTCCATAAAATGCACAAGCGCCGATCCAGAAGGCCTATTGATATCAGTTGGTTGAGAGCGGGCGCTATCCAACATTATGCACAGTTCGATTCCCGCCGCCTCCATCACCTTCCCTTCCAGCAAAGTCCAAGATAGTCCGTGGAGCCCCTAAGGCAGGGGCTCTATCTTGGTCCCACATTTCAGCCCAGTCCAGCACATACCCTTGCATCCGGGGGTAGAGATGGGGTATCGGCCTACCTCCGCTAGCTGTGAAGTCTACGAGGGTTGTTCATCCGGACATTTCCTGGGAGGTCGTTGGTGCTCAATCAATCACCCAAGGAAGGAGCCTGGATGAATAGCCACAAGAATGCCAGAACGACCGTGCACACGCGAGCCCTGCGAGTGCGGAGCGTGAGCCGAGCAGGGGCCGTCCCCTGGGCGGGTCGCGGACGAGACCCGGCGTAGCGGATAGCATAAGGCAAGCCCACCGGCGGGTGGGCTTGCACCCCATCCAGCAGACGCGCCGCGGGGTGCTCAGGTGTGGGCGGGAAACTGCACGCTCACTCGCAGCCCCCTGCCCGGCGCGCTATCCAGCGCCAGCGTGGCCCCGTGACGCTCCGCGATGCCCCTGACGATAGCCAAGCCGAGGCCGCTGCCGGAGACCCCGCTGCCCGCGCGGCGATAGAAGCGGTCCAGCACGCGGCTGCGTTCGCCGGGCGGGATGCCCGGCCCGGTGTCCGTCACGGCCAGCACGGCCGCCGCGTTCTCGCGCGCCACGCTCACGTCCACGCGTCCACCGCCGGGCGTGTAGCGGATTGCATTGTCCAGCAGGTTGCCCACCAGGATGCGCAGCGCCTCCGGGTCGCCGGCGATGCTCACCGGGTCTTCGCGCACCAGACCCAGGTCGATGGCTTTCGCATGGGCCGGGGCCACGAAGTCTGCCAGCGCCAGGCGCACGGTCTCGCCCAGGGCCACGGGCCGTGCCGGCGTCGGCGCCGTGCCGGGGTCCTGCCGCGCCAGGATCAGCAACTGCTGCACGAGGTGCGTCGCCCGCTGCAGGCCGGTCCGCAGACGCCCCACGGCTACGCCGCGCTCCTCGGGCGTGGCGGCACGCTCCACCAGTTGCGCCTGCAGGTCTACCGCGGCCAGCGGTGTGCGCAGCTCGTGGGCGGCGTCCGCCACGAAGTCGCGCTGCACCTGCAGGGCGTGGGAGAGGCGCCCCAGCAGGTCGTTCAGCGCGGCCACCAGCGGCTGCAGCTCTCGCGGCAGCGCGGCCACGGGCAGCGGATCCAGCGTGGCTGGGCTGCGCCGGCCTACGGCGGAGGCGATGGCCTCCAGCGGGCGCAGCCCGCGCCGCACCGCCAGCCAGATCAGCAATGCCAGCACGGGAATCAAAGCCAACGAGGGCCAGATCACAGACAGGGCGATGGCCGCGCTCAACTCATCCCGCGCCTCGTGGGGCTGCGCTACCACGATGATGCGCCGTCCCACGTGCCGCTCGTAGAGGCGCCAGCGCTGGTCTTGCCAAGTGAGGGAGTGAAAGCCCTCGCCCGGTGGCAGGGGAAGCTCCACGCCGGGCAGGGACGAAGAAAGCCGGGTACCATCCGCCCGGTACACCTGGATCACGAAGTCGTTCTCCTCGCCCGCGGCCAGTCCCGGCATGGGTTCGCCGGACTGCACCAGCTGCCCGTGGCGAAGGGAGCGGGCCAGCGCGATGAGCTGGGCGTCGAGCAGGTCGTTGACCTCTTCGTGTACCACCAAGTAGGCGGCAAGCATGGCGCCGGCCAGAGCGACGATCACGGCCGCCAGCAGGGTGGCCAGCAGGCGTGAGCGGATGGACCTCATGGCTCCCCGGCGATGATGTAGCCCACGCCCCGCACGGTGCGGATCGCGTCGCGGCCCAACTTGCGGCGCAAGTGGTGGATGTAGACCTCCACCGCGTTGCTCTCCACCTCATCGTCCCAGCCGTAGAGCCGATCCTCCAGTTGCGCGCGCGAAAGGATGGCCCCTGGCCGCTCCATCAGGCACTGCAGCAGCGCGAACTCCCGCGCGGCCAGGGCCACGGGCCGGCCGTGCAGGCGCGCCTCGTGGGTGCCGGGATTGAGCGCGAGCGCGCCCACCTCCAGCAGCGGCTCGGCGCGGCCCAGGCGCCGCCGCCACAGGGCGCGCACCCGCGCGGAAAGCTCGCTCAGGTCGAAGGGCTTGATCACGTAGTCGTCCGAGCCGGCATCCAGGCCCGCCACTCGGTCCGCCACGGCGTCGCGCGCGGTGAGGATCAGCACGGGAATGCGGCTGCCCCGGCCGCGCAGGCCCCGCAGCACTTCCAATCCGGAGCGGCCGGGCAGGCCCAGATCGAGCACCACCAGGTCGCAATCGTCGTGCGCCAGGGCCTCCTCGGCCTCGGTGCCGTCGCGCACCCAGTCCACGGCGAACCCGTCCTGGCGCAGCCAGTCGCGGGTGCTCTCGCCAATCATCGGGTCGTCTTCCACCAGCAGAATGCGCATGTCACCTTCTCAATATCCGCCCGCGCATTCGAAACGCGAGCAATCCGCCGATGAGAAGCGGCATCCCGAAGGCGACCGGCAGGATTCGGCTCGACTCCACCACCGGCTTGGGTCGCACGTGAAAGTCGAGAAAGGGGCTGGTCACGATCCGTTGGGAATCGCGGGTGACGGCGCTGATCACGACCCGGAAGTCGCCCGCCTGGATCAGCCGCATGGGCCAGTTTACGGTGATGGCTCCGTCCGGCGCCAGTGTGGCGCGGGTGACCGCCTTGTGGGCGCTCCAATCCTCCAGATCCATCGGCTGCTCCTGCCCCGGATCCATGCGTACCATGCTGATCCAAGCAACGATGCCGTGCAACGAGACGCCGCCGGTATTGCGAATGACGCTGCCGAATTGCAGGTGTTCGCCCATCTGCGGCGACGCGGGGTTGGCGCCGTCGGGAGCGAGCGTGATTTCCAAGGGCTCGGCGGCCAGGGCAGACATCGCCGCGCACAACAGCAGCACCGGAACCAGCAGCAATCGTCGTCTCATGTTGGTCTCTAGACGTTCATGGATGTGGCGCTGGAGCGAGCGAAGGCCGCGGTGGCCGCCAGCCAGATCAGAACGATTGCCAGCCTGGCTAACTGTGCGCTCAGCGACTGCGAATCGATGACCACGCTGTCGAAGCTGTTGATTGCGGCGGCAAAGGGGTTCACACGATCCAACCAGGACCCGATGGCGCTTTGCCGGAAGCTTGGTCCCAGCATCACCGGGCCGCCCAGGAGAATCAGCGCCAAAAGCGAGGGTACCAGCGCGCTGCGCACGGCGGCTGCGCGCGAAGACAGACCCTGGGCCAGGAATCCGAATCCCAGCACGAGCGGCGTGCCGAACAGCGCCAGGTAGGCACAGGCCTGGGCCAGGTTCTGTCCGCTGCTGCCCACGGCCCACAGGTACGGTAGGCCGATCAGGTACATGACCAGCCAACCCACGAGTTGGTTGCCCATCTTGCCCAGCACGATGTCCGTCCGACGCGCCGGGCTCAACAGCAGCGGAATCAGGGTGGCGCGTTCCCTTTCGCCGGCGATGGCGTCGCTGCCCAGCACGACAGCCAGCAACGCACCCAGCGCCGTGATCGTGCCCAATTCCATGGTGACCACTTGGGCGTTGTCCAGCAGGCTCAGCTCCGTATTGCTCACGAACAGCAGGCCCAATACGGAGAGCACTGCGCTCAGAGCCAGCAGCCAAGCCAGCCCGCGGCCGCTGCCGAGCAATTCCCGGCTCTCCTTTCTGGCGATCAGCAGGATGGGATTCATGCGGGCCCCTCCTCTTTTTGGGTCATGCGCAGGTACAAGGTCTCCAAACCGCCGGCTTCCTGGTGGATTTCCGCGATGGGCCACCGCGCGGCCAACAGCCCGCGCCACACGTCCTCCGGGGGTCGCGTTCCGTCCAGCTTGATGCGTGCCCATTCGCCCTGCCAGGCGAGCAGTTCCACGCCGGGCGGCAGCGGGACGGCGGGTGGCTCCGTCCGCAGGTGCAGGCGATAGGATTCACCTTCGTTCGACGCCGTGGCCAGCTCGCTCAGTGCGCCCTCGAACACCGTTCGGCCCTGGTGCAGGATGCCGATGCGGGTGCAGAGGCGCTCCACGTCGTCGAGAAGGTGTGTGCAGAGCAGGATGCCCACACCGTCCTGCCGGCTGCGTTCGAGCAGCAGGTTGTGCACTTCTCGCCGTCCGCGCGGATCGAGCCCGTTGGTGGGCTCGTCCAGGATCAGCAGCCGGGGCCGGTGCAGCAGGGCCCGCGCGAGTCCGAGCCGCTGGCGCATGCCTTGGGAGTAGGTGCCGATGGCGCGACGGTTGCGGCCGTCCAACCCCACCTGGGCCAGCTCGGCCGTGATCTCCGGACCCGTAAGCCGGCGGCCGTACAACTGCGCGAACCACGCCAGATAGGCAGGTGCGTCCATCCAGTCGTAGAACCCGGATCGCTCCGGCAGCACGCCGATCTCGCGGTGCAGCGCCAGGGCCTCGCGCGCTGGATCGTGGCCCACCACGGATACCTGCCCGGAGGCGGCACGCCGCAGGCCAGTGATGACGGAAAGGGTGGTGCTTTTGCCCGCGCCGTTGGGCCCCAGCAAGCCGTAGATCTCCCCGGGTTGCGCGTGCAGGGACACGCCATCCAGCACGGGCCGGCCGCCCAGGGTCAGGGTCAATCCGTCGACGTCTACGTCCATGGTCGGACATCCCAGAATTGAAGGTGATGGGTATCCCGCGAAATGCTGAGTCGCCCACCCGCATCCTGGCGCAGCAAGCTTAAGTCCCCCTTAATGCCGCCATCTTCCCAGGTGCGCTTGGTCACGACTGTGCGCCGCGGATCGCACCCAGAGGGAGTTAAGGAGACCTTAAGGTTCACCCGTGAGAATGCCTGGGCGATATGGCTGTGCACCGACGAACGATGAGCGCTTTCATGCAGACCTTACGTGGCGCGCGCCGACACCCCCGAGCCGCGCTTCCCCTCGTGTTGATGCTCCTGCTGGCGGGCTGTGCCAGCTACCGGCCGCTGCCCCTGCCCAATCAGGCGCAACTGGCGGCCGATGTGGGCGCGCTGGAGCGCACGCTGCCCGCGCCCAAGGGCGCGGCGCCGCGGGTGATCGACCCCGCCCGGGGCCTGGCCCTGGATGACGTGGCGATCCTGGCGGTGCTGAACAACCCCGCCCTCAAGGCCACCCGCGCGCGCCTGCAGGTGGCGGGCGCGCAGGTGTTCGCGGCAGGCCTGCTGCCCGACCCGCAGCTCAGTGCCAACGTGGACCATCCGGCGCCGGGCGGTGCGGGCCTGATCAACGGCGCCGGCCTGGGCCTTGGGTTGGACCTCACGCCGCTGATCACGCGCCAAGCACGTCTGGATGCCGCTCGGGCGGGGCGCCGACAGGTAAACCTGGACGTGCTGTGGGAGGAATGGCAGGTGACCCAGCGCGCGCGCTCGCTGGCCGTGCGCGACCTGCTGGAGCAGCGGCGGCTGGGGCTGCTGCGCGAGATGGTGAGGCTGTATGAGACGCGCTATGCGGCCTCCCAGCGCGCCCTGTCCGCGGGCGACATCACGGTGGACGCCAGCGGCGCGGATCTGGTGGCACTGGCCGATGCGCAACGGCAGCTCAGTGACCTGGAGCAGACCCACGCGGAAACCGACCAAGCGCTGCACGGGCTGCTGGGTCTGGCGCCGGACGCGACGCTGCCGCTGGCCGGGCCGCTGCCGGAACCGCCGCCCTGGCCGGGTGAGGTGCGGCACGCCCTGGCGCTGCTGCCCAAGCGGCGGCCGGACCTGCTGGCGCTGCAGGCCGGCTATGCCGCGCAGGAGGCCGGCGTGCGTGCGGCCATCCTGGCGCAGTTTCCCTCGCTGAGTCTCGGCATTTCGCGCGCCCGGGACACGGCGGGGGTGTACACGAGCGGCTTCAACATTGGGCTGAACCTGCCGCTGTTCACCGGCAACCGGGGCGCCATCCGGGCGGAACGGGCCACGCGGGCGCAACTTCGTGCAGAGTACCAGGCGCGCCTGGACGGTGCCGTCTCCGACGTGAACCGCCTGCTGCGCCTGGACGCCATCGTGCGGCGTGCACTGGAGCAGGCGGACCGGACGGTGCCTGAGCTGAAGCGGCAGGTGGATCTGGCCCGGCCCGCCTTCAATGCAGGGGACATCGACGCGCGCAGCTACCTGTCCATCGAGACCGCCTGGTATCAGAAGCGGCTGGACCGCATCGGGCTGGAGCAAAGCCTATGGGACGATCACATCGCCCTGGAGACCCTGCTGGCCCTGCCCGCCGCCGCCGTGACCGCACCGACGGACGCACGGCCTCTGTTTCCGCCGCAGGCACAGCCATGAGCGCCGCGTGTGACCGCACCGGTCGGCCGGTCGACCTCCATACCCGTTCACGCGGCCGCGCAGGCGGTGCGCTACCACACCTCCCCGGGAACGCACGATGAAACGATGCCTCCTGCTATCGATCCTGCTGTTGCTGGCCTTGCCGCTGCCGCCGGGCGCTCTCGCCGCCGAAGCCGCCGTGGGCCCTAGCGTGCTGATCCGTACCAGCGCCGTCACCGAACGCACGGTGGCCGAGACCGTGACCGCGTTCGGCACAATCCAGCCCGACCCCGACCGCATGCTCAGCCTTTCCGTGCCCCACGGCGGGCTGGTGAACCGCGTGTGGGTGCGGGTCGGCCAGCGCATCGGGCGCGGCGCCCGCTTGGCGGAGTTGATCGCCAACCCGACGGACCGCATGCAGTTTCTGCAAGCGCAGAGCGCCGTGGAGTTCGCCCAACGTGAGCTGCAGCGCCAGCAGCGCCTGTTCTCCGAGCACTTGGCCACGCGGGCTCAGGTGGCGACCGCGCAGAAGGACCTGCGGGACGCACAGGCCACGCTGGATTCGCTGCGCTCCCAGGGAAAGGGGCAGGCCTCGCTGATCCTGCGCACCCCCATGGACGGCATCGTGACGCGCATCGACGTGCAGGCCGGGCAGCGTGTGGGCACCGGCAGCGCCGCGGTGCTGATCGCCGCGGAGGACAAGCTGGTGGCGGTGCTGGGCGTGGAGCCGGAGAATGTGTCCATCATCGATGCCGGTGTGCCGGTGCGGCTGACATCCGTTTTTCAGCCGCAGTTCCATCTGGAAGCGAAGGTGCGGGAGGTGCACGCCATGATCGACCCCGCCACGCAACTGGTCGACGTGCTGGTGCCTCTGCCCGCGGACAAGTTGGATCACCTGGTGCTGGGCAGCCACATCGAGGGTCACATCCGGCTGCACTCACATCATGGGCTGACCGTGCCCCGCCGGTCCGTGCTGCGGGACGGCAAAGGCGCGTATGTGTTCCAGGTAACCAGTGGAAAGGCCCGGCGCGTGGACGTGCAGGCCCTGCTCACGGGGGACGACTGGGTTGAGGTGCGCGGGCCGCTCAAGGTAGGCGACCGCATTGTGACGAGCGGCAACTACGAGTTGCAGGACGGCATGGCCGTGCGGGAGGAAGCGCGATGAACATGGCGCACTGGGCCGCCCGGCACCGCCGCTCGATCCTGTTCCTCGTCTCCGTGCTGGCCCTGGGGGGCTTGGCGGCGGGCTTCCGCCTGCCGGTGGCGTTGTTCCCGCGGGTGGACTTTCCCCGTGTGGTGGTGGCGCTGGACGCGGGAGACCGGCCCGCACAACAGATGGAGATCGCGGTGACGCGCTTGGTGGAGCAGGCCGTGCGCTCCGTGCCCGGCGTGGTGGGATTGCGCTCCACCACCAGCCGCGGCAGCGCGGAGATCTCCATCAACTTCGCGTGGGGCACGGACATGGTGGCGGCCACGCTGCAGGTGGAATCGGCCGTGAACCAGGTGGCGCCCAGCCTGCCGGCGGGCACGAGCTTCAGCGCACGGCGCATGGATCCCACCGTATTCCCCGTGGCGGCCTACAGCCTCACGTCGGATGCGCAGTCACTGGTGCAACTGCGCGACCTGGCCAAGTATCAGCTCGTGCCCCTGCTCTCGTCCATCAACGGTGTAGCCCGCGTGGACGTGGTAGGGGGCAAGCGCGCCGAATATCGCGTGGAGGTGGATCCACGAAAGTTGGCGGCCTACGGCCTCACCTACGCAGACGTTGCAGGTGCACTCTCCGCCAACAACGTGCTGCAGGCGGCGGGGCGGCTGGAGGATCACTACAAGCTGTACCTGCTGCTGTCCGATACGCGCATCCGCTCTCTGGCGGACATCGAAAATACGGTGCTGCGCAGTGGGCAGGACGGGCTGGTGCGCCTGAGCGACATCGCGCGGGTCTATGCCACCACTGCGCCGCAGGTGGAGCGCGTCACGGCGGACGGGCACGACGCGGTGCTGTTCCAGGTATACCAGCAGCCGGGCGGCAACACGGTGCAGATCGTCAAGCGCGTGAAGCAGCGCCTGGCTGCCTTCCACGACAAGATTCCGCCGGATGTGCACGTGGCCAACTGGTACGACCAGAGCCAGCTCATTACCGCCTCGGCCAGGAGCGTGCGGGATGCTATCGCCATCGGCGTGGTGCTGGCGGCGCTGATCCTGTTCCTGTTCCTGTGGAACGTGCGCATCACGTTGATCGCGATCCTCATCGTGCCCGCAGCGTTGGCCACGACCGTGGTGCTGCTCTACGAGTCGGGCATGAGCTTCAACATCATGACCCTGGGGGGCATGGCCGCGGCCGTCGGATTGATCGTGGACGATGCCATCGTGATGGTGGAGCACATTGTGCGTCGGCTGCGCGAGCGTGGCGGTCAGGCTCACCTCACCATCCGCGATGCCGCAATTGAGTTCACGCACCCGCTGGCCGGCTCCTCGGCCGCGACCATCGTCATCTTCGCGCCGCTGGCCGTCCTGAGCGGCGTGACGGGTGCATTCTTCAAGGCCCTCTCGCTGACGGTGGCGAGCAGTCTGTTTATCTCGTTCCTGCTGGCGTGGCTGGCTGTGCCGCTGCTGGCCGAGCACCTGCTGCGCGAGCACGACGCGGAGGCGGAGGACATGGGCGCCTTCTTCCGCGCCATCCAGCGGTACTACGGCAATCTCATGCAGGGCCTCATGCAGCAGCCCTGGCTGCTGCTGGCGGGTCTGTTGCCGCTGCTGGCGCTGGGGGCCCTGGGCTATACGCGGGTCGGTTCCGGCTTCATGCCGCACATGGATGAGGGCGGCTTCATCCTGGACTATCGTGCGCCTCCGGGCACCTCGCTCACGGAGACCGACCGCCTGCTGCGGCAGGTGGAGGCGATCCTGCAGGCTAACCCGGCCGTGGGCACGTACTCCCGCCGCACGGGCACGCAGCTCGGTGGCGGGCTGACCGAGGCCAACGAGGGCGACTTCTTCGTGCGGCTCAAGCCCTTTCCTCGGCCACCGATCGACACCGTGATGGATCAGGTGCGCGCGCAGGTGGAGCAAAAGGTGCCGGGTCTGGATATTGAAATGGCGCTGTTGATGGAGGACCTCATCGGCGACCTGACAGCCGTGCCGCAGCCCATTGAGATCAAGCTCTTCGGCGACCGGCCGGACGAGCTGCTGGCGACCGCGCCAAAGGTGGCCCAGGCAATCGCAGGCATCCCCGGGGTGGTGGACGTGAACGACGGCGTGGTCATCGCCGGCGACGCCGTTACCATTGCTGTGAGCCGTGACAAGGCCGCGCTGGAGGGCATCGACCCGGACGGCGTGACGCGTCAGCTCCAAGCGTGGTTCGCGGGACTGGTCACCACCGAAGTGCAGCGCGGCGTGAAGCTCGTGGGGGTGCACGTGTGGGTGCCCGCCTCCATGCGGCACACGACGGACCAGATCGCCGGCATCCGCCTGCGCGCGGCGGATGGGCACCTGGTGCCGCTGAAGCGGATCGCTACGGTGGCCCTGCATACCGGCCAGCCGCAAATTACCCGCGATGACCTGAAGCGCATGGTGGCTGTCACGGGCCGCATCAGCGGGCGTGACCTGGGCTCGACCATCCAGGCCGTGCGCCAGGTGCTAGCGCGGCCCGGCCTGCTGCCCGCGGACATGTACTACACGCTGGGCGGCCTTTACCGGCAGCAGCAGATCGCGTTCCACGGGCTGATGGCGGTCTTCATCGCCGCGGTGGCGCTGGTGTTCCTGCTGCTGCTGTTCCTCTACGAGAGCTTTCGGACTGCGCTCTCCATTCTGGTCACGCCGCTACTGGCCACCAGCGCGGTGTTCATCGGGCTGTGGCTCACGCACACTGAACTGAACATCACGGCAATCATGGGCATGACCATGATCGTGGGCATCGTCACCGAGGTGTCCATCTTCTACTTCTCCGAACTGCGGGAGTTGGGCCGTCAGGGCCTTACGGGTCGCGAGGCCCTGATCACTGCTGGACGCAACCGCATGCGGCCCATCACCATGACCACGCTGGCGATGATCCTGGCCCTGCTGCCGCTGGCTTTTGCTCTGGGCCAGGGCTCGGCCATGCAGCAGCCGCTGGCCATCGCCATCATCTCCGGCTTGCTGGTGCAGCTACCACTGGTGCTTATCGCAATGCCCGTGCTCTATGGGGTGCTGCAGCGACATGGGTGAATGCCCCAGTAATGGCTCAGGTCATGGCTCGGAGTCTTAGTGCTTGGCTGGGCGCCATGTGCCTGGCCGTATCGGCCAGCACGTAGACTGGCGGAAATCCCGGGCAATTTTCCCCAACATTGTGCGCACAAGAGATCATGCCCGGGGGCTGTGCTGCGGGCCACGCCCAGCATGGTCACGCCCTCCGGCGTGGCGGGCGTGCAATTCATGGACGAGGCCAGTGCCATCAACCGGCAGGTGTGCGTGCTCAAGGCCCAGGGCGTGCGCGCGATCGTGGCTGTGATCCATCAAGGCACCCTGCAGATTCCCTTCGAGGGCGCCACGCCGGACATATCCACATCCCCACAGGGAGCCCAGCTCCCCTGGACCCTGCTTGCGGACGAGACCGCGCCAGCCTTGGTCAGGATGCGTATTGGGGTGTGGGGGCCCTCGGCCCCCGCATTGAAATTCTTGTGGTCTTCAGGCGACCCAACCGCTTGAAGACCTATTGCGAAACTAAACCTAATCCGCGGCCAGATTGACGAGGCGGCCCAGGCGCACGGCGGAGAGGCCGGGCATGAGCTGGCGGCCGGGCATGACCAGCACACAGTTGTCGAAGGGCGTGCGGATTTCCTCGTCGCCATCGTAGCCGATGACGGTATCCGCCTCGGCGATCACCTCCATCCCCAGATACTCCTCCACGAAGCGGAACTGATCGGTCTTGATGGTGATGGGGCCGCTGACCTCGATCAGCAGTTGCGGGGGCGCGGGATCGGCCACCCGCAGGCGCTCGGCCGCCCAGTCCGCATCCACCACACCCGTGTGACGCAGGAAGCGCAGCGCCGTCTCGGTGGCCACGGTCACGCTCTGCTGCTCCCAGTGCTGGCCACACTCCACCAGCATGGCAGCCTTGGGGCTGAGGGGGTCGTCGAAGGCGCCGTAGTCGCGCATGCGTTTGCCGGCCGCGTGTCCCCAGTCGCGCACCAGGTGCTGCGGGTAACCCAGGCCGCGGCCCAGGGCCACGCCCTTGTCCTGCATCCCGCACATCAGCAGCGGCGGCGAGGGCAGGTGCATGGAGTGGATGTCGAGCTGGAAGTCCAGCTCGCGCACCAGCGGCAGGAAGCTGCGCGCGCGCTTCAGCTCGCGGCTATTGCGCGAGGAGCCCATCACCTCGTCCGTCCACAGGCGGTTGAAGTCCTCGTCCACGTAGCGCGAGGCGAAGGGATCGGCCGGCCGGAAGCTGAGAAAGGCCTCCACGTTGGCAAAGCTGAGCGTGAGCTTGCCCCGCCGGGGCCGCACATCCTGGCGGAACAAGTAGTCCAGCGCGTGCGCTCCGCAGATCTCGTTCCCGTGCGTAAGCGCATTGATCATCACGTGCGGACCCGGCACGCCGCTGTCCAACGTGGTCACGTAGTCGATGCCCGTGTTGCCCCTGCGGTACGGGGAGATATCCGGCGGCAGCACTTCCAGCTTGGGCACGAACGAGTCGCGGACGGTCATGCGTGCATCTCCCTGCAAACGCGGTGCGGTGGAGTGGGGCAGCGCCGGCGCGTGGGCGCGGGCTTTCAATGCGATAATTTAATCGGCCCAGCGCACCCTGGCAAGCACGCGCGAGCTCGCCGAGGCCCGTCTCGCACCGGGCGGGGGCGCCGCTCGGCCGGGCGGTGGGCTGCCTGGCGTGGCGCGGCGAGTTGACATGCCGGGTGGCGTGGGGCAGGTTCAACGCACCCAATTCTCGTTGTCCTGCCCTGCCGATCGCAGCCGCATGCACCCGCCCGTGCACCACATCCCCGGCGTGCTGGCGCGCCACGACCCCGACACCGATGCCGTGCCGGTGGTGTTCGACTCGCCCCACAGCGGGGCGGAGTATCCCGCCGACTTCGGCCATGCCGTGGAACTGCACGCCCTGCGCGCCGCCGAGGATATGTACGTGGACGAGCTGTTCGGCGCCGCGCCCCGCCATGGCGCCGCGCTGCTGCGCGCGCTCTTCCCGCGCAGCTACATCGACGTGAACCGCAATCCGGTGGACCTGGACCCCGCCACGCTGGAGGGCGAGTGGCCGGGCGACGTGCGGCCCAGCGGCAAAACCCGCGTGGGCAAGGGGCTCATCCGCACGCGAGCCCAGGGGGTGCCCATCTACGATCGGCGGCTGGGGGTGGACGAGGTGCAAGCGCGTTTGGAGCGCTACTACCACCCCTACCACGACGCCCTGCACGACCTGATCGCCACCACCCGCGCCCAGCACGGCACCGTGTGGCACATCAACTGCCACTCCTGGACGCCACCGGAGACGGGGCGGGACGGCCGCCCAGTCAACCACGTGGACATGTGCCTCGGCAATCGCGACGGCACCACCTGCGGCGCAGCCTTCACGGACTACGTGGCGGAACTGCTGCGGAAGATGGGCTACGAGGTGCGCGTGAACCGGCCCTTCCGCGGCATGGAGGTCATCAAGCGCCACGGGCGACCGGACGAAGGCCAGCACAGCCTGCAGATCGAGATCAACCGGAACCTCTACATGCACCCGCGCGGCCTCCACAAGCTGGAAGGGTTCGCCGTGCTCCAGGGCAACTTGAACCGCCTCATCGCCGCCGTCTGCGACTACGCCCGCGAGGCGCAGGCGCAAGCTGTGCCCGAGCCCACACCGCGGGTGCCGTAACGGCCGAAGGGGTTGCCAAGGACGGTGGTGGGTGGAGCAAGGCCGTGTCTTGGATGGGCTGCGTGGCATCTATCTGCCAGCACCGGTCATTCCAGGGCTCGCCTTGTGGGCCGAGGAATCTGCTTGGTCGCCGCAACAGCAGATTTCTCGCTGCGCTCGAAATGACACCAGCGCGCTGCGACGCTGCACCTGCCCCGGGTGCAGCGCACCCGGGGCAGGGCGGCAGCATGCCTCCTTCTACGCGTCCGTGACGCAGCCTTCCGAGGCGGAGGTGACGGTCTTGATGTAGCGGTACAGCGTGCCCTTGGTAGCCTTGTATGGCGGCATCTTCCAGGCGCTGCGGCGCTTCTCAAGCTCCGCGTCGCTCAGTTCCACGCTAAGGGTGCAGGCCTCGGAATCGATGGTGATCCCGTCGCCGTCCTGCAACAGCCCGATGGGGCCGCCCACCTGCGCCTCCGGCGTGACGTGTCCCACGATGAAGCCGTGGGAGCCGCCGGAGAAGCGCCCGTCCGTGATGAGGGCCACATCCGCGCCCATGCCCGCGCCCATGATGGCGGAGGTGGGCGTGAGCATCTCGGGCATGCCCGGGCCGCCCTTGGGTCCCTCGTAGCGGATCACGATCACGTCGCCCTTCTGGATCTCCTTGCGCTCCAGGGCGTGCAGCATGTCCTCCTCGGAGTCGTAGCAGCGGGCGGGCCCGGAGAAGCGGCTGCCCTCCTTGCCTGTGATCTTGGCCACGGCGCCCTCGGGGGCCAGGTTGCCGCGCAGGATGCGCAAGTGTCCGTGCGGATTGAGCGGGCGCTCCCAGGGATAGATGATCTGCTGGTCCGGCTTCAGGTCGGGCACGTCGGCCAGGTTCTCGGCCAGCGTCTTGCCGGTCACGGTGATGCAGTCCCCGTGCAGTACGCCGTGGGAGAGCAGCAGCTTCATGACGGCCGGGGTGCCGCCCACGATGTGCAGGTCTTCCATCACGTATTTGCCGCTGGGCTTCAGGTCGGCCAGGTAGGGGATGCGGTCGCTGATGCGCTGGAAGTCGTCCAGGCTCAGCGGCACGTCCACCGAGCGCGCAATGGCCATCAGGTGCAGCACCGCGTTGGTGGAGCCGCCCAGGGCCATGGTGACCGTGATCGCGTTCTCGAAGGCCTCGCGCGTCATGATGTCGCTAGGCTTCAGGTCCAGCTCCAGCAGCTTGTGGATGGCCAGCCCGGCGCGCACGCACTCGTCCGTCTTCTCCGCATATTCGGCCGGGTAGGAGGAGGAGAAGGGCAGGGACATGCCCAGCGCCTCGATGGCGGTGGCCATGGTGTTGGCCGTGTACATGCCGCCGCAGGCTCCCGGGCCGGGGATGGAATGACGCACGATATCGACGCGCTCCTCCTCGGTGATACGCCCGGCGATGAACTCCCCGTAGCTCTGGAAGGCCGAGACCACGTCCAGCTTGTCGGAGTGCTTGCCGCGGCCCGGGCGGATGGTGCCGCCGTAGACCATCAGTGCGGGGCGGTTGAGCCGGCCCATGGCCATCACCACGCCCGGCATGTTCTTATCGCAGCCGGGCAGCGCGATCAGGCCGTCGTACCACTGACCACCCATCACGGTCTCGATGCTATCGGCGATCAGGTCGCGCGACTGCAGCGAGTAGCTCATGCCGCTCGTGCCCATGGAGATGCCGTCGCTGACCCCCACCGTGTTGAAGCGGAAGCCGACCAGCCCTGCCTCCTGCACGCCCTCCTTCACCTTGGCGGCCAGATCGAGCAGGTGCATGTTGCACGGGTTGCCCTCGAACCACACGCTGGCGATGCCCACCTGGCCCTTCTTCATGTCCTGCTCGGTCATGCCCGTGGCATAGAGCATGGCCTGGGAGGCCCCCTGGGACTTGGGCTGGGTGATGTGGGAGCTGAACTTGTTCACTGGGTCGCTCATGCCGGATTCCTCTGTGCTGGCGATGGTGACGATCGCGGGCTGCCGATGGCGGAAATGGGCCGATCCTAGCCCCTTTGGCCGCGGATTGGAACGCCTGCGGCGGACCGCTGCCGCAAGGGCCCCTCGCCGGGCCGCGCGGGATCGCGTATGATGGAGGCATCGCCGCGCACCACCGCGCGGCACGGAGCCCGCCATGCGCGCCAAAGTCCGCTTCTTGTGGGTGCCGCTGGTGCTGCTGGCGGTGCTGCCGCTCACAGCCGCCCGCCTCCCAGCGCAGACCGCGCCTGCGCAGCCCCCCACACCGGGCTACACCGCCACGCTGGACGAGCTGACGCAGTCCGTCGTGGGCATCGCGGCGGACATTCCCACCGGCGCGCGCACGGCCCCCATCCTGGGCACGCACCGCGAGGGCAGCGGCGTCGTGATCGACACCGACGGCCACGTCGTCACCATCGGCTACCTGATCCTTGAAGCGCGGAGCGTGCACCTGACGCGCTATGACGGCCGCAGGGTCCCGGCCCGCGTGGCCGGCTACGACGAGGCCTCGGGCCTGGGGTTGGTGCAGGCCATCGGGCCGCTGGGGCTCAAGCCCCTGGAAATGGGCACCTCGTCAGCACTCGACGTGACCGACCCCGTGCTGGTGCTGAGCCGGGGCGGCGCGGCCGATGCGCACACCGCCCACGTGATCTCCCGCGACGACTTCCCCGCCTACTGGGAGTATCTGCTGGAGCGAGCGATCTTCACCGCCCCGCCGCATGGGGACTTCGCGGGTGCCGCGCTGCTGGACCAACATCTGCGGCTGGTTGGCATAGGCTCGCTGGCGCTGGAGACGGCCGCGCCCGGCCATCCCTCCCTGCCCGCCAACCTGTTCGTGCCCATCGACCGGCTCAAGCCGGTGCTGCGGGATCTGGTGGAGACGGGCCGGCCGCGC
This sequence comes from bacterium, assembly GCA_035266845.1. Lineage (GTDB taxonomy): Bacteria > SAR324 > SAR324 > SAR324 > JACQKK01 > DATFMP01. Next base: position 34,981 of record DATFMP010000102.1, read on the forward strand.
CGCGCGCCCCGCCCCTGGCTGGGTGTGACCCTGGCGGAACAGTTCGGCCGGGTGATCGTCACGCGTGTCACCGAGGACGGCCCGGCCCAGGCCGCAGGCGTGCAGCCGGGCGACCTGATCCTGGAGGTGGCCGGCAAGAAGGTCGAGGGCCTGGAGGATTTCTACCATAAGCTCTGGGCGCTGGGCGCAGCGGGGGTCGTTGTGCGGCTCAAAGTGCTGCAGCGCAGCGACCTGATGCGCATCGACGTGCACTCCGGCAACCGTTACGAGCACTATCGCCTGACGCCCCGCTCCTGAACCCAAGCCATGTCCTGCGCGCGGAATTCGCGGCTTGCTGGGTGCATCACAGCGGCAGGGGCCTTGTCATGCGGCGCGAGCGCGCATACGGTAAATTAGACGTGTTTCTCTGCGGATTGCACCGGGTGACGTGATGCGACGGAACGTGGGGATTGCGTTGGCGGATCTGCGGCGGCTGTCCTGGCTCCTCTGCGTGCTGGTGCTGGCCCTGGGCACCGGGGCCGCCTCCGTGGCGGCGCAAACGGTGGCAGCACCGGCCGCACAGCCGACCAAGGAACAACTGGCCGTGCTGGACTTCGACGCGATCGGTGCCACGCGCGAGCAGGGGGCCGTGCTCACCAATCAGCTCCGCTCGGAGCTGCTCAAGACCGGCCGGTTCACGATGGTGAACCGCGCCCAACTGAACAAGATTCTGGAGGAGCTGGCGCTGCAGCAGCAGCTCTGCACGCAGAAGGAATGCGCGGTGCAGGTGGGCAAGCTGCTCGGCGTGCGCCAGATCGTCACGGGCACGGTTACCAAGGTCACCGATACGCTATGGCAGGTCTCCGCCACGCTGACCAACGTGGAGACGGGCGAGATCTTGCGCCAGGAGGTCGTGAACCACGCGGGTGACTTCGGCAGCCTGTTCCTTTCCGGCATGGCCAACGTGGCCCGCAAGCTTTCCGTCAGCAGCGACGAGATCATCGCCGGGGCCGTGCGCTTGGCCCCGGAGTCCATCGCGCCGGCCGTGCAGGACGTGCTGCGCAACGTGCGCTCCGCGCACTTGGCTTTCTCGCACGACAGCGCCCGCTTGTACTACGCGACGGGCAGCCGCATCGTGCGCTGGAACATCGCGGAGCGCCAAGCCGTGGGCGCGCCCATCGAGGTGCCCGGCGGAGACGTGAGCGCCCTGGCGGTGAACCGCACCGGCAAGCTGCTGGCCGTCGGTACGCGCGGCGGCGTGGTCGCGCTGGTGGATGCGGACAGCGGCAAGGTGTTGCACCAGGCAGAGGGCCACGACGATCCGGTGACCACGGTGGCCTTCTCTCCGGCGGACAACTTCTTCGCCTCGGGCGGGGAGGATGACAAGGTGTCGGTGTTCGTCGTGCGCACGGGGGACCTTTCGTTCCAGCTCAAGGGGCCCAGCGACGCGGTGGCCACAGTGCGCTTTGCCACCGACGGCCGCCACCTCATCGTCGCCAGCCGCGACCGCTCCGTGCGGGTGTACGATGTAAACGTGCAGCGCGAGGTGCGGTCGTTCGAGGAATCGGCGCGCAAGCTGGACTTCGCGGAACTGAGCCCGGACGGCGCCTATCTGGCCGTGGCCGCCCGGGAGGTGCACATCGACCTGATGCGCAACCGGCGCACGGACACGAAGCTCGTGAAGATCCGCAACGTGGCCACCGGTGAGGAAATGCTGTCCTTCGAGGCGGACGAGAAGGAACTCACCGGGTTGGCGTTCTTCCCGGACACCCGGTATCTTGCGACGGGCGCCGAGGACGGGCTGGTGAAGATCTGGGACCTGCAGAAGTCCGCCGTGATCGCCAGTCTGAACCTGAACGGGCGCGTGACCGCCCTGCGGGTGAGCCCCAACGGCCGCTGGATGGCGGCCGCTGACGACACGAACACGATCACGATCTGGGGAGTGACCCGATGAGTTGGGGAGGCGGCCGCGGCTGTCGTCCGCTGTGGGGCGCAGTGACGCCAGGACGACGCGGTCGCAGGTAGCGGTGTGGCCCGGAGCGAGCCGGGCCGCTTGATTGCGTCACACCATGCGTGCAAAAGGAGAGCACATGAAGAAGATCATCGGCGCCCTGGGTTGCGCCATGCTTGTACTGGTATTCGCGGCAGGGACGGCCAGTGCCAAGGTCAGCAAGGGGCAAAAGGAGATTTCCTTCTTCGGGTCCCTGGTCAATACGTCCCCGGACTCGGGCGATTCCTCCACAACCACCATCCTGCAGGTGTCCGGCGGGGTGTTCATCAGCGACCCGTCGCAGGTGGGCGGCTCGGTGATCCTGGTCAGTACGGACTCCGGGGGGGTAACGACCTCCGTGACCCTGCTCAACGCGTTCTTCAAGTATCACATCAATCCGCAAAGCGAGACGGTGCCCTATGTGGGCGGTCAGGTCGGCTTCGCGGCCGCCGAGTCGGGCGGTTTCAGCGACTCAGGCCTGTCCTTCGGCGGTATGGTTGGGGCCAAGTTCTTCCTGTCGGAAAACCTGAGCGTCAACCCCGAATTCAACCTGCTGCACTCGACGCTGTTTGACGTCAGCGTGACTCAAACCACTTTGCAGATCGGGCTCTCCTACTACTTCTAGCCCGCAATCGCCTGAGCACCTGCCCGCGGGCCATGCCGGCCACGCGGGCGGGGCACTTCTCCTCCGCCAGCGCCACCGCATCCATGTTCGATCTGGGGCCCATCGAAATTGTCATCATCCTGGTGCTGGGCTGGCTCGCCTTCCGGCACATCATCGCCCGACGTTGGCCGGGGATCTATCGTGCCTTCAACTTCGCCTTCGCCTTCGCCGTGGGCATGATGCTGCTCTTCGGCCTGCTGGCGCGCATCCACCACTGACCGGCGCGGCGGCCGTTTGACGGCTGCACCGGCTCAGGCCGACTCGACTCCGGGCTCGCCCATCTCCAGCAGCGCATCCAGGCGGCCGGTGAGGAGATAGGTCAGGCGCTGCTGTGTGTCCATGTCCAACTCGTCGAAGTGAAGACCGCAGTCGTAGCGTGGCCGGCGGTAGGCCGGGTTCACGGGCTGACACCACACGACGCGCCCCGTCACCTCCATCACGGCCGTCTCGGTGCCGATGAGATCGTCCCGGTGCACCCAGTGCACACGCACCGCCGTGCCCTCGTTCAGGTTCTGCCCCACGCGCAGCTTGGCGCCCGTGAGTGACAGATTGAGGCACAGCCCCGGCGTCGGCGGCGTGGCGGGGTCCAGCGTCCAGCGCACCTGCATGCGCAGTTCCTTGCGCTCGGCGCCGCGATTGTTCACGCGCACCTGTTCCTCCAGGTGCATGCGCTTGAAGCGCATCGTGTCCACCGCGTGCTCGTATCCGTAACGGTTGCCTTGCTCGCTGCGCGCAACACCCTGATTTTCCACCCACCCCCGCATGCCGCCCCCCTTGGGGATGTACGCGCCATCCGCCGTGTAATCCTTGTGCAGGCGCTGCGGCATGCGCGGCATATGGGCGCGTCCCTCCGGGTGCAGCGTGGAGGCGACGGCAGGCGCCATCTCTCCTTCCACGGGCAGCTCGTGCGTCGTTCGTTGGGCTCCTGCCAGCGGCGATGGTGCCGCGGCCTGCGCGGGAGCGCGCTCCGGCGCCGGTGGGGGCGGAGGAGGAGGCGGTGGCGGTGGCGGCGGCCGCTGGGGCAGCCCGGCGGCCTCGCGGGCACGGTTGACGAAGCGCTGCGTGCCCCCGCCGAAGTAGTCCGGCAGCGGCTTGACGACCGTGTCCTCCGGTGCTTCGGGCTTGCCGGTGACGATGCGCGAGATCTCCCGCGCCGCCTCGAAGGCGCCATCGCTGACCATGTGCCGCACGATGACCCAGCCCATCGCGTCGCCCAGGCGCTGCTGCGCCTCCTCGGAGAGCTCTTTCAGCGAGGAGAGCGGGCTCGCCAGCCAGTCCCCACAGCTCCGGCCCAACCACGCCTCCGTGACGTGCTCGGCGGCATCCGCCGGCAGCTCGCGCTGCACGCCGGCGCGGAACAGGCGGAACGTGCGCCAGGCCCAGTCCACCAGGGGCTGCATGGCCATGTCGCGCACGCTGTGCACACCCAGCACCTCCCGCAGGGCTGCCGCGCGCACCTCGTCCACGGCCTTGAGCACGGTGGCCGGGGCATCCAGCAGGTGATCCGGCGTGGCGGCGTGCCACTCCTGTCGCAGTTGCGTGAAGAGATTCATGTGCGTCCCCAGGGGGTCTCGGATGCGAGCGGACGGACGGCGGGATGCCACCTGCAGCAGCGGTGCGGGCTTCAGGGGGGAGGAATCTCGCCCGTGCGCTCGGTAATGAGCGTGTAGTGCTCGATGCGGCGGTGCTTGGCGAAATTGAACGTGGTGTCGCGGATGTAGCGGCCGGCGTCCAGGTCGCAGTCGTAGGCGATCAGCTCGTCCCCGCTGGTGCGGGCCTGTGCCACGATCTCGCCCGTGGGCGCCACGATGCAGGAGCCCGCGATGTGCTCCACGCCCTCCTCGATGCCCGCCTTGGCCACGCCCACCACCCAGATGCCGTTCTGGTACGCACCGGCCTGCATGCTGAGGTGGTTGTGGAACATGCGCAGGTGGCCCGGCTCGTGGGCCGCGCCGTTCACCAGCGGCGTGTTGTAGCCAAGCATCACCAACTCCACCCCCCGCAGCCCCATTACGCGGTAGGTCTCCGGCCAGCGCCGGTCGTTGCAGATGCACATGCCCATCACGCCATCGAAGGCGCGAAACACGGGGAAGCCCAGGTCGCCCACCTCGAAGTAGCGCTTCTCCAGGTGCTGGAACGGCCGCTGCGGTTCGTACTCCGCGTGCCCCGGCAGGTGCACCTTGCGGTACTTGCCCACCACCTCGCCCCGGCCATCCACCAGGATCGCCGTGTTGAAGCGGCGCAGACCCTGGCCGGGCTGCTCGGCCAGCTCCGCATAGCCCAGGTGAAAGCCGATGCTGTACCGGGCCGCCGCCTCGAACAGCGGCCGGGTCTCCGGCCCCGGCATCTCTGCTTCGAAGAACGCATCGATCTCCGCCGGGTCCTGCATGTACCAGCGCGGGAAGAACGTCGTGAGGGCCAGCTCCGGATACACCACCAGCCCGCAACCCTTGGCGTGGGCCTGCTCCAGCAGCGCGATCATGCGCTGCACGACCGACGCGCGGGACTCGTCGCGTGCGACGGGGCCCATCTGCGCGGCCCCGACGGTGAGAATACGTGGCATGGTGACTGCTCCCGGTCAGCGGAGAAGGTGGGTCGGGCCGGAGGAATCCGATGCTAGCGCGTGGCCGGGGCCGGTGCAATCGCTCAGGCGGCGCCCGCCGTGCGGGCCGTGCCACGACGCGTGCGCCAGCGCGCCGCCGCCATCGCGAGCAGTTCCGCGCCCTGCCCGGTCCCCACCACAACAGCGATCCAGAGCACACCCGCGAGCACGGCCGCCGCGATGAAGGCCACCTGGCACACCGTGGCGAGGGCCCACAGGCGCTCGGGCTGCGCCAGGTCCTCCAGTTCGCGGCGCTGCTGCGGATCGGCCGGGTCGCGGCGCAGCACGCCCACCAGCAGGGCCACGTCCGCCGCGGCCATCAGCGTCATCACGGCCCCGGCCGCCAGCGCCATGGCGAAGAGCCACGCGTTGTTCGGGTACCGGAACCAGTGCACGACCACCAACGCCTCCACGCCCAGCATACCGGCGGTAACCAGGATTGGACGGAGCATCATCGGCGCTGACGGGTGGTGAGCGACAGTCCGCGGACGCGTCCGCGGCGGACTGCACCAGCCACAGGGCCGGAGTGCCTCAATGTGCCACAGCACGCCGCCGGGCGGAAGGCGGTAGCCAAGCGCGGCGGCTGCGGTTGGATTGCAGTGCAAACGCTGCTAGAAGGGGTCCCACCGGGACGATGGACCCCACATGCACACGAGGGGACCACAAGACAATGGCAGGTCAGGACGTGCTGCTGGTCGTGCAGAAGGGCGACCATTCCCTGGGGTACTACGACTTCGCCAGTGGGGAGGAGCTGGCCCGCGTGGCGCTGGACCCGTATCCCCACGAGTTCACCCTGAGCCCGGACGGGCGCTTCGCCTTCCAGTGCCACTTCGGCGTGGCCCTGGCGGAAGACGAGGGGCCGGGCGGCAACACGATCTCCATCGTGGACGTGGCCGCGCGGCGGCGCGTGGGCTCGCTGGACTGCGGCCAGTGGCGCCGGCCTCACGGCATCGCCTGCGACGCCGCGGGCGGACTTTACGCGCTGAGCGAGGGCACCAGCAACCTGCTGGTGGCGGGCGATCCCCACGCGGGGCGCTTCGACCGCGCCCAGCCGACAGGCGGCAAAGGCTCGCACATCCTCAGCGTGACGCGCGACGGGCGGCTGGCCTTCTCCAGTAACATGCTCTCCGGCACCGTGACCGCGCTGTTTCCGCAGGACCCCGAGCGCCCGCCGGTGAGCTTCCCTGTGGGAGAGCGGCCGGAGGGCTCCGTGCTGGACGCGCAGGACGAGCGGCTCTACGTGGTGGTGCGCGAGAGCCACCGCATCGCTGTGATCGACACACGCAAGCTGGAGATGCTGGAGCCCATTCCCACGCCGCCCGGCCCCGTGCGCATCTGCTGGGGCCCGGACGGCCTGCTGGTGGTGCCGCTGTACCACGACCGCTCGCTGGCCCTGGTGGATCCCGCCGGGGCAGTGCGACAGGTGGTGCCGCTGCCCGACCGCCCCATTTCCGCCGGCTACCACGCGGACTCGGGCACGGCGCTGGCCAGCACCTTCGGCGACCGCGTGTGCCTGGTGGATACCCGCACCGGCAAGCACGTGCGCAGCATCGCCACCCGCGCCGATCCCGACCCCGTGGCCGTGGTGCGGCTGTAAGAGCGCATTGCCTGCCGGGCAGCCCGCCATGGCGCTGGCCCTGCGCTGACAGCAGATTCCTCGCTACGCTCGGAATGACATCATCACGGCGGGGAGGCTGGCTCCAGGCTGCAGAGTTGAACCCCGGTCCTGCTACACCCCTCCCATCGACGCGACCCGCGCGTATTGGCAGCGCCGGTCCGGGCCTGCTATACCGGGGTGGGTCGTCCCTGCCAACCTTCTGCGCGGCTGCGCGCCGCCACCCTGCGCCGTCCGTGTTCCGTCGCTCCTCTTCCGTCGCCATCGCCGCGCTGCTGGCGCTGCTGCTGTGGGCCGCACTGCCTGCGCAGCCCGCCGCGGCGGCAGAGACCGCGCAGTCCTGGTACCTCAAGGGCTTCAAGTTGCAGCAGGAGTTCCACACGCTGGAGGCACTGGACGCCTATAAGAAGGCGCTGGCGCTGGACCCCTTTCACGTGCGGGCACACTACGAGATCGGCTGGAGCTACTGGATTCTCGAGAACTGGCCGGAGGTGGTGCGGCACTGGGAACTGGCCCAGGAACTGGGCCTGAAGGTGCCCGAACTTCCGACGTATCTGGCGATGGCCCGCGAGCGCATGGCCGGCAAGCTGCCGCCGCTGGTGCGGCCGCCCATCCACACGCGGGCCAGTGGCGGTGGGCTAATGCTGGAACTGGTGGCGCGCTTCCAGCACTACGATCCCAAGCCCAGCGACCCGGCGGACCACTTCGACGAGCACGTGTTCTCGCCCAAGTCCGTGCAGATCACGGCGGACGGCGCCAAGGCCTACGTGCAGGCGCTGGAGGGCCATACCACCATCGTCTACGACGCGCACACCTTCGCCAAGCTGAAGGCCATCCCCCACATCTTCGGTCCCGCACAGGCGCACCTGTTCGACGCCGCCGAGACGGCGCAGTGGGCTCCGCGCTTCCCCACCGACGAGGCCCCGGCCAAGTTCAACGAGTACGAGGGCAAGCCCGTGGAGGGCGTCTTCACCCACAGCGGACGCTACCTGTGGGTGAGCCACTACCGGCGTAGCTTCGACGACCTGGGCATCCTGCCCTCGTCGGTGGCCATCATCGACACGCGCACGGACCGCATCGTGCGGGTGATGCAGAGCGGACCGATCCCCAAGTTCATGGCTGCCTCGCCGGATGGGCACTGGCTGGCCGTCATGCACTGGGGCGACAACACCGTGGGCCTGATCGACATCCGCGGAGACGACCCCTGGGCTTGGCACCACGTGGGCGAGATCGTGGTGGGCAAGAAGCTCTTGCTGGACATCCATCGCAAGGTGAACCGGGACCGCTACTGTGGCCTATGCCTGCGCGGCGCCGTGTTCACGCCGGACAGCCGCACCCTGCTGGTGGCGCGCATGGGCGGTGGGGGGATCGCAGTGCTGGACGTGGCCGCCATGAAGCACATCGGCTCCGTGCAGGGCCAGAAGCCCACGCCCCGGCACCTGGTGCTGTCCCACGATGGTCAGACGCTCTATGTGGGCTCCAACTCCTCCGGTTACGTGGCCACCTACCACGTGGCGGACCTGGTGGCTGCGGCCAAGGCGGGCACGCCGCGCCTGCGGCCCCTGCACGAGGTGCGCACGGGCGAGGGCACGCGCACCATCGCCCTCTCGCCGGACGGCAGCCTGTTGTTCTGCGCGCTCAACAACGAGAGCCGCATCATGGCCCTCGATGCCCATACCCTGCGCAAGCTGGTGGAGATTCCCACGGACTCGTTCCCCGTGGGCTTGGCCATTACGCCGGACGGGACGCACGTGTGGGTCACCGCCCAGGGCCGCAAGCTGCGTGGCGGCAACGCCGTCAGCGTGTACGAAGTGACGCACAGCGCCGAGCCGAGATCCACCGACACGCGCAGCGCCAAAACGCGGTAGGCCAGCGCGGGCCTTAGCCCTTGCCGGCCACCAGCCGCAGGGCGGCGTCCATGCCCAGCAGGTAGCCATCCAGCCCTAAGCCCATCACGATGCCGGCCGAGGCGATGCCGATGACGGAGGTGGAGCCGCGCTTGTGCAGGTTGGAGATGTGCACCTCCACACAGGGCACCTGCACGCCCAGCAGGGCATCGCGCAGGGCATAGCCCGCATACGTGAAACCGCCGGGATTGAGCACCAGCGCATCCACCTGCTCCGCGTGGGCGCGCTGCACCAGCTCGATCATCTCCCCCTCGATGTTCGTGTAGTGGATCTCCACCGTGCAGCCTTGCTCCCGCGCGTGGTCGCGGATGCGGGCGTCCAGCTCCGCGGCGGAGGTGGTGCCGTAGATCTCCGGCTGGCGGATGCCCAGCCAGTTCAGGTTGGCGCCCTGCAGCACCCAGATGGTCGGCATGGCTGTCGCTCCCGTGTCGGTTCGGCCGTAAGGGTGGGCGGCCCCGGCGGCTGCCCGCCCTCCGGCTTACCGCACGCGCAGCCTCTGCGCCAAGCCCGGCTGGGATAGTGCTGCAATGGTGGCTGTGGGACGGGGGGCGCCGGCCGCAGGAAGCGCGATGCGACCCGGAGGCTGGTACTCCGTCAGGCATTCATTCTTGGATAGGGACGCTTGAGGCGTAAGGAGCTTTGTCGGTGGTGAAGTGCCAGACGAGTGGGATCTGTGCTCCAGGCCGTGGTCTGCTGGACCACTGTTTACCGATCGGTGATGCGGCCTCAAGCATTGTCGAAGGAGCACGCTCAGTTCCGATTTGGCCACACTGAGCCAAAAAACGGTGCGTGGGATGCCCGTCCATTCACAATACCGAACATGCCGGATCAGAGGGACGCCTATGTACCTCCAGTACCTGTTCCATCCGGCATACGATGACGGCGTCCTGCTCGGTCGACATGCATCTCCTCGCTTTGCGCCAGAGTTTCAACTCGATTCTTTACAGTGCCTGGCGCACCGCCGCGTAGCAGATCGAATCCACCGTTTCGGCGATGCACGCGTCGATCCTGCCCGGACCATCAGCACCCTGATCGCACAGCAGCAGAGCCTGCGGCCGCTGAATCTTCCAGTCCGCCGCCTTTGACCACCGCTTTCAGCTTCGCCCACTCCTCTGGGTGAGCCTTACCGTGGACGTCTCCTTTAGCATCCAGGGGACTCCCTGACGGGGCCGGTATCCAATTCGGTGAGCCCACATGATCCGAATCTCAGTGGATGGGCCAGGACTAGCCTTCCTTGACGATGAAGGGCTGTTCGGTCTGCGTGTCGGGGTCATACGTGGAGCGGCCCGTGTAGTTCAGGTGCTTGCCGTAGAGATGCAGGGACATCGTCACGCGGTCGGTCTCGTTGACGACGCTATGGATGCCGTCCGGCAGCAGGCTCACCACCTCGCCCTCGCCAAAGGTCTTGGAGGCGCTCTGCACGATCTCCGCGTGGCCCGGGCGCGAGCCGTCATCCACGCGCTTCCAGAACGTGTTGCGCTCCGGGCCGTCCACTCCGGCCACCACGGCCCAGGTGGCGTGATTGTGAGGCGGAGCGCCCCGGCCCGGCAGCCACGAGATGGCAAAGATCGCCAGTGTGTGATCCGGTTCCTCGTGCAGCAGGTGCACGCCGAAGCCCTGCGCCCCGTCGCACGTGTAGTGCTCGGGCCTCACCCAACGCTTGTCCGCCGCCAGGCGCAGGGCCAGCGGCCGCACGGCCTCGATCATCCGCGCCGGGTCGTCCGTCCGTGCCGCCAGGGCACGCAGGTCCGCGGCGAGGTCTTCCACTCCGTAGCCTTCCGGCTGCATCGCGCGCATCGCTCCTCCTCGGCTTGCCGGTAGATATCCCCCAGGGCTGCACCCCTGTCGCAGTGTCCGCCAGCTATCACAGGGACCTGTGACAGTCGGCTTGGCGGCATGGTACGGAGAATGATTGGCGATAGCAAGCAAGGCAGCAACCCGCGCCACCGCGATGTGTAGTAGGCCAAAGGCGGCGGTAGCCGGCAGGGCCTGCGGAGGGCTCAGGACAGCAGCCGCAGGGTGCCCTGGCGCCAGCCGAGCCACAGCACGGCCAGCGTGGCGATGGCCACGAAGGGCAGCGCGGCCAGCAGCATCAGGTGCCAGCCCAGGTAGTGCAGCAGCTGTCCGGAGAGCAGCGAGGCCGTGACGGCCGTGCTGAACACGAAGAAGTCGTTGAGGCCCTGCGCCTTGTTGCGCTCCTGGGGCGTGTGCGCGGTGGTCAGTAGGGTGGTGCCCCCGATGAACATGAAGTTCCAGCCCACGCCCAATAGGATCAGCGCCACCCAGAAGTGGACGAACGTGGTGCCGCTGTAGGCAACGCCGATGCAGAGGAAGTCTAGCATGGCCCCGGCTACGATCACGGTGAGCACGCCGAAGCGCTGGATCAGGTTGCCCGTCACGAAGCTGGGGAGGAACATTGCCACCACGTGCCACTGGATGACAGTGGCGGCATCGTCGAAGGCGAAGTGATGGCCGACCATGGCCAGCGGGGTGCCGGTCATGAGCAGGTTCATGGTCCCGTAGCCCACCATGGCGCTCAGGGCGGCCACCGCATAGGTGGGCTGCAGGGCGATGCGCCGCAGCGGACGCTCCGCGCCGCGCACGGCGGTGCGCACTGGCCGCGGGATGTCGATGAACGCCAGCAGGCCGATAGACGCGGCGCAAAGGGCGGCCACCACGAAGTACGAGCCCAGGTAGCGCACGTCGGGCACCAGGTCCTTGCTCCACTTGGCGAATTGCGGCCCCAGGAATCCGGCGATGACGCCGCCCGCCAGCACGAGGGAAATGGCGCGGCTGCGGAAGGACTCCGCGGCCGTATCCGCCGCGGCAAAGCGGTAGAGCTGTCCGTGGGCCACGAAAGTCCCGACGACCACCGTGCTGCCCACGAACTCCCAGAAGCTGCCGACGGCCAGCGCATGTGCGACCAGCAACGCGCCCGTGATGCCCAGCAGGCAGCCCAGGATGAAGCCCACGCGGCGCCCGTAGTAGCGCATGCCCAGCGAGGCGGGGAAGGTTGCCAGCGCCGTGCCCACCCACATGGTGGAAATCGGAAGGGTGGCCAGGGCCTTGTTCTGGGCCAGCATCAGGCCGGCCAGCCCGGCCACGGCGGCCATCAGCGAGGTGGAACTGGTGAACAGGGCCTGGCAGGAGGCCAGGATCATCACGTTGCGATGGGAGCGTTCCACGGATCGGTCGGGTAGACGAGGAGGGTGACGGCTGTGCGGCCGTACGACCGCGCGGCTCCGCGCCGCGCGGCCCGCCCACCATAGGCGCATCGCGGCGCTGCCGCAAGCGAGCGCCATGCGCCCGATCTGGCCTCAGCACCGCAGCTGTCGCCGCCGGCCGCCCCTAGCCCCGGTGTATGGAAATGCGGTAGGGGGAGGGAAACCGCCCGCCCATGCTCCGCCCCAAAGGAGGACCCATGTCTGCATCGCCCCTGCGCTTCGGCGCATTCCTGGCGCCGTTCCACCCCGTGAAGGAACACCCCGGCCTGGCGCTGGAGCGGGACTTCCAGCTCATCGAGCATCTGGATCGCCTGGGTTACGATGAGGCCTGGATCGGCGAGCACCACTCGGGCGGCTACGAGACGATCGCCTCGCCCGAGCTGTTCGTGGCCGCCGCGGCCGAGCGCACGCGCCGCATCCGCCTGGGCACGGGGGTGGTCTCGCTGCCCTACCACCAGCCGCTGATGGTTGCGGATCGCGCCGTGCAGCTGGACTGGCAGACGCGCGGGCGCTTCATGCTGGGCGTGGGGCCGGGCGCCCTGCCCTCGGACGCGATGATGCTGGGCATCGACCCGCTGCGCCAGCGCGAGATGATGGACGAGTCCCTGGAGGCGCTGGTGCCGCTGCTGCGCGGGGAAGTGGTGAGCCGCCGCACGGACTGGTACACGCTATCCGAGGCCCGGCTGCAATTGGCGCCCTACTCGCGGCCGCAGATGGACATCGCCGTGGCTGCAATGACCTCGCCCGCCGGCCCCCGCGTGGCGGGCAAGCACGGCCTGGGGCTGCTCTCGCTGGGCGCCACCACGGACGCGGGCTACATGGCGCTGGGCCAAGCCTGGGCCATCGTGGAGGAGGAGGCGCGCCGCCATGGTCAGGTGGTGGATCGCCGCAACTGGCGGCTGGTGGGGCCCATGTACATCGCCGAGACGCGCGAGCAGGCCCTGGCGGACGTGCGCTTCGGACTCAGCGACTGGGCGTACTACTACACCAAGGTGATCGCCCTGCCCTTCAAGCTGCCGGACACGTTCGAGGGTCAGGTGCAGGCGCTGACCGAGACCGGCTTCGCGGTGATTGGCACGCCGGACGATGCCATCGCGCAGATCGAGCGCCTGCAGGAACAGGCCGGTGGGGCCGGTGCGTTCCTGTTCATGGCGCACAACTGGGCGGACTTTCCCCAGACCCTGCGCAGCTACGAGCTGTTCGCCCGCTACGTGATTCCGCGCTTCAATGGCCTCAATGCCGGACGCCAGGCGAGCATGGACTGGGTCGCGGCCAACCGCGACACCTTCATGGGCGCCGGCCGCGCGGCCAAGGAGAAGGCCAGCCGTGACTACGCCGCCGAGAAGAGCCGCGGCACGGCCTGAGTGCCGCGGCTGGGGGCGCCCGCTCAGTGTGCCAGCGTGATCACGACCACGGAGGGCACAATGAGCAGCAGGCCGAGCACCATGCGTCCGGTGATTGTCTCCTGGCGGTAGAACAGCCAGCTTCCCAGCATGGTGAACACCGGATACGCCGCCACCACGGGCGAGACGTACACCACCTGCCCCAGCATCAGCGCGGAGTTCAGCAGGAAGATCGCGGCCGCATTCGTGAGCCCGGAGGCCACGAACCACGCGGCGCCGGTGCGCGTCACGGGCGGCTGTGGGCCCATGCGTTGTCCGCGCAACAGCCGCACGCCCAGGGCCACCGCGAACGAGACGGAATAGGCCACCAGCCCGGACATCACCACGTTGGGCAGGATCAGCAGGCCCCACTTGGCGCCCACGTGGGCCGACGAGCGGATCAGCGCCGCGCCAAGCGGGAACAGCAGCGCCCACACGGGCCAGCTCCGCGGCAGCCGGCCCTTGCTGGAGAGCACGCCCACGCCCAGCACCACGCCCACGGTGCCGATCACGATGGGCAACGTGAGCCGCTCTGCGAGGAACAGCACCCCGCCCGTCACAGCGAAGATGGGCGAGAGCGACGCCACCGTGGCCGTGATCGTCGGGCCCAGGCGCCGGTTGCCCTCGAAGGCCAGCATGGTGGAGAGCGAGGGCCGCAGCAGGCCGATGCCGGCGAAGACCCACACGGCCGGGGAGAGCCAGTCGCCCGACTCGATGGAGAAGGGCGCGGCCAGGACGAAGGCCAGCAGAGACACGGCAATCTGGACGACCGCGCCCGTGATGGAGTCCAGGTGCTGCAGGCCACGCTTGGCCAGCAGCGTGCCCGCTGCGAAACAAAGTGCCGCCAGCAGTGCCAACGCGCTGGTGAGCGAGCCCAGATCGGAGAGCAGCATGGGGCGGGGTCAGCGCGCGGCCGCGCGGGACGACGTTCGCGGGGCGGGCTGGCCGTGCCGGAGGGCCATCCTGCGCGATAGAGGCCGTCGGCCTGTTCCGGCGCGGGCGGGCCTGCGTGTGGACTGCACCTCACTCTCCTTTGCGTACCGCCTTGGTGCGCGGAATGCCGATGGGCAGGCTCAGATCTGGATGCCGCGGAACAGCCAGGCGCCGATGCCCACCATCACGACCGTGAATGCGCCCAGTGCCGAGAGGCTCACCAGCGGACCCACCTGGGCGGTGCCCGCCAGACCGTAGCGGATGCCCTCGACGCCATACGTCAGCGGATCGAGCAGTGTCAAGGAGTGCAGCCACACGGGCAGGCTGTCGATGGGGAACAGGGCGCCGGAGAGCCCGAAGATGGGGAAGATCACGAAGTTCATGATGAGCTGGAAGCCGTGCATGTCCTCCATACGCGAGGCAATGGCGATGCCCAGCGCCGTGAACGCTACGCCGATGAGGATCATGAACCCGATGGCCAGCACGAAGCCGGGCAGGCCCGTCACCTCCAGCCCCACGAACAGGGAGAGCACCAGGATGATGAGCCCCTGGATCAGCGCAGTGGTGGCCCCGCCCAGGGTCTGGCCCAGCATGATCTCCAGCCGGGAGACCGGTGCCACGAGCGTCTCCTTGAGGAAGCCAAATTGCTTGTCCCAGATGATCTGGATGCCCGAGAACATGGACGTGAACAGCACGCTCATGGAGACGATGCCGGGTACGATGAAGCTGACATACCCATGGCCCATGTGCGGCCCGCGCACCACCGAATTCAGCCCGAAGCCCAGGATCAGTAGGAAGAACAAGGGCATGCCCAGGCTGCCGATGATGCGGCTGCGCGAGCGCAGGTAGCGCTTCACGTTCCGCAGCCAGATCGTGTACACGATGTCCATCTCACCGCCTCCAGAGCCTGCGCGCCATGCGCATGCGATCCTTGCCGCTGGCGTCCTCCTCGCGGATGGTGCGGCCGGTGAAGTGCAGGAACACGTCCTCCAGCGTGGGCTTGTGCACCGAGATGGAGTTGATGGAGACGCCATCCTGGCTGGCTCGCGTGACCAGTTCCGCGATGTGGCGCTCGGCCTGATCCAGCTTGATGCTGATAGCCCCGTCCCGCAGTTCCACCTGCTTCACGGCCGGCAGGGCCTGCAGGTGCGGCAGGATGCGGTCGTTGTTGGACGACTCCAGGATCACCACGTCGCCGCCGATCTGCCGCTTGAGGGCCGCCGGCGTGTCCGATGCGATGATGCGGCCGTGGTCGATGATGGCCACCTCGTCACAGAGCTTGTCCGCCTCGTCCATGTAGTGCGTGGTGAGGATGATCGTGATCTCCCGCTCCCGATTCAGGCGCTCGATATACGCCCACAGGTGGTTGCGCGTCTGGGGATCGAGCCCCAACGTGGGCTCGTCGAGGAACAGCACCCGCGGCTCGTGGAGCAGCCCGCGCGCGATCTCCAGGCGCCGGCGCATCCCACCGGAGAAGGTTTTCACCAGGTCGCCCTGTCGCTCGGCCAGCCCCACCAGGGTCAGCAGCTCACCGATCTTCGGCTGGCGGATGCGACGCGGCACGCGGTAGAGCCGCCCGTGGAAATCCATGTTCTCGTAGCAGGTCAACTCTTCGTCCAGGCTCTGGTCCTGGAACACGATGCCGATGGACTTGCGCACACTGGAGGGATCGCTGCGGATATCGAACCCGTTGATCCACGCCGCGCCGGAGGTGGGCCGGAGCACAGTGGAAAGCATGGCCAGCGTGGTGCTCTTGCCGGCACCGTTGGGCCCCAGCAGCCCGAAGATGCGACCGCCGGCGATGCTGAACGAGACGTGATCGACGGCCCTCAGGCCATCGAAGTCTTTGGTAAGCTCCTCCACCCGAACCGCCAGCATGCCGCGCTCCTCGCCGGCAGCGGCCTCCGCACGGTCGCTGCATCCAAGTTCAGGATAGCGCCGGGAACGCGGCCATGGCCAGACCGCCGGCCGGGTCAGCCGCTGGCACGGGCCAGGGCGGCGGCCCGCGCGAGCAGTGTGTACTTGCAGCGCAGGGCGGGCGCCAACTCCCTGGGCCATTCGCCCGACCGCAGGCAGCTCAGAAAGTCGTCCAGCACGCGCGCGAACTGTGCCTCGTGGGAGAGGTGCAAGGATGTGGGGGCTTCCAGCACCAGTTCTCCATCGGCGCCGTGGGCAACCGCTAGCCCGGGTAGCTCACCCTGCCACGCGGCCACGGCACGGCGCAGGTCCGCCTCCACGTCCGGCTCGCCCGCATTGGGCAGCACAGAGACTCGGGGCACAAATCCCGTCTCCGGGCCGTGCGCCACGATGATCTCCGCCCGGGTGCCGCGCAGCCGGCTGTGCTGCGTGTCGCCGCCGCCCGGGGGCTCCTCCGGATGCCACTCGGAGCGCAGGCGCACGGGAATCCCGCGCAGGCGGTAGGTCAGCTCTCCGTTGCAGAGCAGGTGCAGCACACCGTCACGCAGACAGGGGGCCAGCGCGTCCGGGAAGTCGGCCACCTGGGTGATCTGCGTGAAGCGCTCGCGCGGCACCGGTGTCGCCCAACGGCGCGCCTGCTCCAGGGCGATGTCGCGGGCGAAGTCCAGCGACGGTTCGCCGACGATCCGCTGCACCGCATCCACCAAGTGCGTGGGCACGTCCACGATGCCGTCGCCCTGCACACGGATATCGAAGTACCAGGGCGGGCGGACGAGCGGTACGCCGTTGACCCGCTTGTAGAGGTGGTGCGTACTCTCGATGGAAATGGCCGGGCCTGTCGCGGTGTCCGTGCGGAAGGTGCCGAACACCTCCGGCCGGCCTACCAGCAGGCGCTGGAGGCGGGCGCTCAGCTCATGGTGCGAGGTCATGATGTCCATGGCCAGCGCACCCGCGGCGTCCATGGCTGCCTCCAGGTCGGCCAGGCACTCGGGCCCCGTGACCCACGGCTTGTCGGCCAGCACGTGCAGGCCGGCCGCGTGCAGGCGGCGAATGGTGCCCATTCGGGTGTCGTTGCGTCCCGCCAAAACCACGGCATCGGCGTTCCGCTCGGCCACCAGCCGCTCCAGGGGCGCCTTGCCGGCGTATACCGTGGGCCGCCACTCGGTCGGCTGTTGCGCGCGGGCATTGAAGGCGCGCAGCAGTTCCAGGAACGCGTCCAGCTCCGGCCCCGGCGGCGCATACACGAACACTTCGTCGCGCACGAGGGGATGACGCTCGCGCAGGGTCAGCGCCGCGTGGAAGTGCCCGGGCTCCAGGAAGGCCAGTGTGAACATGGCGCTCGCAGCGGTTGGGAGGCTTGCGGGAAGGCGTTCCCCTCGTTACCCGCCCACTGGGCAGAGTGTCAATGCGCGGCGGTCAGGCAGGCCGGCTGGCTTGTGTACCGCTGGATTGGCGCAAACAGCAGATGTCTCGCTCCGCTCGACATGACAGTAGCCGTTGCCCCCGGGCTCAGCGAGGAGCCGGACCCCCGGGCTGTGTCGTTAATGGCCAGTGCGGGCCGGATGTGAGCGCTCGTCTGCCTCCCGTTGCCGCGCCGGCTGCGGCGGCGTATGAATGGACTCCACCGGAGACGACACAACCGAGCGAATCCTTGCCGATGGCTATCGCGTATTCCGATACCGCCCCCGCGCACCGGCCGTGGCGGGCGGTGGAGACGCTGTACCACGCCTACCTGACGGGGTTGATCCTCTCCGTGGTGACGCGCTGCGGGGAGCATGACGCCGCCGAGGTGGTGTTTCACACGTTCCGGCGCCAGCAGCAGGCGTTGTTTTTGCCGGGACTGGCCAAGCTGGGGCTGCGTGAGCTGCCGGACGCCGTGGCCTGCGCGCAGTATCACTACCTCTCCAACGCCATGGGCGGCGTGAAGGTGGCCTATGCGCGGGAATCCGACCGCAAGGCCTGGGTGCGCTATCCGCCCCCGCGCTGGATCTGGGCCGGTACGGCGGTGTGTGGCGTACCCGCGGCGGTTTCCGCGGCCATGCTGCGTGGTTGGCACGCCCACAACGGCGTCACCTTGGACAATCCGCAGTTGGGATTCGTGTGCACGGGCCAGACGGTGGAGGGCCACCCCGGCCTGGAGGGCTACTACCTGGAGTACGACCACGAGCTGGCCCCCGAGGAGCGCCTGCGCTTCAGTCCGGGCGAGGCAGCCCCGCCCTACGACCCTGCGGCGATGCCGCGGCCGCCCGCGGCGGACTGGCCCCCGGAGCGGCTGCGCAAGGCCATGCGCAACTACGCAATGGCCTACGTGCGCACCATCCTGCCGGTGGTGCTGGACGTCCTGGGGCCCGAGCGCGGTGGTGCGGTGGCGGCTCACGCGGCACGGCTGATCGGCATGCAGTTCTACGACGAGGTGGCCGCGCTGTTGGAGGTGCGCGGGACGGACGCCGGGGCGTTCGCGGCCCTGTTGGCCGCGCTGCTGGTGGCGCAGGGCGAGGATGTGCAACCCATGGAAGAGCGGGGCGCACCCGGCGTGCGCATGCGTGGCTGGCGGCTGCTGGCCGGGGAACCGATGGCCCGCGCCGCGTTCCCCGCCTGGAATGCATTGTGGGAGGGGGCCCTGGCGGTGCACAATCGAGCCTTGCGGCTGGAGGCCACCTGCGACGAGAGCGGCGATGCGCTGGATATCGGCTGGCGGGTCGTGGCCTGATGCCGAGTCCGGCCCCGGGGCCCTGGGTTTGAACCGCACGAGGTGACGAGACACGCCATGAGTGAGATGGACATCAGCCGCGAACGCATCGAAGCGACAGAGCAGCGAATTCGGCCGCACATCCGCCGCACGCCGGTGGTGGAGGCGGACGGTGCGGACTTCGGGCTGGCCCCGCAGCCGCTCACTTTCAAGCTGGAGCAGCTTCAGCACGCCGGCTCGTTCAAGACGCGCGGGGCGTTCGCGAACCTGCTTCTGCGGGATGTGCCGCGCGTGGGCGTGGCGGCGGCCTCGGGCGGCAACCATGGCGCGGCGGTGGCCTACGCGGCCATGAAGCTGGCTATTTCTGCGCACATCTTCGTGCCCACGGTTTCCTCGCCGGCCAAGATCGCGCGCATCCGGGAGTATGGTGCGGAACTGGTGGTGACCGGAGAGCGATACGCCGATGCCCTGGCGGCGAGCGAGGTCTGGATCGCGGAATCCGGCGCCCTGCCCGTGCACGCATTCGACCAGGCCGAGACGCTGCTGGGGCAGGCTACGCTGGGCCTGGAGCTGGAGGCCCAGGCCCCCACGCTGGATACGCTGCTGGTGGGCGTGGGCGGTGGGGGCCTCATTGGCGGCATCGCCGCTTGGTATGCCGGGCGCTTGCGGGTCGTGGGCGTCGAGCCGGAAGCAGCGCCTACGCTGACGCGCGCCCTGGAGGCCGGGGAGCCCGTGGATGCGCCGGCGGGCGGAATCGCGGCCGATTCGCTCGCGCCACGACAGGTGGGCAAGCTGATGTTCCCGCTTGCGCAACACTTCGTCGAGCACGTGGTGCGGGTGCCCGACGAGGCGATCCGACAGTCGCAGGAAGCCCTGTGGAAGGCTCTGCGGGTGGTGGCGGAGCCGGGTGGCGCGGCGGCCTTCGGAGCGCTGCTGGCTGGCCGCTACCGGCCGGAGCCTGGCGAGCGGGTGGGCGTGTTGATCAGTGGTGGCAATACCGTGGCGGTGGACTTCAGCCGCTAGGTTACGCGGCAGGCGGCGCGGCGGCGTGAGCGGCCGTGGAGGTCAAACCGAAACCGTTTTTCAGCGTTTCAGTTCGAGAGGGTGACCGCAGCAGGAGAGGAGCCCGGCAGGGGCATTTCGTGCGGTGCACCCAACCCAACCGGGGGCAAAGTGAGTCCAGTTCGCAGGCATCAGGTGCGCGTACTGTTGGGGGTTTCCCTGGCCGCGCTGCTGGTGACCCTCAGCATCGACTACGCCCTGTACCGGCGGAACCTGGCGGCCACGAGCGCGCAGCTGCGGCTGGTCGTGAGCGCCCAGGTGCGCCTGATCGATTCCATGCGGCGCTTTCACGACGCCCATGGCGATCACCACCACGTCCCCAACTCGTTTGCAGAAATCCTGATGCAGCTCCGGGCTGCACATGAGGGCTATCCCCTGCTCGGTCGCACGGGCCAAGTGCTGTTCGGGTACAAAGACGCGGACGGTCTGCATTGCGTGGCCGGCTCCGAGGATGGCCAAGCCAAGCTCGTATCCACGCTGCCGAAGCCCAATGGATTGGCCGACCCCATGTGGCGCGCCGTGGCCAACCAGACCGGCACCATGGTCGGTCGGGACTTCCGTGGGGTCCAGGTGCTGGCCGCCTATGGGCCCGTGCCGCGGCTAGGCCTCGGTATCGTGGCCAAAGCGGACCTCTGGGATCTCCGGGCACCCTACGTGGTGGGTGGCGTGCTGGGGGGAGCGCTGGTGGTGCTGTGCGTGCTGCTGGGTGCGCTGCCCGTGCTGCGCAGCATCGCGCCGCTCGTCCAGCGGCTGGCGGAGAGTGAGGACTTTGGCCGATCGGTGATCGAGACGGCCGTGGACGCCATCGTCTGCGTCGATGCGTCCGGCACGGTGCTCTCCGTCAATCCGGCCGGTGAGCGGATGTTTGGATACACGGCCTCAGAGCTGGTCGGCAGCCGTGTGACCGAGCTGCTGGCGGAGCCCGACCGCAGCGAGCTCAGTCAGCACATGGAACGTTTCGGCGGCTCGGACGAGGTGACCGTGCTCGGTCAGGGCCGCACCATCACCGGGCGGCGCAAGGACGGCTCCGAACTGCCGATCGAACTGGCCATCGGCAAGGTCGCGGTGCAGGGGCGTCCGGTCCTCACCGCATTCGTGCGCGATACCAGTGAACGCGTCGAGGCTCAGCGCGAGCTGCAGGCCAGCCAGCGCCTGCTGCAGGCCGTGTTCGATACCATTCCGTTCCCGCTGACGCTGAAGGACCGGGGCAGCCACTACTTGATGGTCAACCCGGGCTGGTACCAGTTCTATGGTCACGAGCCGCACGAGGTGCTGCACACGCACACCCGCGATTTGCCGCGGCGTCCGCCCGAGGAGGCCGATCAACTCGCCGTGCTGGACGAGCGGGTTGTGGCAGGGAGCGGCATGCTCGTGGTGGGGGAGATTGGGCTGACGTTGCGCTCAGGCGAGCACCGTATCATCCGCACCTACAAGACCGGCCTGCGCAACGAGGACGGTGACCTCGCCGGGATTGTGTCGGTGGACGTGGACATCAGCGAGTTGGTGAAGCAGCAGCAGGCCCTGCGCGCCAGCCAGCGCCTCCTAAGCACAGTCTTCGATACGATTCCGCACGCGCTGGCCATCAAAGACCGTGATAGCCGTTATCTTATGGTCAACCGCGCCTGGCGCGAATTCCATGGGCTGTCGGAGGACAAGGTGCTGGGTGTGCGCACGGTCGATCTTCAGAATGCGCCCCATGTGCGCGTGGATGACGCCGTCGAGCGAGACCGGCAGGTCCTTGACGGCACGGTGCCATCACTTGTGCACGAATTCGTCCGCTCCAATGCGGCGGGTCAGGTGCGGAACCTGCAGCAGATTCGCGCCCCGTTGCGCGATGACGATGGGACCATCACGGGCGTGCTGGTGCTCTCGATGGACATGACGGAGCACTGGCAGGCGGAGCAGGCTGCGCGTCGGGCCATGGGGCAGGTGGCCCTGCTCCAGCGTGTGGCGGTGCTGGCCAATGAGGCCGTAACGCCCGAGGAGGCTTTGCGCGGTTGCCTGGGTGAGGTCAGCAGCACACTCGGCTGGTCGCTGGGCCACGTGATATTGCCCGACGGTGCCGGGCCGGCCCGCCTGGTGTCCACCGGGTTGTGGTACGCGGAGCCACCGGACATTTGTGTGGAGTTCCGCGCCCTTTCCGAGCAACGCGACTTCTTCGAGGACGAAGATCTGCCTGGGCTCGCCCTTCGGCGCATGGCGCCCATCTGGGTCGAGGACCTTCAGACGGATCCCGTCTTCGCACGTCGCCTGCCGGACTGTCCGCTGCGCTCGGCGTGTGTCCTACCCGTGTTGATGGGAGAGGAGGCGGTGGCGGTGCTGGAGTTCTTTAGCCAGGAACAGGAGCCAGAGCCGCCGGGAATGCTGGACGTGCTGACGCAGATTGGCACGCAGCTTTCCCTCGTCGTGGAACGGCACCGCGCCGCGCAGGAGCTGCAGGCTAGCGAAGAGCGTTTCCGCAACCTGATCGAGGGCTCGGTGCAGGGCGTTGTCATCATCCGCGATACCAAGCCGCTCTTCGCCAATCAGGCCTACGCGGATATCCTCGGGTACACCTCTCCGGAAGACGTGCTGGCGCACTGGAGCTATGAGGGCACGTTTCCCGAGGGAGAGCGCGAGCGCCTGCTGGGCTATCACAGGGCACGCATGCGCGGCGAGCCGGCGCCGAATTACTATGAAACTCAGGCGCACCGCCTGGACGGCACCCTGATCTGGATGGAGACCAATGCGCGCACGGTCAACTGGAATGGTGAGCGGGCCACCCAGATCACCACCCGCGAGGTGACCGAACGCAAGCGTGCCGAGTCCGCGCTGCGCACCAGCGAGGAGCGCTTCCGAAACCTGATCGAAGGCTCTCAGCAGGGCATCGTGATCTACCGCAGTGGCGTGTCGCAATTCGTGAACCGGTCCTTCGCGCGCATTTTCGGCTACGACTCCCCCGAGGAGATCATGGCCCTTGGCTCCTTGCAGGATCTGGTGGACCCGCAGGAAACGGAGACTGTGCTTGCGTGGCAATCACAGGTAGGCCGCGATGGCCGGCCCCGGGATTCGCAGATCAAGGTGACGGGCGTGCGGCGCGATGGGCAGCGCATTCAGGTGGAGGCGTTCTTCCAGGCCATCGAGTGGCAGGGCCGGCGCGCCGTGCAGGTCACCGTCGCCGACGTTTCGGACCGCGTGCGGCTGGAGGATCAACTCCGCCAGGCGCAAAAGATGGAGGCGGTTGGGCAACTGGCGGGCGGTGTGGCACACGACTTCAACAATATTCTGCAGATCATCCGCGGATTCAGCGAGTTGGCCCGCAGCAAGGTGGACGGCAGTCCCGCCGCGGGCTATCTGGACAAGGTGCTGAAGGCGGCCGAGAACGCCTCCCGGGTGATCCGGCAATTGCTCGCTCTGAGCCGGCGCGAGATGTTGCGGCCACGCAACCTGGACATGAACCGGCTTATCGCTGATCTGATGCAGATGGTGCAGCGCGTGATCGGCGAGCACATCGAACTGGTACTGAGCACACGTGCCGACCCGGCAGTGGTGCAGGCCGATGCGGCGCTGCTGGAGCAGGTGCTCCTGAATCTCTGCGTCAATGCTCGCGACGCCATGCCCGATGGCGGCACGCTGCACATCGCGACCGAGCGCATGGTCGCGGATGTGGAGTTCTCGCGGCTGCACGGTTGGTGCGAGCAGGGGCCCTACATTCTCATCACGGTGGCTGATACCGGCAGCGGTATCGCCGTGCAGGATCGCGAGCACGTCTTCGAGCCGTTCTTCACCACGAAGGAGGCGGGGAAGGGCACTGGACTGGGCCTGTCCATGGCCTATGGCATTGTGCAGCAGCACAAGGGCTTGATGGAGGTGGACAGCGATCCTGAGCGTGGTGCCACCTTCCGCATCTACCTACCGGCAGTGGTGGCCACACCGGAAGTGCCGGCCGAGCGCGACCCGGCGGATATGGCGGGGGGACGCGAAACAGTGCTGGTGGCGGAGGACGAACCGGGCGTGCTGCAACTGGTGGTGCACCTGCTGGAGAGCCAGGGCTACCGGGTGCTGCAGGCGACCCACGGGGAAGAGGCCCTACAAGTTTTCGAAGCGCACGAGGGCGAGATCAACTTGGCGCTGCTGGACGTGGTCATGCCGCGGCAGGGCGGCCGTGCCGTGTATCAGGCGCTCCAGGCGCGCCGACCGGACGTGCCCGTGCTGTTCAGCACGGGCTATGCGGCGGATTCGCTGGACGAAGACTTTGTCCGCACTCACCGCTTCCACCTCATCCGCAAACCCTACAGCCCCGCGGCGCTGTTCCGCGCGGTGCGCGAGGCGCTGGATTCCCCCTGGCCGCCCGGGCAGGCTGCCGGAGAGCCAGTGCCGGAAGTGCTCTCCTAGCGCCGTCCCGCTACATCGTCATGCCGCCGTCGATGGCGATGGCCTGTCCCGTCACGTAGGCCGATTCGTCGGCGGCCAGATAGGCTGCCAGCGCGGCGATCTCCTGGGGCTGCCCCACGCGGCCCATGGGTTGGCGGGCGATGAAGTCCTTCAGCGCCTGCTCCGGGTCGGCAGCCTGATTCACACGGCCGTGCCAGGAGGGCGTTTCCACCGTGCCGGGGCAGATGGCATTGGAGCGGATGCCCTGGCCGATGAAGTCGATGGCAAGGCTCTTGGTCAGCCCGATCACGGCTGCCTTGGTGACCGAATAGACGCCGCGGTCCTTGACGGCGAAGGGCCCCGCGACCGACGAGATGTTCACGACGCTGCCGCCGCCGGAGGCGATCATCAGCGGCACGACCAGCCGACACACGTACCACATGCCCTTGACGTTGATGTCGTGGGAGCGCTGCCAGCTCTCTTCGCTGGCGTCCACCAGCGTGCCTCCGTCCACGATGCCAGCCACGTTGCACAGTGCGTGCACGGCGCCGTGGCGTTCGCGTACCTCGTCCACGGCGCGGCGGCAATCGGCCTCCCGCGAGACGTCCGCCACGATGGTGTGCAGGCTCCCACCGCGCTTCTGCACGCCCGCGGCGACGCGCTGCAACGCCTCGTCGTTGAGATCCATGCCGATCACCGTGCCGCCTTCCTCGCTAAAGCGGTAGCAGATTTGCTCCCCAATGCCGGCTCCCGCGCCGGTCACCAGGGCGATCTTGCCTTGCAGTCGTTGCATGCTCGCTCGTCGTTAGGGTTCAGTTCCCTTCGAATCGCCGCACCAGCGCCGCCAAGCGGTCCAGCCGTGGCAGCACCTCATCCGCGCCGGCGGAGTTTACCGCCATGACGAGGCGCGAGACACCCTCGCGTTGGTGCTCCTCCACACTCTTGGGCGTGCTGGAGAGGTAGAACATACTCACCGGGATGGGTCCGCGCCCAGCCTTGGCTGACAGATCCTGCAACTCCTTGATGCGGTCGCCGAAGGTCAGCCCCGGCCGCGCAATGGGCATCCACTCATCGCCGTAGCGCACCACGCGCTGCAGTGTGCGGGCACCGTTGCCCCCCACCAGTATGGGTGGGTGAGGTTTCTGGACCGGCTTGGGCCAACTCCAGATGCGATCGAAGTTCACGAACTGGCCATGATAAGTGGCCTCGTCCTGGGTCCAGATGGCCTGCATAGCCTCGACGCGCTCGCGCAGCAGCGTCCACCGTGTGGCGTAGTCCGTCCCGTGGTCTTCCATCTCTTCGCGGTTCCAGCCGCCGCCGATGCCGAACAGGAAGCGCCCGCCCGAGACGAGGTCCAGACTGGCCACCTGCTTGGCCAGTGTGATGGGGTCGCGCTCCACCACCAGGCACACGCCCGTACCGATGCGCAGCCGGGTTGTAGCGACGGCTGCGGCGGTGAGCGCCACGAAGGGGTCCATCCCGTGCGAATAGATCTGCGGCAGCTCGCCCCCCGCGGGGAACGGCGTCTTGCGGCTGGCCGGGATGTGCGTGTGCTCGGGAAACAGCACGGACTCGAAGCCCCGCTCTTCCACGGCCCGGGCGAAGTCCCCGGGCGGCATGGAGAAGTCCGAGGGGAACATCATGATGCCGTATTCCATGGGCTCCTCCTGCAAAGGGTGCCGCGACGCCCAGACTCAGGCGCCGTTGAACTCGCGGACCAATGCCACCAGTCGGTCCAGGCGGGGCAGCACCTTCTCCCGATCCGCCGGGGGCAGCGGGAAGTAGATGCGCGAGACGCCGTCCGTCTGGTGCTGCTCCAGCATGCCTGGCTTGGAGGGCGAGCCGAACACGCTGACCGGAATGGGTGAACGGCCGGCCTGAGCGGCTAGCTCCTGCAACTCCTTGATGCGGGGTCCGAACGACTGGTCACCGCGACCCAGGGGCATCCACTCGTCTCCGTAGCGCACAACGCGCTGCAGGGTGCGTTCGCCATTGCCTCCCACAATCACCGGGGGGTGCGGCTTGCGCGCGGGCTTGGGCCAGCTCCAGATGCGGTCGAAGTTCACGAACTTGCCGTGGTAAGTGGCTTCATCCTCGGTCCAGATGGCCTTCATGGCCTCGATGCGCTCACGCAGCAACGTCCAGCGCTGGGTGTAGTCGGTGCCGTGATTTTCCATCTCCTCGCGGTTCCAACCGCCGCCGATGCCGAACAGGAAGCGCCCGCCCGAAACGAAGTCCAGGCTGGCCACCTCCTTGGCCAGCACGATCGGGTCGCGCTCCACCACCAGGCAGATGCCCGTGCCCACCTGCAGGCGCTTGGTGACCGCGGCCGCGGCCGTCAGGGCCACGAAGGGATCGAGGCTGTGGGAGTACTCGGTAGGCAGGTCGCCTCCGCCCGGCCAAGCGCTTTCGCGGCTGGCAGGGATGTGCGTGTGCTCAGGCACCAGCAGGCCCGCGAAATCCCTCGCTTCCGCCTCGCGCGCCAGCTCGGCCGGATGGATGGAGAAGTCCGTGGGGAAGATGTAGACACCGAAATCCATGGGCGGCTCCTCGGCGGTGGGCTGCGGCGGAGGCCCTGCGGCCCCCAGTCAATCCCGGATTGTGGCGGTTGAAGCCTATGTCTTAGCGGGGACCGCCCTCGATGGAAAGGGTCGGCGGTGCGAACAGGCTCAAGCGGGGCCTCGGGAGCGCTGGCGTCGCGCTTCCCGCGCCCCACTGCGCTGCCTTGCCCCGCCGCTAGCAATGCGCATAGGATAGCCCCGCCGCGGCCTGTTGGCCGATCAACAAGCAGGGGAAGCACCATGCCGAGCAATACAAGCAATACAGCGGAGGGCATCGCCTGGGTGCCCAGCCCAGAGCAGATCGAACAGAGCAACATCGTCGCCTTCCTGCGTGCCACGGGCGTGCCGGATTACGAGACGCTGCTGCGGCGCTCAGAGGAGGATCTGGCGTGGTTCTGGGATGCCGTGATCCAGCACACGGGCCTGCGCTTCTACCAACCCTACGACCAGGTGGTGGATCTCTCCCGTGGAGCCCCCTGGGCCCGCTGGTGCGTTGGCGGCACCAGCAACATCGTGCTCAATTGCCTGGATCGGCACCAGGAGGCCCTGGCCGACCGCGACGCGCTGGTGTGGGAGGGCGAGGACGGTGGCGTGCGGCGCTGGAGCTATGCCGAGCTCAACGCCGCCGTTTGCCGCTGTGCCAACTGGTTGCGCGCGGAGGGCTTCGGCGTGGGCGACGTGATCGCGCTCTACGTTCCGTTTCTGCCGGAATCCGTGGCTGCGCTGCTGGCCATCGCGAAGATCGGGGCGATCGTGCAGCCGCTCTTCTCCGGCTTCGGCGTCTCCGCGCTGGTGGAGCGTATGAACCACGCGGGCGCGGTGGGGGCCGTCACGGTGGACGGCACCGTACGTCGTGGGCAGGCGGTGCAGCTCAAGCCGGTGCTGGACGAGGCCGCCTCTCAAGTGCCCACGCTGCGCCGGGTGCTGGTGATTCAGGGTCGCGACGGCGCCGTGCCCATGAAGGCCGGGCGCGACCACTGGTGGCACGAGGCCGTGGAATCGCAGCCTGCCGAGGCATCCACGGAGCCGGTGGATGCGGACGCTCCGCTGCTACTGGTATACACCTCCGGCACCACGGGCAAGCCCAAGGGCGCCATCCTCACCCACTGCGGGTTCGCCGCCAAACTGGCTCTGGACCTGGGGCTGGTGATGGACTTCAAGCCGGGCGACCGCATCCTATGGATGAGCGACATGGGTTGGGTGGTGGGGCCCATCATGGCCCTCGGTGCCACGCTGATGCAGGGCACGATGGTGCTGGCCGAGGGTGGGCCCGACTATCCGCAGCCGGATCGCATGTGGCACCTGGTGGAGGATCACCAAGTGAGCTTCCTGGGCGTGGCTCCCACCATCGTGCGCACGCTGATGCGCTACGGGCTGGAGCCCGTGCAGAAGCACGATCTCTCCTCGCTGCGGGTCACCACGTCCACCGGCGAGGCCTGGACCCCCGAGGCTTGGCACTGGTTCTTCGAGCATATCTGCCGGCGCCGCGTGCCCTTCCATAACTATGCTGGCGGCACGGAGGTGAGCGGTGGCATCGTGTCGACCACCGCCATTCATCCGGCTAAGCCCTGCGCCTTCCATGGTCCTATGCCCGGCTCCGGGGCGGACATCGTGGACGCCGAGGGCCGCTCCGTGCCGCCGGGCGTGAAGGGCGAGTTGGTTATGCGTCAGCCCTCCATCGGCCTCACGCGGGGCCTATGGAAGGACACGGAAGGGCGCTACCTGAACTCGTACTGGAACAAGATGCCGGGCCTGTGGGTACACGGCGATGCGGCCTACCGTGACGAGGATGGCTTCTGGTACATCCCGGGGCGATCGGACGACGTGTTCAATGTAGCTGGCAAGCGTACTGGTCCCGCGGAGGTGGAATCGGTGCTGCTGGCCACGGGCAAGCTGTCCATGGCCGCTGTGGTGGGCGCACCGGATGCGGTGAAGGGCGAGGCCGTGGTCTGCGTCTGCGTCCCTGCACCGGGTGTCGAACCGGACGAGGCATTGACGGGTCTGCTGATGGATGCCGTGGCCGCGGGCCTGGGACGCCCCTTCCGGCCGCGGGAGATCTTCTATGTCTCCGACCTGCCCAAGACCCGCAACATGAAGGTGATGCGTCGTTTGGTGCGGGCGGTGTACAACGGCGATCCGGCCGGCGACCTGTCCTCGCTGGTCAATCCGGAGACCGTATCGGAACTGGAGCAGGCGGTGGCTTCCCGCCGCGCCTGAAACTGCGAGAGGACCGACGTGGCCAAGTCCCTGCTGGTGCTGGGCAACAAGAAGTATTCGAGTTGGTCGCTACGCGCATGGATCGGCCTCACGATGGCCGAGGTGCCGTTCGAGGAGCGCGTGATCAAGCTCTTCCGGCCGGAGACGGCGGCGGATATCCGGCGCCATTCGTCCGCCGGACGGGTGCCCGTGCTGGTGGAGGACGGGCTGACCGTGCACGATTCGCTGGCGATCCTGGAGTATGTGAACGAGGCGCACGCCGGAGGGCGGCTGTGGCCGGCCGACCGCGCGGCGCGGGCCCGCGCCCGTTCGGTGAGTGCGGAGATGCATGCGGGCTTCCCGAACGTGCGCTCGCGAATGCCCATGAACCTCGCGCGCGATCCTGCGCCGCTGTCTCTGCAATGGGGTATCGACTCGGCAACGGAGGCGGAACTGGAGCGCCTGCTCACCTTGTGGGAGGGGCTGCTGGTTGAGTCCGGCGGGCCGTTCCTGTTCGGCGAGTGGTGCATCGCCGATTGCATGTACCTGCCGGTGGCCACGCGCCTGCGCACCTACGCCGTGGACCTCTCTGCGTACCCGCTCAGCGCCGCGTACGTGCAACGCCTGCTGGCCCTGCCCGCCTTCCGGCGTTGGGAGGCGGATGCGCGGGCGGAGCCCGAGGAGCATCCCGACTATGCCCGCTGAGGCCGCACACGCCGGGGAGCAGCCGGTGATCGTGGCGCTCGACGCCATGCCGGAGGCCGAGGCCGTGCTGCTGGCGCGGGCGCTATCGGGCCGCGTCTGGGGAAGCAAGGTCAACGATCTGCTGCTGCAGGCGGGGGTGGACGTGATCGCACGGCTGCACGCTTACGGCCATGTGTTCTGCGACGTGAAGCTTTTCGACATTCCCAACACGGTGGCGAACCAGGTGACGCGGCTGGCGGAAGCCGGGGCGGAGTTGATCACGCTGCACTGCGCCGGGGGTGCAGCCATGCTGGCGGCAGCCCGCAATGCCCGCGACCGTGTGAATCCCGCCACGCGTCTGCTCGGCGTGACGGTGCTCACCTCCTTCGACGATGCCGCGGCGGAGGCCACCTTCGGCCGCGCCGTGGAGCCACAGGTGCGGGCGTTCACTGGACTGGCGCTGGAGGCGGGGCTGGATGGCATCGTGTGTTCCCCGGCCGAGTTGCCGCTGCTGGCGGAGGCCGACCCGGAGCGACACCTGTTGCGCGTCACCCCTGGTGTGCGGCCGGCTTGGCACGGTGTGGCGGACGATCAACGCCGCACCCTGGCGCCCGCCGAGGCAATGGCCCAGGGTGCGGACCTGCTCGTGATCGGGCGTCCCATCACCCAAGCCGACGATCCGGTGGCCGCGTGCGAGCGGATTCTTGCGGAACTGGGCTGACCAAGCCGGTGCGCGATCAGTAGCGCAGCAGCGCCGCCACACCGTCCACCACTTCCGGCTGTTCCAGAAGCGCCTCGGGTAGTGTGAGCACGCGCCCACCTGCTTTCAGCGCAAGGCTCGCCGCCAGATCCAGCAACTCATCGTCGCCGGGCACCGGGCGCTCGTGGATTTCCAGCGGTGCTCCGTCTGCGAAGTGCCCCCAGCGCTCTGTCTCGCGCACGAGCAGCAGGGTATCCACGCGACCCGCCGCGGCCTGCGGCAGCACCTGCGCCAACCCTGTCGCTGTGCGGCCGGTACCGGCCAGCCGGCGATAGTCCGCTGCAGCCTGGGTGCGCTCCGCCTCCCACAGCGGGCGCAGCACCTGCAACGCCTGATCGCGCAGGATCTCCGCACTCACGCGGTCAGGGCTGCCCGCCACAGGCTCCGACACGAGGCGGGCCGACTCGGCGACTTCCCGGTACTGCGCGAACAACATCTCCACGCCCGCGAAGACCAGCGGTGCACGACTGTCGTTGAGCTGCGCCTCGACGGCATTGGCGATGGCGCGCAGGTAGCGGCGCTGGGCGTCCTTGCGGTCCGCCTGATGGCCGCCGGCGGCAAACGTACCCCCTTGGCCCGCTTGGCGATATTGGTCGTCGCCCTGGTTGTCCTCCATCTTCTGAAAGTCCTTCAGGCTGCGCGGAGCATCGCGCAAGGGCAACTCCTGAATCTCCCTGCCGGTGGCTGCCAACAGCCGCACGTCATTCAGACTCACGGCGAGCACGTGGAACGGTGCGTTATCTTCCAGGCAGGGCAGCAAAGGCCGCGTGTGGAAGCGGCGCGTAACCACAACCCGTTCCGCCGGCGCGTGCGCCAAATGGAATGTGCGGAACAGGCGCGGGGAGCGGAACACCGCCAGCCCGGGCGCTTGTTCCTTCCAGAACGCCTGATTGCCCGCGATGGCCTCCACAGGTGCCAGCAGCTCGCGGGCTTCCGGCTCGCGCAATTCCATCTGCACAAGCTGCTCCGAAGCATCCCGCATCAGGTTCTTGAGCACGATCGGATCGTTCTGCGTGCCCGCCCCTTTCAGGTGCGTGGGGAGAAAAATGGACACGCAAGGCTGCGAAGCTTCATTCCACAGGGCCTGCAGGTCGAGCATCGTGATGCGATCCATATGCGACCTCGCTCATAAGGGTGCGGAGCGGAGGACACGCCGCCGGGATTTCAGGGATTGCCCGGCTTTGACACGCTCGAAGAACACCCCCCTCCCTGGCACTATTATACGCCCTGGCTGCGGTGACGGGCAGGGTGCAGTGGCGCGGCCGCGGTGCTGCGGAAAATCAGAGGAAGAGCTGGTAGGCGGGGTTCTGAGTTTCTTCCACGTATGCGTAGTGGAGGTTCTGCAGGAAGTTCTGGAAGGCCTGCGCATCGCCCTCGGGGATCTCGAAGCCAACCAGCACGCGTCCGAAGTCGCCGCCGTGCATGCGGTAGTGAAACAGGGCGATGTTCCAGGCGGGGCTCATGGAATTCAGGAAGTGGATGAGGGCGCCCGGCCGCTCCGGGAACTGGAAGCGGTAGAGCACCTCGCGTCGTGTCTCCTGGGAGCGGCCGCCCACCATGTGGCGCACATGGGTCTTGGCCAGCTCGTTGTCCGTCAGGTCGGTGCAGGCGAAGCCGGCCTCCTGCAGCCGCTCGCGGAAGGCGGCCCGCTCCGCGACGTCGCTCATGCCGATGCCCACGAAGATGTGGGCCTCATTGCGGCCACTGAGGCGGTAGTTGAACTCGGTGATGTTCCGCTCGCCCACCAGATTGTCGCAGAAGTAGCGCAGGGCGCCCGGCGTTTCCGGAATGGTCACGGCGAAGAGCGCCTCGCGGTGCTCGCCGGTGAGAGAGCGCTCCGCCACGAACTGCAGCCGGTCGAAGTTCATGTTGGCGCCCGAGTTCACCGCGACCAGCGCGCGCCCCTGGCCCGGATTCTCCGCCGCCCATCGGCGCAGCCCCGCCACGCCCAGGGCTCCGGCCGGCTCCATGATGGAGCGCGTGTCCTCATAGATCGCCTTAATGGCAGAGCAGATCTCGTCCGTCGTCACGGTCACCACCTCGTCGATGACGGAGCGGGCCAGAGCGAAGGTGTGTTCGCCTACCAGCTTCACCGCCACGCCGTCGGCGAAGAGCCCCACCTCGTCCAGCGCCACGCGCTTGCCCTCGGCCAGGGAGCGCTGCATGGCGTTGCTGTCCTCCGGCTGCACGCCGATCACGCGGATTTCCGGGCGCAGGGCCTTGAGGTAGCCGCCGATGCCGGAGATGAGCCCTCCGCCCCCAATGGGGACAAACACCGCATCCACGTCCGGGCATTGCTCCAGGATCTCCTGCCCGATGGTGCCCTGGCCCGCGATGACGAGGGGATCGTCGAAGGGGTGCACAAAGGTCATCCCTGTCTCGGCCACCAGGCGCATGCAGTGCTCGGCGGCGTCCGAGTAGCTGTCGCCCTCCAGCACCACCTCGGCGCCCAGGGCGCGGACGGCCGCCACCTTGATGGCGGGTGTCGTGCGCGGCATCACCACCGTGGCGCGGATCCCAAGCTTCTGCGCGGAGAGTGCCACGCCCTGCGCGTGGTTGCCGGCCGAGGCGCAGATCACGCCGCGCCGCCGCTCCTCAGGCGTAAGGTGGCTGATGCGGTTGTAGGCCCCGCGCACCTTGAAGGAGAAGCAGGGCTGCAGGTCTTCCCGTTTGAGCAGCACGCGGTTGTCCAGCGCGGCGCTGAGCCGTTCGGAGGCATCCAGCGGGGTATGGATGGCCACGTCGTACACGCGGGCCATCAGCACGTTCTTCAGCAGTGTCTCCATGTCGTCAGCCATAGCAGGAGCGCGCGGTCATGAGAAGGGCCTCGCCGCGGTCGGGGGGGCAGGGCGCCCTGTCTGATCCGCTTCGCCCGCAGAGCCAGCGGCGCGCCTCCGGGGTGCGGTCAAAGACCGCGCTCGGGGGCGCTGGCGCTTGGGTCCGCCGCCGCAACGTCTTACGCGGCAGGCGGGATTGTGCGACAATATCGAGATTCGCCAAGGCCGGGCTGTGGAGGCGTGGCCGGCCGGCGAAACTACACAACACCTGCAAGGGAAGCTGGACCGATGAAGGTGCGCGACGCAATCGCCCGCATGACTGTGTACAACCCGCCGCTGGAGGGGCGGGTGGAGCGCGACTACCTGCTGCTGGACTTCAGCGAATCCACCCAGCCGCCTCCACCCCATGTGGCCGAAGCCCTCAAGATGTACATCGATTCGGGTCGCCTGCGCATCTACCCCTCCTACGGGCGGTTCGCGGAAAAGCTGGCGGCCTATGCCGGCGTGCGGCCGGAACAGGTGCTCCTCACCAACGGCTCGGACTCGGCACTGCAACTCATCACCCACGTCCTGCTGGAGGAGGGCGATGAAATGGTGATGGCCAAGCCGGGCTTCTTCGTGACGGCCGCCTGTGCGCGCAGTGCGGGTGCGCAGGTGATCATGCCGGAGTATCCGCGGGCGGACATGGCCTTCCCGCTGGAGGCTGTGCTGGGCGCCGTGACGCCCCGCACGCGGCTGATCGTGGTGGTGAGCCCCAACAATCCCACGGGCACCACGGCCAGCCTGGAGCAGATCGAAACGATCCTGCGTACGCACCCGGACGTGCCGGTGCTGGTGGACGAGGCGTATTACGAGTTTTCCGGGGCCACCGCTGCGCCGCTGGTGGATCGCTACGACAACCTGGTGATCACGCGCACCTTTTCCAAAGCCTTCGCGCTGGCCGGCCTGCGGCTAGGGTATGCGCTATCCAATGCGGCCTTCATCGGCGAACTGCTGAAGGTGCGCATTCCGTACGACGTGAACTCGCTGGCCGTTGTGGCGGCGGAGGCCCAACTGGACCGCCCGGAAGCCTGGCAGGCGTATGTGGCCGAGGTCATGCAGCGCGCCAAGCCCATGGTGGAGCGCTTCCTGCGCGAGCATGGGGTGTTCTTCTACCCCAGCGAGGCGAACTTCCTGCTGGTGCGCCCGGACGACGCGCAGGCGGCCGCGGAGTACCTGAAGGCGCACGACATCCTGGTGCGCCCGCAGCGGGAGCCCGTGGCGGACTGCTTCCGCATGAGCATTGGCACGGTTGCCGAGATGCAGCGCTTCATGGAAGTGTGGGCACGATACCCTGGGGCCCGGAAGGCTGCGGCTCACGGAGGCTAAGCGTAGATTCTATGACCGATGTTCACAAGTCATCGCGTCCGGTTCATGGGCCGTGGAGGTCCTAGCGATGGGCGGTTGATGTTCGATGCCTCCATGGGAGCGGTGGTGATTGTAGTGGTCAAGCCACCTGGCGGTGCGCCGGACCACTTTGGATCAGTTTTCCAGACCCGCTGGCCATTAGGACTTGAGGCGGGCCATCCACTTGCAGACCGGGCGCACGCTAATGCCGAACTCGTCCGCGACTCGCCCAGGGGACTGCCCCTACCCGATAAGCTGCGCCTGCAGGGCCCGCGTGTGCACTGTACCTTCTGGCATGACTGTGATTGTTCATCCGGGCTCCTTCCTTGGGTTGTTGATTGAGCACCAACCACCTCTCAGGGAATGTGCGGATGATCAACCCTCCTAGACTTCACCCTTGGCGCACCACGCGAAGGCGATCGAGCCTCGATAGCTGAGCCTGAGAACGGGCTGAGCGGCGCTGACAAAGGCCAGGACGCCCCACCTTAGTCTTGCACCACGGGCAAGCCCTGTTGCTCCCACGCGGCGATGCCGCCGGTGACGTCGACCAGGTGTGTGTAACCCATCCTCTGCAGAATCGTCACCGCGAAGGAACTGCGATTGCCCGAATGGCAATACACGACCAAGTGGGCATCCTTGTTCGGCAGCGCCTGGGCGGCCAGCCCTTCCAGCCGATCCAGTTCCAGGTTCATCGCGCCCTGCAGGTGGCCGGACTGGAACTCGGCCGGGGTGCGCACATCCACCAGGACCGCTTTGGGGTCGGTCTGCAGGAACTCCTGGGCCGCAGTAGGGCCGAGATACTGGATCGCGTGAGTGGTGCTCCCCGCGTCGGCACCAACGTCTGGCCGTAGCGCCAGATAGCCTGCCGCGACAAGGAT
The DNA here is from genome assembly GCA_035266845.1 of bacterium. Classification (GTDB taxonomy): domain Bacteria; phylum SAR324; class SAR324; order SAR324; family JACQKK01; genus DATFMP01. The sequence goes on from DATFMP010000102.1 coordinate 70,540, forward strand.
CACCGCCGCGGACACGTAGATCAGCGCGCGACGTCGGGACGTTGCTTTCATGCGAGCACTCCTGCCGAAGAGGGTTGGGGACCCGGCGGACCAATCCGATGACGGTGGGAGGTGCCATGCGTCGCGCACCCTTACCCCACCGGCGGCTCCCGATGCTTTCAAGGTGCCCCAATCCCGGCCAACCGTCGGTGACAATATTCCAGAAGTACGTTGCCTCCGGGTTGGCACCCACCTCGCCACGGGGGGCGCCAGCGCCGGATCCCGGCGCGCCGGGTGGTGTGGCACCGCCGCTGACCGTGGGACGCGCGGCCGGGCTCCGGTCTTGCGTTGAACCGCTAGCGCAGAAGTGTCACAACTACAGTTACGCAACGAAGGGTGATGCCGGAGCACAGCGGCCTTGCCGCTGCACGGACCGTCGCGCGCATGGGACAGACGGGTGTGATAGCTTGTTGCCACAGCAGAGGTTGTCGGACATCGGGCGAAGCGGCCCGCAGTCGCCATGGCTGCGGCTTGTGACCGACGCGAATGTGCCGCACGCCGATGCCGGGTCGTGGCGGTGCCACGGCTTGATATAGCGCAAAGCCCCCCTGGGCGGGCGCGCGCAGAATAGAGCCGGGCCAAGGCAAGCCGCGTGGGCGCAGCGCCGCGGGAAGGCTGATGCACGCAGGTTCAGCCCGGCAGTTTCATGCAGGGCATATCGGCATGGCGCCCGCGTGACGCCATTCCCACCATCCCGGCATATCACCTTGAATCAATTGCCATTCATTGGAGTCAGGATAAGCTCATGGCAAAGACCTACAACATTCTGATCATGGGAGCCTCCTATGGCTCTCTGCTCGCCATCAAGCTGGTGCTCGCAGGGCACACGGCCAAGCTGGTCTGTCTGCCGCACGAGGCGGAACTCATCAACAAGGACGGCATCCGGGTGCGGATGCCGGTCAAGGGCCGCGAGGGCCTCGTGGAACTGGACTCCCGCCAGGCTCCAGGCTCCGTATCCGCCGCGGGTACGTCCGAGGTGAATCCGGCCGATTACGACCTGGTCGTGCTGGCCATGCAGGAGCCCCAGTACAAGTCTCCCGGCGTGCGGGAACTGCTGGATGCCGTGGCCAAGGCGAAGGTACCGTGCATGTCCATCATGAATATGCCGCCTCTGCCCTACCTGGCTCGCATTCCCGGTGTGGATACCAAGACCCTGCGGCACGCCTATACGGAACCCGAGGTGTGGGACAATTTCGATCCTGCTTACATGACTCTGTGCAGCCCGGATCCCCAAGCGTTCCGTCCTCCCGAAGAGCCCGTGAACGTGCTGCAGGTCGCGCTCCCCACCAACTTCAAGGCGGCGCGCTTCGATTCCGACGCGCACACCGCGATCCTGCGCCAGTTGGAGGCGGACATCGAGGCCATCCGCTTCGACACCGGCGATGGCAAGGTGGAACTGCCGGTGAAGCTCAAGGTGCACGAATCGGTGTTCGTGCCCCTGGCGAAATGGAACATGCTGGTCGCGGGCAACTATCGCTGCGTGCAGGACGGTGGCATGCGTTCCATCAAGGATGCAGTGCACAGCGATCTCGAGCGCTCGCGCGGGGTCTACGACTGGGTGGGCAAGCTGGTGCGCTCTCTCGGGGCGGCCCCGGACGACCAGGTGCCGTTCGAGAAGTACGCGAACGCTGCGAAGGGTCTGGTGAAGCCCTCCTCGGCCGCGCGGGCGCTCTTTGGCGGCGCACCCAACATCGAGCGGGTGGACAGCCTGGTGAAGACCATCGCCGAGCAGAAAGGCATGCACCTGGACGATCTGGACGAAACGGTGCGCTTGGTGGATGCCCAGCTCGAGATCAATCGGAAGCAGGCCTCCTAAGCACGCCGCTTTCTTCATGAAGCAGCCCGTCCGCGGTCACGTGGACGGGCCGATCGCCAAAGTCTCGCTGCGTCGCGGGCACCCGCCCCGATGCAGCGCCATTACGCCCCACCGCACTGGCTGCACCCACGTCGCGCGTCCCGCTATCCCCGGCCCCTGGCGTGCCTCCGGCGCGCTCCTTCCGTAGGCCCCGAACCTGAATTTCGCCGCGCGCGGTCCCACCCCTGCGGATCCGCAAGGTCCCGTTAGTTCGCCAAGCCGCAGCCTGCGCGGTCTGACGGCCGCATGTCCCCGTCAACGTCCGCCGGACTTTGCCCAATGATTGGGCAGTCCGTCCCATAGCTGCCGCGATTTCGTACAGCTACGCCTCCCAAGGTACATCACCGCCCAGCGCAAGTGCCTGGAATCACAGGCGCTCGCGGCATGGCTCGCGTGATGCAGAATGCCGTGGTGTCCACACTGAGAGCATTCGGGGGATGCGGGATCAACGTGCCCTGGGGAGCCGCACAATCCCACCGCTTTCGACAAATCGCATGCGAACGAGGAACCACATGCCACGACTCAAGTCCGTCCGGCCGCCCTACCAGTTGGGGCTGAATCTACTCTTCACTCTCGCTATCATGGCGGTCTTTGCGCTTCCCACGCCGGTCCGGGCCGCTGGCACCATCAAGGTCGGCATTCTCCATTCGCTCTCCGGCACGATGGCCATCAGCGAGACCTCGCTGAAGGACGTTGCGCTGATGACCATTGAGGAGATCAACAAGCACGGCGGCGTGCTCGGCAAGAAGCTCGAGCCCATCGTGGTCGACCCGGCCTCCAACTGGCCGCTCTTCGCGGAAAAGGCGCGCGAGCTCCTGCAGAAGGACAAGGTGGCCGTCGTGTTCGGTTGCTGGACTTCGGTCTCCCGCAAGTCCGTGCTGCCGGTGTTCGAGGAGCTGAACGGGCTGCTGTTCTACCCCGTGCAGTACGAGGGCGAGGAGTCGTCCTACAACGTGTTCTACACCGGGGCCGCGCCCAACCAGCAGGCGATTCCCGCGGTGGAATACCTGATGAGCAAGGACGGCGGAAGCGCCAAGCGCTTCGTGCTGTTGGGCACGGACTATGTGTACCCGCGCACGACCAACAAGATCCTGCGGGCATTCCTGCACTCCAAGGGCGTCAAGGATTCGGACATCTGGGAAACCTACACGCCGTTCGGGTTCAGCGACTACCAGACCATCGTGGCGCGCATCAAGAAGTTCGCCACCGGCAAGCGCACGGCCGTGATCTCCACCATCAACGGCGACTCCAACGTGCCGTTCTACAAGGAGCTGGCCAACCAGGGCATCAAGGCCTCCAATATTCCCGTGATGGCCTTCTCCGTGGGTGAGGAGGAGTTGCGCGGGGTGGACACCAAGCCTCTCGTGGGCCACCTGGCGGCGTGGAACTACTTCATGTCCCTCAAGACGCCGGAGAACAAAGCCTTCGTGAAGGAGTGGGAAGCCTACGTGAAGGAGCACCACCTGCCGGGTGGCTCCAAGCGCGTCACCAACGACCCCATGGAAGCCACCTACATCGGCATCCACATGTGGGCCCAGGCCGTGGATCAGGCCGGCACGACGGACGTGAATGCGGTGCGCCAAGCCCTCGGCTACCAGCACTTCGAGTCGCCGTCCGGCTTTGACGTGCACCTGGACGAGAAGAACCACCACCTGTGGAAGCCGGTGTTCATTGGTGAGATCCAGTCCAACGGCCAGTTCGATGTGGTCTGGAAGACCAAGGGCCCCGTCCGCGCGCAGCCCTGGAGCAAATACGTGCCGGACAGCGCCAAGAAGAAAGCCGACTGGACCTTCCCCTGGGTCTGCGGCAACTGCACGAAAGGCAAGTACGCCATGAAGTAGGCTCTGCCTGTGGAGCCCGCGGGGCCTGCGCTGGGCCCCGCAACCACCGAGCACGGCAGGGTGGCGGGCCGGTTCCTGATCCAGACTCGGGCATCGGCCCGCCGCCTTCCCCCAATCCACCAACCTTCTGCGAGCCTCCCTCCGCCATGCTGATCCGCACCGCCCGCCGCGTCGCCCGCTGGCTGCCCCTGGCGCTGCTGCTGATCCTGCCCGCGTTGGTTTCCGCCGCCTCGCCGGCCGTCCCGCCGGAGGTGGCGCAGGCCGTGCGCAAGTTGGGCAGCGACGACCGCGATACCATCCTGGTCGGCGTGGACAAGCTGGGCGAACTGAGCGATGCGGCCGCATTGCCCGCGCTGGAAGCCCTGATGAACGGCAATCTGCGCACCCTGCCCGATGGCCGCGTCGTCATCGCGGACGACGACAAGGGCATCGTCACCGACGCGCTCACCGGTGCCCAGCAGTCTGCCAAAGGGCTGCAGCTCAACGAACCGATCATCAACAACCGGGTGCGCCGCGAGTTGGAGCCGGTCATGGCGCAGTTGCGCCTCGGCGCGGCCAATCCCGAAGTGCGCCTGGCCGCCGCGCGCAATCTGGCGGCCCAGCCCGACCCCGACCAGGCCCCGCGCATCCGCGCCGCCCTGGCCAAGGAGACCGTACCGGAGATCCGCTCGCTGCTAACCGTGGCCCTGGCCCGGTTGGACCTGCAGTCCAGCGATGCCAGGACGCGCCTCACCGCGGTGCAGGAGTTGCGCGATTCCGGCCGGGTGGACGTGAAGGCCGACCTGGAGAACCTCATCGCCACGCTGCCCAACGGCGCGCCCGGGGAGCCCGACCCGGAAGTGCGCGCCGCAGCGGTGGCCGGCATCAAGTCCATCGATCACCGCCAAGCCTGGATCAGCGCTGCGGGCAACTTCATCTATGGCCTCAGCCTGGGCAGTGTGCTGCTGCTGGCGGCCCTGGGGCTGGCCATCACGTTCGGGCTGATGGGCGTGATCAACATGGCCCACGGCGAGATGCTGATGCTGGGGGCTTACGCCACGTACGTGGTGCAGGGGCTCTTCCAGACCTATCTGCCCGGCGCCTTCGATTGGTACCTGCTGGCCTCTCTGCCCGCCGCGTTCATCGTGTGCGCGGTGGCGGGCATCGTGCTGGAGCGGGGCGTAATTCGCTTCCTGTACGGCCGGCCGCTGGAAACGCTGCTGGCCACCTGGGGCATCAGCCTGATCCTCATCCAGAGCGTGCGCATGGTCTTCGGCGCGCAGAACGTGTCCGTGGCCAATCCGTCGTGGCTCTCGGGCGGCTACCGCCTGCTGCCGGGCCTCGTGCTGCCCTATAACCGCATGGGCATCGTGGTGCTGATGATCGTCACCGTGACCGGCGTATGGCTGCTGCTGCAGCACACGCGGCTGGGCCTGCACGTGCGGGCCGTCACGCAGAACCGGCCCATCGCCGCGGGCATGGGCATCCGCACCAACCTGGTGGACATGTGGACCTTTGCCCTGGGCTCCGGCGTGGCCGGCTTGGGCGGGGTGGCCCTCTCGCAGATCGGCAACGTGGGCCCGGAGCTGGGCCAGTCCTACATCGTGGACTCGTTCATGGTGGTGGTGCTGGGGGGCGTGGGCAAGGTCGTGGGCGCGGTGATCGGCGCCATCGGGCTGGGCGTGGTCTCCAAGTTCATCGAGCCCTTCTCCGATGCCGTGATCGCCAAGATCGTGGTGCTCACCTTCATCATTCTGTTCATTCAGAAGCGGCCGCAGGGGCTGTTCGCCCTTAAGGGCCGCACGGCGGAGACATGAGCGTCCGCTGCGTCAGCCAGGGTTCGGCATCATGAAGGATCGCCTGCTCGATTTCCACGGCCCGCGCGGGTGGACGGCGTTGGCCGTGCTCGCGTTCTTCGGCCTCGTCGTGGTGCCGGCATTGAACCGGCTGCTGCCGGCAGCGAGCGGCCTGCACATCCCGGACTATCTGATTCCCCTGCTGGGCAAGTTCGTCTGCTACGCCATCGTGGCCCTGGCGCTGGATCTGGTGTGGGGCTATGGCGGCATCCTCAGCCTGGGGCACGGCGTGTTTTTCGCCCTGGGCGGCTATGCGATGGGCATGTACCTGATGCGCGCCATCGGCACGCAGGGCGTCTACCGCAGCAGCCTGCCCGACTTCATGGTGTTCCTGAACTGGAAGGCCCTGCCCTGGTACTGGCACGGCTTCGAGTCCTTTCCGTTCGCGGCCGTGATGGTACTGGCGGTGCCTGGCGCATTGGCCTGGGTGTTTGGTTTCTTTGCTTTCCGCTCCCGCATTCGGGGCGTCTATTTTTCCATCATCACCCAGGCCATGACCTACGCGATGATGCTGCTGTTCTTCCGCAACGAGACGGGGTTTGGCGGCAACAACGGCCTGACGGACTTCAAGCAGTTGTTGGGTTTCACCCTCTCCGAGCCCTCCACCAAGCTGGGGCTGTATGTGGCCTCCGTGGTGGCGCTGCTCCTGTCGTATGCAGTGTGCCGGCTGGTCGTAACGTCGCGCACAGGCCGTGTGGTGCGTGCCGTCCGCGATGCGGAGCAGAAGGTGATGTTCACCGGATACGATCCGGTGCGCTACAAGCAGTTCATCTGGGTCGTCTCGGCCATGCTGTGCGGCTTGGCCGGCGCGCTTTACGTGCCGCAGGTGGGCATCATCAACCCCAGCGAGATGGCCCCGGCCAACTCCATCGAGATGGCGATCTGGGTGGCCGTGGGCGGCCGCGGCACCCTGGTTGGCGCCATCCTGGGCGCGGTGCTGGTGAACTGGGGCAAGACCTGGTTCACGGTTGCCTTCCCGGAGGCTTGGCTGTTCGTGCTGGGTGCTTTGTTCATCGCCGTCACGCTGTTCATGCCCGATGGCGTCGTGGGCCTCTTCACCACCGGCCGTCCGCGGCAGTTGCTGGCGCGCCTGCCCGTGCTGCGGGCCGGGCTGCCCAGGCCAGCGCCTGCCCCCGAACCACTCCCCGAGACATCGGAGGACGTGTCCCGCTGATGCGCACCCACACCCCACCCGGAGCCCGGAACCCATGACGGAACACCACGGCACGCTCGCGCCGGAGGCTGGGCCGCCGCCCGATACCAGCCACGGCATGATCCTCTATGCCGAGGGCATCACGGTCAGCTTCGACGGCTTCAAGGCCCTGGACGGCCTTACGCTGTATCTGGCCGAGGGCGAGTTGCGCTGCATCATTGGCCCCAACGGCGCGGGCAAGACGACCCTGCTGGACGTGATCACCGGCAAGACCAAGCCCGACGAGGGCTCGCTGTACTTCGGACAGCGGATCGACCTGCTGCGGATGGACGAACACCAGATCGCCACGGCCGGCATCGGGCGCAAGTTCCAGCGCCCCACCATCTTCCCCGCGCACACGGTGCAGGAGAACCTGGAACTGGCCATGGCGCCGGACAAGCGGGTGTGGGTCAACCTCTTCGCCCGCACCAGCGCGGCGGAACGTGTCCACATCGAGCGAGTGCTGGAGCAGATCGGGCTGCAGAACGTGGCGCGCCGCCAGGCCGGCCTGCTGGCCCACGGCCAGAAGCAGTGGCTGGAGATCGGCATGCTGCTGATGCAGAATCCCCGCCTGCTGCTGGTGGACGAACCCGTGGCCGGCATGACGCACCAGGAGACGGAGCGCACTGCCGAATTGCTTCGTTCCCTGGCGGGCGAGCACACCGTGGTGGTGGTGGAGCACGACATGGACTTTGTGCGCAGCATTGCGCGCCACGTGACCGTGCTGCACGAGGGCCGGGTGCTGGTCGAAGGACCCATGGCGGAGGTGCAGCGCGATCCGCGCGTGGTAGAGGTCTACCTGGGGAGCTGAGCATGCTGAAGATTGACCGCCTCAACCAGTTCTACGGCGAGAGCCATACCCTGTGGGACGTCTCGCTGGACGTGCCACGTGGGCGCTGCACGTGCCTGATGGGTCGCAACGGCGTGGGCAAGAGCACGCTGCTGAAGGCCCTGATGGGTCTCATCTCCGTGCGCTCCGGCAGCATCCGCCTGGGGGACGACGAGCTGAGCGGCCGCTCCCCGGATGCCCGTGCGCGCATGGGCATCGGCTACGTGCCCCAGGGACGCGATATCTTTCCGCAGCTCACGGTGGAGGAGAACCTGCTGGTGGGCCTCTCCGCCCGGCGCGACAAGGCCCGGCGCATTCCCCCGCTCGTCTTCGAGTTGTTCCCCGTGCTGCGCACTATGCTGGGGCGGCGCGGCGGCGATCTTTCGGGCGGGCAGCAGCAGCAGCTCGCCATCGGGCGGGCGCTGGCCATGGGTCCCGACCTGCTGCTGCTGGACGAGCCCACGGAGGGCATTCAGCCCAACATCGTGCAGGAGATCGGCGATGTCATTACCCGGCTGAATACGGTAGAAGGACTGACCGTGCTGCTCGTGGAGCAGAAGGTGCCCTTCGCGCGGCGGGTGGCGCAGCACTTCTGCATCATGGACAAGGGGCGCTCCGTGGCCGCCGGCGAGATGACCGAGCTGAACGACCGCCTCATCGAGCAGCATCTGCAAGTGTGACCCGCCCCCTCGCCGCGCCGCCGGTGGGGGCCGCTCCCTCCACCCCGGCCCATCCCATGCTGGCGCATGCCCCCGACGATTCCCCACGCCAGCCGGCACCGCGCGGGGCTGGCTCGGCGCCCACGGGCACGGGCTGGGCGGCGGAGTTGGAGCTGGGCTTCGCCCGCGCGGGCGAGCGCACGGTGCTGGCGCGGCGCCGCCACAACGGCCCGCTGCAGGTGCAGCGCCCCTTCTATCCCGAGGGGCCTGGGGTGTGCCACGTCTACGTGCTGCACCCGCCCGGTGGCGTGGTGGGGGGCGACCGGCTGGCGCTGGACGTGGCGGTGGAAGCAGACGCCCATGCGCTCGTGACCACGCCGGCAGCAGGCAAGCTCTATCGCAGTGGCGGTCCGTGGGCGGAACTGACGAACACCCTGCGCGTGGCCGATGGCGGCGTGCTGGAATGGCTGCCCCAGGAAACCATCGCCTTCGCCGGTGCGCTGGCCCGCCAGACCACGCGGGTGCACCTGGCGACGCGGGCCTGCTTCGTGGGCTGGGAGGTGCTCTGCCTGGGCCGCCCGGCCGCGGGCGAGGCCTTCGCCCATGGCGAGGTGCGGCAGACCCTGGAGCTGTGGCGTGAGGGCCGCCCGCTGCTGCACGAGCGTGCTCGCTGCTCTGGCGGTGCCGAGTTGCTGCAGGCGCCCTGGGGCCTCGCGGGGCGGCCCGTGACGGCCACGCTATGGGCCGTGGCGCCGGAGGGCGGGCTGGCCGAGCCGCTGCGGGCGGCGGCCATCCCACCCCCGCCGGGCGGACTGGCGGGGGTGACCGAGATCAACGGCGTGCTGATCGCGCGGTGCCTGGTGGCCCATGCGGACGGCGCGCGTAGCTGGCTGATGCGCGCCTGGCAGGCGCTGCGCCCCGCGCTGGCGGGTCGCGTGGCGTGCCCGCCCCGCATCTGGCGGACGTGAACGAACCCGAACCACCGAGACCGGAGCACCCATGGAGCTGACGCCGAGGGAGAAGGACAAGCTGCTGATCTTCACCGCAGGCCTGCTGGCCGAGCGGCGCAAGGGCCGCGGACTGAAGCTTAACTATCCGGAGGCCGTGGCCTACATCAGCGCGGCGATCCTGGAAGGCGCCCGCGACGGGCGCACCGTGGCCGAGCTGATGAGTTACGGCACCACACTGCTCAGCCGGGAGGACGTGATGGAGGGCGTGCCGGAGCTGATCCCCGAGGTGCAAGTGGAGGCGACTTTTCCCGACGGCACCAAGCTGGTGACCGTGCACCAACCCATCGCATAGAGGCCCCATGATCCCCGGTGAATTCGAGACCTCGGCCGGCACGCTGGAGCTGAACGCGGGCCGCCGCACCCGCCGCCTGATGGTGAGCAATACCGGCGACCGGCCGATCCAGGTGGGCTCGCACTACCACTTCTACGAGACCAATGCGGGCCTCTCCTTCGACCGGGAGCAGGCGCGCGGCTTCCGGCTCAACATCCCCGCTGGCACCGCCGTGCGCTTCGAGCCCGGCCAGCAGCGCGAGGTGGAACTGGTGGAATACGCGGGGGCGCGGCGCATCTTCGGCTTCAACGGCGCCATCATGGGCGATCTGCAGGAGGAGGCATGAGCACCATCGAGCGTTCCGCCTATGCGGAGATGTACGGCCCCACCACGGGCGATAGCGTGCGGCTGGGCGATACGGAGTTGTGGGTGCGGGTGGAGTCCGACAACGCGACCTACGGCGAGGAGGTCAAGTTCGGCGGTGGCAAGGTGATCCGCGACGGCATGGGCCAGAGCCAGCGCGGCAGCGCCGAGGCGGTGGATGTGGTCATCACCAACGCGCTCATCGTGGATCACTGGGGCATCGTCAAGGCCGACATCGGCATTCGCGACGGGCGCATCGCGGCCATTGGCAAGGCGGGCAACCCGGATGTGCAGCCGGATGTGGACATCGTGCTGGGCCCCGGCACGGAGGCCATCGCGGGCGAGGGCCTCATCGCCACGGCGGGCGGCATCGATGCGCACATCCACTTCATCTGCCCGCAGCAGGTGGAGGAAGCCCTCATGAGCGGCATCACCACCATGCTGGGCGGCGGCACGGGGCCGGCCACGGGCACCAACGCCACCACCTGCACCCCCGGCCCATGGAACATTCACCGCATGCTGCAGGCCGCCGACGGCCTGCCCATGAACCTGGGCTTCCTGGGCAAGGGCAACGCCAGCCTGCCCGACGCGCTGATCGAGCAGGTCGCGGCG
>DATFMP010000103.1:0-147324 GCA_035266845.1 bacterium
CATGTACGCGGGCCTTGGCGCCCACGACTACGACTACCGCCTGCTGGAGTTCGAGCGCGAGGACCTGGAGCGCCTGGCCCGCGAGGATGGGGCCGCGGACTAGGCTGTGTTTGGAAAAGGGTTCTTAAGCGGCTGAGCCGCTTAAGAACCACAAGACATCCCGTGTGGGGGCCAAGGGCCCCCACACCCCCGATACGGTCCCTGACCGAGCCCAGCGGGGTCTTGCCGGCAATGAGAGTCCAGGGAGCCAAGCTCCCTGGTGGGGTTTGGGGGCAACGCCCCCATCACCATCGTGCTTTTCAAAACAGAACCTAGCCCTTGACGATCAGCTTGTAGTCCGGCGTGGGGTTGAGCGGGCAGGAGTAGACGTACTCGCCGGGCTTGAGGGTGACCTCGTACTCCTGCGTCTTGCCGGTGGTGATGCCTCCGCCGGAGACGCTGGGCAGCCGCGCCCGGTTGATCACCCCATCGCCCCGCAGCCAGAAGCCCAGCTCGTAGGGCACGTCCTTGTTCGTGACGCGAAAGATATAGCGGCCCGGTTTGAGCACCAGCGGCTTCGCATCGGCCACGCGCTGCGCGCCGCTCTTGGCGTTGATGGTCTCGCAGTCGGCCGCCTGGTGCGAGCTGAAGCCGCGGTCGATGCCGTCCTCCGACTCCACGAACTGGCAGGGCACCTGGGTGAGCTGGATCACCTGCGCCTGCGGCTTGGAGCCCGGGCTCATGGTCATCAGCGCAAACGCCGCTCCGGCAGCCAGCAGGACGGCCCCAACCCCGCCCACGATCCAGTCCGTCCGCGCTCCCAGCCAGCGACGCATGGCTTCACTCCTCATGACAGCGGGTGCGGCAGCACGAGCGGACAAGCAGCGCCGCCGGCTCACACACCCATGATCGTCCAGCAGTTTACCACGACGGGCACGCCAGGGGTGTAGTCCGCGCTACACGGGCAGGTGGCACCGGTCGTGCGGACTTGCGGAGCCGCGGCAGGGCGGGGTAGGACGAGGCATCGCATCCCCGCCCGCGGCGGCGGAACCCCCAGCCAGGAGCCGACATGCCCAGCAAGACGCCCCAACCCGATGACCTCGGCCTGGCCGGCAAGGTCGCCATCGTCACCGGCGGCGGTGCCGCGGGCGACGGCATCGGCAACGGCCGCGCCGCGGCGATGCTGCTGGCCCGCGCCGGCGCGCGCGTGCTGGTGGTGGACGTGCAGCGCGAGCTGGCCGAGCACACCGTGGCCATGATCGCCGCGGAGGGTGGCGAGGCCGCAGCCCACGCCGCCGACCTCACGGACGAGGCCCAGTGCCGGGCCATGGTCGCCGCCGCGCTGGAGCGCTTCGGGCGCCTGGACTTCCTGGACAACAACGTGGGCATCGGCAGCCGCGGAAGCGTCGTGGAGGAGGACCCGCAGGTGTGGCGTCGCGTGATGCAGGTGAACGTGGAGACGATGTTCCTGGCATCCAAGTACGCGGTGCCGGCCATGATCGAGACGGGCGGCGGGGCCATCGTCAACGTGGCGTCCATCTCCGCACTGCGGCCACGCGGGCTGACGGCCTACAGTACGTCCAAGGGCGCCGTGATCGCCCTCACCCGCGCCATGGCCGTGGATCATGGGCCACAGGGCGTCCGCGTCAACTGCGTGGCGCCGGGGCCGGTGTACACGCCGATGGTCTACGGGCGGGGCATGAGCGAAACCAACCGCGAGCAGCGCCGCAAGGCCTCCGTGCTGGGCATCGAGGGCTCCGGCTGGGACGTTGGCCTGGCCGTGCGCTTCCTGCTCTCCGCCCACGCGCGCTTCATCACCGGCCAGACGCTGGTGGTGGACGGCGGCGCCACCCTGCGCGGCCCGGCCCGCGCCACGGACGAGGGCTAGTGTCCGTTTGGAAAAGCATGATGGTGATGGGGGCCTTCGGCTCCCGCGCTGGATGCCTTGCGGTTATTAGGCGGCTGAGCCGCCCAAAAGCCCATTTCCAAACACAGCCTACGTCGCTTCACCCAGCCACTGCTGCAGCCGGGCGCGGATCTCGTCGCGGGCACGCCGGAAGGCGGCCAACCGCTCGGCGTCGGAGCCCTCCACCGCCGCGGGATCGGCAATGGGCCAGTGCAGGCGCTCCACGGGGCCGGGAAAGACCGGACACACCTCCTCCGAGCAAAGGGTCACCACCACACCGATGGCATTCTGCTCGATGGTGTCCACGGACTTGGCCTGCTGGCCGGAGATGTCGGTGCCGATCTCCCGCATGGCTTCCACCGCCAGCGGGTTGAGGTGCGTGGGCGCGGAGCCCGCGCTGTACACGGGCGTCCCCGGTGGGGCCAACGTGCGGGCCAGGCCCTCAGCCATCTGGCTGCGCGAGGAGTTGGCCACGCAGAGGAACAGCAGGCCGCGCGGGCGCGCGGGAGCGGTGACCATCGCTCAGCCCCGCACGTCGGCCGCGCTGCTGTAGAGCCGGCGCCGCAACCAGAGCGCCACGTTGACCAGCCCGATCAGCACGGGCACCTCCACCAGCGGCCCGATGACGGTGGCGAAGGCCACGCCCGAGCCGATGCCGAACACGGACACCGCCACGGCGATGGCCAGCTCGAAGTCATTGCTGGCGGCAGTGAGAGAGACGGTGGTGTTCTGCGGGTAGGCCGCACCGAAGGCCCCGCTGCGGGCCACGAAGAACGTGACCAGGAACATCAGCACGAAGTAGAGCGCCAGCGGAATGGCCACCCGCACCACGTCCAGCGGGAGCTGCACGATCAGGTTCCCCTTGAGCGAGAACATCACGACGATGGTGAACAGCAGCGCCACCAGCGTGAGCGGGCTGATGCGGGGGATGAACGTGCGCTCGTACCATTCGCGGCCCTTCAGCGGCAGCAGCACCAGCCGGCTCGCCACGCCGGCCACGAAGGGCACCCCCAGGTAGATGGCCACGCTGCCGGCGATCTCGCCCATGCTCACCTGCACGATGCGTCCCTGCATGCCGAAGATGGGCGGCAGCAGCGTGATGAACAGGTACGCGTAGACCCCGTAGAAGAGCACCTGGAAGATCGCGTTGAACGCGACCAGCCCCGCGGCCAGGTCCCGGTCGCCATCGGCCAGGTCGTTCCACACCAGCACCATGGCGATGCAGCGCGCCAGGCCCACCAGGATCAGGCCCACGGCATACTGCGGCCGGTCCGGCAGCAGCAGCAGCGCCAGCGCGAACATCAGCAGCGGCCCCACCACCCAGTTCTGGAACAGGGACAGCGCCAGTACCCGGCCGTGCCGGAACACCGAGCCGATGGCTTCGTAGCGCACCTTGGCCAGCGGCGGATACATCATCAGGATCAGCCCGATCGCGATGGGTATATTGGTGGTGCCCACCTGGAAGCGGTCGATGAACGCCTCGGCGGCCGGGTTCAGGTAGCCGTTCAGCACGCCCGCGGCCATGGCCAGGAAGATCCACAGCGTCAGATAGCGGTCCAGCAGGGACAGCCGCCGTACGGGCGCGGCAGGGGCTTGGGTCAGCGTCGTCATCGGCGGTTGCGGTGCTCCAGGGCATGGGTGGGTGCGGCAGGCATGGCCACCGCGGCGCGCGTGGCCGCAGGCGGACCACAGCGCTCGGCCGGGTTGACCATCAGTGTGAGGCGGCGTGCATCCGCGGCAAAGGGCGGCTGTCTGGCCAGCCCCGCCACGGTGTCGCTCAGCACGGCGCGGGCCCAGTCCGGCAAGCCGGGGTTCAGCTGGTAGAATACCCACAGCCCCTGGCGCCGGTCCGCTACGAGGCCTGCCTCCCGCAGCATCGCCAGGTGACGGGACATCTTGGGCTGGGAGACCTTCAGGGCGTGGGTCAGCTCGCAGACGCAGAGCTCCTCCTGCCCGGCGAGCAACACCAGACAGCGCAGCCGGGTCTCGTCAGCGAGCGCGCGAAAGAGCGTATCGGCGGCAAGCATGCTTTTTGTATATGAAATTCCGTATATAGCGTCAAGCGTATGCGATGCCCAAAGGCGCCAGTGCCAAACCAATAGCGACGCTCGCCGGCCGCATTCCGTGCGCACCCAAGCGTGAGCCCATTGACCACTGTCAAGCGCCGGGCTAACGTGAAGGTTCGCGGACGCACCAGTCCGCTAATTGATCGCGGGCAGCGGAGTGCGGCAGGGCATGGCGGAACGGACGACCCGAAGACGACCCGGACGGCCCAAGGACGAGGTGCTAACCGCCCAGCGCCGCGAGGCGATCCTGGAGATGGCCACCCGTGTGTTTGCCGAGCGCGGCTATCGCCACACGGACGTGGAGGCGGTCGCGGCGGCGGCGGGCGTGGGCAAAGGCACGGTCTACCGCCACTTCCCGGACAAGCGTGCGCTCTTCTTGAGCGCGGTGGATCAGGGCATGCAGGGGCTGCAGACCTGCGTGGACGGCGCCGCGCCCGATTGCAGCGGGTCGCTGGAGGACCTGCGGGCAGCCATGGAGGCGGGCATCCGCGCCCACCTGACGTTCTTCGACAAGCACCCGGAGGTGGTGGAGCTGCTGATCCAGGAGCGCGCGGAGTTCAAGGACCGTCGGCAGCCCACCTACGTCGCGTACGCCCACCGCAACAAGGCACGCTGGAAGCCCCTGGTGGAAGCACTGCGCGCCCAGGGCCGCCTGCGTGACCTGCCGCACGACGAGATGCACGAGTTCATGACGCAGATCATCTACGGCACGATGTTCGTCAACTACTTCAGGGGCCGGCGGCGCAGTATCGCCGCGCAGGTGCGGCGTATCGTGGACGTCGTGCTGTTCGGCGTCCTCACCGATGCGGAGCGGCACCGCCTGGCGCCTCCGGCAGCGCCGGGCCCCACCCCCCAGGGCACCCACTCCCAGCACGGACGTCCGTGAGCGACGCGCAGCGTCAAACCGCGACGCATGGGCCGTCCGCGCAATCTCCGCACCCGTCGGCACCACGGGCTGCCGCGGGCCTCCACACGGCAGTGCACCCTTTCTACACGCGAAAAGGTTTCGAATGATCAAGCGCATGGTGATCATGCTGATCCTCGTCGGGCTGGTGCTGGGCGGGATCTTCGGGTTTCAGGCGTTCAAGGCGGTGATGATCAAGCGCTTCTTCGCGCACCGCACCGCACCGCCGCAGACGGTCTCCACCATCGAGGCCAAGGACGAGGTGTGGCAGCCGGAGGTGGAGGCGGTGGGCTCGCTGGTCGCCGTCAACGGGGCCGATGTGGCGCCGGAGGTACCCGGTGTGATCGCGCGCATCAGCTTCAAGTCCGGCCAGGAGGTGCAGGCCGGCACCCCGCTGGTGCAGCTCGATGCCGACGTGGACCAAGCCCGGCTGCGCTCGTTGCAGGCCATGCAGACCCTGGCGGAGAAGACCTATCAGCGTGACGTGCTGCTCATCGCCAAGCGCGCCATCAGCCAATCGCAGATGGATACGGCCCACGCGAACCAGGAGAGCGCCCGCGCACAGGTGGCCGAGCAGCAGGCCGTGATCAGCAAGAAGACCATCCGCGCGCCGTTCGCCGGCCGGCTGGGCATCCGCGCCGTGGACCTGGGCCAATACGTCAACCCCGGCACCAAGATCGTCACGCTGCAGGCGCTGGACCCGATCTACGTGGACTTCCACCTGCCGCAGAAGATCGTGACCCGCATCACCGTGGGGCAGCAGGTGCAGGTGCACACCGATGCGCTGCCGAAGGAGGCCTTCACCGGTGTGATCTCCGCGATCGAGCCGATCATCGAAACCAGCACGCGCAATGTGAAGGTGCGCGCGGAGGTGCAGAATCCGAAACACCTGTTGCTGCCCGGCATGTTCGTCACCACCCGCGTCCACCTGGGCAGCCCGGAGAAGCACATCACGCTGCCGCAGACCTCCATCACGTTCAATCCCTACGGCAACATCGTCTACCTGGTGGAGGAGGACGGGAAGGGACCCGACGGCAAGCCCAAGCTGGTGGCCCATCAGAAGTTCGTCACCACGGGCGATACCCGCGGCGACCAGATCGCCGTGCTGGAGGGCCTGAAGCCTGGACAGACCGTGGTGACCTCCGGCCAGCTCAAGCTGCGCAACGGCACGCCGGTCGTCATCAACAACTCGATCCAGCCAACCAACAACCCGGCTCCCACGCCCAAGGACGAGTAACCAGGCCCCGCCCATGAAATTCACGGACATCTTCATCCGCCGGCCTGTGCTGGCGACAGTCGTGAGCCTGGTGATCCTGGTGCTGGGCCTGCGCTCCTTCGGGCTGCTGCCCGTGCTGCAGTATCCGCGCACGGAGAACGCGGTCGTCACCGTGACCACCGCGTACATCGGGGCGGATGCCGAGCTGGTGGCGGGCTTCATCACCACGCCGCTGGAGAATTCGATCGCCCAGGCGAACGGCATCGACTACCTGACCTCCACCAGCACCCAGGGCATCAGCACCATCACGGCCAACCTGAAGCTGAACTTCGACACGGACAAGGCGCTCACCGAGATCAGCACCAAGGTGAACGCCGTGCTGGGCCAGTTGCCGCCCGACGCCCAGCAGCCCGTGCTGAGCGTCAAGATCGGCCAGACCATCGACGCCATGTACATCGGCTTTTCCAGCGATGTGCTGGCCACCAACAAGATCACCGACTACCTGATCCGCGTCGTGCAGCCGCAGTTGCAGGCCGTAGCGGGCGTGCAGACGGCGGAGGTGCTGGGCGGCAAGCAGTTCGCGCTGCGCGCCTGGATGAATCCGCGCAAGCTGGCCGCCTACAACCTCACGGCGGCCGACGTGTATGCGGCGCTGGCCAGCAACAACTTCCTGGCCGCGGTGGGCAGCACGAAAGGGCAGATGGTGCAGGTGGGACTCACGGCGGGCACCAGCCTGCACTCCGTGGATGAGTTCCGCAACCTGATCATCAAGCAGAAGGACGGCGCCGTCGTGCGCCTGGACGACGTGGCGAAAGTCACGCTGGGCTCGGACGAGTACGAGTCACGGGTGGCCTTCGATGGGCAGCAGGCGGTGTACATGGGCATCCAGGTGGCGCCCTCGGCCAACCTGCTGGACGTGATCGCCAACGTGCGCGGCATCATGCCCGGCATTCAGCGGCAGTTGCCGGAGGGCCTGCACGGCCGGGTCGTCTACGACTCCACCAAGTTCGTGAACAGCGCCATTACGGAGGTAGAGCGCACCCTGATCGAAGCGGTGCTGATCGTGACGCTGGTGGTGTTCCTGTTCCTGGGCTCCCTGCGGTCGGTGATCGTGCCCACCATCGCGATTCCGCTCTCGCTGATCGGCACGTTCACGATGATGCTGATCCTCGGGTTTTCCATCAACCTGCTCACGCTGCTGGCGCTGGTGCTCGCCATCGGGCTGGTGGTGGACGATGCGATCATCGTGGTGGAGAACGTGGACCGGCACCTGGAGGAGGGCAAGGCGCCCATGGAGGCGTCGTTGCTCGCCGCGCGGGAGCTGGCCAATCCCATCATCGTGATGACGGTGGTGCTGATCGCCGTTTACATCCCCATCGGCTTCCTGGGCGGGCTGACGGGCGCCCTGTTCACCGAGTTTGCCTTCACCCTGGTCGGCGCGGTGACCATCTCCGGTATCGTGGCGCTCACGCTCTCGCCCATGATGTGCTCGCGCATGCTCAAGCCGCACGGCACGAACGGCAAGGGGTGGCAGGAGCGCTTCGTGGTGTTCCTCGACGGCCAGTTCGCCTGGATCCGCGGGCGCTACGAGCGGCTGCTGCACGGGAGCCTCAACTACCTGCCGGTGACCCTGGTCTTCGCGGCGATCATCCTCAGCAGCATCTACTTCCTCTATGCCACCGCGAAGTCCGAGCTGGCCCCGCAGGAAGACCAGGGCGTGATCATCACGCTGTCCACCTCCGCCCCCAACGCCACGCTGCAGCAGCGCACGATGTACTCGGAGGAGACCTACAAGCGGCTGGCCAGTCACCCCCAGACCGACCACGTGTTCCAGTTCGATATGCCGGGGCAGTCCTTCGCCGGCATGGTGTTCAAGCCCTGGGGCGAGCGCAAGAAGACCCCCAGCGACCTCCAGCAGGCCGTGCAGGGCCAGCTCGGCCAGATCGCCGGCACACAGACGGTGGCCTTCCAGCCGCCGTCCCTGCCTGGCGCGCGGGGCCTGCCGATCCAGTTCGTGATCCAGACCACGGATTCCTTCGAGCGCCTCAACGACGTGGCGGACAAGCTTCTGCAAGAGGCGCAGAAGAGCGGCCGTTTCATCTTTCTCACCAACGACCTGAAGTACGACCTGCCGCAGTCCGAGGTGGTGATCGACCGCAACCTGACCGCGCAGCTCGGCCTCTCCATGCGCGATGTAGGGCAGGCGCTGGGGGCCATGCTGGGCGGGGGCTACGTGAACTACTTCAGCCTCAGCGGCCGCTCCTACAAGGTGATTCCGCAGGTGCAGCAGCGCTACCGGCTCAACGCGGAGCAACTGCGCAACTACTACATCCGCTCAGCCAGCGGGCAGTCCGTGCCGCTCTCCACGATCGCGCACATCGAGACCAAGACGGTGCCCGAGTCGCTGAACCACTTCCAGCAGCAGAACGCCGCCACCATCTCCGGCGTGGCCATGCCGGGCGTCTCCCAGGGCGCGGCGCTGGAGTTCCTGCAAGACCTCGCCAAACGCACCCTGCCGGCAGGGTACTCGGTGGACTACGCGGGCCAGTCGCGCCAGTACGTGCAGGAATCCAGCGCACTGCTGGTCACCTTCGCCTTCGCCCTGATCATGATCTTCCTGGCGCTGGCGGCGCAGTTCGAAAGCTTCCGCGACCCCATCATCATCCTGGTGACCGTGCCCATGTCCATCTGCGGCGCGCTGATCTTCATCAACGTGGGCCTGGGCGGGGCCAGCCTGAACATCTACACGGAGGTGGGGTTGGTCACGCTGATCGGCCTGATCAGCAAGCACGGCATCCTGATCGTGGAGTTTGCCAACAACCTGCAGAAGGAAGGGCGCAGCAAGCGTGAGGCGATCGAGCAGGCGGCCGAAATCCGGCTGCGGCCGATCCTGATGACCACGGGCGCGATGGTGCTGGGCGTGGTGCCGCTGATCCTGGCCTCCGGCGCGGGCGCCGTGAGCCGCTACAACCTGGGCCTGGTGATCGCCACCGGGCTGGCCATCGGCACGCTGTTCACACTGTTCGTGGTGCCGGCGATGTACATGCTGCTGGCGGCCGATCACTCGCGGCACACGGCCGCCGGTGACCCGCCGGGCGGCGACGCCCCCGCGGCCACCTGAGCGGCACGCCGGGGAGAGCGCATCAGCTCCCTCCCCGGCGCGGACCGCTGGGGGCGTCCGTTCAGCCCGCGGCTAGCTCAGCCACTGGGTGATGGCATAGTCCAGCGAGAAGGCGCCGCTGCCGAGGACGAGGATCGCCACGGCAATGGCGGCGGCGAGCAGGTGGAACTCGTAGCCCTCGCCCTGTTGCTGGCCCGTCCAGTTCATGAAGAAGCCGTTCTGGCGATGGGCCGTCAGCGCGGCCACGACCATCGTCGCCCCGACGCCCAGTGCGGCCACGCGGCCGAACAGGCCCAGGATCAGCCCCAGCCCGCCGAAGAACTCCGCCAGGATGGCCAGCACGCCGAACACGTAAGGGATGCCCAGCGAGCCCGTGAAGTAGCCCATGGTGCCCTTGAATCCATAGCCGCCGAAGAGCCCCAGCAGCTTCTGGGCGCCGTGGGGGAAGATCATGAGCCCCAGCGCCAGGCGCAGGATGAAGCCGGTCCAGGTGGGATCGGTCGCGAACAGTGCATGCCACATGTCACACCTCCTTGCATCGAGAACGGTGCGTCCGGCTGGCCCACGGCCGCCGGCGCGATGGTCAATGCACTCAGTGTGACATCCGAGATCATCGTAAAATATCGCAAAGATTCGACGATCTTAATCTGAAATACGGATGAGGATGCAGGCTGCGGCTAGCCATACCGATCTCGCTTGCCGCTTTGTACCGCCTGCCATGGCACCGGGCCGCGCTCCGGGTGCCTGGCCGGGGTCGCCTCACCGATTGACGCCGGCCATGCCCGCGGCGGGGTAGCGCTCGCCGGCCACGGCCCCATGGGGAACGATGCGCTCCAGCTCCGCCAGCTCCTCCGGCGTCAGCACGATCTCCGCCGCCGCCAGGTTCTCGTCCAGGTGGTCGCGGCGCGTCGTGCCGGCCACGGTGACGATGTCCGGCCCCTGCGCCAGCACCCAGGCCACGCAGAGCTGGGCCACGGAGCAGCCCTTGCGCGCTGCGAAGGCCTGCAACGGCTCCAGCAGCGCCAGATTGCGCGAGAGGTTCTCGCCCTGGAAGCGCGGCATGTGGCGCCGGATGTCCGGACCCCGGGCGACGTCCTGCGGGGCGGCCACGGCGCCGCTGAAGAGACCGCGCGAGAATGCGCCGTAGGAGAGGGTGCCGATGCCCAGCCGGCGCGTGGTGGGCAGCACCTCGGCCTCGATATCCCGCGTGAAGAGCGAGTACTCGATCTGCAGCGCGGAGATGGGGTGCACGGCGTGCGCCCGCTCGATGGTGCCCGCGGCGGCCTCCGAGAGGCCCACGTAGCGCACCTTGCCCTCCTGCACCAGCTCGGCCAGCGCGCCCACGGTGTCCTCGATGGGCACGGCGGGATCCACCCGGGCGGGGAAGTAGAAGTCCACCGCGTCCACCCCCAGCCGCACCAGGCTGTAGCTGAGGAAGTTGCGCAGGGCCGCGGGCCGCGTGTCGTTGCCCAGCCAGCCGCCGTCGTGGTTGCGCATGGCGCCGAACTTCACGGAGAGCAGCACCTTGTCGCGCCGCCCGCGGATGGCTTCGCGGATCAGCAGCTCGTTGTGGCCCATGCCGTAGAAGTCGCCCGTGTCCAGCAGGTTCACGCCACGCTCGATGGCGTGCTGGATGGTAGCGATGCTCTCCTTCTCGTCACGCGGGCCGTAGGTGCCCGACATGCCCATGCAGCCCAGCGCCACCGCCGTGCTGCGCAGGCCTTGCTTGCCCAGTTGCCGCAGTTCCATGAGGGATCCTTGTCCAGTGGAAGGAGGGTGCGTTCGGATCAGCGTGGTGGCAGCGGGGCGCCGCGTCAAGGGGGCAGTCGCGGGCCGGCCGTGTCCCCCTTACGCCTCGTCGGCCAGCACCTGCAGCAGGGCGGGGCCGAACTGCTCCACCTTGTGCGGCCCCAGGCCGTGGATGGCCAGCAGCTCGCCGGCGGTGCCCGGGCGCTCCTGCACCAGCGCGCGCAGGGTGCGGTCGCTGAACACCACGAAGGCCGGCACGTCGTTGTCCTTGGCCCAGGTCTGGCGCCAGGCGCGCAGGCGCTCCGCCAGCGCCACCTCCGCCGGTTCCAGCTTGGCCGCCCAGCGCTCCTGCCGGTGGGCCCGCGTCACCCGCGGGGCGCGGGGGGCACGCTGCCCGGGCGGCGGCGGCACGGCGCGCGGCGAGGCGGGGTCGCACACGTCGCAGTGGCCGCAGCGCTCCAGGCGCTGGGCATCGCGGAAGTAGGTGAGGATGCCCGCGTGGCGGCAGGCGTCGCTCTCCGTGTAGGCGATGATGGCGTCCAGCGCGATCCAGCGCTGCTGAATCACCGCCGGCGGGGCCTCGGACTGCCGGATGAAGAAGGTCTGCAGCCCCTTGTCCCGCTTGGCGTAGAGCAGCAGGCAGGTGGCGGGCTCGCCATCACGGCCGGCCCGGCCCATCTCCTGGTAGTAGGCCTCCAGCGTGCCCGGGAGCTGATGGTGTACCACCAGCCGGATATCCGGATGGTCGATGCCCATGCCGAAGGCGTTGGTGGCCGTGAGGATGCGCAGGCGCCCGGCGGCGAAGTCCTCCTGGATGCGCGTGCGCTCGTCCGCCGCCAGCCCGGCGTGGTAGTAGCCCACGCCCGGGAACTCCGGGCTGAGCTGCGCCGCCACGGTTTCGCTGGCCTGGCGCGTGCCGCAGTAGACGATCACCCGGCCGGTGGGGGTCTGGCGCAGGGCCTGCACCAGGTACGCGGCCTTCTCCTCCTCCCCGCTGCACGCGGCCACCTGGTAGTAGAGATTGGGCCGATAGAAGCCGTGGATGTGCCGGCCCGGCTCGCGCAGGCGCAGGGTGCCCGCGATGTCCTCCACCACCTGCGGCGTGGCCGTGGCCGTCAGCGCCAGGATGGGCACCTCGGGGCGAATCTCGCGCAGCACGGACAGCCGCTGGTAGTCCGGCCGGAAGTCGTGCCCCCACTGCGAGACGCAGTGCGCCTCGTCGATGGCGAACAGCAGCGGCTCGCGCTCCGTCAGCCAGCGCGCGAAGCCGGGCTTCTGCACGCGCTCGGGAGACAGGTAGAGCACGAACGGGCCCCCGGCCTGCAGCGCGCGGAACACCGCCCGCTTTTCCGCCACGTCCTGCCCGGAGTGGATGGCGCCGGCCGGGACGCCCAGCGCCCGCAGCCCCGCCACCTGGTCGCGCATCAGCGAGATCAGCGGCGAGACGACGATCACCAGTGCCTCGCGCGCCACCGCCGGAAGCTGGTAGCAGAGCGACTTGCCGCCGCCCGTGGGCAGGATCGCCAGCGTATCGCGGCCACCCAGCACCGACGCCAGGATATCCCGCTGGCCCATGCGGAACTCGGAGAGTCCGAAGCGGGCCTGCAGCACGGCCTGGGGGTCGGGATCGGCGGACGCCCCTGGGGCGCCCGGGGCGGCAACTTGCTGGGTGGGGACGGCTTCCCTGCTCACGAGGCTCCTGTCGGGGTGCGGCGGAGCGCCACAATCCGGCGGCGCTCTCCACGCATAGCACACCCGCGGGGCCCGGTGCCAAGCAACGGCGTTGCGAACCGCCGGTCGCCTCGGGGCCGGCTGTCGCTATTCACGGACGCGCAGGGCAGGACCAATCGAATGGGTGGCCCAGCAGAAATGAGCCTGTCCGCCCGCTGGTGTGTCCCGCCCCAGGCTCGAATTTGCCGCAAAATGACGCAGCACCGGCATTTCGGCATCTTGACCGTCTTCAATGCGAGTGTTCGTGCGCGAATGCGGACAATCGGTCGCCGATAATTGATTGAATTAAGCCGATTTTCAGCCTATGTGCGCTAGCGCGCAGAACGGTTCGCGCGGAATGGAGAGAAAGCAGATGGCACGACCCTGTTCGTTACACCCGCTTTTCAGCCGGATGATCTGGATGGAGCGCGTCTAATGAAGAACCGAACCGCCGCCATCACACAAGGTCAAATTGACCAGGCACTGCGCCGCATTCGTCAGCGTGGGGGGATGGTCAGGAAGGTGCCCGACGAGGGAGCCCCGATGCGCCGTTTGGCTGGTGCCTACAGTGGCACCTGGATGGCTTCGATCGTCGCGCATTGGAGCCGGTGTTTATCCCGACCCGCTGGCCAAAGGCGGCGTGATCGCGGCTCTGCTCCCGTTCCGAGGCGTGGCCGCCTGGACGTGGGCCGTCGCCGGTGAGTCTATCGCCGCCGGTAATCGATGCATCTTGCTTTGTGGGCGAAAAAACGACGTGGAGTGATGTTCGACCCGAACGCTGCCCCCGTTCGCCCTGATCCTCGGAGCGAACATGAAGAAACGCAACTGGGCCCTGGTGATTCTGTTGATTGCGCTGGTCGCGAGCGCCATCTTCTTGAATCTGTGGACGCCGCCCGACGTGGCGAGGCAACAGCAACAGGAACAGAAGGACTCGACGCCGTTCACCGAGCAGAAGATGATCCAACGCGTACGGCAGGCATACAACTCGTTGGACCGCGCCCGTGAAGACCTGAAACGGCGCGGAGAAGAGGCCCGCGCCAAATCGGCCGAACCAGCGGCGCACTAGCCTGTGGGCGCACCCGGCTCGGGCCTGGACACGCAAGTTCCGTCTCCACTGGCCCTACCGGCAGGCAGCCGTACCGCTCGGCGCATCCAACGCCGCGCAATCGCGCTGCCCGCCCTGTTCGCAGAACGCATCCTGAACGACCATGCAGGCGGCCTTGTTCGCAAAGCCGCTTCGGCTGGGGCTTCCTCTCCGCGATGGAAGAAAGCCCCCTCTGGCGCAGCTTCCGTTACCCGCAAGATGCCGAACGTGCGCTGAACAGGCACAAGCCAGCGCAAAGTCGCTCGCGCGAGGGCGCAGCGGCTCAAATCTGCTTCCGATTATCTTGCGGGTTTCTGGCCACTTGTGAGTGGGGCGCGCGGGTGGGCGAGCGATTTCTTGCAGGCAGATGCAAGACATTCGGAACTTCTGTCAGCCCCCCCCAAATCACCTTGCGCGCAGTCTCCGATATGGTGTCAACGATGATGTCGTGCAAAAGGCTGCCGGCTTCCGCCCCGGCCTTCGCCAATAGTCTCTTGACGCGCAACGCAGCAACGCCAGTCTTCGGGGTATCCTGCACCAACTCCGGAATACTCTCTTTGAGGGCGGACTTGTCCTCCATGTCGAGCCCCATCTCCTGTATCAAATCCTCCGCAGCCTTCAGTGCCGCGGTAGTCCAAGGGTAGGCAGTTCCGCACTCCGGACAAAATCCGGGGGGATGGGTAATCGACTTACTTGTGGTCATTTCCGCGTGATCCCAAAATTGCCACCTCTCAAGGTAGTCACCCGGTATTGAGCTTTGGCAAGCAGGACATGAAGAAATTGTCTCCGCTCCGCATCGGGTACACCTCTTGGAAACATTGCCAGGATTGCTGCGCACGTCTCCTGTGAGCAGGTGACCATTCAAGCAGACCAATGCTTGTGCTCGCGCGTCGCTCATGTCGGCCCCCAGGGCAAATACTCCATCAATTCTCCATCAATCAGGCCGCGCCGAGATGCGATTCCATCAAATTCCATCAACAAAAAAGGGAGTCACGCATCAGCGTAACTCCCTGATTTTACAGAGCGGGAAACGGGACTTGAACCCGCGACCCCAACCTTGGCAAGGTTGTGCTCTACCACTGAGCTATTCCCGCGGCTTGCCGCTGTGGCAAGAAGATAAAATAGGCCAAGGCGCAGGGCCTTGTCAACGGTCCGCGTGGTGGCGGTGGGCCCGGGCCGGGGGCTGCGGGGCAGCGGCGCTGGCCGCTTGCCCCGCGCGGCAGGGCGGGGTACCACGGAAGGGACGCCCCTCTTACCCGCTGGAGCCCGCATGGCCGCATCCTCCCTCGACTGGCAGCCCCTCATCGAATTCGTCGTGTACGCCGCCATCGGCGTGCTGAGCTTCCTGGTGTGGTGGTTCGTGTACGACCGGGTGCTCACCCGGGGCTACCCGCTGCGCGACGCCATCTTCGGGCGCCAGCCCAACGTGGCCGTGGCGCTGGACGTGGCCGGGGGCTTCCTGGCCATGGGCATCCTCAACTACGCGGTGATCAGCGGCCCGCGGCTGCCCAGCTTCGCGCTGGATCTGGAGGCGATGGCGCTGGAGCTGCTGGGCACGATGGTGCTGCTGGCGCTGCTGCGCATGGCCATCGGGGCCGGGCTGCGGGGCTGGTTCGGCGACCGGCGCGATGCCCAGGGCGACCGCGTGTCCATCAACAACGAGCTGTTCCGCCAGCGCAACCTGGCCACGGGCCTGTTCTCCACGGCGCTGTACCTGATCCTCGTGGCGGGGCTGGTGGAGCTGGACCTGCTGAACCTGACCGGCGAGCGCCTGGCCAGCACCTGGAACCTGCTGGGCGTGTGGCTGCTGGGGGCCGTGGCCGTGCTGCTGCACTCGTGGCTGTTCCTGGGGCTGGGCTGGCGGCGGCACATCCTGTCCGAGAGCTTCATCCGCAACAACCCCGCCGCGCCCAGCTCCCTGCTGGGGCTGGTGGCCGGCCTGCTGCTGCTCAACCATGCGCTGCTGGGGCCGCTGGAGGCGGGCCTGCACATGTTCGCCCTGCCGCAGGTCTGGTACTTCCTGGCGCTGGGCTTCGCCAGCCTGTTCGTGCTGCGGGCGATCCTCTACGCCCTGCTGCGGGGCCTGCTGGGGGTGGATATCCACGCCGAGCTGCTGGAGCGCCACAACGCCGCCTGGGGCGTGCTGGACGGCGCCGTCATCTTCGCCCTGTTCCTGATCCTGATCGCGCTCATCGCCTGACCCCGCACGCCCATGGTGTAGGGGCCAGCGGCCCCTGCACCGGCTTTGCATGGGGTCAAGGGAGCCACGCTCCCTTGCAGGGGAGTCAGAGGGGGCAGCGCCCCCTCTGCACCCCGGCTGGAACGGGCGTTCACGCGGCGGTGAAACAGCGGCGTAAACCCGAAAGGGGTGCGCGAGGGGGCTTGCTCTCTCGCTGCGGTGGTCTTCTAGTTCAGCGGAATGACGAGCGTGAGGTAGCGGTAGGCCGCGCCCAACTCGGCCTTCTGGCCGGCGATGGTCTGGCTGGCGCTGGCGTGGCTGATCTCGATGCGGAAGCCGATGCGGTCGTAGGTGTATTCGAGCCCGAAGAACCAGCGCGAGAGCGAGAGGCTCTTGAAGAGGTCGCCGCCGGGATAGGCCGTGCCGTCCGTGCGATAGCCGTAGTCCAGCGAGCCCGCGCCACCCCCGGCGAACAGGTTGAACTGGTCGTGCTGCACGGGGCGGCCATACAGCGTGAGGTTCACCGCCTGCTGCACCCCGTTCTCCGAGACCTGGCACGGTGCCGCCGCGCAGCCGGCCACGCTGCCGGCGGGGTCGGAGAAGTCCCGCAGCAGCTTCTGTCGCGTGAAGGAGAGCCCCAGGCGCCGCATGAAGATCGCCTCCACGCCCACGTCGGGATTCTGCGTAAGCATCTCGTTGGAGAACGCGCCCGTGGGGTCCGCCGGACTGCGGTCGACGCGCCCGGTCATCCACGAGGAGTAGTACAGACGCACGAACACGGGATCGTCCGCGTGGGCCGTCCCCGGCCACGCGGGCAGCGTGCCCAGCGCCAGCACGGCCAGCAGGACGAGCCTGCCCGCCCAGCCCACCGCTGCCCGTCGCCGTGCCGTCGATGCGATGCCAGTGCCCATGGCGATCGTCATGCAAGATCGTCTCCACCGCCGCGTGGGTCCCTTCTGCGCGCGGGCCGGGGCATGATAGGCTGAGAGTGGCCTGCCGCCGGGAGGCCAACGCATCCCGCACGTCCGCGGGGTCCCTCAGGAGCCGACATGCCATCGTGGCACTGGGAATGGGCGGAAGCGCTGCTGCGCCAACTCCGCGCGGAGCCGGGCGCATCCAAGCTGCTGGCGACACTGCTGCTGGTGGCCGTGATCTACGTGGCGCACCGGCTGCTGCGCTACTACATCGGGCGCCTGGTCACGCGGCCGGAGACCCGCGTCAAGTACTTGGGCTACTCCCGCTCCGTATGGGTGCTGCTGGCCATGGCGCTGGTGGTGGCCGTGTGGCTGGAGGAGCTGAAGACGGTGACCCTGGTGCTGGCCGGGTTGCTGGCCGGTATCCTCATCACCAACAAGGAGGTGGTGCTGGGCCTGGCCGGGCGCATGACCCTGGCCATCGCCGACCACTACAAGATCGGCGACCGAATCCGCATCAACGGCGTGTGCGGCGACGTGATTAACATCGGGCTGCTCTACACGTGGCTGCTGGAGGTGGACTACGACGACGCGGAAAACCAAGCCACGGGCCGCGTGATCCTGGTGCCGCACCTGTGGCTCACGCAGCACGCCGTCACCAATTCCACGCTGGGGCACGAGTACGTGTGGGATGAGCTGGAGCTGGGCTTCCCCGTCTCCGTGGATGGCCAGCGCGTCACCACGCTGCTCACGGAGGCGACGGGGCAGTTTCTGCGGCGCGAGGTGGAGGAGGCGGCGCGGGGCGTGCCGCGCCTGGGCGCCATCTTCGCGGCCAAGGACCCACCCGTCACGCCCATCGCCTATGCCCGCGTGGTGATGCACACCTCGGGGCACCAGTACCTGATCATCACCGTGCGCTTTGCCGTCAAGGTGCGCGCCCGCCGCGTGCTGCACAGCGCGCTCACGCTGCACCTGCTGCAGCTATTGGGCGAGCGGGGCATCGGCGTGTACCAGAACTTCCCCTACCACGAGACCACCCCGGCCCCGCAGGAGCCCGCCGAGCCCACGCCCGGTGACGGCGCAGCGCCTGGCCCGGCACGGCCGTAGCGGGGCCCCTCCCGCTCTCGCGGGCGACCACGCGAACTGCATGGGCTGTCGGGAATGCCTACGAGTAGAGCCCGCTCTCGGGACGCACGAATTCCACCCCCGCCTCCTCGTAGGCGGCGTTGATGGCGCGGCGCATGCCCTCGATGGGCTGGTAGCCGGGGGAGACCAGGTAGTGGTCCTTCTCCAGCGAGAGCACGACGGAGGGAAAGCCGGTGATGCCGAAGCGCCGCGTGAGCAGCAGGTCCTGCTGCAGGGCGTGCTCCACGTCCGGCGAGTCCAGCTTCGCTTCGTATTCCGGCAGGTCCAGGCCCTGCTGGGCGGCCACGTCCAGGTAGGTCTCGCGCTGGGTGGGGTCCAGCGCACGCGTGAAGTATGCCTTGAACATGCCCACCATGAAGGGCCACTCGCGGGCCGGATTCAACAGGCGCGCGGCCAGCACGGCCCGGCAGGCGGGCAGGGTGGTGGCCAGCGGCCGGTGGCTGCGCCACAGGTCGTGGTTGAACGTCTGGCCCGTGGCCTGCTCGATGCGCGCCCAGGCAGACTGCACCAGCTTGGCCAGATCGTCGCTCATGGGCTGGTCGCTCTCGCCCCGCAAGCCACCCATCACCGTCACGCGCCGCAGCTCCGGGTACTCCTGATCCACCTGCTCCAGCACGGGCTTGAAGCCCCAGCACCAGGAGCACATGGGGTCCCCGAAATAGCGCAGGGTGCCGATCGGTTTGTCGGGTGACGTCGGTTCCAAATCGTGGCCGTGGTGGAGAATGCGGGACGGGAGGAGCCCCGTCCGCTATTTATAGCCCGCCCGGGCCTGCCGGAGCAAGCCGACCCCGCCCGAAGCGGCCTGCGCCGCCGCGGCGCGGGCGGCGCCGCCTGGCCCCGCTTGCGCCTCGACTTCTCTTGCGGTACTGCTTTGATTCGTTTGATTTTTTGCCAGGGGCTTGATATATCGAAGCCCTTGCCAACTCCGTCCGGGCGGGGTCGGATGCAGGATACCCGGGCTGGAGCGGCAGGTTGACTTCCCGCACTTCCAAACGCACGGACCGATTCAGACGGGTGCCCGCGGCTCCCGCATGCATGGCATCCCGGTCACGACAGGAGCGGCTTCGGTGAACAAGTCACAACTGATCGACAAGCTGGCGGTCCTCACCAACCAAACCAACAAGGTCGCCGAGGGGGCGGTCAACATCTTCTTCAACAACATCAAGCAGGCCCTGTCCGCGGGAGACAAGGTCGAGATTCGCGGCTTCGGAAGCTTCCTGCTGAAGGGCTACAACGCCTATACGGGTCGCAACCCCAAGACCGGGGAGAGGGTATTCGTGCCCAAGAAGGAACTGCCCTTCTTCCGGGCCGGCAAGGACCTGCGCGAGAAGGTCAACAACAGCGAGACCTACAGCGACATCGAGTACGGCGACGAGGAAGAAGAGGCCGACGAGGCCTAGCCGCCTCCGGCGCCTCCCGGCAACGAGCCGCAAGACATCCGCACCTCCCCCACCCGCTTTTGGCCCGCCTGATGGGCCCAGTGCCCACCCGCCGGATGCAGGGGCGTAGCCCCCACACCCGCGCCGCGGCTAGAGGGCCAATTCCGCCACCGTGCGCAGCGTCTCCAGATCGGAGACCCCGATGTTGAGAATCAGCCCGGGAATCTTGCGCCAGGGCTCCAGCCGCTCGGCAATGCGCTCGCGAGGCCCACACAGCGCCACCTCGTCCACCAACGCATCGGGCACGGCGGCGATGGCCTCCTCCTTGCGCCCGGCCAGGTAGAGCGATTGCACGGTTTCGGCCGCTTCCTCGTATCCGTAGCGGCGCACCAGGTCGTTGTAGAAGTTGCGGCCGCGGGCACCCATGCCTCCCACATAGAGCGCCAGTTGCGGCTTCACCTGGTTGCGACACGCCTGCACGTCGTCGCCCATCGCCACGTGCACGTAGGGCGCGATGGCAAAGCGGCTGTGGTCCTTGCCCCCGCCGGCCTTGGCGAAGCCCGCCTGCACGTGCTCGTCAAACACGGAGAAGCGCTCCGGAGCGAAGAACACGGGAATCCAGCCATCGGCAACCTCCGCGGCCAGTTCCACGTTCTTGGGGCCGATGGCGGCGATGTAGATGGGCAGGTCCTTGCGGCCGTGCACGATGCTCTTGAGCGGCTTGCCCAGCCCGCTGGCGTCCGGACCTTGATAGGGGATCTGATAGTAGGTGCCGTCGTGCTCCAGGGGCGCCTCGCGGGCCAGAATCTTGCGCACGATGGAGACGTATTCGCGCATGCGGGCCACGGGCTTGCCGTAGGCCACGCCGTGCCAGCCCTCCACCACCTGCGGCCCGGAGACGCCCAGGCCCAGCACGAATCGCCCGCCGGAAAGATGGTCCAGCGTCATGGCGGTCATGGCCGTATTGGCCGGGGTGCGCGCATGGATCTGCATGATCCCCGTGGCCAGGTGGATGCGCTGGGTCTGTGCCGCCAGCCAAGCCAGTGGTGTGACGGCGTCGGAGCCGTAAGCCTCGGCGGACCAGGCCATGTGGTAGCCCAGCCGCTCCGCCTCCTGGATGAACGGCACGTTGATGGACACGCGGGCACCGGAGTACCCGATCAGGACGCCCAGTTTCATGGCGGCTTCCGCTTGGGTGATTCGTGACGGGCAGCGGGATATCCGGCACCGGCGGGCCGCCCGCGGAAGCGGGTGCCCAACGGCCGCACATCCCCAAAGCCCATGCGATTCGGTATACTGGCCGGCAGCGGCGCCCGAATGCGCCGCACCGGCGATGCGCCGCCCTGCCCAGGGGCCGGGCGGCGACCCTCCCCGGCATCCTGCCACCTCGGCGAGCGATCCGCCATGCTCAGTCCCGAAACCCGCGAATCGGCCCGCACCTGGTACGAGACCGGCGTGCGCCGTGTCGAGGCCGAGTCCGTCAGCATCGGCCTGAACTACCTGGACCGCGCCATCGCCGTCTTCGCCGAGGCGGGGGAGCTGCCCGAGGCCACCCACGCCCGCCATTACAAGCTGTTCGGCATGAAGCTGGACGACCGCTTCGACGAAGTGGAGGGGCTCTTTGCGAATGTGATGCAAGGTTATACGGAACTCGGGGATACCTACGGCCAGGCGTTGCTGCTCGCGCACCTGGCCGAGACCCAGGCCGCCCAGGGCCGGTGGGAGCGCGCGTACAGCCTGTTCAACCTGGCTTCCGTCGTGGCGGAGAACGATGCACACCGGGACGTCGTGACCCACGTGTTGTGGCAGCAGGGCCAGCTTTGCCGCCAGCGGGACAACCTGACCCAGGCCATCGTGCTCTTCCAGCGCGCCGAGACGCTGCTGGCCAAGGAGGACCCACCCGACCGGCTGGTGCAGTTCCGCTTTCTGCGGGCCCAGGCCCTGAGCCAGCTTGGCGAGACGGCCGAGGCCATCGCCCTGCTGGAGGACGTGCAGACCTACCTGGTGCGCTCGGAACGAAGCCAAGCCGCGATGGAGCCCTTGACGCTCCTGCGCCAGCTCTACGAGGACGAGGGCATGCTGGAGGAGCGGGCGCGCATCAGCAAACTGATGAACTTCTCCGGACAGCGCATGATCCAGCAAGACATGCTGCCCCGGCCCGTGGCGCACCTGGGCCCGCCCATCGACCGCGGCCTGTAGGCGCATCGGCCGCCATGGGGATCGACGGAACGCTTCGTTCCCCGCCCTGGGCGGTGATATACTGGTGGCAGCAGGCCCGCCCTCAAGCTTTCGTGCGGGCGAGCCGATAGGGAAGACAGGAGGTCTGTGCGCAGCACGCCGCCGGGATGAGGCAGGGGTTCATTCCGGGCAGGAGCGATGCGCGGCTCACGCCCTGTTCTGGAGTGCCGATGAACCGCCTGCAACCCGTCAGCTTCACGGTCGTCGTGCTGGGCGCCTTTTTGGTGGCCCTCTTGGCCGGCGCGATCTACTTCATGGCCGGCATCAGCGAATCCACGTATCTCGTCACGGACGGGGTGCACCTGGCGACGCACTACCTGGATAAGCCCC
Source organism: bacterium (assembly GCA_035266845.1). Lineage (GTDB taxonomy): Bacteria > SAR324 > SAR324 > SAR324 > JACQKK01 > DATFMP01. The sequence continues at coordinate 21,922 of DATFMP010000103.1, forward strand.
GGTACGATATGCAACTCCAGGGACTGATCTTCTCGCTGTCGTTCCTGATCGCGGGCGCGCTGCTGCTGCTGATGGTGATGCTGCCCGACCAGGAACGCCGCCGCGGCACCTACGAAGAGGCGCCACCGCAGCCGCGCCGCCGGCCGGAGCAGGCCCCTGCCGCACAACCCGCGCCTGCACCCGCGGCGGAGGGCGCACCGCAGCCTCAGCCTGCGGCTCAGGCCGCGCCACCGCCCTCGCAGCAGCCCTCTGGCTCGCCCCTGAGCATCGAAGAGGCCGAGGCCGCCGCGGCGCCCTCCGGCCCGCCGCCGGCACCGCAGGCCCAGGCACAACCCCAGCGCACGGGCGTCTCGGTGGAGGAGGAGGTACTGCGCTCCGCGGCCAGCGAGGACGACCTGCCCATGGTGGACTTCGGAGACAGCCGCTTCGACGACACGGGCGAGGAGGACGTGGTCTACGGTGCCGGCCGCATCACGGAGGACGCCGTGTGGGACTTCGTCCAGCAGTATCCCGACAGCGCCGTGAAATTCCTCTACCGCAAGACGCTGGACAACAAGCCGCTCTCGCCCACGGAAGAGGACATCTACCGCAACTGGGAAATGCGCGGCATGAGCCGCGCCAAGGTGCGCGAAGTGGTGCTGGAGATCATGCGTTGGCAGTCTCTTCCCGACAACTTCCCGCACGAGATCTGGCGTGAGCTGCGTGACCAGATCTACGAGCTGCGCACCGAGCAGCGCAGGGCGCGTTAGTTTCTGTTTGGGAATGGGTCTTCAAGCGGCGAGGCCGCTTGAAAAACACAGGAATTCCAATGCGGGGGCCGAAGGCCCCCGCACCCCCAATACGGAACCTGGCCCAGGCCGGCGCGGCCTTGCCCGCGAACAGGGTCCAGAGAGCATCGCTCCCTGGTGGGGGTATGGGGGCAACGCCCCCATAGCCGAAACATTTTTCAAAACAGAGCCTAAGGGCGAATCGTCCTCTCCCTCACACGCAGGCCCGACAGCGCGACGGCGCCGCGCGGGCTTGGTAAATTCAGCGCGAATCCGCTATGCATGGCAGGGGGCCCGGCACTGCCGCTGGCAGCGACCAGGGCGCGGCGGGTGCGACCGGTACGCTCCAAGAGGCAGGCGACAACGGCATGGCGGATTTCAAGGCGGTCGGCGTGCTCCTGCGCGACCCCCATCAAAACTTCCCCCTGGAGTTCCTCAAGACCGCGTTCGACGGTCACGGTGGCACGATCTACCTGCTCAACGAGCAGATCCCCGCCGAGCCGCTGGACCTCATCATTGCCATGGGTGGCGATGGCACGGTGCTCAAGGCACTGGACCTGGACCTGGACTGTCCCGTGCTGGCCATCAACTTCGGCACCGTGGGCTTCCTCACCGCCGGCGACCGTGCGGATCTGGAGGGCCTGATCCGGCGGCTGCTGCGCGGCGACTATCTCGTCAGCGAGCGCATCCTGCTGCAGTGCGAGTTCCCGGGCGGCGTGGCCAACGTGGTCAACGAGGTGGTGCTGCGCTCCAACTGGCGCATGATCAACGTGGAAGTCTCCGTGGACGGCGCCAAGATCCGCACCATCCGCGCGGACGGCGTCATCGTGGGCACGCCCACGGGCAGCACGGGCTATCTGCTCTCCACGGGAGGGCCCATCGTGATGCCCGGCGCCGAGTGCTTTGTGCTGGACGGCATCAACGAGTACAACTTCACGTCGCGCCCCCTCGTGCTGCCGGCCATCGCCCACATCCTGTTGTTCCTGCCGGAGTTGCTGCCGGGACAGGAGGTGTGGATCTACATCGACGGCGAGGAACGAGCCCCCCTGAACGCCGGGCAGCAGGTGCATCTCTCCATCGCCCCACGGCGGGCCCGCCTGATCTTCTTCGACCCCCACTACTTCTTCCACAACCTCTCCTCGCGCCTGTCCTGGAACTGACGTCCCGGCAGGCCGAGGTTGTGCGCAAAGCCTCCTACCGCCCCTGGTAGTCGGGCTGGCGCTTTTCCACGAAGGCGCGCGTGCCTTCCCGGAAGTCGCGCGTCTTGGACGCGGCGATGATGCCACGGGCCTCCAGCTCGAGCTGTGTTTCCAGCTCGTGGTTGAGGCTGTGGTAGAAGAGCTCCTTGGCCCGGCCATAGGCGAAGGTGGGGCCGGCGGCCAGGGTGCGGGCCTGCTCCAGCGCGGCAGCCTCGAAGCCCTCGGCCGGCAGCACCTGCGTCACGAGACCCCAGTCCAGCGCCTCAGCGGCAGTGAGTACGCGGTTGGTGAGGTACAGCTCCATGGCCCGGCGCATCCCCAGATGGCGCACCAGGAAGTAGGTCATGGAGCCATCGGGCGAGGCCCCGATGCGCGAATAGGCCACCGTGAACAGCGCCTCCGCCTGCGCCAGCACCATGTCGCAAGCCATGGCGATGGAGAAGCCGGCGCCGGCCGCCACCCCGTTTACCGCCGCCACCACCGGCTTGGGCATGCGCACCAGGTGCGTAATGAAGGCGTGGAAGGGGATCACCATGCGATCGATGTATGGGCCCACGGCATCCCCCTGGATCACGAACGACTTGACGTCCCCGCCGGCATGGAAGGCCGTGCCGTTGCCCGTTATCAGCAGAGCGCGCACCGCAGGATCGTCCTGCACGTCGATGACCGCCTCCTGCAGCTCCGGCGCCATCACGTGGTTGATCGCGTTGTAGCTCTCCGGGCGGTTGAAGCGCAGCACTGCCACCGCCCCTTCCTTGCTCAGCTCGATCGTCTCGTAGGCCACCGCCGCTCTCCTCGTTGTGGTTGATCGCCCGCCCCACCGCGGACCGCAGGACCGGGCACGCCACGGGCGCGCAGGGGCTGCCGGTGCGCTCGGGTGGCGTGCGCATTGGTCCGTTGCGTGCGCCATTAAAGCCCTTCACCGCCGCGGATTCAACTGCCGTCCTGTCCGGCGCCGGAGAGCGGCGAGGGGAAAGGACGACCGTCACGCATGCGGCGTAGTATCGCCGCGGACACAGCTGAGGGGGATCAGGTGGGTTGGGCGGCAGCGCGGGCCTGGTCGCGGGCATGATTGAGCACGGCCTCCACCACGTGGCGCGGCTCGCCGGTGACCATCTCGATCTCGGCCCGGGAAAGCCCCTGCAGCGAGAGCGAGACAATGGTCTCGCGCATCTGGTTCTCGGAGCGTGGCGCGTTGCTGCCGGAGACCTGGAGCAGCGACGTGAACAGGGGCGCATCCGGTGCAGCATCGGCAGGCGCCACCGGCTCGGCGGGTTGGGGAGACGCCGCGGGCGCCGCGGGTTCCCGCTCGCGCGCGGGGCCGATGGGCGGGCGCAGGGCCGCGGTGCCATGGGTGAACGGGTGCGGCGGCGGCCCGCCCGGCGTGGGTGCCGCCTGGGCTGCCACGGTCTGGGGCACGGGGGCCGCAGGCGGTGTGGCCTGCGCAGCCGCCAGGACTTGACGCGAGGGCGTCCATTCCGCCGGTTCGCTGCGCACGATGGACGCCGAGTGCAGTTGGGCCCGGTCCGTATTGTCCAATGCGGTGATCAGGTGCAGGGACAGCGCGGCGAGGCGCAGGGCCTTCTCGTAGGCGAGCTTGATCTGGGGCTCCGGCGCGCCGTCCTGCTCCAGGCGCAGCATGGCCTGGGCCAGCACGCCCACCTCGATCATGATCTGCTCCATCCATTGGGCCGTGTGCTCCAGACCATGGACGGTGCCCTTCTCCACCCTGGACATTTCCTGGAAGAAGCGGTCCGAGATGTGGCTCTCGAACCAAGCCTGTCTCCAATCCGTCACCTTGAGCTTCATGGCGCCCTCGGGACTCGTCCGGTGGGCCCACGGCAGGATCGCCCGGCCGCGGGGCACCCTTGCCCGCAGCGGGCTGCGCGGACGGGTGCTGGCCCCGGTCCATGCAGGGACAATGCCCAATCACGCCGGTCCGGCGATGCGTGCCAACGCCGCCAGGACGCGCCACGCCGGGCACCACGAGCGGGCAGGGTGCGCAGGACGGCCCCTGGCGCGCGGAAGTGTCCGCCACGGGCGGTCAGGTGAGCGTCAGAAGGGCCGTTCGGCCTCGGGAGGTGGCGCGAGGCCGAGTCCGGAGAGAGCCAGCGGAGTGCAGCTGATGTCGCCGCCCAGAATCACGGTGCGATCGGTGAGGCGCTCCTCGTCACCGTGCAGGCCCACCGCGGCCGAGTGCACGAAGCCATCGCCATCCGGACGGAACACGGCGCCATAGCGGCTCTCCTGCATGGGCACCCAGCGCACGGGCGTATGCGGACCCACGATGCCGGGGAAGTTGATGTTAAGCACCGCGTCGGCATTGCCCGCACCGCGCTGAATCAGCGTGGCCATCATGGCGGCCATGCGCGCCGTGGTGGTCTCGATGATCTCCAGGGAGTGGGGGTGGGTGAGGCGCTTGTCCGCATTCCACTCGCGGAAGTACTCAGGACGCAGGTAAGTGCTGAAGGCCACCGACGGCACGCCCTGCAGCAGCCCCTCCAGCGCCGCGCCCACCGTGCCCGAGCTGATGACGAACGCCGCGCCGGCGTTGGAGCCGATGTTGATGCCGGAGACGACCCAGTCCGGCCGGACGGGCAGGAGCTGATGGATCGCCAGATTCACGCAATCCGAGGGCGTGCCCGTCACGGCGTAGGCCGGCACGTCGAACTCCGTGGAGGCGCGGGCATAGATGCGCCCGAAGCGCGTCATGGCCTTGCCCTTCCAGCTCTGCTCCTCCGCGGGCACGACGATGCTTACGTCGCCCAGCGGGGCCAGCTTGGCCACCATGGGGGCCAGCATGGGCGAGGCGATCCCGTCGTCGTTGACAATCAGCAGGTGCGGCATGGCGGCGAGGCAATCGGGGAGCGAAGCAGCGGTCGGCCCGGGGATGCGCCGACCTGTCAGGGGCATCGGCCCGGTCGCCGGGCCCCGGCCGGATAGACCTACTGGGCGCCGTGGGCCTCCATGGCAGCCAGGATACCCTCCACGATGGCGCTGGTGCCCGCCTGACCGCCCAGGTCGCCCGGCAGGCCCTGCCCGGAGGCCAGGTACGCTTCCACCCCGTGCTCGATCAGGCGCGCGGTGCGACCCAGGGCTGCGTTGCCGCGCTTTTCCGCCAAGTGATCGCACAGCATGGCCGCGGAGAGCACCATGGCGACGGGATTGGCCAGGCCCTTGCCCGCGATGTCCGGCGCGGTGCCGTGGGAGGGCTGGAACACGGCGTGTTCGTCGCCGATATCGCCCGAGGGCGCCATGCCCATACCCCCGATCAGCCCCGCCCCCAGGTCGGACAGGATATCGCCGAACATGTTCTCCATCACCATCACGTCGTAGTCCCAGGGCTTGCGCACCATGTTGAGCGCCATGGCGTCCACGTAGCAGTAGTCCTTCTCCACGTCCGTGAACTCCAGCCCCACCTCGTCGTAGATGCTGCGGTAGAAGGCGAAGGCGGAGAACACGTTGGCCTTGTCTACGCAGGTCAGACGCCCGGGGTGTCCCTTGGCCTTGCGCGAGCGCGCCAGCTGGTAGCCGTAGCGCATCAGGCGCTCGGTGGTGTGGCGTGTGATGAGCAGGGTCTCCCCCGCGGCCGCGTCGTTGCGCATGGTGCCGCGCGAGGCGAACAGGCCTTCGGTGGATTCGCGGATCAGGATGAAGTCGATGGGCCGCGCACCGCTGTTGGCCAGCACTTGCGGCGTGCCGGGATAGTAACGGATGGGCCGCACGCCCGCGTACAGGTCCAGGATGAAGCGCAGCTCCACCTGGGGGCGGATCTCCGTGCCGTCCGGATAGCGGATTTCCGGCCAGCCACAGGCACCCAGCAGGATCGCGTCCGACTTGGCCGCCTCGTCCACCGTGGCCTTCGGCAGCGCCTCCCCCGTCTCCTTGTAGCAGAAGGCGCCTGCGGGCAGTTCCGTGAAGTCCAGCGCATAGCCGCCCACCAGGCGCTGCGCTTCCCGCAGCACCTCCAGGCTGGCCCGGGTCACTTCCACACCGATGCCATCCCCGGGCAGGACGGCGATGCGGTACTGCGGTGCGTTGCTCATGCCTTGCTCCCAGGATATCGCGCTCACACAGCGTCCGTGCCGCGCGGACGTCGCGACACCGTGCGGGTGGCGCACGTCGGCCGCCGGCATCCGGCGGGGCGGCGCTCGGCCCCGGGCGCTGCGCCCGGGCCGGTGTTGCCACCCTTAGCAGGCCCCCGGCCCGATGTATAGCCGATGGACGGCCCTACCCATCGCGTGCGGCAGCGAGGGCCGCAATGCAGGGATTCGTCTCCCCATTCCCGCCACAGGCCCTGCCAAGTGGACACTCGGGGACGGCGCCAATCGCGAGCCCCCGATATTCGGGTGTTTGCGAAACACCCCAATGCCCAAACTCTCACTGGATGCCGGTTTGTGGCCATTTCTACCTTGACAGTTCCGTCGAAATTGGATTAAAGGACCACCACTTTGGACACGGGAACCATGGGCTTCGGCACGCTTGGGGCTGCACGACGCCAGACCGCTCTGCGTGGGATTGCATCCGCATCCAGCCGGATCTGAAGTTGAGTTGGGGGGTTCCGCCGTTCAAGATCGGAGCATTGCGTAGGTCGTGTGCCATGAGCGCACCGCGGTCCGGGCCAGCATCGGCAGGGCAGCGTGGCGCCCCGGGCCGATGGTCAGGAGCAGGCCATCGGTGCCGGGGATGGCACACCAGCACGTATGACCGGGCCGCCGTTCACACCCACCGGGGGGGTGCCGGAAGGTCCGCAGTGGGTAGCGCGGCCGGTGGACGCTGTGGCGCCCCCGGAGTGCAGCGCAGCACATCTCAACCTGAGAGGGGAACCATGAAGAAGCCGGTTCGCAAGGAGTCTCGTCCCAACGGCACGGCCATCTCGCGCCGCGATTTCATCAAGAGCACGGGGGTAACCGGTGCCGCGCTGGCGGCCGGTGCGGGTCTGGGGCTCTTCGGTGGCACCGCCCCAGCCTTCGCCAAGGGCGGCAAGGTGCACGTGCTGGCCTGGAGCCATTTCATCAAGGAAGCCGACGAGCTGATGCGGGGCGAGTTTGCCACCGAGCTGAAGAAGTCGGCGGGCGTGACCCTGCAGTACGAAACGATCAACGCCAACGACATCCCGGCTCGCGCGACGGCGGCCGTGGAAAGCGGCACGGGGCCGGACATCTTCCAGTTCCAATGGAACCAGCCGCACCTGTATGCCAACGGCATGGATAACCACGACAAGCTCGCCTCCCATCTGCACGTGGACCGCGACTACGCTTACATGCGCGAGTCGGCGCGGGTGAAGGGCGTGTATCGTGGCATCCCGTTCGCCTCGGTGGGCAACGCCATCGCCTACCGCAAGGACTACTTCGAGCAGGCCGGGGCCAAGGTGCCGGAGACCTGGGAAGAGTACCTCACGGCCGGCAAGAAGCTGAAAACATTGGGCTATCCGGTCGGGTTCACCCTGGGCCACACCTTCGGTGATGCGCCGGCGAACTGCTACCCGCTGCTGTGGTCCTTCGGTGGGATGGAGGTGGACAAGCGGGGTCGCGTGGCCATCAACTCCAAGGGCACGCTGCAGGCCTGCGAGTTCATGAAGGAATTCTTCGATGCCGCCTGCGACTCCTCCGTGCTGGCGTGGGACGACTCCTCGAACAACCGGGCGTTCTTCGCGGAGACCATCTCGGCCACCAACAACGGGGCCAGCATCTTCTTCGTGGCCAAGAACCATCCCGATCAGGTGCCCCCGGGCCTGGCCGACAAGATCGGTCACTTCCTCAATCCCAAGGGCCCGCACGGCCGCTACCACGTGATCCTGTCCTTCACGCACAGCATCGCGAAGTACTCGAAGAACAAGGGCGCGGCCATGGACTTCATCCGCTTCGTGATGGAGCGGAAGAACATGCTGAAGTACCTGGAAGTGCAGCAGGGCTACACCCTGGGGCCAAACCCGGCTTGGCAGAAAGAGCCCTTCTGGGGCAAACTGCCCTCGACGCTGAAGGCCTACCACGACAACCCCGACTACGGGCGCAACTTCGGCTATGCCGGCCCGTACAATCGGAAAGCCTCGGAAGTTCAGGCCAAGTACATCATCATCGACCTGTTCGCCCGGGTGGCCAAGGGCCAGTCGCCCAAGGATTCCGTTGCCCAGGCTGAACGCGAGCTGAAGAACGTGTACGAGGGCTGATCCGCAATCCGCTTCACGGTCCGCGCGCCCCGTCCGGCGGGGTGGCGCGGGCCGAGCAGGTCCTACAGGCACCTTGCGCCTTCGGGTGTGGGGTGCCTGCATGTTTCTGTAGCGTCTATGCGTCCCGGCCGGTACCGGGGCGGCCTACGGCGGGGATGCCGATCCTTCTACCCAGGAGCGTGGCGTGAAATCGCAGGAAAAGGGTGCCACCCCATCCGATACCGGCGCGCAAGGCGCGGCGGGACAAATCGCCACGACCGGCTCCACGCACCCCAAATCCTCGGTGTTCGAGGACGAGACAGTGCTGGGCTACACGCTGCTGGTGCCCGCGCTGCTCATCATCCTCGTCTTCAAGGCCTATCCGTTCCTGTTGGGCATCTGGTTCTCGCTGACGGACAAGTACGTCGGCAATCCGGGCCACTTCATCGGGCTGGCCAACTACGTCCGGATCATGCACAGCCAGATTTTCTGGCAAACGGCGTGGAACACCGTCTTCTTCACGACGATGGCCACGATCTTCAAGTCCGCGCTGGGGATGTGGCTGGCGCTGATCCTGTATCGCAAGTTTTCCTTCTCGCGCGTCACGCGGGCGGCAATCCTGCTGCCGTTCATTGTGCCCACCGTGCTCAGCGGGCTGGCCTGGCTGTGGATGTTCGACGCCACGTTCAGCGTGTTCAACTGGATGCTCAACTGGTTATGGCACGTGGACATCACCGTCTTCGACGTGGTGCTCAAGTCCCGCTGGCCCGGGCGCGTCCGCATCAATTGGCTGGGCGATCCGGGCTGGGCCATGTTCTCCGTGATCACCGTGAACGTGTGGCGGGGCATGCCGTTCTTCGCCATCTCGTTCCTGGCCGGCCTGCAGACCGTGCCGCCGGATCTCTACGACGCGAGCGACATCGACGGGGCCAACGGCTGGCAGCGCTTCTGGCGCATCACGCTGCCCATGATCAAGCCCATCGCCGTGGTCGTCGTCGTGTTCTCCATCGTGGTCACCTTTGCCGATTTCGAGGTGGTCTACGTGTTGACGCGGGGTGGACCCGCCAACAGCACACACCTGTTCGCCACATTGGCCTACCAGCTTGCGATGGCATCCGGGAACCTGGGCCAGGGCGCAGCCACAGCCCTGTTCATGCTGCCCATCCTGGCGTGCCTGATTGTGTGGCAGCTGCTGTACCTGCGCCGCGAGGAGCAGCAGTAGCCGCGCCACGAGCCCACACGAACCGGCCGCCACGGGAAGGGCGGCCCGCACCCTTGCCACAACAGCTCGAGTCACCCCATGGAACGTCGCGTCGGCGAAACCTATTTCAAGCGGCTGCTTGTCTTCTACATCCCGCTGTTCATGTTCCTGGTGGTGGTGCTCTTCCCGTTCTACTGGATGGCGATCGCCTCGGTTAAACCGGACCTGGAGCTGTACAGCGTGCGGCTCTCGCCCTTCATCGTGCGTCACCCCACCATCCACCACTGGGTGTACCTGTTCACCGAGACCCTGTTCGCGCGCTGGGCGGTCAACACGTTCGTGATCGCGACGGCCAGCACGGCGGTCTCGCTGTTCTGCGGGGTGCTGGCGGGCTATTCGCTCTCGCGCCTGCGATACCGCGGCTCGACGACGATCGGGGTGTCCATCTTCGTGACGTACCTGGTGCCGCCCACGCTGCTGTTCATCCCCCTGGCAGACGTGATCGCGAAGCTGCACCTGCTGGATACGCCCTGGGCCCTGATCCTCTCGTATCCCACCATCCTGGTGCCCTTCTGCACCTGGCTGCTGATGGGCTACTTCAAGACCATACCCAAGGAACTGGAGGAGTGTGCCCGCATAGACGGCGCCACGCGCTTCCAGGCCTTCTACCGGATCATCTTACCCCTGGCCACGCCGGGCGTTCTGTCGGCGGGGATCTTCGCGTTCACGCTGTCCTGGAACGAGTTCCTCTTCGCCCTGGTCTTCCTCTCCACGCCGGAGAACAAGACGGTGCCCGTGGGCGTGGTGAGCGAGCTGATCAAGGGTGACGTGTTCTTCTGGGGCTCCCTGATGGCCGGCGCGCTGTTCGGCTCCATTCCGGTCGCCATCGTGTACTCGTTCTTCGTGGAGTACTACGTGGCCGGGCTTACCGGTGGCGCCGTCAAGGGCTAGCGCCCCGCCGCAGCATCCTTGTTGCGCGCGGCGGGCAGCCCGGCCTGCCCCGGTCCCTGCCGCGCGACTCCCACCGCACGGGCGCCCATGCCGGCCCGCACCGTCCCGCCCATTGCCGCCGCACCGTCCAGCGATGGCGCCCTGCTCACGCTGGACGTGGGCACGTCGTCGGTGCGCTGCCTTGCCTTCGATGCCACCGGCGCGCCGCTACCGGGGACCCAGGCCGCGCGCAGCCACGAACCCCGCGTGACGGCAGACGGCGCCTCGGAGCTGGACGCTCCCGCGCTGCTGGAGACCACGCTGGCCTGCCTGGGCGAGGTGGCGCAGGCGCTGCACGCTGCCGGTCGGCCCCTTCTGGGCGTGGGGGTGTGCACGTTCTGGCACGCCTTCCTGGCGGTTGACGCCGCAGGTGCGCCGCTGACGCCCATCTTCCTGTGGAACGATACCCGCGCTGCCGGCGCCGCAAAGGCCCTGCAGCGGGAACTGGACGGCCCCGCGCTGCACCGCCGCACAGGCTGCGTGCTTCACCCTTCCTATCTGCCCGCGCGGCTGCGCTGGCTGCGCGAGACACGCCCCGACGTGTGGCGCACGACCCGGCGTTTCGTCTCCTTCGGCGAATACCTGGAGCAAACCCTGTTCGGGGCGGCGCGGATCGGGCTCTCCATGGCCTCGGGCACAGGCCTGCTGGATCAGGACACGCTGGACTGGGACGCAGCGCTGCTGGCGCACCTGCACCTGACGCCGGAGCGGCTATCGCCCCTGCTGCACGAGCACGCATCCCTAGCGGGTCTGACAGCCGGGGCCGCGGCGCACCTGCCGGCCCTGCGCGAGGTGCCGTTCTTCCCGGCGCTTGGCGATGGCGCCTGCAGCAACTTGGGCAGCGGCGCCACGCGGCCGGAGTTGGGCGCGCTGATGGTGGGCACCAGCGCGGCCGTGCGCGCGTTCTTTGCCGAGGGCGCGCCGCCAGCCCCTCGCGGCCTGTGGCGCTACCTGCTGGACGAACGGCGTGCGCTGATCGGCGGGGCCATCAGCAACGGAGGCAACCTGCTGGCCTGGCTGCAACGCACACTGCGCCTGCCCGCGCTGGAGGCGCTGGAGGCGGAGCTGGCGCAGATGGAACCGGCCGGGCACGGCCTCACCGTGTTGCCTTTCCTCGCGGGCGAGCGCAATCCGGACTACCCGTTGCAGGCGCACGGCGTCATCGCCGGACTGACCAGCGCCACCACGCCGGCGCAGATTGCGCAGGCGGCGCTGGAGTCCGTGGCCTTCCGCCTGGCCGCCATTGTGGAGCGGCTGCGTCCCGCCGCGCCAGGGCTGAGTGCCCTCGTGGCCAGCGGCGGCCTGCTGCGCTCGCCCACCTGGGTGCGCATGCTGGCGGACGTGTTGGGCCTACCCCTGCACGTCTCCACCGTGGCGGAGGCCTCCAGCCGCGGCGCCGCCCTGCTGGCGCTGGAGGCGCTGGGGCACCTGCCCGCCGCCGACCGGCTGCCGCCGCCCCTGGGCGACTGCATCGAGCCCGACTCTGCCCGGCACGCGCGCTACGCCATAGCCCGCGAGACACACGAGACGCTCTACCGCCGGCTTGTCCAGCCCGGGGTGTAGCGCGGCCTCACAACTACGCCGGATGTGGGCTTGCACGGCACCAAACGGAATGTGATAGGAGGGGGCTTCCCAGCGGGACACTCTCAGCGGAGGACAAACCCATGTACGATCTTGTGATTCGCGGCGGCACAGTCGTGGACGGCACCGGCGCCCCGGCGCGCAAAGCCGACGTGGCCATCGGCGGCGGGCGCATCGCGGCGGTGGGCGAGGTGGCCGACCGTGGCCGGGAGGAGCTGGACGCCGCGGGACAAGTGGTGGCGCCGGGCTTTATCGACGTGCACACGCACTACGATGCCCAGTATACCTGGGATCCCTACGCCACGTGCAGCATCTGGCACGGCGTGACGACCACCGTGATCGGCAACTGCGGCTTCGCCATCGCCCCCTGCCGTCCGGAGCACCGCGAGACCACCCTGCGCACGCTCACCCGCGTGGAGGGCATGTCCCTCAAGGCCATGCAGGCGGGCATCAACTGGGGCTTCGAGACCTTCCCGCAATACCTGGATTACCTCGCCGACACGCGGCCCGCGCTGAACATCGCGGCGCTGCTGGGCCATTCGTCCCTGCGCACGTATGTGATGGGCCCCGACGCCCAGCAGCGCGAGGCCACGCCGGCGGAGGTGGCGGAGATGGCCCGCCTCACCCGCGAGGCCATGCAGGCCGGGGCCATCGGGCTGGGCTCCTCCACGGCCGAGGCGCACAACGGTGACGGCGGCCTGCCCGTGCCCAGCCGGCTGGCCAGCTTCGACGAGCTGCGCACGCTGGTGGCGGCCATGGGCGAGGGTGAGCGGGGCCTGTTCGAGATCACGGTGGGGCAGGCCACCGGCATGGAGGACCTGGCGGAACTGCACCGCGCCAGCGGCCGCCCCGTCATCTGGGCCGCCTTCTTCGTGCGCGAAGACAAGCCGGAGTATATGCGCGACCGCCTGGCCGCCACGGAGCGCTTCGCGCGCGACGGCGTGCCGGTCATCCCGCAGGTCTCCTGCCGTCCGCTCACCATGGACTTCACCCTTGCCAACCCCTATCCCTTCGAGGGGTTTCCCTGCTGGAAGGCCGTGGCGCGGCGCCCGGCCGAAGAGTGGCCGCAGGTCTATGCGGATGCGGCCTTCCGCGATGCCCTCCGCGACGACATCGCCCACCAGCGCTTCTCCGTGTTCCGGGGCCGCTGGGATCTGGTGCAGGTGCTGCAATCGCCCAGCCGGCCGGACCTGCAGGGCCAGACGGTCACGCAGCTTGCCGCCGCCACGGGGCAGGACGAGGTGGACGCGTTCTTCTCGCTGGGGCTGGCCGATGGCCTGCGCACGGAGTTCGTGGCCGGCCTGATGAACACGGACGCGGAGAAGGTGGGCGAGCTGATCTCGCACCCGGACACGCTGATCGCCCTCTCCGATGCCGGGGCGCACCTCTCCCTGCTCTGCGACGCGGGCTATTCCACGCACCTGCTGGGCCATTGGGTGCGGGAGCAGCACAGGCTTAGCCTGGAGGATGCCGTGCACCGCCTCACCGCCGTGCCGGCGCAGGTGTACCGCATCCCGCAGCGCGGGGTGCTGCAAGAGGGCTACTGGGCGGATGTGGTGGTGTTCGATCCCGACCGCGTGGCCGCGGAGCCGCCGGAGTGGGCCCACGACCTGCCCGGCGGCGAGCCGCGATTCGTCTCGCGCGCCCGCGGCGTCTCGCACAGCCTCGTCAACGGCGTGCCCGTGGTGGCCCACGGCGAGGTGCTGGAGCGCCCCGCGGCGGAGCGGCCGGGCCAAGTGCTGCGCGAGTTCCTGACTTAGGGAACCTGGGGCCGGCAGCAGGCGCTACGGTCCCCAATCCGTCGCGCCGGTGACTTCCTCGACCGGATTCAACCTATTGGTAGTCGTGCCGTCGCCTAGCTCGCCGGTCCCATTCTTGCCCCACGCCCACAGCGTGCCATCAGCCTTCAAGGCCATTGTGTAGCCACTTCCCCCGTGGATTGCGATCCAGTTCAGAGAAAATGTGTTCTCTTCAACGGGCGCGAAACTATTGGTGGTGGTGCCGTCACCGATTTCGCCGTTGGTGTTGCCACCCCAGTCCCACGCACTTCCATCAGACTTCAGCGCCGACGTCTGGTCTCTTGCCCCTGACAGGTCCACCCAGTCATTAGCGTTGGTAGCTTCACGGATGGGCACTGAAGAATTCGTCGTGGTTCCGTCGCCAAGCTGCCCCAAGGCGTTATACCCCCAAGCCCAAAGGCTTCCGTCCGACTTCAGTGCCACGGTGTGGGGATTGGGAGCGTATGCACCTGTACTCACCCGCACCCAGTTTGTAGCCAAACTGGCTTCCTGCGTGGGAACATTGCGTTGGGTCAATGTACCATCACCCAATTGCCCCACATTGTTGAGACCCCAAAGCCAAAGGCTCCCGTCCGACTTCAGCGCCGCGGAGTATCTGTACCCGCAGCTAATCGCGACCCAGTCCGTAGCGCCGGTGGCCTCTTGCACCGGAACCGCCGACGTGGTTGTGGTGCCATCACCCAGCTGCCCATATAGGTTCCACCCCCAACTCCAGATCGTGCCGTTGGCCTTCAGCGCCATGGTGTGGTAGCCCCCCGCGCTGACGGCAACCCAATCGTTGGCGCCGCTTGATTCCTGAACGGGTGAGGACGAAGACGTGGGTCCCACAAGGCCCAGCTCGCTGTGCGTGTTGGTGCCCCAGTTCCACACAGTCCCATCCGTCTTCAATGCTACGGTGTGTCCCCAGTTGACGGCCATATCGCCTCCAGCGCTCACGGCCACCCAATCCGAGCTACCCGTAATTTCCTGCACCGGAACGGAGCTGGACGTCGTTGTGCCATCACCAAGCTGACCTTTTGAATTGAGACCCCAGGACCAAAGCGTATCGTCGGATTTTAGTGCAACTGAAACACCGACACCCGCGGAGAAACACTCCACGGGCTTGCACTGCACGACAGACGTGGACGCCCCCGGCACACGGATCGTGGCATTGCCCTGGCCGCAGGAGCCGACGAAGAGCGCGGTCGCCAGGGCGATGAGCACCGGCACCGGGCGGAGCAGCAACCTGATGGGGGTCTTGCACGGCACGAACGGCGGGACCTTCATTTCCACGCCTCCCCTTGTCGGAGGGGCCGCGGATTGAGCCTCCGCGGTCCACTGGTTATCCGCCAAGCGTTATGCCGGAACCATAACACGAAACTCGACTGTCGCAAGAACCCGTTTTTCCGGCTTTTTCGCCAAGCGCGCGCCCCCAGGCCGCAATCGGCGGGAATCCGCGGCCATGGCTGCATTCCGGGCCGGGGGCGCAAGCGCTGGGAGTGCATCCGCTGCCTGCCGCGCGCGGCTTCTGGCACCCAACTTGCTCGCTTTCTGGAAGGATATCGGTGCTCGTGGCAGCGCCACGGCTGGGGGTCCATCGGCAAGGGAGGAGCGGGAATGCGAAGACTTGTCCTGATCGCGCTGCTGGGCGTGGGCACGCTGCTGCTGTCGCCTGCCGCGCAGGCCCAGTCACGGTTGTTCGTGGCCACGCCCATCGGCATGAAGTTCACCGGCGACATCTCCGGCTCGGCCGAGTCGGTGTCCGGCTATGCCCTGGGCTATGGCTTCAGCTTCCACCTGGGGCTGGGCGTGGACCGCCTGCGGGCGCGCGCCAACGACCAGACCAATGGGCTGCGCACCGAGCTGACCTACAAGTTCACCGATGTGTTCGCGTTCTGGCGGGGCTACGGACTGGATTGGCAGGTGGGCTACGGCAAGGGCCACGTGGAGGTGGCGCCGTTCAACGATACTTCCGGCAACAGCATCACGGTGGACCGGGCGGATGCCTCCCAGAAGTTCATCACCGTGGGCTATCCGCTGGGGCAGTCCTTCACGGTGCACCTGGGCTACCACCTGATTTCGGCGGACTCCCCCAACATCAACGTCAACGGCACTTCAGCCGGGCCATTCAATCTGGACGCCAAGGCTTACACGCTGGGCGCCCAGCTCGCCTTTTAGCACCCGCCCTTCGCGGGGCCGGCCAGCCCGTGCCAGCCTGTCTGCTACGCCTCCAGACCGCGCAGGAAGTCGAAGTCCTTCTTCATGGCGTCGCCGATGCCCTTGCGGTCGGTGCCGAACAGGATGAAGTGGATGCCGCGCTCGATCCAGGGCTGGGCCATCTCGTAGGTAAAGAAGTGGATCACGAGGGGCACGCCCTTGGCCTGGCAGGTGGTGTGGATGTGCTCCACGGCCTCCAGGTAGCGCGGGTGGTGGTAGTCCGCCGGCACGCCGAGTTGGATGGAGAGGTCGTTGGGCCCGACGAAAGCGGCGTCCACCCCGGGCACGGAGAGCAGGTCGTCCAGCCGCTCCATGGCCGCCACGCTCTCGATGCCGATCACGAGGAAGTTGTTCTTGTTGCGCTGCTCCAGGTGCTTGCGCGTCTCCTCGCTGGGGTATTCCCCGGTGGTCATGGCACGCTCCACGGCCTCGCCCTTCAGCGGCAGCAGCTTGCAGGCGCCCACCACCTCCTGCACCTGTTCCACGCGCTCCACGTAGGGGGCCAGGATGCCGTGCGCCCCGGCATCCAGCGCCATGGTGACGTAGTGCGAGGTGGGGATGGGCACGCGCACGATGGGCACGATGCCGTTGCTGCTCAGCTTGCGCATCCAGGCAGCCGTCTCCCCCCGCGAGTAGGGGGAGTGCTCGTTGTCCACGATCACGAAGTTGAGCCCCATCTCGCGCAGGCGGTGGTCGCCATTGCCCACGCGAGTCTGCACGAACATGGTGCCGTAGACGCGTTCTCCGCCCTTCAGGGCGGCCTTCATGGCCTCTCCGTTCATTCCTGCCCGAGGGTTTGCGGTTGATGCGATGGGTACGGCCAACGCCGGCAGGCGTGCCGCGCAGCGCCGATGGCCCGCGGCTTCCGTCCGCACGGGCCGCGTTGACAAGGCTTCCGGGGCGCCGCTATCCTGATTGGCTGGCGCTTCTGGCCGCCCCCACCACACCACAACCTCCTGGCGAAGGCAAGGCAAGGGACCTCGTATGGCACTGGACCTGATCGACCTGGAACGCGCGCTAATCGGCTTTGACACGACCAGCCGCAACGCGAACCTGAACCTGGTGGACTTCCTGGCTGAGCGGCTCAAGGCCCTGGGCCTGGCCGTGGAGGTGGACGGCGGCCACGACGAGGGCAAGGCCAACCTCTACGCCACGCTGGGCGCGCCGGACGTGGGTGGCCTGATGCTGGCCGGGCACATGGATACCGTGCCGGTGGATGGCCAGGACTGGCAGACGGACCCCTTCACGCTCACGGAGCGCGACGGCCGGTTCTACGGCCGCGGCACGGCGGACATGAAGTCGTACATCGCCCAGGCCCTGGTGGCCGCCGAAGCCGTGAAGGCGCGCAAGCTCAAGCTGCCGCTGCACCTGGCGTTCACGTACGACGAGGAAGTCGGCTGTCACGGCGCCGCGCACCTGATGCGGCACCTGAAGGACATCGGCCGCGTGATGCCCACTGCCGCCGTGGTGGGCGAGCCCACCAACCTTGCCGTGTTCCGCATGCACAAGGGCTTCCACTCCGGCCGCGTGACCGTCAAGGGCGTGGAGGGCCACAGCAGCAAGCCCACCAAGGGCGCCAACGCCATCTACCAATCCGCGCAGGTCATCACCAAGCTGATGGAGGTGGCCGAGGAACGCCAGGGGCATCGCTCCATGGAGGAGTTCTTCGAGCTGCCCTATACGACGCTCAACGTGGGCACCATCAGCGGCGGCACCGCACTGAACATCATCCCCAACCACGCGCAGGTGGGCTTCGAGTACCGCACCATGCCGGGCGAGGATCCGGAGTACGTGATCAATCAGCTGCGCGGCTACGTGAAGGAGGTGCTGCTGCCCACCTTCCGCAAGCAGCAGCCGGAGGTGGACATCCAGGTGGAGCTGACCGGCAGCGGTCAGCCCATGATGACGCCCGCGGGCGCGGAGATCGAGACCATCGCACTGGAGCTGACCGGCGAACAGCGCTCTACTGCGGCGCCCTACTACACGGAGGGCGCCATCTACAACGAGGCGGGTGTTCCCACCGTCATCTGCGGTCCCGGCGATATCGACCAGGCACACCGCCCCAACGAGTTCGTCACCCGCGACCAGCTCGAAAAGGGCGTGGACTTCCTGGGCCGGCTCATCGAGCGGGTCTGCCTGTGACGCAGGTCGCGGCGCCGGACACAGCGCCGCCGCTGGCGGGGCTGACCTGGTTCTTCGGCTACGGGTCGCTGATCTGGCGCCCTGGCTTCTCCTATGCCGAGCGGCGCCCGGCGCTGCTCAGCGGCTATCACCGCGCCTTCTGCCGCTATTCGTTCCGCCATCGCGGCACGCCGGAGCACCCGGGGCTGGTGATCGGGCTGCGCGAGGGCGGCTCCTGCGTGGGCGTGGCCTACGGCGTTGCCGCCCCGGACGTACCCGCCGCGCTGGACTACCTGGACGAGCGCGAGGGCGCGGGCTATCTGCGCCGCGAGCAGCCCCTGCGGCTGGGCCTGGAGGGCGCGGGGCCCGAGGTGACGGCCTGGGTGTACATCCCCAATCCTGAGCACCCCTCCTACTTCGGCGAGCAGGACTTCGCCCGGCTTGTGGCCCTGGTGGCCGGTGGCCACGGCGAGAGCGGCACCGCGCTGGACTACCTGCGCGACCTGATCGCGCACCTGGCCGAAATGGGCATCACCGAACCGGAGCTGGCGCACGTGTTGGCCGCCGCGCAGCGTCACGCCCGCAACGAACGCCTCGCGCTGTAGCTGCGTCCAGCCGCTACGCCTTCAGATCCGAGGCGCGAAAGCTCACCGTGGCGTGCCAGAGCAGCCCGGCCAGCCAGATCAGAACTCCCAGCCGCACCATCGACGGCTGTGCCCAGAGTTGGCCCGCCAGCAGCACGGCCGTGCCCACCAGCCACAGCGCCTGTCGGCGCATGGCGCCGTGCGCGCCCTCCTCGCGCTCCAGCAGCACCAGCAACTCCGGCACGGCCACGCCCAGGGCGAACAGCAGCACGCCCACCCGGGCCAGCCACAGCGGATCGCCCGGCAGCGCTCCCCGCGCGTAGCGCATCGCCGCATAGAACAGCAGCACGCCCGTGGCCAGCCGTCCCGCCAGCGGAACCAGCGCCACACCGCGCCAGCGGCCGCCGGGCGGCAGGCCCAGCCATACCAGCAGCGCGCCCAGCAGCGCCAGCCCGATGGTGAAGAACCGCGCCGGCGCCGAGCCGTCCAGCGTCAGGGCCACCAGCAACACGCCGCCCGCGCCCGTGGCTGTGGCCGCGTACCAACGCAGCAGGGCCAAGGGCGCAGCGGGTTGCTCCACCGCGGTGGCGTCCGCCAGGGCTCCCGGCAGCAGCAGCATTGGCAGCACGAACAGGAAGCCCGCCGCCAGCAGGTGCATGAGGATCATGTCCGGCGTGTACAGCCCCCAGCGCGGCGTGCGGGCCTCCATCACCAGCAGCGCGCCCAGGGACATGGCAACGAACAGGCCCAGCCCCGGCAGGTGCGTCACCAGCCAGCGCGGCGTGCCGCGCGGCCGGCGCCAGACCGCCACCGCGCCGTGGACGAGCAGCAGCACCAGGCCGGTGGGCACCAGGTAGTGGCCGCCCACCAGGGCCAGCCCCGTATCCAGCGTCAGGAAGCCCCACACCAGCAGCGCCACCCCCACGACGTGCAGCGCCGCCGCGGCCCAGAGCAGCGGCGGCCACGGCGCGCCGTCGCCGTACAGCCGGCGCCATAGGCGGTTCAGCAGGGCATAGGCCCCGCTCACGATGGCGCCCAGCGTGACCAGGTGCATCGGGCCGGGCAGCAGGGGATGGCCCCAGCCGAAGATCACCACGTTGGGCACGACCAGGGTCAGGGCCAGCGCCAGCGCGAGGGCCAGCAGGGCGGCGAGGTGCAGCAGGCGTTCGATCATGGGCGGCGTCCGTGGCAGCGGTGCGATGGACCCCGGCCACCCCGCGGACGCGGCGGCGCGTACGGACTGGCCGGGGTGCCGCGGACCTTAGCACGCGGCGCGGCCTATGATAGGCTGGGTGCGGGGCCGGCCGCAAACAGCCCGCCATCGACCCGTGACCCATCCCGCAGGGAAGACCATGCCCGATGTACTGCAGGACGTCTCCCAGTTTCCGCCCCGGGCGCGTCTGACACCCAAGGTGCACCGCGTGCTGGGCATGAACCGCTCCAGCTTCACCGGCCCCGGCACGAACACCTATCTGGTGGGCATGGACGGGCCGGAGCCGCTCCTGATCGACACGGGCATCGGCCTGCCGGTCTGGGCCGAGCTACTGCAAGCGCAGCTCAGCGAGACGCAGGCCCCGCCGCTGGTGCGCTGCCTGATGACCCACGGGCATCCGGATCACGTGGGCGGCGTGGCGGACCTGCAGCGGCTCTTCCCCGCGCTGCCGTTCCACAAGCACCCCTGGCCGGAGCGGGACGCGGCCGTGCCTGCGCCGATGGCGCCCATTGCGGATGGCGACGTGATCCGCGGGCCGGGCTACACCCTGCGGGCAATCTACACGCCGGGCCACGCGCCGGACCATATCTGCTTCTACCTGGAGGAGGAGCGCGCGCTGTTCACCGGCGACGTGATCCTGGGCGTGGGCACCACCGTGATCCCACGCGAGGGCGGCGATCTGGGCCTTTACCTGGACACCCTGCGGCGGCTGCAGACGCTGGACCTGGCGCGCATCTATCCAGGCCACGGGCCCGTGATCGAGGATCCGCAGGCGAAGATCGCCTACTACCTGGAGCACCGCCTGGAGCGGGAGCGGCAGATCCTGGCCGAGCTGGCGGCGGGCCCGCGCGACGTAATGACCGTGGTGCGCTCGATCTACCGCGACTATCCGGAGAACCTGCACGCCGCCGCGGCACAGAGCGTCACCTCGCACCTGGACAAGCTGGAGCGCGAGGGCCGGGTGGGCCGCGACGACGCCGATCCGCCTCACTACGCGCTGATGGCCTGAGGCCGAAAGCCGCGATGCCCACCGAGCGCAGCCCCGCCATGCCTTCACAAGTCGCCACCGCCAACGTCGCCGCCGACGCGCCGCCCGCGCCCGCCTCCAGCGCGGAGGGCGTGCGCTGGCGCCTGGACGACCTCTATGGCGGCCCGGACGATCCCGCCCTGGCGGAGGACCAGCGCGTGGGCCTGGACGAGGCGGAGGCCTTCGCTGCGGAGTATCGCGGCCACGTGGGCGGCCTGGATGCCGCCGCGCTGGCCCGCGCCGTGGCGCGCCTGGAGGCTCTGCAAGCGCGGGCGTACCGCCCGCTGGTGTACGCACACCTGCTCTTCAGCGGCGATACGGGCGTGGCGCGGCACGGGGCGCTGCTGCAGGCCGCCCGCGAGCGCCACACGGCCATCCACGAGCGGCTGCTGTTCTTCATGCTGGAGTGGCAGGCCGTGCCCCAGGCCCGCGCCCAGGGGCTGCTGGCCGATCCCGCCCTGGCGCGCCACGGGCACTGGCTGGAGCGCGCCCGCGAGCTGACGCCGTACACGCTCAGCGAGCCGGAGGAGCGCATCCTGGCCGTGAAGGCCAACACGGGCACAGAGGCCTTCCAGCGCCTGTTCGACGAGCTGATCGCCGGCCTGCGCTGTCCGCTGGAGGTGCCCGGCGAGCCGGCGCAATCCCTGCCGCTGGAGCGCACGCTGGCGCTGCTGTACCATCCCGAGCGCCCACGGCGCGAGGCGGCGGCGCGGGCCGTGACCGACGCTCTGGCGGGTCCGCAGCGCACGCTGACCCTGATCTTCAACACGCTGGTGCTGGACCACGCGGACGACGACCGCCTGCGCCACCGGCCGCACATGATGCTGGCGCGCAACCTGGCCAACGAGATCGACCAAGCCGGCGTGGATACGCTGCTGGCGGCGTGCGATGCGGGCATGCCGCTGGTGGCCCGCTACTATCGGCTCAAGCAGCGCCTGCTGGGCCTGGAGCGCCTGATGGATTACGACCGCTACGCGCCCGCGGTGCCGGAGCTGCCCACCTGCACCTTCGCCGAGGCCCGCGCGCTGGTGCTGGAGGCCTATGCCGACTTCGCACCAGAGGCCGCCGCCATCGCAGGGCGCTTCTTCGAGGAGCGCTGGATCGATGCGGAGCTGCGGCCGGGCAAGCAGGGCGGGGGCTTCAGCGCGGGCACCCTGCCCGAGGCGCACCCGTACATCCTGGTCAACTACACGGACAACCTGCGCGACGTGATGGTGCTGGCGCACGAGCTGGGCCACGGCATCCACCAATACCTCTCGCGCGAGCGCGGCTTCTTCCTCATGCACACGCCGCTCACCACGGCGGAGACGGCCTCGGTGTTCGGCGAGATGCTGGCCTTCCGCAAACTGATGGCCATGCACAGCGATCCCCGCGTGCGGCTGGGCCTGCTCTGCGGAAAGCTGGAGGACATCTTCGCCACGGTCTTCCGGCAGGCGGCCATGACGCGCTTCGAGCAGAAGCTGCACGCCGCCCGGCGCGAGCAGGGCGACCTGGACGCGGCCACCATCGGCAGCCTGTGGATGGAGGCCAACCGCGCCATGTTCGGCGACAGCGTGGAGCTGAGCGAGGGCTACGCAAGCTGGTGGGGCTACATTCCGCACTTCGTGCACACGCCCTTCTACTGCTATGCTTACAGCTTCGGCGAGCTGCTGGTGCTGGCGCTGTACCAGCAGTACGAAGAGCAGGGCGCGGCGTTCATTCCGCGCTACCTGGAGCTGCTGGCCGCCGGCGGATCGCAATCGCCCGCGGCGCTGCTGGCCCGCATGGAGCTGGACATCACCGATCCGGGCTTCTGGCAGAAGGGGCTGACCCTGCTGGAAGCCATGCTGGCCCAGGCCGAGGCCCTTGCCGACTCAACCGAAACGGCGCCCTGACCGCGAACCCGCCATGATCCCGCGACCCCGACCCGCATTCATCCCCCACGGCTCGCCCGCGCAGAGCCTGGAGCCCGCCCCGCCCTGGCGCGTGGGCGCGGCGCGCTGGGACTTCGAGCAGCCGCTGGTGATGGGCGTGCTCAACGCCACGCCGGATTCCTTCTCGGACGGCGGGGAGTTCCTGGAGCCGGAGCGCGCCCTGCGCCGAGCCCACGAGATGGCGGCCGAGGGCGCGGACATCCTGGACGTCGGTGGCGCCTCCTCGCACCCCCTGGCACAGCCCGTGCCGGCGCAGGAGGAGCTGGATCGCATCGCGCCGGTGGTGGAGCGCCTCGCGGCCGAGCTGCCGCTGCCGATCTCCATCGATACCCAGCGCGCGGAGGTGGCCGACGCCTGCCTGGCGCTGGGCGCACACCTCATCAACGACGTGAGCGGCCTGGTGGCGCCGGAGATGGCCCGCGTCACCGCACGCCACGACGTGCCGCTGGTCATCACATACAACAACCTGGCCGTGCCCAAGGAGGCCAGCGGACTCTCCTTCGTCTCGGACATGCTGGCGTTCTTCGACGAGCGGCTGGACGAGGCGGAGGCCGCCGGCCTGCGCCACGTGATCCTCGATCCCGGCTACGGCTTCGGCAAGAGCCTGGAGGAGAACCTGATCGTGCTGCGCTCGCTGCCCCTGCTGCAACGCTTCAACCGGCCCGTGCTGGTCTGCACCTCGCGCAAGGGCTCGCTGGGCCGGCTGGTGGGCGAGCCGGTGCCCCGCGAGCGCCTGGGCGCCACCCTGGCCAGCACGCTCTACGCCGTCACGCAGGGCGCGCATCTGGTGCGCGTGCACGACGTGAAGGCCTTCCGGCAGGCCCTGCTCACCTGGCAGGCCATCGAGCGCTTCCAGGGCGAGGCCCCCCGCGGCCGCTGATCCGCGGCCCCGCTCAACGCGGCGCTGGTCGGGTTCTTGCTTGCCTCGGGGGCAGAGCCCGGGCGGACGTCCGGGCTTCCCATCGCCCCCATCCGGCGTGTGCACCGATGCTGCGTTGGCTGCTCCCCGCCCTGCTGCTCGCCCTTACCGCGTCCCCCGCGGTGCGGGCCCAGCAGCGCCCCGAGCCGCCCGCGACCCCGGCCCTCGCCGGCGCCCCCGCCGTGCCGGCCGCCGCTCTGCCAGCCGCTACGGGGGCGAGCGCCAATCCCAGCGACCCGGCGCAGCAGGACTTCTCCACCGATCCCGCCACGCGCATCCGTGCCGAGCGCACGCCGCCCCGCATCGAGGTGCGGCAGAACTTCTACCCGGACGGCACCCTGCGCACCCAGTGGCAGGTGCGCATCGGTCCCCACGGCGAGGCCGTGCGCCACGGGCGGTTGCTCAGCTACCACCCCAACGGCCGTTTGGCCCTGCGCGGCGTCTATCGCGACGGGCGCCCCAGCGGGGTGTGGAGTTGGTACGACGAGCGCGGCCACCTGCTGCGCTCCGCGGCACCTCAGGGCGATTACGACGAGATACTCACCGGCCGCAACCTGGAAAACCCGAACACCGTGTACCGCGACCTGCACGGCCGCAAGGTCGCCGAGGGCCTGCGCAAGTACGACAAGCCGCACGGCCTGTGGACCTACTACCACCCGGACGGCTCCGTGAGCGCCCGCGGGCGCTTCATCAACGGCCTGCCGGACGGGCGCTGGGTGATGTACTTCGCTTCGGGCATGGTGCGGCGGCTGGACGACTACAAGCTGGGCGTGCCGGACGGCGAGGTGATGCGCGGCTGGCCCAACGGCCAGGAGCGCCTGGAGGGCCGCACGGAGCAGGGCCTGCGCGTCGGCCACTGGCGCACGTGGTACCAGGATGGGCAAATCGAAAGCGAGGGGGACTACCGGGAGGATCGCCGCGACGGCGAGTGGCGCTTCTGGGACGCCACCGGCAAGCTGGTGCGGCACCTGCGCTACGCGGCGGGCCGGATCGTTGCGGAACTGCCGCTGCCCACGCCACGGGTGGGGCCGCCCCCGGTGGTGCCGGAGCCCCAGTTGCTGCCCTTCCGCCCGCGCATCTACGACGAGAGCGGCACGCAGATCAAGCTGGAATCGAAGTGAGGGCGCGCGGCTGACGGATGCGGGTCGCCGCCCGGGCGCCTCGCCTATCCATCGGCGGCGGGCTCCCCCAGCCGCGTCCGCGCCTCGGTAAGCAGCTTGGCGAAGCGGCGCTCCAGCTCGTCGTGGGTGCCGCTCAGGGCCCGCACGACGTCCTCCGCCCAGTCCAGGTACTCGGTCTTCTGTGTGTCGCTCCAGTGGGGCGGATGGTGGATCACGTCGTAGACGTTGGCGATGAGGTCACTCAGCTTGACCAGCCGCGCTGGGTGACTGTGGGCCGCAATACCCTCCACCACGCGCGCCCGGCGCTCCCGGCGGGGCAGCGACTTATCGTCCGTCACCTCCATCACGATGCCCGCCACGCGCGCTCCGAAGGCGCGGGTCAGCTCTGCCTCGGTGGTATCCGTATCCTCCACCACGTCGTGCAGCACGGCCGCCATTAAGAGCTCCGGCTCGTGCTCGAAGCCCACCGCCGCTAGCTGCTCCGCCACGATGATGGGGTGGTTGATATACGGCGAAGCCACGGCGCCCTTGCGGCGCTGGTCCCGGTGCTTTTCCGCCGCGAAGCGCACCGCGTGCAGCAGCGTGGAGGCGCCCGTTGCGTCCGCGGGTGCGGGCCGCCCGGCCCGTGCTGAGCGCCGGCCGGTGGCGCGGCCGGTTCCGGGGTGGCTCATGACCCCTCCGCGGTGCGGGTTGGCGGCTCGGTCGGAGCTTCTTCCGGCGGGGCTTCCGGCGGCAGGGCCTCGGGGTGCTGCGCCAGGAAGGCGAACTTGAGGAAGCGCATCTGCAGCTCCATGCCGTCCAGCACGGCCACGGCCACGCCCGGCCAGCCATCGCGGAAGCCACCCTTGAGCAGGTAGCGCCGCAGGAAGCGCACGGTGGGCTTCCACGCCAGCCAGCGCACGGCCATGCTCAGGCTGGGCCGGCGACCTTCCCGCGCCCACAGCTCCGCGTTGAAGGTGGAGTAGAAGTCCAGCTTGTGAAAGGCCTCGGCCGGGGTGGGGTTGGTGAAGTGGTGCATGGCCTCGCGCAGCGTGCCCACCTGGCCCTCCACCTCCAGCTTTTCGTGCACGTGCTTGCAGGGGAACCACGCCTTGCCGCGCCGGAACAGCCGCAGTTGGGTGTCCGGATACTGCCCACCGTACCGCAGCCAGGAGCCGAAGAAGTAGTTGCGGCGGGGCAGGCGGAAGGCGTTCTGGGGTGGATCGCCGGCGATCACGGCCCGAATCTCCTGCGCCAGCGCCTCGGTGATCACCTCGTCGGGATCCAGGTAGAACACCCAGTCCGTGGTGGCCTGCTGAATGCCGTAGGCCTTGTTGACGTTGAGGTTCTTCAGGTTGGGGCGCCGGAACACGCGCTCCGTGTAGCGTCGGGCGACCTCGTAAGAGCCGTCCGTGCTCCCGCAGTCCACGTAGATCAGCTCGTCCGCCCAGCGCACGGCCTCCAGGCAGCGCGGGAGCTGCTCCGCCTCATTGTGACCGATCAGGGTGAAGGCAATGGTGGGCATGCGCGTCGTCCGGGTTGGGAAGGCGGCCCATCGCGCCGCCAGCAGGGACAGGCTACCGCGGATCGGCTCCGCCCGCCACGTCCGCGCCCCCGGCAGAGGGGGCCTCCGACTCGGCGGCGGGCAGCTCCAGCCCCCAGGCCCGCAGGGCCTCCCACACGGCGGCAGGCTCCAGGCTGGCCACGCAGTTGTGGTAGGAGCAGCGCGGCCCCTCGCACACCACGCAGTCCTTGGGGAAGCGCGGCGCCAGCAGGTAGCGGCGCATGTCCGGCGGGGCACCGGGCACGGGCAGCGTGCGCCAGCGCTCCGGCGCTGAGACGCGATCCTGAGGGTAAAGCCCCACGTGGGGCGTGCCGGCCAAGCCCGCCAGGTGCAGCGGCCCGGAGGAGTTGCCCACGAACAGCCGCGCGCGGGCGATGAGGCCCACCAACCGCGGCAGCGTCAGCCCGGTCTCGATGCACACGCCCGGCACGCCGCCGAAGACGCCCTCCAGCACCGGGCGGTCGGGCGGGTCGCCCACCGCCACCACGGTCAGTCCGGTGGCCACCAGCCCCCGCGCGAGGGCCACGAAGCGCTCCAGCGGCCAAGTGAGCGCGGTGCCGCTGCGCTTGTGGGCGTGCAGCACGGCATAGGGCCCGGCCTGGGCCTCCGGCGGCAGCGCACCGTCCGGCAGGGCCAGCCGGGCTGCCACGTAGTCCGCGGGCAGGCCCAGGCACTCCAGGTAGCCCAAGTTCAGCGCGTACTCAGCCGCACCGGAGCCGCGCCGGCTGCGCCGGTAGTGCGCGTTGAAGCGCCAGAAGAACGAACGCCGCAGGGGCCCGACGCGAATGGGGATGCCCGCCTGTTGCACCAGCCGCGCGGTGGCCGCCTCCGCATAGGGCAGCAGCGCGGCATCGAACCCGCCGCCGCGCACGGCGGACAGCAGGTCGGCCTGCCGCGCCTTCCGCTGCGCGTCGTCGAAGCGCCCCCGGTGGCGCTTGAGGAGCACGCCCTCATCCGGGATGGCCACGTCGATATCCGGCAGCAGCGGCACCAGCCCGCCCAGCGCGGCGCTCAACAGCACGGTGACGTGTGCGCCCGGCAGGCGCTGCTTGAGCGCGGCGATGAGCGGCAGCGTGAGCACGAAGTCGCCCAGGCCATCGTTGCGCACGACCAGCAGCCGCGGGCGTTCGATGCCCTGCAGGCGCCGGCGCACAGTGCGCGGGCGCACCGCTCAGTCCTCCCCGGCGCCGCCGGCCACCGCCGCCCGGGCCTGCGCGAGGGCATCCGCCGGGGCCTCCCAGCGCTGGCTGCACCAAGCCAGCACATCGTCCAGCACCGCCTCCCACTCGGCCTCGTTGAACAGCTCGTGGTGCAGGTCGGGGTAGTCGCGGCGGGACTTGTCCGGCGTCTGGACGCGAGCGTACCAGGCATCCACGGCCTCCGGCGACACCACCTGCTCCTGGCCCGCACGCAGCAGCAGCAACGGGCGCCCGCCCAACTCCGTCACGCCCTGGACGGCGCGCACGGCGCGGCGCATGGCCAGGAAGAAGCGCACGGAGATGGAGCGAAAACGCAGGGGATCCGCATGGTACTGCGGCCAGATAGCCCGACACCCCGTCAGGCGCCAGGGCCGCGTGGCCAGGGGCACCCGCAGGCGCGGGCTGATCAGGCGCAGCACCGCAGCCAGCAATCCACCGCCCCAGGCCACCGGCCGCCGCAGCCCCAGGAACGGCGAGCACAACACGAGCCCCTGCACCGCGTCGGGCGGCAGGGAGTTCAGGGCGAGCAGGGTCACCAGCGCGCCGTTGCTGTGGGCGAGCACCACCAGGGGCGCACCGTCCAGCCGCGGGGTGACGCCCTGCTCCAGCACGGTGCGCAGGCCCGCCACGAGGTGGGCGTAGTCCGCCACATCCGCCGGGGCCCCCGCGGAGTGGCCGTGGTGGTAGTGGTCGAACACGTAGGCGGAGACCCCGCGCGCCTGCAGCGCCACCGCGACGTGGTGCCACCAGCCGGTGTGCTCCGCAAAGCCGTGCGAGATCAGCACATGCAGCCAGGGCCGCGCGGCAGGATAGGCGTGGAAGGCGAGGCGACCGTGCGGCCCCTCGAGCCAAGTGGTCGCGGGCAGCGCTTCAGTAAGACCGGGGGAAGTGGAGGAGCTCATAGGGCGAGAATTCGGGTTCCTCCGGCGAGTGGTCCGGCGCATCCGCCGGGTCCAGCCGCACCCGGTCGTAGGGAATGCTGACGGGCAGGGAAACCGGGGCCTTGCCGCCCTCCGGGCTCTCGGCCAGCAGATGCAGGGCCAGCCCCTGATCGTGCAGGGTCACGGCGATCTGCAGGCCGGGCACGCCCGTGCGCAACTCCCCATGATAGATGTCCGTGCTGCAGGCGTCCAGCTCCTCGATGCCGTCCGTCGTGCCCACAACGCGCAGCGTGGAGCCGGGACAGGTCAGCCGCACGCGCTGCCCATCGTGGGCATTGAGCCACGCGGAGACGGCCTTGCGGTCAGCAAATTGCGCCATTGCGGCTCCTCGGTGCCCATTGTGCCGCGGCTGCCCGCAGCCCGTCCCGCCCGCTCGTGTCCCTGGAGATTACCGATAGCACGGCCGGCTTGACAATGTCATGAGGCGATCCGTATGCTCGGCCCGTCGGGTGCCTCTGCGGAGGTCAAAAGGGAATCCGGTGCAATTCCGGAGCTACCCCCGTAACTGTAAGCGCCAGCCGTTCCGCCGATCACGCCACTGGGACTGACAGCCCGGGAAGGCCGGTTGGAAGGCGCGAGCCAGGAAACCTGCCCGATGTCTTGCTTCGAATGCCTTCGGAGGGAAGGAGGAAGCTCCATTCGATGGGTCAGCATCGGATGTCTGCCGGCAGGAGCCGGCGCCTGACGCACTCCCTCCCCAGACTTCGACGGTTGCTACGCCCGGGCGTGCCGCGTCCGCTGTCGTGCGTTGTGCGCGGCGCGGCGGCGTTTCGCACGATGCCGGGCGGTGGCCGTCGCATCCCCGCGCGCGGGAGGCGCCCATGGGGTCCGGTCTCACACAGGGGTTGCGCGAGGTGCTGGCGCTCGCGCTGCTGGCGGCATCGGCGGCGACGCTGGCCGCGTGCGGCGGGCCGTCGAGCGCGGTGGGCACGGCCGCCTCGCAGTTCGCCGCGCCCGTCTCCGCCGGCGACTACCTGTACTGCATCACCAACGTCGGCCACACACTGACCGTCTACGACCTGGCCCGGCGCCAGGTGCGGCCGCAGGCCTCGCGTTACCTGGACCTGGACCCGGTGGGGCCCTGGTTCTCCGGCGGGGCCGGCTACTACCTCTCCCGGGTGGATACCAGCGGCGCGGGCGCCAACGCCCTGATCCGCTTCGATCCGGTCACGGGCGCGGAAACGGGGCGCCTGCGCTTTCCGGCCGACTCGAACCCCAACAGCCTGCTCGTGCTGCCTTCGCACCCCGGCGTGGCCTGGGTGGCGCTGCGGGGCAGTACGTTCGACAACTTCGCCACGGACGGCATCTCCGTGGTGGACCTGACCACCCTGCGCGACACGGCGTTCTGCGACCTGAACGCCGCCACGGGCACGAGTACCTGCCCCGCGCTCCATCCCGCGGGGGCCGGCACGCTCACCTCGCCGCTGGGCTTCCAGTGGGATGCCGCAGGCTGCGGCGGGGCGGGCTGCGCCTACGCCGTGGTCAACGACTTCGACAACTCCGGTGTGCGCAACGGCTGGCTGCTGGCCCTGCAGCCCGACAGCAGCGGCGTGCCCACGCTGAATCAAGGCGTGCCGCTCGGCCGCAACCCCATGCAGGACGTTGTGCTGGACACGACCCGCAGCGCGCTGTGGGTGGTGAACAACGGCGGCTATGTGCACTACGACGCGAACGGTCAGGCGGGTACGCTGCAGGTGCTGGACACGACCAACCTCGCAGCCGACCCGGATTCGGACGGCTTGGCCGGCACCACGCTGGCCATCGAGAGCGCGGCCACCTGCGGCTCGCCGCCCAGCCCCGACCCCGGCTGCGACCCCACCGGCATCTATACGCTGGACGGCTCCACGGGCTGGTTGACGACCTATCCGAACGACGTGCTGCGCACCGTGGATTTGTCCACGCAAGCGCTGGGCACCAGTCCGGTGCAGGTCACGGGGCCGTTCTTCCCCGTCGCCGATGACCCGGCCAACCCTGGCAACCCGGCGCTGTTCGCGGCTCTGGGCGGACTGGGCCTGGCGCGGCTGGGCGAGCTTAACGCCATCGCCACCACCCTGCTGCGCGACGACCCGCTGGACGCGGGCCCCGCGCCGCTTTCCTGCACCGAATACACGGTGCCCTGACCCCTCACGGAAGAGTCACCCATGCCCCGCACTTACCGCCGCCCGCTCCGTTCCGCACTCGTGCCGGCCCTGCTGGCGGTGCTGCTCGCCGCCACGCTGCTGTCCGGCTGCGGCAGAGACAGCGGCCCGGCAATTATGGGCCACTACACGGACGACTACGGCGGCACGCACGAAATCACGCAAACCACCTGGACGGATTCCGGGCCCGGCTATAAGGACGTGTTCCACATCGTCGACTACGACAACCAGCAATTGTATATCCTCGCGCAGAACGACGCGGCCAATGCGTACAATGCCAGCCTCTACAGCCGCTTCACGTGGACCTATTCGGGTTCCGGACTGTATTACTGCCAGGACCCCTACGACGCCGCGAGCGCGGACGCCGCCCGTTTGGCCGCACCGCCGGACTCCAGCAACCCGGCAGCGAGCGGGTGCGGGGCCAGCAGCAGCTACCCGTGGACCCGTCTGATTCCGCAATGAGCCCGCCCCGCACGGGTCGCCGATGCTGCCGCAGTCCCGCGCTTGCTGTGGCGCTGCTGCTGGCGCTGCTGCTGGCGGGTTGCGGAGGCGACCCCGCGACTCCGGGCATCATGGGCAACCGCGTCATCGGCTACGCCCCGGTGGTCGCTTCTGGCGTCACCGCGGCCCAGTGGCCCTGGTTCTTCGACGACGCGCTGGCACTGGGCCCGCCCGGCGGCACGCTGGACGTGGTCTCGCTGGGCTACGACCCCACTCAGGCGAGCGCCCTGGGCGGGTCGCTCACGCTGGGCCTGGGCACGGCCGGCGATGCCACCGCGCGCGCCTGCGCGGTGGACGGGCCCGGCGATGACCTGGCGGTGTACGAGAATGCCTTCGTCACGACCAACCCCGCCACAAGCCTGGCGGGCACCTACACGGAGGTGGCCACGGTGGAGGTGTCCGCCGACAACAACACGTGGTACCTGTTCCCGCCCACGGACGACACCGCAATGGACCCCGTGGACCCCGCGCGCTATGCGAATCTGGCCGGGGTGACGCCCACGGACCAGGGCGGCGACCGCTTCGACCTGGCGGCGCTGATCGCGGCGCACGGACTGCCGGCGGACTTCCGGGCCTGCTACGTGCGGCTCACGGACGGTGGCACGCTCTACCCGGACTACGGCAACTCGCAGAGCGACCTGTACGATTCGGGCGCGGACATCGACGCCGTGGAGGCGCTCAACTCCGTGGACGCGCCGGGGCTGACGCCCTGACGGACCGCGCCCCGGGCTGCATCCGGCGGCGGCGGTTGCATCCGCGGCCCATTCCGCTTACGTAATGCGTGTGAGCAACTGCGGTGCCCGGCGTGCGGCGGGAATCTTGCACGCTTCGCCGCAGAGCCGGTCGGCAGGCCCCAGGCCTCCCGGCGACGGCCCGCAACGCATCGCACCGGTGATCTCCATGCTCGGCAGACCGCAATCGGCGCTGGGACGCGCCCTCCTGCTTCTGGCGGCCCTGTGGCTGATGGGCCTGGGCGGCGGCACGGAGGGTGGCGCGGGTTCCAGCATCCCCATCCCGCAGCAGAACTTCACGGTGACGGTCGCGGACCGCTCCGGGCAGTCCCTGGAGGCCAAGCGCTTCACCTGGGAAGGCAAGGTGGAGTTCCGCGGCCAGATCGGCAACGCCACGGTGAGCCTGCCCTTCAGCAAGGTGAAGTCCGTGCGCGTGCAGCCGGTCAACGGCGACAAAACGCCGGGCACGGTGAAGGCCACCGTCACGCTGCGCAGCGGTGAATCGGTGGACGTGGGGATCGACCGCACAAGCAAGTGCTATGGCGAGACGAAGTTCGGCAACTACGAGATCTTCTTCAAGGACGTGGCCAGCATCGACTTCCAGTAGCCCCGCCCCCGGTGAGGACACCCGGGCCACGGCACCGGTCCGCGCCCGCTTGTGCTCCCCACCGCACTTCGCCTATAGTATTGGATTGCAGGGCCGCCATTGCCGCTGCCGGGCGCAGGAAGCGCCGGGCGCGGTCACCTCGCGGCCGGCTCTGCCCCGGAATGTGGAGAGATGACCGAGCGGTTGAAGGTGCACGCCTGGAAAGCGTGTAGGTGCCAAAAGTGCCTCGAGGGTTCGAATCCCTCTCTCTCCGCCACTTCCCCCCGCCAGACTCCCAGATTCGAACGCAAAGACGGCTAAGGGCCGTCGCTGCCCCTACTGCTGCCCGGTCGGCGGCTGCAGCAGCACGGGCTTGAGGTGCTGCGTGAAGAAGGCGGTGAGGCCTGCGCGGTTGAGGTGGTCTGTATCGAAGAAGTGGCCCGGGTCGGTGGGCACCTGCGAGAAGTCGCGGAAGGGCACATCCCGCTCGGCCAGCAGATGTGCCACGGATTGGTCGAACCTATCCTCGTTGGGCATGAGCTGACGGAACCGGGCCGGCACGGGCGTCTTGATGACGACCAGCCCCACCCCGCGGGCTCGCACAAAGTCCACGAACGCCGCGAAGTCGCCCAGGTAGCGTGCGAAGGTGCGGGCGTCCTCCGCGCCGTCCGGGAAGAGATAGTCGATGCGCTTGCGGTCCGCACTGGCCGAGGGACGGTGTACGCGCTCGAACTGCGCCTCGCCCTCCCAGATGTCCCGCTGCAGGCGCTCGCGGTTGTTGATCTTGGAGAAGCCCGTCACGTAGTCGAGCAGCGCGCGGGGATCGATACCCTGGCGCAGGGTATAGGCCAGCAGGCGCTTGGCCACGGCGGCGTCCAGGGGCGTCCGCCGCAGCAGCTTGGCGTCCGCGAAGCGCTCCTCGTTCCAGGCGCGGGAGTGGAACGCGAACGAATCGACCACGTAGAGCACGGCGGCGGTCTGGTGGTCTTCCAGGAAGCGCTCCAGCACGAAGCGGTTGTAGATCACGCCGGTACCGGGCGTGGCCAGGTTCAGGATGCGCCGCCCGGTTTCGCGCTCCATGTAGGCGTTGAAGTCCGCGAAGTCGAAGGGCATCGCGTGGGAGGCGCCCAGGATCACCCAGTCGTAGCGCCGCTCGGGGGCGGTCACGATCTTGTAGACCGGATTGGTGTCGCCCGTGCGGTACAGCAGGCTCTCCGCGGCCGCGTACAGCCCCGCGTAGAGCACGAGGCCGATGGCCACGAACAGCAGCGCGGGCTTGGCGAGATGTTTCATGGCTGCCTCGTGCCGCAGCGCACCCGCGCATGGCAGGCGCGCAGCGGCGTGGCTCCGCTCAGAACTGCATGTAGATGAACTCGCGCGCCTGCCAGCGGCCCAGGATCAGCAGGGCCGCCAGCACCGCGTAGTACGCGGCCCAGCGCACGGCCACCGGCATGGCGGCCAAGCGCTCCCACAACGGCCGGCGCTCGTCCAGCACCTCCACCGCCATCAGCAGCGCGATCAGGCACACGGCCTGGAGGTGCGCCACCGTGAACGGATAGCGTGTGATCATCGCCGGCATGTGGCCCAAGCCGGTGGCGATGCGCCGCAGCACCAGCAACGCCTGGCTCACCGAGTCCGCGCGGAAGAATACCCACGCCACCAGCACCAGGTGGAACGTGAGCAGCACCCGCAGCACCGCCAACACGGGACTGGCCTGCACGCGCGGCATCAGGCCGCCCAGCCGGCGCCAGAGGGGCGCCGTGGCCAGCCCGACCCACTGGTAGAAGCCGTTCAGGGCGCCCCACACGAGGAACGTCCAGCCCACGCCATAGCCCAGGCCTGCATGCCAAAGGCCGCTCACGGCAAACACCAGCATCACGTTGGCATAGCGACGCACCTGCCCGGCGCGGCTGCCGCCCAGCGGAATGTACAGGTAGTCGCGGAACCAGTGCGCCAGCGAGATGTGCCAGCGGTTGCCCCAGAACTCCGCGGTGCTGCGCGAGAGATAGGGCCGGCGGAAGTTCTCCATCAGCTCGATGCCGAACAGGCGCGAGACCCCGATGGCGATGTCCGTGTAGCCGGAGAAGTCGCAGTAGATCTGGAACGCGAAGAAGTAGGCGCCCAACACCAGCTCCACCGGCGAGATGTAGGCCGCCAGGTGGAAGCTGCGGTCCACCATGGGCGCCAGATTGTCCGCAATGACGACCTTCTTGAACAGCCCCCACACGATGAGCTGCAGCCCCGCGACGAAGCGCTCCGGCTCCACGCGCAGCCCCGTGCGCAACTGCGGCAGAAAGCTGGTCGCCCGCTCGATGGGCCCCGCGAAGATCTTGGGGAAGAACGCGACGTACAGCGCCAGCTTGCCGGCGTGCCGCTCCGTCGGCAGGCGGCCCGCGTACACGTCCACCAGGTAGCTGACCGCCGAAAAGGCGTAGAACGAAAGCCCGGCGGGGTTACGCAGGCCCAGCCGCGGCAGGGTCAGGCCCGGCTGCAGGCCCAGCGCCGCCACGCTGAAGCGCTCCAGCTCACCGGCGAGGAAGTCGTAGAACTTGAATGTGACCAGCAGCCCCAGCACGGCCACCAGCCCCACCACCAGCAACACCCGGCGCAGCCGCGGGCGGTCGGGGAGACCCATGCCCCAGCCGCAACCGAACACGAGCAGGGTCACCGCGCCCAGGTAGACGGCGTTGACCGGCACCCAGGCCGCATAGAACAGGTAGCTGGCCAACAGCAGCCACGCCCAGCGGTAGCGCACGGGCAGCAACGCGTGCAGCACCACCGCCAGCGGGAGCAGCGCCAGGAAGCTGAACGAGGTGAACAGCATGGGGCCCGCCCCGTCAATGCTCTGTCAAGTCAGGCCGCGCGGGCGATCAGTACGATGCGCCGCCGGCGCGGAGTTCCTCAGGTACCAGGTCTGCCGGAATCCCGGCATTGATCACCAAGTAGCTGGCCAGGGCCTCGCGCTGTGGCTCCGAGAGCTCGATCTCGATGTGACTGGGCTTGTGCATCGTGCCCAGCCAAGCCGTTTTGGTGCGGGCCTGGGTCACGACCACGGTGATGATGTGGCAGAATTGGCAGTTGTTCATCGCCAGGTCGCGCCCGTCCTGCGGCAGCACCTTGCCCCAGTCCGCCTTGGCCAGTTCCGCCGGCACCTTGCCCACCGGCAGCGGCATGTTGAACGACAGGTAGTCCGCCAGCGTCAGCAGTTCCTTGTCGCTCAGCGCCTTTAGTGCCGGAAGGGCCCCGGTGCGTGCCTTCAGGTAGCCCAGCCACTCCTCGCGGGTGTGCTTGCCCGTCAGCAGCGCGCGCACCTCCTGCGCCGGCGGGCGGCTCTGCACCACCTGCGTCAGCAGCGTCCTGCCCCCGGAGGGGATGAAGGCGAACACGTCCTCCGATTCCGCGGCCTGCGGCTGGCCCAGCGCGCCGACGAGCAGCAGCGCGGCCAGGCAGGCCCACATGCGCATGGTCTTCATGGCTCTCTCTTCCACACAGGTGCCGCGGCCACACGGCGGCCTCCGCGCGCGCCCCTGGCGCGGAGCAGCGAATCGTGCGGCGGCGGGCACGGCACGCTGCGCGGCGTGTTGGGCGCCGGCCGGGCTGCGAATCAGAAGCGCAGCTCCGGCGGCACGTCGTCGATCTTCATGGGCATGTTGATGGCCGAGTAGCGGCTGAACGTCTCCCGCTCCTGCTCGGTCATCGTGATCTCGCGATGGAAGGGCGTCTGGAACTCGGCCTGCCATGCCGCCAAGTCGCGATCCTGCGTCAGGTATCCGGTGAACAGGGAGTGGCAGAACTGGCACTGGTTCCAGGCCAGCTCGCGCCCGTCCGGCGGCAGGGCATCGCCGATCTTGCCGGCCTTCCCGGCCGCTTCCAGCACACCTTCCGCCAGCGGCATGTTCACCGCCAGATAAGCGGCCAGCGTGCGCAGCTCCTTATCGCTCAGCGCGGCTTTGTGGGCGGCCAGCGCCCCGCTCCACTCCTCCTCGGTGTGCTTGGTGGCGGCAATACGGCTCAGCTCCGCCATGTCCGGCGGGCTGCCCAGCACCTGCAGCAGCAGCGTCTTGCCGCCCTTGGGCATAAACTCGTAGCCTTCCTGCCCCCACGCCGGCAACGCCAGCACCAGGGCGAAGCACACCATCACCGGCACCCAGCGCCCCTTGCCTCTCATGGCTCCTCTCGTGCGTCTCGTCAGCGTCGCAGGCCGGCATCCAGCGAGAACACCGGCACCCGCAGCTCGGCCTGGGCCCGCTCGGGCGGGAAGCCCTCGCCCCGCAGCAGGTCGATCCGGGCCACGGTGGAATCGTCGTAGTACTGCTCCTGACAGCGCTCGCAGACCAGCGCGGGAATGTCCTCGATGACGACCAGCCGGTCGTCGTGCCAGAAGGCCGAGCGCACCCGCTCCTCGCGGAGTGCCCCTTCGCCGCACTGCTCGCAGGTTTGCGCAACAGACTCGTTCGGCTCCATTGCCCCTCACGCTCCACGTCATGGATTGGAATGCATCGCCGGACGGCCGCGCATACCAAACCCTGCATTGCGCGCCACCGGCGATTGCCCGGCGAGGCACCGGAAGCCCGGCGCCCCACCGGCAAAACCGGCACGGGCCGAAGCCCGCACCGGCACCGGCTCTCCTGGGCGGTTGCCCGTCAGGCGAGCAGCTTCTTGGCCGCGGCCACCACGTGATCCGCGTTGGGCCGCATCCACAGGAACATCTCCGGCGAGGCCGGGGGCGGCGCATCGGGGAAGGCGATCCGCTTGAAGCGCGCGCCTTCCACGTTTTCCGCCACCCGCGCGATCACTTCCGCGCCGGGGCACAGGGTGTAGTAGGACTGGTCCACCGTGAGCAGGCGCTTGGTCTTCTGCACGGACTTGACCAGCGTCTCGGTGTCCATGGGTTTGAGCGACCGCAGGTCGATCGCCTCCACCTTGGCGCCCTGCTTCTGCAGCGTCTCGGTGGCCTTGAGCACTTCGGGCATGCTGCCGCCCGAGCCGACGATCGTGATGTCGCTGCCCTGCGTGCGCACCGCCGCCTTGTCCAGCGGCGTCTCGAACTGCGTATCGGGCACGTCTTCCACCATGTTGCGCAGCCCCGCCGGATACAGGTACACCACCGGGTCACGCGAGCGGATGGCGGAGACCATCAGGCCCTTGGCATCCGTCGGATTGGACGGGATCACCGTGCGCAATCCGGGGATGTGGGCATAGTACGTGTCGATCTCGTAGTCCGAGTGCTGGCCGGCGAAGCCCGGCGTTTGCCCGGTCATCTCCAGGATGAACACCACGGGCATTTCCGCCTTGCCGCCGGTCATGTGGCGCAGCTTGCCGGCATGGTTCTGCAGGAGCTGAAATACCATGCCGTTGCCTTGGTACGGGATGTAGGTCACGGCCGTCACGCCCGCCAGGCCGGAGCCCAGCACGGCGCCCGTGTACCACATCTCGTCGATGCCGGTGTTGTTCACCCGGATCCGGCCGAACTCCTTCTCCAGGTTGATCACCGGCTTGCCGGGGTTGGACGCCACAGGAGGCGTCAGTTCGAACAACCACACCATGTCCTTGCGCTGCCGCATCTCGTATTGCACGGCCTCGAGGACGGAGTACATCCAACTCTTGCGTGCCATTGAGCTACCTCCACGTCATCTGGGAAGCGTTGCGGCTGCAACAGCCAGCCGGATCGGTCGACCGATTGCCTACGCGAGCTGGCTGGCAGCGACGCTGCCCTCCACGAACACGTTCTTGAGGCCGTCCTCCGGCTTGCAGAGCGGCTGCTTGTCCGCCCAGGCAAAGGCCGCTCGCGCTTCCGACTTGATGGAGGCCTCGAGCTGGTCGGTCTTGGCACGGTTCATCACGCCCCAGTTGACCAGGGCGGCACGGAAGATCTCGATCGGGTCGCGAGCCATCCACGCGCGCACCTCGCGTTCCGGTCGGAACGAGGTGATCGCCAGCGGGTCGTAGCCGAAGGCGCCCAACTGCCCGGGCTTGGCGCCCGGCGCACCCCAGTGGTTGTAGTAGCGGTAGGTCTTGGCCTCGATCAGCGTAGGCCCTTCGCCCGCACGGGCGCGTGCCACGGCTTCGTGCATGGCGTTGTAGACCTGGATCACATCCTGGCCGTCCACCACCACGCCCGGAATCCCATACGGCTTCGCCGCTTCGGCGATGTCCTTCATCGGGGTGGAGTACGAATAGTGCGCGTACTGGTGGTAAAGGTTGTTTTCCAGGATGTAGACAAACGGCAGCTTGAGCAGAGCGGCATTGTTCAGCGCGCCGTGGAAGGCCGGGGTGGCGTAGGTGCCGTCACCGCCGAACACCACGGAGACCTGCTTGCTGCCCCGTGCGCGGATGCCGAATGCCGAGCCGGCCGCGATCACCAGTCCCGGGCCGATCATCCCATCGGCACCCATGAAGCCCACGGAGGGATCGGCGATGTGCATTTCCGCCCCATAGCCGCCGTTGAGCCCGGTGGCACGGAAGTCGTACTCCGCGGCCATCTTCTTGATATCCACGCCCTTGGCGATGGCGTGCCCGGACGGACGGTGCGTGCTGTAGACATAGTCCACCTGGTCCAGTCGACCCTTGTTGACCAGGTTGGAGCACACGCCTACCGCCACCGCCTCCTGTCCGGGATAGAAGTGGTTGTAGCCGCGATAGTTCGGCTCGGTGAGCATCTTGTCCGCCATGGTCCGCTCGAACCACCGAATGCGCAGCATGGTGCCAAACATCTCTGCCAGTTTGTCGTTGCTGAGATCCTTGGCGTAGAAGCCGATGTTGCCCTGAGCCTTGGCCAGTGAGGCGCCGAACGTGATCGCGGCGCCCGCGCCGGCCAGCCCCTTGATGAAGCCCCTCCGCGTGGTGCGCCCCATCTTGGTGCTTTGCGTACTGCCGACTGTTTCGGACTGTTTGTTGGTGCCCATATGCCCTCCTTACCCCCCGACCCAAACGGCGCATTTGATTCACCACCGTGGCCCGTCTCTGGCGGTACAGAGGCCATACCTTCAGGATACGTGCGGGGGCAGTTGCGTCCTTGATTCAAATCAAATATGGCGATTGAAGACTCATCAATCATATCCAATACGGAGCCACGGCAGGCGCAGGACGGCGAGGCATCTGCCTCGCGGAGGCCCGCCGGCAAACGCTGGGGAGGATAGGGTGCTGGACGAAACGCCGTGCGGCTGTAGTTGCGGCACACCGCTGGGGGCGGGCCTCCGGGAAACTGGGCGTCGCGGCCTACGGCGCACGAGTATGGCCGCTACGGCTGCCGTGACGAGGCCTTCACGGATCCCACTCTGAGCCTGGAGGGTGTGATCGAACGCACAGTGGGATTCGTGACGAGCGAACTGGGCCACCTGCGCGAACAGGCCACCGCGCTCTCGCGCGAGGCGATCCCCCTGCTGCGGCGCTGGCGGGCTCCCTGGCGCGGGAGCCACGCCGTACTGGCGGCGCCCCCCTGGAACGGGGGCCGCCGGCTCAGGACTTGCGGTCGGGGTAGCTCACGGCGAGGCTGGCCGCCGGGCTGTTCTGCACGCCCCAGGGGGAGATGGGGTAGCGGAAGCCGTTGCGGCTGAGGCTGGCCAATCCCTCCAGAATTTTCGGCAGGTAGCTGGGCGCGAGCGCGATTAGCATCTCGTCGTCCGCCACACCGCCAAAGCGCCGCTCCGCGTAACAGGGGATGGAAAGCGAGGGCTCGCCCGTGCTGAGTGCCTTGCCCCAGGAATCCGCGCAGGCGCTCTCTCCCACCACCGTGAACTCCAGCTTCTTGTAGCCGGTGTACTGCAGGCCGTTGATGAAGAGGATCATCTGCCCGGGCGTGCCGTAGATCAGGCAGATATCCGGATCGGGCAGGCGGCCGGAG
Organism: bacterium; assembly: GCA_035266845.1. Taxonomy (GTDB): domain Bacteria; phylum SAR324; class SAR324; order SAR324; family JACQKK01; genus DATFMP01. Next base: position 62,183 of record DATFMP010000103.1, read on the forward strand.
ACCAGCGGCGAGACCACCACCGCCTCGTAGTCGCCGTGGGGCGCGCAGTCCATCGCCTCCTGGTGCGCCGCGGCGTCCGGGCCCGTGCCGTACCACACGTTGATCATGTGCTGGCCACTGAGCCAGTCCTCGCTGCGCGGCGCCAAGCCAATGGGGCGGGCGCATTGGGGCCCTGCGAAGTCGTCCGCGGTCACGCCCACCGTCCAGCCCAGCAGCCGCGCCTGACCCACCACCTGGTCGAACACCATCTTCTCCGCGGGCCGGCGGATCTTGGGGATGGCCTCCATCTCCGCGCGCGTCTTGAGGCGCTTCATGCCGATGGGGATGCTGCGCAGCCGCAGGTAGCGGTTCAGCTCCTCCACGATCGCGGGGAAGTCGTAGCCGGCAGTGGACGGAGTGGTGGCGGGCTCGCTCATGTCGGATCCTCAAGGGTTCGCAATAGGACTTGCCCCGGCGCTTGAGCGCCGGCCGACCAACAACAGAGGGATGGCGTCAGCCTATGCAATCACCCCGCGCCGCGCAAGCGGCCTGGTCCGGCGCCCCGGAGCCACACACGCCTCGGCGTGGCACGGGCTCAGCGCCCGAAACGGCGCTGGCGCTGGTGGTAATCGCGCAGGGCGCGCAGGAAGTCTATCTTGCGGAAAGCGGGCCAGTACGTATCGCAGAAGTAGAACTCGGAGTACACGGACTGCCACAGCAGGAAGCCGGACAGGCGCACCTCGCCGCTGGTGCGGATGATCAGGTCCGGGTCGGGCAGTTCGGAGGTGTACAGGTAGGGCGCGACGCAGCCGGGTTCCAGCGTTTCAGCAATTTCCGCCACGCTGCGGCCCTTTGCCGCCTGGTCGCGCAGGTAGCGCGAGAAGGCATCGATGATCTCCTCGCGGCCGCCATAGGCCACACCGATGTTCAGCGTGCGGCGGGTGTAGTGGCAGGTGGCGGCTTCCGCATCGCGGATGGCCTGACGCACGGATTCCGGCAGCACCTCCACCTTGCCCAGCGAGCGCACGCGGATCTGGTTCTTGTGGATGCGTGGGTGCGTGACCAGTTCCAGGAACTTGCGCTCGAAGAGCTGCATCAGCATGCGCACTTCGGCCGGATCGCGCTTGAAGTTGTCCAGCGAGAAGATCCAGACCGTGACGACCTGGACGCCCACCTCCTCGCACCAGTTCAGCACGTCCTCCAGCTTGTCCGCCCCGCGCACGTGCCCGTCCGTCACCCGCAGCAGGTGTTGGTCGCGGGCGAAGCGCCGGTTGCCGTCCATGATGATCCCGATGTGCTGCGGGATGCGCCAGCCGGCCGCGGCGGCGCTCAGACGTCGCTCATAGATCGCGTAGAACGGGGCCAGCACCAGTCCCCGCAGCCACATGCCCAGCAGCCATGCCGAGGTGGTGACGAGTTCCAGGCGTTTCCGCCATCGGGCTGGGGAGTCGCTGATGCTGCTCGGAGAAGCCGTCGGATTCATCGCGGTGGGGATTGGTGCAGCCGCGGTCCTAGGACACGCGGCGGAGTGCATCGGGTCTCCGCCCAGCCCGGCGCATGGACAAATCGTATCAGTATACCGGGCCAGGCCCGAAGCTGTCCAGGAAGTGAGCAGGCGGGCGCCGGCCCGCGCAGCCGTTGCCAAGACACACGGCTTCGCCGTCAACGGGACCGGCGTCTGTCAACCGGATCGCCGCAGGACCGCGGCGGTTCGAGTCACGTTCGATTTGCTTCCAGCCGCTCCAGCGCACTGTGCACGAGGCTGGGCAGGAGGGTGCGGCGAAACGCGATCAGGCCCGGGCGCTCGCCCAGTGCCTTGACGGCGGGCACGGCGCGGCAGGCCAGCAGGTAGTCCGTGCGCCCCGCAGCCGCGATCTGCTCCAGCCGTGCTTGCACCAGCGCCGCATCCGGATAGGCGAGGTGCTCCAGGTACGCGGGCGGTGCACCGGGGTGGTGGAACTCGAAGTCCGGCACCAGGCTGCGGTTGCCGGGCAGCGGCAGCAAGGCCTCGGCCGCGGCCGCGCGCCAGGGCGAATCCGTCTCGTTGAAGCGCTCCACGAAGCGGCGCACCTCGTCGGAGACCCACTGCCCGTGGTCGGGGTAGTGGCTGCGCAGCCAGGGGTGGGGCTCCAGCCGCAGCAGGGCGGGCTGGCGGGTCTTGCCCAGCCGCAACTCCGCCTCCAGCCGCCAGGGTTGCTCCCACAGCAGCAGGGCGGGGAAGAATTGCGCCAGCTCCAGCCCGTAGCGCGTGGCGGAGTCCAGCACGCTCAGGGGGCCGTCCACCACCAGCCACAGCGGCCCGGGCTCCGCACCGGCGTCGGCCGGCACCTCCTGGCGGAAGAGCAGGCGGTAGAACTTCAGGTAGCGCATCAGTTGCCGCAGCCGGCGCGGCTCCGGCCAGGGCGCCGAGATCGTGACCCGCTCCGCGCGCAGCAGCAGCCCCTGCACCTGCGCCACGTTGTAGCGATAGGGCAGTTCCTCCGCCCGCAGGGGCTCCAGGGACAGCAGGCGCTGGTGCTCCTCCAGGTCCGCGAAGAGCGCGGCATCGGCGGCGGCCACGTCCAGGCCCAACGGGGTGGCCGCGCCACCCAGCACGGCGGCGCGCCAGGCAGGCGTGCCCGGCGCCTCGTCTGAGCGCCATGCCGCCGCCGCGGCATCGAACACGGCTTGGCGCAGCGTCGCCGGATCGGCCGCCGCAGCCACCTCGAACGTGCAGCGCTCCAGCAGCAGGCGCGCCAACCCCTGCGGGGCGCGGGGCGGCAGAGCGGGGAAGTCCGCGGCACGCAGGGCTTCCTCCAACTCGCCGCGGGGCTGCCCCACGTGGGCCTGCACCAGCGCCAGCAGGTCCCGTGCCGCCTCGCACGCAGCGGGGGCGGCGGGGTCCAGCAGCCGAGGTTTCACCTGCCCCTGGCGGCGGCGATAGTCCAGCAGATCAGCGGTAAGCATCGTGTTGCCGGCGGCGCTGGCTGACGAAGGTTTCACCCGTGGTGCCCGAAAGCACCTCGTAGAGCACCGCCTCCTTGCCCGGCGCCTTGCGCAGGATGCGGCCCAGGCGCTGCACGTGCTCGCGCACGCTGGCGGTGCCGGAGAGAATCACGGCGATGTTGGCGGCGGGCACGTCCACGCCCTCGTTGAGCACGCGGGAGGTGACCAGGTAGGGCCAAACGTCGTCCCGGAAGGCCTGCAGGATGGCGCGCCGCTCCGCCACCCGCGTCTGGTGCGTGATGATGGGCAGCAGGAAGCGCCGCGAGACCTCGTAGGCCGTGCGGTTGTCGTTGGTGAAGATCAGCACGCGCTCCCCCCGGTGGCGACGCAGCAGCCCGGCCAGCACCCGGAACTTGGCCTCCGGGGCATAGGCGATCTGGCGCTGGCGCCGGTAGCCGTCCAGCGCCACACGGCCCTCCGGCGTGCGCGAGGCGGCAAACACGAAGCGCTGCCAGGCCCGCGCGGAGGTGGGTGTGAGGCCATGCGCGCGGGCATAGCCCAGGTATTGCTCGCGCGCCTCGTCATAGGCGTGGCGTTCCTCGCTGCTCAGCTCGGCCTCGATCACCTCCACCCGGTAGTCGGCCAGGTACTCGCCGCTCAGCTCGGTGATGGAGCGCCGGTACACCAGTGGCCCGATGAGCTGCTCCAACACCTGCTCGCCGCCGTCCGGACGCTCCAGCGTGGCGCTCAGGCCCAGGCGATAGGGTGCGATCAGCACCTCGGCAATGCGCGTATACCCCTCGCCGGCCAGGTGGTGGCACTCGTCGAACACAGCCAGGCAGAAGCGGTCGCCGAACTGCTCCCCGCGCCGGAAGGCGGAGGCGTAGGTACACACCGTAACCGGCTGCAGGTCGTTCTGCCCGCCCCCGATGACCCCGGCCGGCACCCCCAGGCCACGTTCCACCACGCCACACCACTGCGCCAGCAAATCCAGCGTGGGCACCAGGATCAGCGCGCCGCGCCCCACCGCCACGATGGCCCGCAACGCCAGTTGGGTCTTGCCGCTGCCCGTGGGCAGCTCCACCAACCCCCGCTTGCCGCGTGACCACTCGGCAAGGGCCTCGCGCTGGTGGGGATAGGCCTCCGGCAGGCGCGGCGCCTCCAGCGCCAGGTCAGGATAGGCGCGGGCACGGTCGTCCACCTGCCGCCCGGCCCGCGTGAGCCAGTGCACCAGCGCGCGGTAGTGCAGCGCGAGGCAGCGCCAGGCGCGTACGCGGCCGTCCCACACCAGCCAGGAGGGCCGCCCGTCCTCTGGCAGCACCGAGCCGGAAACGACCAGGCTGCCACGGTCATAGTCCAGCCGGGCGGTGTCGCCGGCGGTTTCGCTCACCCTAAATCCCCAACGAATTCAGAATCGTGAGTACACATCAATTGATATTTGGACTCACTGCCGGTATACGTATTTGCGAGGGATCGTTCGCTGGTGTCGCCTTTTTGCTTGTCTTCTCTTGAACCTTGTCTTCTGGAGCGGATCCCATGGGAGAGCAACGGCATGAGCACACCCATCGGCATCAGCCGCCGCACGAGGCCGTCCTGTTGAGCAAGATCATCACGGAGAAGAAGCAGATCCGGATCACCTTTCTCGATGGCGACATCCTGATCGATGGCTTGCGCTGGCACACGCCCTATCACTTGGGTATGAAAGACGGCAAGGTCATCAACAAGTCCGCCATCAAGTTCTGGGAAGTGATCGATTGACCGCTGCACCTCCCGGCCGCAATGCGCACAATCTCACCACCGCGCCCCCCAAAGGCCAGCGCATTGCATAGCCGAACGCCATAAGGCGCCGCTCGTTCCGGGCTTACGTACAGTCTGCTTGCACTCCTCCGGTAATTGAACCTCCATGGCATCGCCCCGCAACGCACCCAGGAAACCCGGCCGCGGCTCGCGCCGCGGCGACACCGAGTTGTCCGGCAATTCACAAGGCTCCGTACTGAAGAACTGGATTATGCCCCTGGCGCTTGTCGGCGGGCTGACAATAATCGGGTTCATGGGGCTCCGGTACGCGGACATCCTCTTCGAGCACCAGAAGTTCGGCTTTTGGGAGGTGAGCTTCCTCACCGATGCCGAGCCGGCCTCGGATGTGATCGTCAACGTCGGCCAGGTGACCATCCAGTTGCTGGGTGGCGTGCTTGCCGTAGTCGCCATCGTGGTGCAGCTCGCCGCGCAGCGCTACACCCCCAAGCTGGTCGACCTGTTCATCGAAGACCGCGTCAACATCGCCTACATCGTGCTGCTGACGGTCACGAACTTCTACTGCGGCGTGATGATGTTCGCGCTGCACAAGGACTTCCTGCCGTTCTGGACAACGCTGGTGCTGCTGGTGATGACGGCGCTGTCGTTCGTGCTGCTGATTCCGTACTTCAGCTATGTGTTCCGGTTCCTGACGCCGGTGAACATCATCCGCATCATCCGCCGCAACACCAACTCGGCCATGCAGAAGCTGCTGGGCCAGGAGTTGAAAAAGGACGACGTGCGCCGCCTGCAGAACGAGGTGGCCAACTCCATGGAGCAGATCAGCGACATCGCGCTCAGCGCCGTCTCCCAGATGGACCGCAACGTGGCCCTGATGGCCGTGCGCTCCCTCAAGGACGTGATGGTGGATCACCTGCTGATCAAGCGCAAGATGCCGCGGCGCTGGTTCGTGCCCATGAAGCAGCACTTTCCGGCCATCTCCTCCGACTTCATCCAGGAACTTTACCGGGGCAAGAACTGGGTGGAAATGAAGGGCTTCCTGGATATGGAGCTGATCTTCAAGATGGCCATCCAGGACATGCCCGATGCCGTGAGCGCCATCGCCAACAGCACCAAGATCGTGGGGCTCTACGCCATCAAGCTGAAGGACCACCAGGTGCTGCAGGACGTGATCCAGTTCTTCAACACCTTCCTGCGGCACGCAGTCAATGCGCGCAGCCCCAAAGCCATCTACAACCTGTTCTACCAATACCGCCTGCTGGCAGAGGAAGTGCTGGTGGTGGATCGACCCTTGGCCGAGCGCATCGCGTTCTACTTCAAGTACTATGGGCAGACGGCGCAATCGTACAACATCCCGTTGATCCTCATCACGGCCAGCTTCGACCTTGCCCAGCTCCTTAAGCGCGCCTACGAGATGCAGGTGCCGAACATCCAGACACTGATGAGCACCTTTCTGGAAGTGGACGACAATCCGGCCACCCAGGCGAACGAGTTCGACCTGCGCAGCGTGCGCAAAGCGCAACTCAACTTTGCCAGCTACCTGCTCTCCATGGGTGACGATAAGCTGGTGCAGCGCATCCTGGAAGACATGAAGGTGGAGCCCCAAAGCCGCATGGAGGCCATTCGCAACGAGATGATGGCCGTGAAGGACCGCAAGTTCTGGGAGGTCACCGACCGCGGCGTGGACTTCTTCTACATGGACGACAACCAGAAGCACTACCTGAACGAGTTCTTCACGCGCTACCTTGAACCGCATTACGCCGAGCGGCCGCAACTGGCCGCTCAGGGCGGCTGATCCGTCGTCGCCCGCGCTTGCCAAGCCCCTACCCCCCATGATTGGCTGATGGCTCTCCGGCACGGAGGGCCTGCAGAGCCCTCCCCGTGACCGGCATCCGGTTTCACGTGGGCGAGCACCCGGGCCGCAAAGGCGGTCGCCGCCCCCCGTCGTGCGAGCGTCCGTGCCTGTCGACAGCGCCGAGTTCAGAACCGCCCTCAGCCACTGGTCCAGCGGCGTGGCCATCATCACCACGCGCGATGCGGACGGGGCCCCCGTGGGCCTCACCGCCACGTCGTTCGCCTCGCTCTCGCTGGATCCGCCGCTGATCCTGTTCTGCCTGGGGCTGGAGTCAACAACGCGCGAGGCGTTCGTCGCCGCGCAGGGCTTTGCGGTGCACATGCTGACCGCACAACAGGAATCGCTCTCCAATCGCTTCGCCGCCAAGGGCGGGGACAAGTTCGCGGGCCTGGAGTGGAGCGAGGGCCGCAGGGGTACACCGCTGCTCCCGCACTGCCTGGCCGTGCTGGAGTGCCGCATGCATGCCCAGCTTCCCGGCGGCGATCACATCATCATGGTGGGTGAGGTGGAGGGCATCACCACGCATGGTGGTGAGCCTCTGCTGTACTACCGCGGTGCGTACCACCGCGCGACTCGCTAGCCGCAGGGGACCGCGCCCGGCAATGCCGACGACGGGCCGGCGGCCTAGTTCTCCAGCCGCAGCAGCGTCAGCTTGTTCAGCACCAGGCTCGGGATCAGCTTGTTGGGCTCCTGGGGCATGGGGTATTCCTCGCCGTTCAGGTACACCGCCACGCCGTTGGACTTGCCGATGGTGAGGCGGAACTCCTGGTTCGCCTCCCAGGCCACCGTCTCGGCGGGCTGCATCAGCACGTCGATGGCCGGCGCACGGTCGATGGACAGCCGCACCCAGGTGCGCTCCAGCCCGCGGATCGTCAGCTCCAGCTTGTTCCGGCCCGATACCGCTCCGCTGCGGGCCGTTCCCGCCGGGCCGGAGGCGGCACTGGCCTGAGGCGGCGGCGCGGGAGCCGCCGGCGCCGCACCGGGGCTCGCAGGCGTCGCGGCGGCGGGTGTACCTTGGGTGGCGGGCACGGTGGCAGCGGGCGTGCCCTGGGCCGCCGGGGTCGCGGGCATTGTGGCGGCCGGCTGGCTCACCACCGGCTCAGGGGGCCGCGAGCCACGGAACAGCACGAAGCCCACCCACAGGATCAGGATCGCCAGCAGCGCAAACAGGCCCATCTTGACGTAGGAGGGGCGGGCCACCTCCGTGTCCAGCACCATCGGGTTGCTGGCCTGCAGTTGCGTGGCCCCTGGGTGCCCAGCGGGCGGATCGAGCTGCTGCAGCGCGGCGTCGAGCTCCGGGTCCTGGATCTGCAGCACCGAGATGTAGTTGCGGATGAAGCCCTTGACGAACGCCATCCCCGGCAGACCTTGCAGGTCACCGGTCTCGATCTTCTCCAGGAAGCTCTGATTGATGCGGGTGTGGGCGGACAACTCCTGCAGGGTATACCCGTGCTCCTCCCGGGCGGACCGTAACCGGCTGCCGATCTGCATGAACAGATCGAGGATCTCCTTGGAATGGTCTGCCATGGTGCGGCGCTCAGCGCGAAGGGGGGAGGTAACGCCCGATGATGGGCTCCAGGTCGGCACGCGCCTGCGCAGGGATGCGGTCCGGCGGGGTCAGCAGGGCGTAGCGCAACGAGTCGTGGCAACTGCACGGCCGGGAGGGATCCAGCCGCTCCACCACGCCGGCCAGCAGGCGTTTGGACGTGGCGACGTTCTGGGCCATCACCTTGAGCACGGAGTCCACACTCACCTCCGCCTCGGTCTCGTGCCAGCAATCATAGTCCGTGGCCAGGGCGATGGTGGCGAAGCAGAGCTCGGCCTCCCGCGCCAGCTTGGCTTCCTGCAGGTTGGTCATCCCGATCACCGCGCCGCCCCAGGTGCGGTACAGGTTCGATTCCGCCCGCGTGGAGAAGGCCGGGCCCTCCATGCACACGTACGTACCGCCCGTGTGGTGGGCCACATCGAGCTTTTGCGCGACCGCCGTCAGATCGTCCTGCAGGTTGGGGCAGACGGGGTCGCCGAACTGCACGTGCGCGATGATCCCCCGGCCGAAGAAGGTGGATTCGCGCAGGAAGGTGCGGTCGATGAACTGATCGGGAAACACGATGTGGCCCGGCGCGATCTCCTCCCGCAGGCTGCCCACCGCCGAGACCGAAAGCAGGTGCGTGACGCCTAGCTTCTTCATGCCCCACACGTTCGCGCGGAACGGAATCTCGCTGGGCAGCAGCCGGTGGCCCTTGCCGTGGCGGGGCAGGAAGATGACCTCGCGGCCGTGCAGGACGCCGGAAACATAGGTGTCCGACGGTGCGCCAAAGGGCGTATCGAGCGTGTGCTCCTCAAGGCGGGTCAGCCCCTCCATCTCGTAGAGGCCGCTGCCACCGATGATGCCGATTTTCATGGGTGCGTCATGCCGCTTTGGCGGACCCGGCGCAAGGCGATGGCCCTGGCCTGGCTGCCGACCCTGAGGAGACCGCGGGGATGGCAAAAGGTGGCGAGACTCAGAATCGAACTGAGGACACGGGGATTTTCAGTCCCCTGCTCTACCAACTGAGCTATCTCGCCAGATAATCGTCGCAAAACAATTGGTGCTTATAAACGGAATGCCGATGCCTTGTCAAGGCGCGCAGCGCCCGCTGGGCCGGAGCCGCCGACTCCCGGCCGAGGCGGACCCACAGGGCTTTCTTGTGTTCCCATCATGGCTCTGATACGAGATGGAAGGCAAGGGGGAAACAAATTCCAAGGCGCTGAAACGAGTGGTCTTTGGGGACATTTTCAACCAAGTCTACTCCGTCGATGTGGGTTCGTCACACGTGGTGCTGGCGACCGGATCTGCGCAGGCGATCCTGCGCGAGCCCTGTCTGATCGCCCTGGCCCCCCGCAAAGCCCCGTCCGGCAGGAAGGCGCGCGCGTCGGTCCCGCAGTTCCGGGTGCAGGCGGTGGGGCGGGATGCTTCCACGCCCGTGCCGGGCGAGGAGAACGGCCTGCAGCTCGTGCATCCGATCGAGCACGGCCGGATCGCCGATGCGGACGCGCTGGAGCTGGTTCTGCGAAAGGTGATCGAGCAGGCGCGCATGAACCCGCTGCGCAAAGCCGTGTTCGGGGCGCGTATGACGCTCCTGACCGCCCTGCACCTGGAGGAGCGCGACCGCCTGGGCTACCAGGACCTGCTGCGGGACTTCGGCTTCAACCGGCTCCGCCTGCTGGATGCGCCCGTGGCCTCCGCCCTTGGCGCGGGGTTGGATACGGGCGAATCGCGGGGGCAGATGCTGATCGACATCGGTGGCGGACAGACCACCGTGGTCACCTTCACTATGGGCAGCATCGTGGCTTGGCACTGGTGCCCCGTGGGGGGACGCGCGCTGGACGAAGCCATCGCTGCGCACGTGCAGCAGCGCTACCGGCTGCACCTGCACCCGGCAACCGCCGAGTCCATCAAGCTGGCACTGGGGTCGGTTTATCCCCGTGCGCGGCCGGAAACGCTGGATATTTCGGGCTTCGATACGGCCACGGGCGTTGAGAAAAAGGTCTCTCTGGACGATAATGAGCTCCGCGACGTCTTGATGGACGGCTGCGAACCGTTGGTCATGGCGATTCATCAAAGCTTCGATGGGGTCCCCCCTGAGCTGGCCGCAGACATCTCGCAGGGAGAGATCACCCTCGTGGGCGGCGGGGCGCTGCTGTCCGGACTGCCGGAATTCCTGGCCGAGCGCACGGGGCTGCGCTATCGGGTGGCGGCGGACCCCATCAATGCAGCGATCCGCGGGGCCTTTGCGAATGCCTGACCCGGCGGCGGCTGGGCACCGCAGGGATGCGGTCACGGGCGGAACGCCCGTACGGCGACGATAGGGACAGCGAGCCATGCTCAATCTCATCAAGCGCAATATCTACGTGCTCACCGCAAGCTGCGTGCTGTTGGTGCTGGTGGTGCTGCTCTCGCTGCGCTGGAGCCAGCCAGCCACCGCGCGCTGGGTGGACGAATCGCTGGAGTCCGTCGCCTACCCCTTCCAGGCGGTGTTCTACCGCACCAAAACCGGGCTGGTAAACCTGTTCCGCGATTACATCGCGCTGGTCAACCTGAAGCAGGAGAACGACCGCCTGCACCTGCAGGTGCAGGCGCTGCAGGAGGAGCTGAACCACTACGTGAACAGCTCCATCCAGTTCAACCTGCTGCGCGATCAGTTGGGCTTCCTGGAAGAGAACCCGGAGCGCAAGGTATTCGCTGAGGTCATCGGGGAGTCGGCGGACAACATCCACCACGTGCTGCTGATCAACAAGGGCCGGACGGCCGGCATCCGCCGCAACTTCCCCGTTGTGCTGCGCGAGGGGGTGGTTGGGCGCATCCAGTCCGTCTCCGCGCTGCAATCGGTGGTGGAGCTGATCGTGGACCGCCGCCACCGCTTCCCCGTGCTCATCCAACGCTCGCGCGAACGCATGGAGGCTCAGGGCCAGGGCAGCAGCCTGCGCCTGCAGCCGAAGGACCGCGGCATTGCCTATGGCACGGGCGACGGTCTGCGCATGCACCGCATCCGCATGCTGGCCGATGTGGAATCGGGTGACCGCGTGATAACCAGCGGGCTGGCGGGGATCTTCCCCAAAGGGCTGTTGGTGGGCACGGTTACCAATGTCAGCCGCGCCAACTATGAGCTGTTCCAGTCCGCGGAGATCCGGCCGGTGGTGGATTTCAACAAGATCGAGGGGGTGTTCGTGATTCTGCGTGACACCGGCAGCCCCGCCCACCCCCTGTTCACCGGCCAATGAAATTCCTCACCTTCGCCGGCATCGGAATCGTCGCGCTGTGGCTGCAGCTCACCCTGGCACCGATGATGTCCGTGTTCGGCTACAAGCCGGATCTGCTGCTGCTGTCGGTGGTGGTGATCGGATTGCGCTGGCTGGAGCCGTGGCTGTTCCTCTACGCCGTATTCGCCGGGCTGGCCAAGGATGTGTTCTCGCACGGTGCACTGGGCGTCTATGGCATCAGCTTCTTCGGCGTATCGTTCCTGGCGCGCTTTGTGGGCATCTCGGTCTATGAAAACAGCCTGCTGCTGGGCATGGCCAGTGTGTTCGGCCTGTCTCTGGCGGAAGGGATGGTGGCGCTGACATTGTTCGACCTGCTGGAGTCGTCCGTGCCCTGGTGGCACTGGCTGCTGACCGACATCTTCCCCACCGCGGTGGTCAACGCGCTGTGGTCGCCCCTGCTGTTCTACGGATTCGCCCGCCTGGAGCGCTGGGTGCGCCCCTCGGAAGCTTGAGGACGGAGCACGCCTGTGAAATTCGCCCCGCTTTCGACCGATGAGGTCCAGCTATTCCGGCAGCGCCTGGTGCTGGTGCTGGGCGGGTTTGCGCTCCTGCTGGCGGTGGTGCTCTTTCGGCTGTGGTTTCTGCAGATCATCGAGGGCGGCTATTACGAGGAAGTCGCCAAGGGCAACCGCATCCGTGTCATTCCGGAAGGTGCCCCGCGTGGCATCATCTACGATCGCCAAGGGGAGATTCTGGCGTTCAACCGTCCGTCCTTCGACGTGCAGATCATCCTGGAGGACACGCCCGATCTGAAGACGACGCTGCAGCACCTCGCGCTGGTCACGGATACGCCGGTCAAGGACCTGCACGCCACGCTGATGGCCAACCGCCGAGGGCCACGCTTCAAACCGATCGTGCTGTTGAAGGACGTGGGCCGCAAGACGGCGGACCTCATCGAGACTTACCAGGAAGACTTGCCTGGCGTGTCCGTGGCAGTGGAGCCCAAGCGGCTCTACCCCACGGCCTACCTGGATGCGCACGTGCTGGGCTATGTGGGGGTGATCAACGAGGACCAACTCACCAAGCTCCCCTTGAGCCGCCTCACCTCGGGCCGCATCGTGGGGCAGGCCGGCATCGAGCTGCGAGAGAACAACGTCCTGATTGGCACCGACGGCGGCAAGCAGGTGGAGGTGGACCACGTCGGCCGCGAGCTGAAGGTGCTCAGTAAGCCCATCAACCCCGTACCGGGTGCGGACATCCAGCTCACGATCGACCTGCGCCTGCAGCGCTATATCCGCACGTTGATGCAGGGCTATCAGGGCGTGGTGATCGTGTCCAAGCCCCGTACCGGCGAGGTGCTGGCCATGGGCAGCTATCCGGATTACGACCCCAATCAATTCGTGGGCGGCATTGACGACGCCAAGTGGCGGGCGTTGATGCGCAATCCTGACAAGCCGCTCATCAACAAGGCCATTCAGGGACTGTATCCACCGGGCTCCACCTTCAAGATGGTGCTGGCGGCCGCGGCGCTGAACACGGGCGCGATCGATCCCACCACCGAGCTCAACTGCCCCGGCTACTACCGCATCAACCGCGAGATACACTATTGCTGGAAGCGCTCCGGCCACGGCAACGTGGCGGTGGCGGAGGCCCTGGAGCAATCCTGCAACGTGTTCTTCTACCAGGTGGGCATGATGCTGGGCGTGGACACGATCCACGACTATGCCCGCATGTTCGGCTTCGGCCAGCCCACCGGTATCGAACTGGAGAGCGAGAAGGCCGGGCTCATCCCCAGCCGCGAGTGGAAGCAGCGCGTGATGGGCGAGAAGTGGTACGATGGCGAGACGGTGTCCGTGGCCATTGGCCAGGGTTACGTATCCGTCACGCCCATCCAGCTCTCCGCCTACCTGGATACGATCGCGAACGGCGGGCTGTGGGTGCGGCCCACGCTGATCCGCCGCATCACGGAGCCGGACGGCCATGTCCTCACCAGTGAGGCGGACCTGCCCCGCGACTCCCGCCTGCTGCCCCTGCCGCCGGAGATCTTCGACGTGATCCGCCATGGCATGGTGGAGGCTGTCAACGGCCCACACGCCACAGCCTGGCGGGCCCGTTCGCGCCGGTTCACCATCGCGGGCAAGACCGGCACCTCCCAGGTCGTGGGCCGCAAGTCCGTCAAGACGGGAGAGGATGTGGAGAAAAACGATGACCTGCTGGCACACTCCCTGTTCGTGGGCTATGCGCCTGCGGAAGATCCCAAGGTCACCGTGACAGTGCTCGTCGAGCACGGCGAGTCGGGCGGACGCACCGCCGCGCCCATCGCCCGCAAGATCCTGGAGTTCTACAACAAGAACATCGCCCCGCTGGATACCGGCCTGCCCGCCATCCGCACAGCCGGCAGTGTAGACAAGGCGTTCCACAGCAACCTGCAGACTGCCTTCGACCCGAACCGGGAGGGCCTCGTGATGCCAGCGCCGCCCTCCGCGCCCGCCGCCGGGACCAACTGATGGCTTGGTGTCCGCCCGCGAAGACTACGCTGCTCGCAGGGACGGCGGGGTGCGCCCGCACCGCGCCGCCGCGCAGGAGGCGCCGATGAAGCAGCAGCGCGCCCTCTGCTTGGCGTCCACCTCTCCTCGGCGCCGCGAGCTGCTGGAGCGCTTCGGGCTGGAGTTTGCCGTGTTCTCGCCGCAGGTGGAGGAGCGCCTGCTGCCAGGCGAGGCCCCCGGGGCCCATGTGCAGCGTCTGGCTGCGCAGAAGGCCGAGGCGGCGCGGGCCGCCTTCCCACAGCACGGCATCCTGGCCGGCGATACGGTGGTGCTGCACGGGGAGGTGATTCTGGGCAAGCCCGCGGACGTAGCCGATGCCGAGCGCATGCTGACCCGGCTTTCCGGCGAGACGCACCGGGTGCTCTCCGCCTATGCGCTGCTGGATGCAGCCACGGGCGAGCAGAGTGGGGGCACCGTGGAGACTCGCGTGACCTTCCGCCGGTTGCCGCCCGCTTGGATTCAATGGTACAGCCGGTTGGACGAAGCGCGGGACAAGGCGGGGGCCTACGGCATCCAAGGTATCGGCGGCGCGATGGTGGAACGGATCGAAGGCTCCTATCCAAACGTGGTCGGCTTTCCCATCGAAGTCATCGTGTGGGATCTGCTGGCGCGGGGGTGGGTCGCGCTATGATGCGACGTGTGCTCGCAGGCCTGTGTCTATGCCTGTGTCTGGCCGCCCTGGCGGCCCCGCCTCTGGCCGCTGCCGAGGACGAGGTGGTGCCGGAGGGTGCCTGGATGATGCGCCTGGGCGTCTCGGCCCACACGGAGACCCAGGCCTTCAGCCGGCTGCACAAGCAGGCGCCGCTGCTGGACTACCTGGTGCCGGACGAGACGGTGCGTACCACCCTGAACGGCGGCGTGCAGCGTGACGTGAAGCGGGCGCAGGTGGACGCCACCTACGGGCTCAGCGATACCTGGAACCTCGTCCTGGGCCTGCCCTACGAGCAGGTGCACCAATCCTCCACGCTCAGCACCGCCTCGGCCTCCGCCGACGCGCAGGCAGCGGTGGATCGCCTGCAAAGCCGCACCGTGAGCGGTGCGGGGCGCCTGCAGGTGGGCAGCCTGCACCGGCCGGTGTTCACCGATCGCAGCGGCTTCGTATGGGGCTACGGCGTGGACTGGCCGCTGGAGGCTCCGGCAAGTCCCTGGGCCGGCCGCGGCACGCTGCTGGTGGATAGCCCGTTTCCTCGCCTGTACGGACTGCTGCACTACACGTTCTATCCGTTCATCCCCCGCACGCACCTGGACCTGCGGCTGGAACTGGGCACGTCCGTTACGCGCCGCCTGGAGCTGTATGGGGGCGGCCACGACTCGGTCAATCCCGGCAACGACCTGATGGCTTCCATGGGCTGGTCGCAGGAGTTCGGGCGCGTCGCCACGGAACTGACCGCATTGGTGTTCCGTCAGGGCGAAACCCGGCTGAACACGGTTCCACAGGGCGACGGGGTTTCCAGCACCAGCGTGCGGCTGATGGTGGGCTATGGCAACCTGACCGAACTGGAGCAGGGACCGATCGCATTTCCCTATCAGGTGCAGCTTCGCTATCAGCAGGTGCTGGCGGGATATGATCTGCCCCTGTTGAAGCAGCTGAGCCTGAGCCTGCAATTCTACTTCTAGCGGAGGCCCAGATGGCCTTCCTCCGCGGCACGCTGCTGCTGCTCATAGCCCTGCTCACCGCCTCGGCGGTCTGGGGCCAGGGCCCGCTGCAGGTGGAGGATGTGGAACTGGGCGGCGAAACGCTGCAGTTCGCGGCGCACCCCTGGCAGGGCCGACCAGCGGTCTCTGCGTTTACCCGCCGCGAAATACCGCAGAGCGCACCGCAGCTGGTCGTGCACGAGGTGGTGCTGGACGAGACCGGCTGGCACGAGGTGGGGCGCTGGCTCCTGCCGGACGGCACGCGCTACGTGGAGCCGATGGTGCTGCCCGGCGGCGCATCGGGCTGGCTGCTGCTGGTGGGCACACAGTGGCAGATTGCCCAGGCGGACGGCGCCAAGCTGGCGCTGCACCCCATGTGCGCCTGCGACACGATCTATTCCCACGGCGGTGCGCCCGACCCCGACGAGCAGCACTTCGTGTACGACCTGGATGGCGACGGGATCGACGAGGTGGTGCTGCCCTACTCCAGCTATCTGGAGGCCTACCGCATCGTTCCGCAGGCGCTGGCGCCCGAGCCGTTGTGGCGCATCCGCTGGCATCCCGACGGCACCCCGCTGACCCGCGCCAAGCCGGCTGAGCACGGCTTCGTGCTGCCGGACTTCTCCTTTCCGGATGTGGCCGGCAACGGCCAGCGCGACCTGCTGGTGGTGGAGCGTGACCGCGTGCTGGTGGCGCCGCTGCCGGCTCCGACGGTGTCCGGCGGCTACGGCTTGGACGACGGCCGCCGCGCGCTGCTGGCCCGGCGCTCGCAAGGCACACCGCTACCCGCCAGCCTCTCCTACGCGCTGCACCGCATCGGCGACCGCCGCTTCGATACGGCCGCGGCGTTCCTCGCCGCGCTGGCCCAGAGCGTGCCCGGCACCGAGACGAGCGATTGGGCCCCGCACCTGCTGGGGCTGCTGGCCTTGGCGCGCAGCGAGCTGCCTGTGGTGCAGCCCTATGCCGTGCCCATCACCGGGCTGGGCACCTTCGCGGACGATGACCGCGAGATGGTGCTGGGGCGGACTGACATGGATGGGGACGGCGTGCTCGATCTGCTGCACGCCAAGCTGATCCACTACGGCAGCGTGTTCAGCCAGCAGAACGAGCTGCGCTGGTACCGCGGGCACATCGAGGGCGGGCGCCTTGCCTTCGCGCCCCCCACCGAGGCCCTGCGCAGCGATGCCGGTTCCTTCGCGGAGCTGGTGCGCCCGCGCCGGGAAGGCACTCCGCCGCTGGCGCTGCTGATGGCCACCACGAACGTGAACCTGGGCTCCATCATGAAGGCGCTGGCCAGCCAGAGCGTGACCCTGCAGGCGCGCATCCTGCCATGGCAGGCAGGCGCCCTGGCCCAGGCGCCCCAGGCCGCCAACGAGTTCACCTACCACGAGCTGAAGGCGTCCGGCCGGCGGGCGATGTTCCTCTTCGCGGACCTGAACGGGGACGGGTGGCGGGACTACCTCCTGAACCTCTACGCGGACTCGTTGTCCGTGTTCCTCTCCACGGACGGGCCGCCGGGCCTTGCCAAGCCCAGCTTCGTGCAGCGGGGCCTCACGTTGTCCTCGCGGCCCGAGCGCGTACTCATCGCCGACCTGGCCGGGGACGGGCACGAGGAGATCGTGCTGCGCTACCGCAAGGACTACCACCCCAAGCTGGCCACCAAGCTGCGGGTGATCCGCTACGTGGCGCCGTAGGCGGCCGCCCGCGTCAGTCCCGCATCTCGAAGTCCGGCAGGTCTCCCTCCACCGCGTACTCGTTCAGCTTGTTGCGCAGGGTGCGGATGCTGATGGAGAGCACCTTGGCGGCCTGGGTGCGGTTGCCGCCGGTGTTGCGCAGGGTCTCGAAGATCAGCTTCTTCTCCGCATCCTTCATGGACATGCCCACGGCGACGCCCAGGCCGCGACCGCTGCCGTTGCTGCCGTTCGTGCCGTTGGCACTCGCTTTCCCCTTGCTCGGCGGGGGAGCTGCGGCCTTGGCGGCGGGCTTGGATTCCGCCTGGGTGCCGACAGGCGGGATGTGGCCCATCATCAGGTGCTGGGGCAGGATCTCCTTGGCGTCGCAGAGCAGCAGGGCGCGCTCCATCACGTTCTCCAGTTCGCGCACGTTGCCGCGCCAGTTGTAGTGGCACAGCACCTCCATCGCCGCCGCGGCGATGGGCACGGGCTTGCGGCCGTTCTTGGCCGCGTGCATCTGCACGAAGTGATCGGCCAGCAGCGGGATGTCGCCCTTCCGCTCGCGCAGGGCCGGCAGCCGCAGCGGGATCACGTTCAGCCGGTAGTAGAGGTCCTCGCGGAACTTGCCCTGCTCCACGTAGGAGAACAGGTCGCGGTTGGTCGTGGCAATCACGCGCACATCCACCGGGATGGGCTCCTTGCCACCGATGCGGTCCACCTCGTACTCCTGCAGCACGCGCAGCAGCTTGGCCTGCAACGGCAGCGCCATCTCGCTGATCTCGTCCAGCAGGATGGTGCCTGTGTGGGCCTGCTCAAAGCGCCCCTTGTGATCCTGGATGGCCCCCGTGAAGGCGCCCTTGCGGTGCCCGAAGAGCTCGCTCTCCAACAGCGTATCGGGCAGCGCGGCGCAGTTCACGGCCACGAAGGGCCCTTCGGCCCGGTCCGAGCGGTCGTGGATGAAGCGCGCCAGCAGCTCCTTCCCTGTGCCGCTCTCGCTCTGGATCAGCACGGTGGCCCTGCTGCGCGCGATGTTCTCCGCCATGCCCAGCATCTGCAGCATGCCCTCGTCCGCCGTGACGATCTCCTTCAGCTCGCCGCGCTCGGGCGCGGGGCGCTCCTCCGCCGCGGCGGCGCGCGGGGCGGCGGTGGCGCGCTCCTCCTTGCTCATGTTGAGGGCGCGATCCACCTTGAAGGTGAACACGTCGGACTTGAACGGCTTCTGGATGTAGTCGAAGGCACCGTTCTTCATGGCCTCGATGGCCGTATCGATCGTGGCGTAGGCCGTCACCATCAGCACGGGCATCTCCGGCTTGAGCGCCTTGATGTCCTTGAGCAGCTCCAGCCCGCTGCGCTTTGGCATCGTCATGTCCGTGACGACCATCGCGTACGCGTTCTTCTTGAACTTGTTGAGCGCGTCGATGGCGTTGTGCGACACCTCCACCGGATACCCTGCGTGCTTGAGGGTCTCCGACATGGCGATGCGCATTTCGACTTCGTCGTCCACGATCAAAATCGGATTCATGCGTCTAGCCTCCTGGTTGGCCTCCCTGGCCGCTCCGGCATCCCTGCCGTGCGCACCGGCCCCCCTGTGCGAGCGATCGCCGGGCCGGCCCCGCTGGTGCGGCGCCTACTGCGCCGCGATGAGCGGAAACATGAAAATGAACTCGGTGCCCTTGCCCTCACCACTGACCACATCGACCGTGGCGTGGTGGGATTCGATGATGTTGTGCACGATGGCCAGTCCCAGCCCCGTGCCGCGGGCCTTGGTGGTGAAGAAGGGGTCGAAGATCTTCCGCTGCACCTCCTTCGGGATGCCCGGCCCCGTGTCCCGCACGCCCACCTCCACCACGTCCAGCGCGGCGCCCTCGTGCACGGGCACATCGCCGAAGCGCGCCAACTCCTTGCCGTTGGTGACGGTGCGCCGGCGCGATGCGAACGTGACGCAACCGCCTTCGGGCATGGCCTGCACAGCGTTGAGCAGCAGGTTGTGAAAGACCTGCTTGAGCAGGTCCTCGTCGCCCCGCACGCGCGCGGGCTGCTCCCCCAGATCGTACACCAGTTCCACCCCGTTCTGCTCGGCCATATAGCGCGAGAACTCCCCCATCTCGTGCAGCAGCCGGTGCAGGTCCAGCGTGCGCAGGTTCACCGGGCGGGGCTTGGTGTACTCCAGCACGTTGGAGATGATGTGGTTCATGTTGGCGATGCCGGAGGAGATGTGGTTCATCAACGCCAACTTCTCCTCGTCGGCCAAGCCCTTCTTCACCAACGACGCGAACAGCTCGATGCTGCCCAGGGGATTTCGGATCTCGTGGGCGATGGTCGCCGCCATCTCGCCCATGGCCGTAAAGCGGTTGCGCCGTTCCGCCTGCTCTTCGAGCTGCTTGAGCAGCGTCACGTCCTGCGCGTTGAGGATGTAGCCCAGCGGCCGGCCCTCGCCCGTCATCTGGGTAAGCGAAATCTGCAGGTGCAGCGTCTCTCCGTCCGGCCGGTGATACGTGAGCGGCTCGTCCAGATCGTACGCGGCCCCATCCGGCTCGGGCCCGGTGCCGTCCACGGCAAAAATCTCCGCCTCCAGCACCTCGTTGACGCCCAGACCGACGATGGCCTCGGCGGTCGCACCGATCATCTCCAGCCCCGCGCGGTTGATGGAGGTGATGGCGCCCTGCAGGTCGGTCACGAACACGCCGACGGGCAGGCTCTCGAAGATGTTGGAGAGATAGGTCTTGACCTTCTCCCGCTCCTCCAGGTTGCGCTCCAGCTCCTGGTTCTTCTCGCTCAGCTCCAGGTTCAGGTCCGCCACCTGACCCTGCAGGTCCTTGTAGGATTCCTGCAGCTTCTCGGCCGCCTGCGTGAACGCTGCAAAGCCCTGCTCGAGCAGCACGTTCTTCTGCTCCAGCTCCAGCTCCAGCGCCTTGATGCGGGCCTGGAGCGCCGCCTCCCCGTCGATCGGGGGAGCGGCCCGGGTGCGTTGGGCGGCTTTGCGCGTCATTGTTTCAGATACTTCTGGAAGCTCAGCTTGGCGTTGAGGTCGCGTTGGTTTTCGCGGGCCAGGGATGCCCACAGCTCCCCCGGCTTGCTCTTGGACAGATCCACCAGGGCATTGAACTCGTCCAGCGCCTTCCGGTCCTCGCCCGTGCGCCGATAGATGAGGCCCATCTGGTAGCGGGCCCAGGGTGCGCGCTCGTGGTCAGGATACAGCCCAATCGCATGCTGGTACGCATTGAGCGCGTCGCGGTCCTGTCCCAGCTCGTACAGCATGTCCCCGATGCGGAACTGGGAGAGCACCACGAAGTCCGGCACATTGGGCCCCTGGATGGGGTGGTGGAAATTCGCCACCGCCGCCTGATAGGCGTCCAGCGCCTCCTTGTTGCGGCCCAGCTCCTTGTAGACATTCCCCAGGTCGAAGTAGACCTCCGCGATGGCCGCTCCCAGCATGGGGTCCTGCGTGCGCTCAAACTCCTGCGTCAGGATGCGGTAGGCGTTCACCGCATCCTGGTAGCGGCGGCCTGCCACGTACATCTTGCCCAGCAGCATGCGCGCATCCACCGAGTACGGATCGGCCTTGTGATCCTGGATGAACTTGAGCAGCAGCTCCTCGGTCTTGCCCAGGTCGTCCCGCTCGTAGTAGGAGCGCGCCTTCTCGTAATCCACCAGCGAGGCCAGCGAGCCGGGCTTGTCGCGCAGCACTTCATCGTACATGCCCGCCGCCTCATCATAGAGGCCCAGCCGCTGGTAAGCCTGGCCCACCTGAAACAGGGTGTACGGAAACGGGAAGTCCCGGAAGTAGCTGTCCCGGTACTTGGTGTAGAGCTTGGCGACATCCCAGTACTTCGCGGCGATGAACTCCCGGTCCGTCAGGGACTTCAGGTTGTCTTCGATGTTGGCCTGGATGATGTTCTTCCGGTTGTACGGGCCCTTGGGATAGTCCGTGGCGAGCTTCTCGAAGCCATCGATGGCGGCCTGGAACTGGCCGTGCAGCGAGTTGGTGAGCGCCTTGCGCAGCAAGGCCTCCTGCGCCACCTGGCTGCCCTGGCCGTCCGCCGCCACCTCGTCGTAGAGCGCGAGGGCCTGCTTGTAGTCGTCCCCGACGGGACGGCTGCCCAGCACGTCCGCGATGCGCATCTTGCCGCGCTGCCGGATTTCCGGAGGCGCGTTTTCGATCACTTGGCGATAGACCTTCAGCGCTTCCTCCTCCTTGCCTTCCTCACGCAGGAAGTCGCCCAGACGCAGCCCGACCAGCTTGGTGTAGCTCTTTTCCGGGTAGTGGTCCACCAGCTTGCGGTAGATCACCCGCGCCACATCGAACTCAGCGTTCTCGTAATACGCCTCGCCCATGTGGAACAGCAGCAGTGGCCGGTCGTCCGCATAGGTGGGCGTGAGGCGGCGCCCCTTGTCGAACTCCGCCTTGGCGTCCACGTAGCGCTTCAGATTGAAGAACGCATCGCCCAGGTTGTAGTGCGCGGGTCCCGTCAGGTCCGGATCGCCGTCGCGCACCAGGAACTCGTTGAAGCTCTTGACGGCCTCGGGATACTTCTGCAGCTCCAGGTCGTTGCGTCCCTCGTAGTAGTACGAGTCCGGCGTATACGGGTACGTGCTCGGGAAGCGCTCCTGCAGAATCTCGTAGTGGACGTTGGACTCGTTGTGGAAGCCCATGCGCTCGTAGGCGCGCCCAATCTGGAACAGGGCCCGCGGGATCAGCTGGGTGTCGTAGCCGATCTTCTCGGCCGAGCGGATCGCCGACTGGTAGTTCACGATCACGTCGTGGAAGTTGTCGCCCTTGCCGGCCACCACCTGCTCGTATTCGGAGTCCGCCGCCCGGAAGAACGCGCGCACACCCAGCAGGCTGTTCGGCGCGGAATCGAACACACGCAGGAAGAGCTGGTCGGCCCGCCGGTAGTGGCCTGCGCGATACTCCCGCTCCGCCAGCTCATAGTTGGCCGTGACCAGCGGGTTCTTCTCCTGCTGTAGCAGTGTCTCCAGGGGGATCTCGTGGGCCGCCGGCGGCCGCGCACGCGGCTGGCCAGGGCCCGGCGCTTGGGCACCTGCCACGGCCTCGCCGGGTGGCCGGAAATCCAGCACCACCCGCGGCGGCGCGGGCAGCACGAGCGACTTCGTCTCCAGGTCGGACTGCTTGATCTGCACGCGCAGGATGGTGTCCGGCCCGTCGCGCTCCACGCTCTGCACGGCGACGCGCTCGTCCTGCGCGTTCACCGGCAGGGCCAGCGTCGGCGTCACCGCCTTGAGCCGCACCAGGTACGTGTCGCCCTCCCGGCGCTGCTCGATCTGCGGCCGCCCGGAAAGCTCCAGCACCAACCGCGAGCCGTCGCGGTAGGGGGCCAGCCGCACGCCGGTGAGCACGATGCCCTGGGGTACCTCGGCGCGCTCCAGTGCCAGCACCATGTGGTCGGCAGGGCCCTTGCCCTCCACGTTGTAGGCCAGGGCTCCGGAGCGCAGGCGCAGCTTGGCCCAGGTGTCGGTCTTGTCCACCTGCTCAAAGGAAATGCCGACCAGATAGGGGTCGTTGAACGCGATCTCGTGGCGCCCGTTGGCCAGCGCCACCTTGGCGTTGGTGAACTTCACCACGATGACCTGCCGCGGGACGTTGCCCACCACCTGGAACGTGGTGGGACTGGAGAGCAGGAACCGCACGTTGAGCCGCTCGCCGTCCCGGCGCAACTGGACGCCCCGGATTTCCGCCGGGTCGCTGCCCTGCCCGTGCGCAAGCCCCCCCAGCAGCACCAGCGCGGCCAGCAGCAGCCCCGCCTGCCGGCATGCACCGCGCAGCGGATGCAGATGCGCCCGTTTGCCTTGCGTATCGTCCATGGTCCCTTGCGGGTACTCAGCCGGCCTCTTCCTGAAGCCGGGTCGCCCTCCGCGCGTGGGGGCGGTGTTTGCCGATGCGCTCCGGCGGCAGGCTCGCACGCCGGGCAGGCCGGGGCCGCCGGTCAGGCGCTGGCCGGCCCCTCGGTCTTGACGCGCTCGGCCGCGCGGCCATCCTCCTGGGCCGGCACGGATTGAGACGCGCGCCGCGACGGCGGGGTGCGGCTGCCGCCGGCATCCCCATTGGCCATGTGGCAATAGCCGTGAAACTCGGCTCCGCCCTCGATCATCAGGTCGGCCGTAAACACGTCGCCCCGCAGCAGTCCGGAACGGAATATCTCGACACGTTCGCTGGCATGCACGTTGCCCTCCACCCGGCCACTGATGAGCACGGAGTCCGACACGATATCCCCCGTCACCGTGGCCTGCTGGTTGATGATGAGCACCGAGCCACTGCCCGGCTCGGCGGCGATGTTGCCCACCACCGTGCCGTCGATGCGCAGCGTGCCGCGGAAGCGGATCGCGCCCTCGAACTTGGTATCCGTGCCAAGCAGCCCGATGTCTTTTTCCGGCTGCGGCGTTTCAGTCCTGCCTCGTCCAAACAATCGGCAACCTATAGGCTCGTGACTTGCTGGGTGTGCACCGTCGGATGGTCCTTGAAGAACAGGTCGCGCTCCAGCTCGAAGCGCTCGCGCAGCAGCAGCCCCCCACGTGGGGAAAACAGGTACAGCGTCACGTGGGTGAAGTACTCCTCATCGGACTGCCGCCGCACCTTGCGCCGGAACGTGACCGCATCGCGGATGCGCGTGAAGCGGATCCCCAGCTTGTAGGTTTCGGGAAAGCCATCCGTGTTCGTGTTCACGCTGGGCGAGGTCACGAACTGGATGGGATTCTTGTCATCGTTCTCAAAGATCGCGAAAAGATAGCCCCCGCGGTTGTTCGAGGGGTCGCCCTGGTTCTGCAGCCGGAAGCTCACTTCGATCGTGCGCCCGCTGACCCGAGTGGTGAACGCCGTCACGCGAATCGGCGGCTGGTACAACGCATCGCCGAAGTGCAGCGTGTAGTCCTCGCGCACCTGCGTGGGCCGGGCGCTCTTGTTGCTGGCCCGCGCCAGAAAGGCATGCTCCTTGGCCTCGAAGGCCTCCTGATTGGCCGAGAGAATCTGCTCGCGCAGGGCGTTGCGCTCCTGGCGCAGCTTTTCGGTCTCGTGCTCCATCTCCTGCACGCGCTGGAAGCTGAACACATACAGCACGCTCAGCACGGCCAGCACCACCACCAGCAGGCCCACCAGCACGCCGCCCACATAGACCCGCCACACGGGCACGTTCCAGGACAGCGGGCGCCCGTAGTTCTTGGAAATGATGAAGGTGATGGTATCCTGCACCCGCATGCGGTTTCCTTGCCCGTGCTAGCGACGCGGTGCTACAGAAAGCGGGAAGCAGCCGATGACCGGCCATCCCTGGCGGAAGGGGGAGAGCGGCTTCAAGAAGGTCACTCCCGGCGGATATCCGTACCCGTGACTTTCGAATCCAAAGCAAATGATTTATAAAAGATTTTCGTTCTCAAGGCAACGGTTTCCGCCGCCGGGCACCCAGGGGGTTCCGGGGAGCGCCGCCCGCTGCGGCGCGGCCGGGGCCTAACTGCGCGCCGCCTGTCGCGGAGCCCATCCAACCGAAGGAGCCATGCGCTTCGGCATCCTCAAGGCCGGGACGGCCACCCGCCGCACCCGCGAACGCGTGGGCGACATGGATGCCCAGTTCATGGCGCTGCTGGCCCAACCGGGGCAGCAGTGGGAGACCTTCGACGCGGAGCACGGGGAAGTCCCAGCCGATCCGGGAGCCTTCGATGCGCTGCTCATCACGGGCAGCGCCGCCTCCGTCTGCGACGCCGACCCCTGGATCGAACGCCTGCTGGAGACGATCCGCACCGCCTACGCGCAGCAGGTGCCCTTGCTGGGCATCTGCTTCGGCCTGCAGGCCGTGGCGCAGGCCCTTGGCGGCAAGGTCGCGCCCAACCCCCAGGGCTGGGACCTGGGCGTTGCGGCCCTGGAGCTGACCGAGGCCGGCCGCCGCGTGCCTACGCTGGCGGGAGCTGCGCAGCCGCTGCAGATTCTGGAATCGCACTCGGATATCGCCGTTGCGCTGCCCCCCGGGGCCGTGGTGCTGGCCGCCAGCCCACGCACCCCGGTAGAGATCTTCACCCTGGGCGAGCGCGTGCTGTGCCTGCAGGGGCACCCGGAGATGGACCGCGAGATGGTGCGTGAACTGCTGGAGAAGCGCTCGCAGAAGGGTTTGCTCGATCCGCAGCGCGCAGCCGAAGGGGAGGCATCGCTGCGCCTGACACCGCACACCGCGTTCCTGCAGGGCTGGCTGCGTGCGTTCCTACGGGACGGGCGCATGCCGACAGCCGCCTGACCACAGTCCCCGGGGGACTTGCCGCGGGGGGACCGAGGCCGTCGCGCTTCAACACCGGAACACTCCATGGGGGTTCCGCTGCAGCCGTGCGGGTCTGGACACCCGGGTGCATGGCGGGGCGGCATGTGCCGCAGCAGCCACTGGCTACCCAAGGCTGGCCCGTGCTATGAGCGCCTTGCAACGAAATACGTCGTGCTCACCTGCAATTAACGCTGTCCGCCGATGAAGACACTGCTGTACCGGTCGCGCACGGTGCTGGAGCGATTCCAGTCGCACGAGTACGTCTTCAGCTTGGCGGTGGCCATGGTGGTGGGGGTTCTCACCGGGCTGGCAGCGGTGGTGCTGCGCTACCTGATCGTGAGCATCCAGTGGGCGAGTGCCTTTCTGCCCGAATGGAGCCTGACGGCGCTGGGCGTGGCCGCGGTGGGCATCGTGGCGGCACCCATCGTGGGCGGGCTGGTGGTGGGGCCCATCATCACTTTTCTCGCCCCGGAGGCCAAAGGCCACGGCGTGCCGGAGGTGATGTCCGCGGTGATCCTCAAGGGCGGCTTCATCCGTCCCCGCGTGGCGGCGGTGAAGGCGGTGGCTTCCGCCATCACCATCGGCTCCGGCGGCTCCGTGGGGCGGGAGGGCCCGATCATTCAGATCGGCTCCTCGGTGGGCGCCACGCTGGGCTACGTGCTGCATACGCCACCACGCCTGATGCGCACCTACGTGGCTTGCGGGGCGGCGGGGGGCATCGCCGCGGCCTTCAACGCGCCCATCGCCGGCGCCCTGTTCGCCGTGGAGGTGATCCTGGGCGACTTCGGCTTCGTGCGCCTGGCGCCCATCGTCACGAGCTCCGTGATGGCCACGGTGGTGGCGCGCAGCATCCTGGGCGATCTGCTGGCCTTCCAGGTGCCGCACCTGAGCCTGATGCACCCCGTCGAGCTGAGCTTCTACGTGGGGGTGGGTCTGGCCTGCGGGCTGGCTGCGGTGGCCTTCATCTACGCGCTGGACTACCTGGAGGACGTGTTCGACAAGCATATGCCCCGCGTCCCCAACTGGGTGAAGCCGGGCATCGGCGGCATCGGGGTGGGCCTGATGGGCCTCATGCTGCCGCAGACCTTCGGGCTGGGCTATTCCACCATGGACGGCGCGCTGCACAGCCAGCTGGCCGTGGGGCTGCTGGTGCTGCTGGTGTTCGGCAAGCTCTTCGCCACCTCCATCACCCTGGCCTCCGGCGGCTCCGGGGGCATCTTCGCGCCCTCGCTGTTCATGGGTTCCATGGTGGGCGGCACGGTGGGCTGGGTTGCCAACCAGTTCCTGCCGGAGCTAACCGCTCCCAGCGGCGCCTATGCGCTGGTGGGCATGGGCGCCATGGTGGGCGCCGCCACGCATGCGCCGATCACGGCCATCGTGATCATCTTCGAGATGACGAACGACTACAAGATCATCCTGCCGCTGATGATCAGCGTAATCATCGCCGTGCTGACCGCCAGCGCGCTGTGCCGGGAGTCTATCTACACCGAGAAGCTGCGGCGCCTGGGCATTGACTACGACACGGGCCCGGAAGTCAACGTCCTGCGGCGCAGCACCGTGCGCGACATCATGCGGGAACAGTTCGATCAGGTGCCGCAGGATCTGCCGTTTAACTTCCTCTACGACCAGCTGCTGCAGACCGCCCGGGCCTATCTGCCCGTGGTGGACGAAGGGGGCTCGCTGCTGGGCCTGGTCTCCCGCGACGTGGCGCACAGCTTCGGGCGCGACCGCTCGGACCTCACGGACGTCGTCGTGGCCCGCGACCTGGCGGACAGCGAATACCCGTTCCTGATGCCTTCGGATCGGCTGGACCAGGCCATGCAGCGCTTCAACGAGTCCGACATGCGCGAGCTGTACGTGGTGGAGGACATGGTGGACCGCCGCGTGGTGGGCATGGTGCACAAGGGCGACCTGATGGACGTCTACCACCGGGAAATGGTCAAGCGGGCCACGGGCGATGTGTTCGCGTACACGCTCAACCGGCCGCACGGCGTGGAGACCGTCAAGGTGATGGACGGCTACGGCATCATCGAGGTCGAGTCGCCCCACAATTTTACCGGAAAGGTGCTGCGCGAGCTGGACCTGCGCAATCGCTTCGGCGTCAACGTGCTGGCCGTGAAGCGCCGCACGCCCGGCGCGGACAACGGCGGCACCCGCGTGTGGGTGCCGGAAAGCTCGGATCGCCTGCAGGATGGCGACGTGCTCGTGCTGATGGGCCGCACGGAAGACATCGACGGCCTGCAGCGGCGCTGGTAACTACCCCCCTCCCACTCACCCATGAGCATGAATCCGACCCCGCCCCAAAGCCACATCGTGGAAGCCAACGGCCTGCGCCTGCACCACCTGGATTGGGGCACGGCCGACAAGCATCCCATCGTGATGCTCCACGGCATCCGCCTGCACGCCTATGTGTGGGGCGATTTCTGCCGGCGCTTCCGCGCGTCGCACCACGTGCTGACGCTGGACCAGCGCGGGCACGGCGACAGCACCTGGGCGCCGGGCACGCACTATCACCTGCACGACTATTACGAGGACCTGCACGCCGTGATGGAGGCGCGCGGTCTGGAGCAGGTAACGCTGATCGGTCACTCGCTGGGCGCCCGCGTGTGCCTCCTCTACAGTTACCTGCACCCGGAGCGCGTGCGCCGCTTGGTGCTGGTGGATATGGGTGCCGGGCTGCCTCACATCGGCCCGCGGGACTTCTCCCGCATCACCGAGACGCCCCCGCCGCAGGACTTCGCCTCGCATGCGGAGGCCATCGAGTACCTGCGCGGCATCCTCAGCATCGGGCCGCGGGAGCTGATTGAGGAGAGCGTCGTGCACGGCATGCGCGAGTTGCCCAGCGGGCGCTTCACCTGGAAGTACGATCCCGTGCTGGGTGGCCCGCCCCAGCCGCGGCCCGACGCGCGTGAATGGGACCTGTGGGAGGCCGCGCGCGCCATTGACTGCCCCACGCTGCTGCTCCATGGTGAATACAGCAAGGTCGTCACGCCGGACATCATCTCCCGCATGCAGGTGGAGATGGCGGACCTCCGCACCGAATTGGTCGAGCGCGCCGGTCACGCCCTGTTCACCGACCAGCCGCAGGTTTTTGCGGAAAGCGTGACACGCTTCCTGCAAGAGACGGCCGACTGAGTCATCCGGCAAGGCCTCCGGCCCGACCAAACGCCCCAACCCATCGCCAGCCCCGCGCCTCATGAAGCCAACGCTGAGGATCGTCCACGCGTCCGACGTCCATCTGGACACGGACTACTATGGCGGCGAGGACAACCTCTCCCTGCGCGACTACAACCGGGGCGTGTTCTCGCAGCTCCTGCAACGGCTGCGGGCCGAGCAGCCCGACCTGATGCTGCTGCCGGGGGACCTCTTCGACTCCAACCGGGCATCCGAGGACACCATCACGTGGTCCATGGAGCAGCTGGGACGCCTGCCGTTCCCCGTGCTCATGATCCCCGGCAACCACGACTGCCTGGAGGAGGGCGCCATCTACCACCGCTTTGACTTCGGCGCCATTCCCAACGTGGAGATCCTGCTGGCGCCGGAGGGGGCCCTGCACGAGCTGCCGGGTCTGCAGGCATCGGTGTGGGGCAAGGGCATGGAGGAGCACTCCACCGAGTTTCGGCCGCTGGATGGCCTGCCGGATGCCCAAGCCGACCGCTGGAACCTGGCCATGGGCCACGGCATCTATGTGGGCCGCGACGGGTTCAGCTTCCGCTCCTCGCCGGTGGAGGCCAAGCAGATCGCCCGCTCGGGCTATGACTACATCGCGCTGGGGCACCACCATGCGCTGCTGGACGTGAGCGCGAAGGACACCGCTGCCTACTACAGCGGCGCACCCGTGCCCATCTCCCAGGATCGGCAGGGCACCTACCTCGTGATCGAGCTGCGCGACGGCGAGCCGGCCCAGGTGCACGTGCGGCACCTGGACTAGGCGCGCATCCCCGCTGCGTCAGTACATGTCGTGGGAGAGGTACAGGTCCCAATCCAGGTAGTAGGCCTTGTGGATGCCGTAGTCGAAGGCCCGGAAGATGAACGCCTCCCGGCTGTACGGCGCTCCGGCGGCCTTGACCTGCTCGAAGACGGAGCGAATGTCCTCCAGCAGCGGCGCGATGATCGCCGTGTGCTCCGCCAGATAGGGGGACAGGTTGCGGTCACCAAAGCCCACCACCAGACCCATCAACGCACAGTGGTAGTACTCGTCCAGCTCCGCGTCGCTGGGCGGCGGCAGGTGGCGCTCCAACTCGCGGAGCCACGCGTCGAAGTCGGAGTACACCTCCGTCTTGGCCTTGATGCGCTCGACGGCGCGCGTTTCGGGCGCTTCGACGACGGCAGGAGACTGCTGGTTATGGAGAATCAGGGCCAGTAGCTGCTGCTTGTCTGGCTTCAAGGCGCGCCGTAAAGGCTGCGGAGGGGAGCGCCGCGGATGCGCCGCGGCGAGGGCGGAAGACCCTGGCTAGACGGCCTGGGCCTCGGCACCGGCCGAAACGATCTCCCAATGGTCGGTCAGCTCGGCCATCCGCTGCAGCAGCCGATGGTTGAGCTGGTGGCCGGACTTGACGCCGCGGTACTCGGCCAGGATGGGCGCACCCGCCAGCGAAAGGTCGCCGATGGCATCCAGGATCTTGTGGCGCACGAACTCGTCCCGGTAGCGCAGCCCGCCCGGATTCAGCACGGCCCCTGCCGGATCAAGCGCCACTGCATTCTCCAGCCCGGCGCCCAGGGCCAAGCCCTTGCGCTGCAGGCTCTGCAGATCCTCGATGAAGCCGAAGGTGCGGGCCTTGGCCAGTTGCGCCACAAAGGTCTGCGGCGTGAGGAACACCTTGAGGGACTGCGTCTGAATGCCGGGATTCGGGAAATCGATCAGGAACGAGTAGGTGGGGGCAACGGAGGGGAACAAACCGGCGAACTTATCGCCCGCCTCCACCTGAATCGGGGCGAGCACCTTGATGTAGCGCCTTGGCGCCGCCTGTACCTTGCGGCCCACCTCCATGATCCGCGCAACGAAGGGCTGGGAGCTGCCGTCCATCGCGGGCATTTCCGGCCCTTCGGTCTCGATGACGACGTTGTCGATCTCCAGCCCCGCCAGCGCGGCCAAAAGGTGCTCCACGGTACACACCTCCAGGCCCTCGCGGCCGAGGCAGGTGCTCATGGTCGTGCGCACCACCGATTCGTGCGTGGCGGGGAACTCCACTTGGCGCCCACCGGAGAACAGCCGGAACCACACGCCCGTATCCGGCGGCGCGGGCAACAGCGAAACCTGGGTCGGCTGACCCGAGTGCAGGCCCATGCCGTAGATGTGGCAGGGGGCGCGTAGTGTGTATTGCTGCATGTGAGCCGCTCTCGTCTCAATCCTTCAGCGCAGCGCCGGGCTGATGAACCACCGGCGCACGATAAGCCGCAATAGCCGTTGGCATTGGATGCCGATGAATGCCATCTGCAATTCCGGTGCCATCGTGAAGCGGCCAGATTTCAGCGTCTTACAGTGAATTAGCGGCAATATGGGCACGAACTGTAGCGGAATTTCCCACCCATGATCGCCAGGTGTGTTCGTCACACCACAATGCCCGGTCACCATCAGGCGCACTGACGCCGGCTACCAATAGGGGTCGAGCCAGAGGGGCTCCACGAATGTCGCGCTGCCCGCGTAAGCCGCGGCGGGGCCGAAGGGCTCGTAGGGCACCAGCGCCACGTCGAAGGCGGAGAGGTTCTCCTCCTCGCCCTCCGCAGGGCCCTCCTCTTCATTCAGCAGGGAGGGCTGGCGGTTGCGCTCCTCGGCCAAGCGCTGCTGGTTGATGGCGGCACCCTGCAGGATCACGTCCTGCAGCACGTCCTCACCGGTGATGAGGGTGCCGTCCTCGTCCTGATAGCCCAGTTCCTCCATGGCGATCTGCTCACGCACGATCGCCTCCAGCTCGCTGAAGAAGCTGGAGCCGAGGGCCACATCGAACTTCCAGCCGGGATTCTCGAAGAACTGCCCGCTGGCGAGCATGGATAGGAACACGATGCGATACGGATCCACCCCCTTGAGCTCGGCCGCGGCCACCCGCAGGTCGGACCAGCGCGGATCGTCCAGGTAGTCGGCCTCGGGTTCGGCGAAGGTGCCCTCGCCCAGGTCCACGCCCGCGAAGATGTCGAAATGCGCCAGATACGACTGCTGCTGGTGCAGCAGCCGCTGGTAGGCCCGCCGGCCCAGCGGCGTCGCGCGGTAGTGGTCGTCGTCGCCGATGGACACCAGGTCCTCGGCCAGCATGAAGTCGAATACGGGCTCGAGGAAGGTGTTGTCGCCCTCCAGCAGGGCGGCGTGGAAGGCTCCCGGCGCGTGGGCCATCCGGTCCAGCAGCGCCAGCGCCGCGAAGCGCTTGCAGGTGGCCTCGCTCAGGGCAGGGCGGTCGCTCATGGGGTCGCGCCTTCAGTGGCAACGGTGCGGATCGAGTTGGATCGGGTGGGCGAACCGCCGCCCGGGTGTAGCCGGTCTTGCTGCAAGGGCGGTGCCTCGGTAGCTGCCGTGTGCCGCGAAGGCGTACAAAAAAAAACGCCCTCCCCGCGTTGCCGCGGGAAGGGCGTTTTGTCCATCGTGTCAGGTCGTGTGGCGTCGCAACGTCACAAACCCAACAGCCTTGAACCGCCTTGCTTAGAAGGTGGTTTTGGCGGAAGCCAGCACCAACAGGTCCTTGGTTTCGGCCAGTTTGTCCTGATCTTGGGCAACGCCCAGGATGAATTCCGCTTGCTCCGTGAGAGGCACGGTGTACGCAAACGCAATCTCGTTCAGGTCCGTCGTCTTGGTACCGGCAGCGTCTTCCTGCGCCTGGGTGTTGTAGTGGAAGCCGATCGCGCCGACTTTACCACCCAAGGCCATACCCGTGTACTTGTAGCTATTCGGGTTGTCCTTGTCCTGCACGTACTGGAAGCCGAACTGCATGTTGTCCGCGTGGTAGGCCAGGCCCAGGTTCACCTCGTTGGCCTTCGGCGTCGCTTTGGTGGTCAGATCCTTGCCGGAAGCAGCCGCATAGTACACAGCCGCAGTGATTCCACCCGCCTTCACCATGACGTGGGGGATGATCGTCTGGGCTTGATCCGTCACGCCACCGCAAGCCGGCGCACAGGAACCGATGACCGCGATCCCGTATTCGACACCGCCGGAACCGGCACGCACGTCCACACCACCCCGGTTCACGAAGAAGAACTGCGGGCTGGCGATCATGTCACCGATGTCGCCTTGGGACGTGAACACACCCAGCGTGGTCTCGCTGTAGCCCACGAACGAATCGGGAATCCCGAAGCTCTGGCCCATGAACACGATGTCCAGGCTGTCGCTGACTTTCCAGTCCACCTGATGACGCACCGCAGCGGGCGTCTTGGAGGCGGTACCAGCAGCGTCTTGCTCACCACGCACGCGATAGCGCACCTTGCCGGTGACGTTGCCCACGCCGCCCGTGAAGTTGATCTCGCCCAAGCTGTCGGCGCGGATGTCCGTCGCACCGTCGCCCGTTTTTGGGGTCGTCTTGTGGATACCAATGCCGGCCCATGCGACGCCGGACACCTTGACCTCGGCGTGGCCAGGCTTCGCCATGCCAAAGAGGGCCATGGCCCCCACCGCCAGAGCGATTACGGAGAACCGATACATGCTCCTCATCGTGTCTGCTCCTTAATGGTTATGTTAACCCCCCGTGCGGGGATTCCTGCGCCGTCCTCCAAACAGGCCCTCTGCCTGCCGACGTTAAGTTTAATGCCAGGTGTTATCGTCCCGATGCCCACCTGAAGCAACTGACCACAGAAACGGATTGCGAGCCGCACCGTTGATGGCTGGAGGCTCACCATGGCGTGGCATCGGTCACTTCGCACCATCCCGGTAGCCATGCCGGAGGTTGTCCCCCGACTGACGCCCGAATGCGCTCAGGCCTTGTGTCTCGCCGTTTACCCGTCTTCCAGGGAAGTATTGTTGCCGTCCCCCTCTCCGTGGGCGACCCGGGCGCCAAGCCCGAACTCGGCGCTCGTGAGCCGCAGCTTCAGCGGCCGTTCGGTTGATCGCTATGAAGCCTATAAGACAACAACCCCCATAAAATCAAGCATTTTTTGCACGGGGCATCTCTCAGAGCGCCATTTGGCGCGCCTTTCGAAGCGATGAAAACGGCGGTTTCCTGCCCCGCGCGACGATGGCAATGCGGCGGGCTAGGCACGACCCCGCCGCGCGCCAGCGCGCACAGGGGGTGGGCCTGCGCTCAGTCGCGCTTGCCGAGGGGCCGTTCCTTGATCGCGCGCGGCGCGGAGTCCAATGGGATGATCTTGGCCTCCGTCTCGCGTGTATCGAGAATTTCGTCGATGCGGACGATGGCGTGGTAGGGAATCCACGTGCGGCGGATGCCCTCGAACTCCCGCCGCAGTCGCTCCTCGCCCGGATTGTAGACGAGCTTGGACTCGGGAAAGATGAACTCGCCGATCTCGATCAAGCCGTAAAGATCCGATGCGGACACGTGTCGGGCACAGACCTGGTAGAGCTCCTGCTCGCTGGTGAAGCTGACACGGTAATAAGTCTGTTCGCGGGATTTGACGGCCATGGCCTCTCGCAGCAGCTCGCGTTGGACGCCGCCGGGAGCGGCGGAATGCGCTTGCAGGCCGGTGTATCGTATCGCTGCGGCGGGTGCAATGCCAGCACCGCACCTGGCGGCTCCTGTCGGGCGGTGTGTGGCCCGGCACGGTGCCGGTGCGAGCGGCGGCATTGGAACCGGCCCGGTCATTGAGCTATACTACGACCTTGCGGGGACGCGGCGCACCCGGCCCCCTCGCAACGCCCCATCGCCTCCACAGCCAGCGGCGCCTCCTATGCGCAAGGAACCCACCAGTCTGCTGCCCGGCGAGAGCTTTCTGCCGGAGGGGCTGCACCGCCCACCCAACATCCTGGTGGTGGACGACGATTCCAGCATCCGCAAACTGCTGCACTTCCACCTGCGTCGTTCGGGCTGCCTGGTCACCACCGTGGAGGACGGGGAGGGCGCTCTGCGCCATGTGGAGCAGGTGGACGGCGTGGACCTGTGCCTGCTGGATCTGCGGCTATCCGGCCGATCGGGCCTGGACACCCTCAAGGCGCTCAACGCCACGGGCAAGGTGGGCTGCGTGATCGTCATGACGGCATTCGGCACCATGGCCGATGCCGTGACCGCGCTGAAGGAGGGTGCCTACGACTTCGTCAACAAGACCCACAGCTTCGACGACGTGCGCATGGCTATCCGCAATGCCCTCCACACCATCGGGCTGCGCGAGGAAGTGGAGCAGTTGCGCATGCGCCTGCACGAGGAGTCGGGCGACTTCGGCGAGGTGATCGGCACCAGCCTGCCCTTCCAGCGGGTCATGAAGCTGGTGCGCAAGGTGAAGGACAGCAATATCACCGTGCTCATCCAGGGTGAGAGCGGCACGGGCAAGGAACTGATCGCTCGGGCCATCCACTTCGAGGGGCAATACCGCAAGCGGCCGTTCGTGGCCATCAACTGCGCGGCCATCCCGGAAAATCTGCTCGAGAGCGAGCTGTTCGGTCACGAGAAGGGCGCCTTCACCGGCGCGGGTGCGCGCCGCATCGGCCGCTTCGAGGAAGCCCACGAGGGCACGCTGTTCCTGGACGAAATCGGTGAGCTGAGCCCAGCCCTTCAGGCCAAGCTGCTGCGCGTGCTGCAGACGGGCGAGATCCAGCCCATCGGGGGGCAGGTGCGGCACGTCAAGGTGCGCGTCATTTCCGCCACCAACCAGAACCTGCTGCGGGCCGTGGAGGAAGGGCGCTTCCGGCAGGATCTCTACTACCGTCTGGCCGTGTTCCCCATCGATCTGCCCCCTCTGCGCGAGCGCAAGGACGACATCCCCGCGTTGGTGGACCACTTCATCAAGCAGTTCCGCAGCCAGGAGCAGAAGCCCGTGCGCGGCGTGGCGAGCGAGGCGTTGGACCGGCTCATCGCCTGTCCCTGGTACGGAAACGTGCGCGAGTTGGAGAACGTGATCTACCGGGCCGTGGTGCTGGCCGAGACGCCCATTCTCAGCCTGAAGGACTTTCCGAGCCTGCCGCCCCCGGCAGAGGAGGCCGTGCAGCACCAGGCGCCTGCCGCGCACGGCGCACCCCCCGCATCCCCAGCGGAAGCGCAGCCGGCCGCCACGGACACCACAGCCGCGCCTGCCTCGGCGCCAGCGGCATCCGCGGCCCCCGTGCCACTACCCGAGGCGGTGGAGTCCGCGTCGCCCGGCGCACCCGCACTGCCCACGCTGGAGCAGGCGGAGGTGCAGGCGATCCGCCACGCCCTGGCCACCACGGGCGGCAACATGTCCCGCGCGGCCGTGCAGCTCAAGATCGGGCGCGCCACGCTGTACCGCAAATCCAAGAAATACGGCCTTCTGCGCCCGTGAGCAGGGCCGCCTGGCCAGATCGGGCGTCGTCCCCGCGGCCCGAAAAGCATGACGCAGGTCATGGTCAACAGCGATCGGCCGTGATACCCAACGCACAGAACAACGTGGCGGCGCGGGCTGGCGCGCTGGTCAACGCCGCCACCTTTGGGAGTATAATGGGGCTTGGGTTCCCGATCGGGAACGAACGGACTGCGTTGGTGACTCACGGCGCATCCGCCGCCTCCGGCCCGGAGCGCCCAACCACACCACGACCCCCGATCCGGCCACCAGGGGCAACTCCCCGAGCGTCGGGCCGGGCGCAGCGCTCTCAGCGCGGCCCAGGATAGCAAACGGCACCCGGCCGCTCGCGCCGCTACCGTGCGCCGATATCCGCCCGCCGGCCCACCTGACGAGCCGCCCAACGGTAAGGAGAAGCGATGTCCAATACAGCCAAGGTCGAAGTCAACGGCAAGAGCGTGGAGTTGCCGGTTATTGTCGGCACGGAGAACGAGGTCGCCTTCGACATCTCCCAGTTACGGGGCAAGACCGGCGCCATCACGATGGATTGGGGCTACGGCAACACCGGCTCCGCGGAAAGCGCCATCACGTACCTGAACGGCGAGGAAGGGATCCTGCGCTACCGCGGCTATCCCATCGAGCAGCTCGCGGAAAGCTCCAACTTTCTGGAGGTGAGCTACCTGCTGTACAATGGGGAGCTGCCGTCCAAAGCGCAGTTGGAGGAGTTCACGTCCAGCATCAAGTACCACACGCTGCTGCACGAGGACATGCGCAACTTCTTCAACGCCTTCCCCAAGGATGCGCACCCCATGGCGGTGCTCTCCTCGGCGGTGTGCGCGCTGTCCACGTTCTATCAGCAGGGCGATGAGGGCACGCCCGAGGGCATGGACCTGTCCATGTATCGCCTGATGGGCAAGCTGCCCACCATCGCCGCCTGGTCGTACAAGAAGGCGCTGGGCCAGCCCACGCTCTACCCGGACAACTCGCTGGGCTACATCGAGAACTTCCTCCGCATGATGTTCGGCATGCCCACGGAAGGCTATGAGGCGCATCCGGACGTGGCCAAGGCGCTGGACGTGCTGCTGATCCTGCACGCGGACCACGAGCAGAACTGCTCGACGTCCACCGTGCGCATGGTGGGCAGCTCGCGAGCCAACCTGTTCGCCTCCATCTCCGCCGGCATCGCCGCGCTATGGGGCCCCTTGCACGGCGGCGCGAACCAAGCCGTGCTGGAGATGCTGCAAAGCATCGTGGACAGCGGCCTGAGCACCCAGAAGTTCATCGAGCAGGTGAAGGACAAGGACTCCTCCTCGCGCCTGATGGGCTTCGGCCACCGCGTGTACAAAAACTTCGATCCGCGCGCCAAGATCATCAAGGTCTTCGCGGATCGCGTGCTGCACCTGCTGGGCGTCAACGACCCCCTGCTGGACGTGGCCAAGCAGCTGGAAGAGACTGCGCTGAAGGACAGCTACTTCGTGGAGCGCAAGCTGTACCCGAACGTGGACTTCTACAGCGGCATCATCTACCGGGCGCTGGGCATCCCTGTGAACATGTTCACGGTCATGTTCGCGATCGGCCGCTTGCCAGGCTGGATCTCCCACTGGAAGGAAATGAACGGCAGCCCGAAGAACCGCATCGGCCGGCCGCGCCAGATCTACACGGGCTCGGCGCAACGCGACTACCTGCCCATCGGCAGCCGCAAGTAGCTGCACCGCACGCGATTTCTCCAGGCCACCGCGCACCCCGCGCGGTGGCCTGCGGGTCCGGCCGGTCACCACCCGCCGGGCTGACGTCCGCCGCCGGTGGGCGGGGGCGTCGCAGCGCATTCCCCCTTG
Organism: bacterium; assembly: GCA_035266845.1. Taxonomy (GTDB): domain Bacteria; phylum SAR324; class SAR324; order SAR324; family JACQKK01; genus DATFMP01. Next base: position 99,761 of record DATFMP010000103.1, read on the forward strand.
CCAACGGGCCCGCAAACGGCCACTCTCTGGGGGGAAACGCCACTCATCACCTTTTCACGGAACGCCGCGTGGCCCCGGCCCATGCCGCCGGAGGGCACCGCCTGCACCTGATCAAAGCGCCTATGGAGTCCGCAAAGCCGCCCATCGAGAAGATGACCCTGCACGACCTGGTGAAGGAATGGCGCGCAGAGCTAAGCGCGCTGGAAAACATCGAGCAGGACAACCCCACCTGGGAGTGGAAGCCGGTGCAGATGCGCCTGGAGAACCTCCACGCCCTGGCTCACGAGCTTCGCCGCAAGAAGGCCCTCGAGCGTGCCAAATGGCAACCCTGAGGCCCGGCCCGCGCCGGCGCTGACCCTGCCCCGGCAGGACTCCGCGCCGCGCGAAGCCTTTCTGGTGCTGCCGGGCCTGAACCTGCACCCGCACCGGCTGGATCCCCTCACCGACGTGCTGAACACCGCAGGTGCGGCGGCGATCGCCCCGCGCTTGACGGGCTTTGCCACGCCCGGCGATCCCGCGCTGCGGCGTGTGCGGGCCGCTGACTGGCTGGCGGACGTGGACGCCGCGTGGCAGAGCGTCCACGCCCGGCTGCCCGATGCCGCCCCGTCGCTGCTGGGCTATTCCCTGGGCGGCCTGCTGGGGCTGCTGTGGTCGCTGGAGGCCGGCGTGCCGCTGCGGCGGGCGATCCTGCTGGCGCCCGCGCTGCAGTTGCGGCCGCTGCTCCGTGCCGTGATGGCGGTGGCCGGGGTGCTGCTGCCGGGCCGGCTGTGGCTGCCCAGCCGTGCACCCGCCACCTATCGCTTTCACAGCGGCACCACCGTGGCGGCCTACCGCGCGCTGGCCGTGCTGGAGCACCGCCTGGGGGCGCACCTGGACGCGTGGCTGGGCGGAGAGGGCGGGGGCCCGCCCCCGATGCTGATCGCCGCCTCAGCCGATGACGAGCTGATCTCGCTGATGCCGCTGGGGGCCCTGGCGCAGGCGTTCCCGGAGCGCGTGACCCTGCTGCCGCTCAACCACACGCCGCGGCCGGGCTTTCCCGCGCACCTGGGGCTGGACGCCACCACACTGGGCGAGACCGAGTGGCAGCGCCTGCTGGGCACCCTGCGCGACTGGCTGCGGCGCACCGATGCGGACGCAACGGCTGCGGCGGCTGGCACCGCGACCGTGGACGGGGGCGCCTCCGCGTGAGCACCCTGCTGGAGGCATTCAACTCCCTGCTCGCCACGGCTATCGCCGAGGGCCTCGCCGAACAGGTCGCGCCCGACTCCGTGGAGGTGCGCAGCGTGGTGCTCGATACCGAGGGTGCACGCATCGAGGCCCGTCTGCGCCCGCCCGCCGGCGAGGGCCCACTGGTGCTGCGGCTGCGCGCGGAGTCTACCCGCGGCGAGCAACAGGCGCTCGTGCTGACCTGCGAGCAGGCCCCCGAGCATTGGAATCCCGCGCTGGAGCCCTTCCGCCGCGTACTGGAGCGGGCGCGCCTGCGCCTGGAGCTGGACTTCACCGAGCTGGACGTCACTGAGCCGGACCCTTCGCCATGACGCAACCCACCGACACGCCCACGACACCAGGCACCCGGGGTCCACTGCTCGACCTGCTGCAGCGCCTCGCGCGCACGGCGCTGGCCGCCGGCGCCAGCGCGGGTCCCGTACAGATCGTCGGCGTGGAGTCCGAGCCGGACGGCGCCATCCTGCTGGTGCGCCTGCGCGGCGCCGGCGGACTGCTCGATACCACCCTGCGGCTGCGGCTCACCATCCAGTCCGTCGGCGCTGACGTGACCCGCTGTGCGCTCTCCATGCCGCGCCAGGGCGGCCTGGGTCGCCTGCTGGGGGCCGGCCTGCAGCGCCTTCCGCGACCCATCCTGGAGCAGGTGCTGGGCCGCATCGGCGGCGACGCCGCGAGCCTGGACGGCGATACCCTGGTGCTCGACCACAAGGCCCTGGTACGCCGGCTGAAGAAGTAGCACGGCGCGCCGGTCGCGCCTGCCCAGCGCGAACAGCAAAAAGCAAACGTCTCACTTCCCCTGACACGACCACCCCGTGTCACCCCGAACGCAGTGAGGGGTCTGCTGTTGCCAGTGCCCGGGTGCTCGGCGCGAAAAAGCAGATGTCTCGCTCCGCTCGACATGACAAACGGGTGTTATCCCGAGCGCAGTGAGGGGTCTGCTGTTGCCGCTGCCCACCGCCACAGCCGATATCCCGTCGTGCTTGCCGTGACAGGCAGGCGGCCCGGTTGCGGGCGATGTGTCGCTTTCCTGCGCTTGACTTCGCAACTGTCACAAAGTAATAGTACACCGTATCTGTGTGGCGGACGGCAGAGGCCTTGCAGATCCGTCGGCAGATACCTGCCGCTCCCGCGCAGCGAAGCGCGGGCAGCCCGTGGCCGCATCGCCGTCCCCCGAGGGCGCCATGAACACCACGCCATTCCAGACCGCAGCGACGACGGACGACACAGGCCTGTGCGGCACGCACCGGCCCGGCAGCTATGCTGAGTTGACGCCGCATGAATTCCACGCCCGCAAGGACCTGGGGGTGGTCGTGCTCAAAGTGGCTGGCGCCGCCGAGCAGTTCGCCGGCTTCCGCAGCGTGTTCGCGCTGGGCTGCAGCACCGAGATCGACACCGTGCTGGCCAACTGGCCGCGCGAGGCGCCGCTGGGGCTGGTCTGCGCGGACGGGCAGTGCAGCAGCCGGCTGGCGATCCGCCTGTCCCGCCGGGGCTACCACGTGTTCCACCTGGCCGGGGGGCTGCACGAATGGCAGCAGTGCTGCCTGCCGTAGCCGCCTCACACACCGGCGCTTCCACCACCGAATGATCCACGGCACGGGGCCCGTGCATCCGCACGAAGGCCACAGATGCCGCACGCCCCGCGCTTGAGCGCAGCGGGGCCATTCCCGTACAATGAAGGTAGAGACGGGCGCGCAGGAAGTCCAAAACGCGACCGCTGCCCGCCGGCCCGCAAGGGCCGCGTGGGGAGAGGAAAGTCCGGGCTCCACAGAGCAGGGTGCTGGCTAACCGCCAGGGGGGGCGACCCCACGGAAAGTGCCACAGAAAATACACCGCCGATGGCGGGCCGTGCCTCACGGCACGGTGCGTACAGGTAAGGGTGAAATGGTGGGGGCCGCGGTCCTGCTGCGGCCTGAAAGTAAGAGCCCACCGCGGCACCGGCGACGGTGCCGGCAGGGTAAACCCCACCCGGAGCAAGTCCAAGCAGGCGGCGTTTCAAGGTTGCTCGCCGAGCCGCCGGGTAGGACGCTGGAGCGTGCCGGCAACGGTACGCCTAGATTGATGGCCGCGACGGCGCTTCACCGCGCCGGACAGAACCCGGCTTAATGAGGACTTCCCGCGCGTCTTCCCGTCTCTCCTCGCGCGCTAATCCGGTATGCCTTCGCGCACGCCGCGCACGGCCGCGCCGATCTCCCCGGCGTCCATGGCCAGTTCCATCAGCGCCACGTGCTCTTGCCAGGCCTGGGGCGGGATCTGCGCCTTCACCTCGGCTTCCGTGATGTGGTAGACGGGCAGGCCCAGCGCCACGCCCGCCAGGGCCCCGGCCCAGGAGGGGTCGCCGCTGGTCACGCTGATAGCGTAGAGGCGACTGCTGTCCACCGTGGGTGTGCCCAGCAGCACAACCAGTTCGCCGGAGGAGTGCCGCTCGGCCGTGGTCTTGATCTCTTCCTGACCCTCCAGGTCAAGTGCGCCGGCGGACGTTCACACGAAGCAGTAGGTCTTCTCCAGCACCACCTCCGCCCCTAGCTCCCGCGCGCAGGCGGCGATGGCCGCCCCCTGCACGCCGTCGCGCTCGCCCAGGGCGATGATCTTCTTGCCGCGCAAGTCCATGGCTAGCTCCCGCTGTTGGCTGGGCTCCCGAGCGAGCCCCCTTCTGCGCCGTTCCTATCACGCGCCGCACCGCGTGGATAGCTGGCGCGGCCATACCCTCCGCTACTCCCCCAGCGCCGGATTGCGCTCCAGCAGCAGGGAGAGGCCGTCGCTGAGCTGGGTCATGCGGCCCAGGAAGAGGCTGCCCTTGGCCAGCAGCAGCACGCGCCGGTAGCGGCCGTCGCGCAGGCCCTCCAGCGCGTGACCCAGGAAGGGCAGCGCCGAGGCGATGTGCCCCTGGGTGGGCGAAAAACCGGGCATGCCGTGCCGCGCCACGAAAGCAGGCAACTCCGCCGGCGGCAGCTCGCCGTGCAGGGCGGCCAGCCCCGCGATGACGCGGTAGTTCAGCGCGGGCACGTCGCCGCTGCCGGCAGGCTCGGTCAGCTCCGGGTTGTGCAGCTCGGTGGCGTACTTGTCCACGTCCGCGAAGCGCAGACCCTGCGCCGCCAGGGGCTGGGCCACCAGCGCCTCGAAGATGGCCTGCTGCGAGGCGCCCGCGGCCACGCTGTGGCGCCCCAGCGCATCCAGCCGCAGGCGCGGGGAGCGCCCGTCGTCGCGCTCCACCAGCACGGCCGCGGCGGCCAGCGTGTCCTCCAGGATAGGCTGGTCGTGCCGCAGGTGCCCGGCGTACTTCATGCCCAGCTTGGCCAGCGAGCACCCGCCGACCACGGCCACACGCGGGAACACGCCCGCGGCCACCAGGCTCCCCGCCAACACCAGCGCGTGCAGGGGCCCCGCGCAGAACGCCTTCACGTCCGCCCCCGTGGCGGCCTGCAGCCCGCACAGCTCCGCGACGGCCTTGGCCAGGTTGCCGCCGCCGCGCTGATAGCGGTCGCCCACCGCCTCCTCGCCGCTGTTGAGCACGTAGCCGATGTCGCCCGGCGCGATGCCCTCCGCCGCCAGCAGACCGCCCAGCGCCAGGGCCGCGCTGGCCTTGCAGGCCAGGTTCTCCAGCAGCACGTCCGCGCTCAGGGTGGCGTCCTCGGCATGATCGGCGCGGATGCAGCCCACCAGCCGCCCCTCGCGCGTGTGTAGGGGCAGCGCGGGCAGTCCGCCGTGCAGCCGGGTCTGTAGCGCCTCGGCGCTCAGCCCAGCGCCCAATCGCTCCAGCAGCGCGGGGGTGACCTGCCCGTGGCGCTCCAGCGCGGGCCGCACCTCCGCCACAAAATCGGCGGCGAGGGACACCAGGTCCGCTGCGTCGGCCAGCTTCAGCCATGCCAGGAACTCTGCCTCGGGCATGATCTCGCCGTGGGGTCCCTCGCGCGACGCCTCCGGCGGGAAAGCGGCCGCGAACCAGGGCCGCGGCAGCCCGGCCAGGGCGTCCGGGTGCAGCCTGCCGATCATGGCTTGGTTGGGGGGATAGGCGAGCGCCGCGGGAAAGTCGCGCAGGTGTGCCGCGATGCGCTCGGCCAGCGGGGCAGCAGCTTCGGCGGGGGCCGCGCTCTCCGCCGCGAGGTCGCGCGCGGGCTTGGAGCCCTCGCGCACAAGCCCCGGCGTGTGCGCCAGGAAGAAGTGCGCGGCGCGGATGACGGGCAGGGAGGCGGCTGCGGTCACGGGTTCGCTCGCGCGGAGGAGACGCAGAGGAGGGCGGCGTCCCTGGCGGCCCGACGTTCAGGGCTCAGACGGGCCCGTGCGCGCCGTTCTCCATGGGGGTGCTGTCGCTGTTGGCCCACTCCTTCATGGAGCCATCGAAGTTGCGCACACGCGGGAACCCCAGCAGGGTCAGCACTAAGGCCGCCTGGGAGGCGCGGATGCCCGCCTGGCAGTGCGTGATCACCTCGTGCTCCGGCGTGATGCCGACTTTGCTCAGCCCGGCGCGCAATTCGTCCGCCGGCCGGAACATGCGGCGCTCATCTTCGGCGAGGCTGTTGATCCACTCCCAATGCATCGCGCCGGGAATGTGGCCGGTGCGCCGATTGCCCCAGGGGTTGTGCCCCGCCCATTCGGACTGGTTGCGCACGTCCAGCACCTGCACGTCCGGATCGTCCAGGTGCTTGAGGACGTAGTCCACGCGTGCCAGCACGGCCTGGTTCGGGTGCGGAGAAAAGCGCGCGGGCGGCCGCTGCTTCAGGTTCAGCGAGACCGGCCAGCCCTCGGCGCGCCAGCGGTGCCAGCCGCCGTTGAGCACGCGCACCTTGGCGTGGCCATAGTAGGTGAGCACCCACCACACGCGAGCCGCGGCCATGCCACCGTGCCGGTCGTACAGCACGACGGTGGTCTCCTTGGTGATGCCGAGCTGGCCCATGGCCTGGGCGAAGCGCTGCCGATCCACCACGTGCAGCGGGTCGTCCGGATCCTTCAGGGAGAAGTGAACCGGCAACGCCACGGCACCTGGGATGTAGGCCCAGGTGTGGCCATGACCGCCCGAGCAGTCCACGATGCAGAGATCCGGATCGTCCCGCACCGAGTCCAGCCACTCCGGATCGGCCAACAACTCCTGCCGATCGTAGTTTGATGCCTCCATCGATCTCGCGCGGTGATCGTGGGTTCCCCCCCAACGATGGCGCGGGTCAGGCCTCCATCTCGCTGTTATTATTCGATGCAACTCAGGCTGTTGAATCCGTAATGGTCATCGTAGCGCCAGGGTGGCGGCAGCCGCCCTGCCGCGGGCACCAGCACGTCCCTGCCGGTACCCGCGCGCCGGTCACCTTGGATCGCCTTTTCCGGCAGCCCGATCACGCGCTGCACAGGGGCTGCATCCGGGATCTCCAGCGTGCGGTTGTTGAAGAAGCTGGTGCTGACGATGGCGTCGGCCTCCGGCAGCGGCTCCAGCATGGTGGGCGCGCCTTCCGTGGCGTCGTCCTCGCTGGTCAGAAAGACCGTCTTGATCCCGAGGCGCTCGCAGGCCTGCACGGTGCGGATCACCTCGATGAACTCGTTGCCGCCGGCATCCCAGGTCACGATGGCTCCGTCCGCGCCCAGGGTTTGCGCCAGCTTGGCGGTCTGATTGGCCATAAGCTGCTTCTCGTGCTGCGTCGTCCACTCCGTGCGCAGCACGATGTCCCCCAGGAAGTTCCAGTCCAGCCCATGGCGCCGCAGCAGGTCCATGTGCAGCGGATTGTTGGCCACGGCCCAGGACATGGCAAAGGCAGTGCGGTACGAGCCCGTCAACGCCCCATCCAGCACCTCGTTGGGGTGCAGATACCAGGGTGGGGTGAGTTGGGTGAGCCCGTAGGTGGCCGTTCCGTAGGCCGTCGGCGATCCACTCATCGCCTGCGGCGAGTGCACGCACCAGATGTAGATCACGTTGGGAAGCTGCGGGTTCACCAGGCCAAGCTCGAACGTCTCCGTGTCCGGTGGCGTCAAATCGCGCACGGCCGCCGCCACCCGGTCGCTGACGGTCAGCGCGGCTTGGTGGACGGCGTTGTTCCGGGCCTCGCTCCCCAGGGCCGGATCGGGCTCCACCACGAGGCACAGCAGGTGCAATCGGTGGTACGGGTACATCTCCCCGTAGGGCCCGTTCATGTCCAGATAGGTCTCCACGAAGTCGCCGCCGGAATCGTGCCAGTTGACGCTGGAGACCTCCACCACGCCCATGCCGGCCAGCCGGTGCGTGCGGCCCTGCCCCACCGTGGTGATGGCGCGACCGCAGATGCCCGGATAACACACACCCGGGCCCTCCACCTTCACACGCGGCTCGATCACGTCGCGCACGGGCCAGATGCGCACGGATTCCCCCGGCGCCGCCAGCTCCAGCTCCGCCTTGACGATGCGCGGATCGTCCCGCACGGCGCGCAACACGGCATCGCGGTCGACTTCCAGCGTGCCCTCCGACCAGCGCGTGCGCGGCCCGAAGGCAATGCGCCGCACGGGGAAGCTCCCCAGTTCAAGACGCATCGCGCAAGGCCTCCTCTCCACTGCCCGCCAGGGGATCGAACAGCTTGGGCCCGGGCACGGCCTGCCGCAGGGCGCCCAGGGCCGTCTTCACGATGCGCAGGCCATAGGCGTAGTCCTTCTCCGGCCCCAGAGACGGATCGCCGCAGACGTGCTCGATGCGGGCGCCGCGCACCACACGGTTGGCGCCCGTGGTGAGTGCGAGGTCATAGATGGCGGAGATCATGGCCACCGGAATGCCCACCCGCTCGATTTCCTTGGCGATCGTTGCCCCGCAACGATTGCAGGTACCTCACGTGGCGACGAGCAAGGCGCCGTCCACGCCTCCTGCCTTGAGGTCTTCCGCGATGCCGCGGCCCATGCGGGCGGCCGCCGCCACGGGCGTGCTCACCCCCGGCAGGGCGTAGATCCACTCGTACACCCGGCCGATCGCCCCGCTGCGTTCCAGGTCGCGCAGGAAGTTCAGGGGCAGGATGTAGTTGGGATTGCGGTTGACGATGTGGTTGAAGTAGCCGGCATGGAAGGCCTCCCAGCCCTCCGGGCTCAGGGCCTCCAGATCCTGCACCGAATGGCGGTGGTAGCGGGTGGCATTGGCGGCCACCTGCCCCTCGGGGTTGCCCTTGCGCACCAGCCCGCCCGTGGTGACCATGGCGATGGTCGCCTCGCGCAGTGCCGCCAACGGCGGGGCGGGGGGCACACGCTCGGGCGCGTTGATGGGCACCTCGGTGGTGAAGGACCGCCCATGCAGCTTGTCCAGCAGCATGTCCAGTGCGCGCTGGTAGCCGGGCCGGCCCCGGTCGTACACGCGGCGAACACCGTTGGAGATCGTGCCTTCCAGCTCCGCCGGTCCCAACGCCTCGCCCCGCTGCAGCTTGAGGCCCACGCGCACCATGGCCGCCAGCGCCTGGGGCATGTCCGCCGGCGTCTCGCCCGTGGGCACCATCACCACGTCGGCGCGGGCGCCCTGCACGGCGGGATTGTCCCGGTGCAGGCCAGTCACGGCGGGAATACCGAGCTTGCAGGCCAGCCGACACACCTGCGCACAGGCCTGCCCGTAGCGGCCCGCCCCAAAGGCCGGCCCCGCCACCAGCAGATCCGGCTGCAACCGCTGCAGGTGCGTGCGCAGACCCATCAGCACGGAGTGCAGATCGTCATGGAAACGGTTGTCCCCGCAGATGAGCGTGGCCACGACCTCGCCCTGGTCGCCCAGCGCCTGGGCCAGCGCGCGCCCGGCGCCGACGGGCCCCTCGCGGAGCGTCAGCTCGGTGCCGGCGTGCTCCTCGCCGCCGATGCCGGCGAAGAACTGGTTGAGGTAGTGGACGATGCGGATGGCCATGGCACGTTTCGGAAGCGCCTCCCGGCCTTTTCTGCGCCGCACCCCCATGGGGGCGCAGTCCGGCCTGGGGAAGACACTACCTTCTACACAGGCCCGCGCACCTTGACAAGGATCAAGCTTTCGAAATGCGGTGGGAAATCAGCCGATTACAGGCGGAATTGCGAAAGGGAGGGCGCCGATACGATGTCCGCCGCGGCATGGGCACGACCCCCAGCGATGCGGCACCTGCGGGCGAGCCAGGAAGGGTGGCTCTGGCAAGGCAGCGGGTTGCCATCCTTGGCAAACGCGAAGCGTCCTTGTTTACCCGTTGCCCGAAAGAGGAGAGTTGCTGTTTTCCATATCGGCGCTCTCCGGGGAAACTTTAGCCACAACCGGTCCATCAGGTCCAGCGTTTTTTTCAGCGGTCCGCAAAGGTCCGCGCGGCGCGGCCTGGCGAGGAGGGCCCCGGGAGCGGGTCCCCGCTGAAGGGGGTGCGTGAGGTGCAATTCCGCGCGCCACGGGGCACGATGAGGGGGTCGGCCCGTAGAACGAAGCGAACCGGGCCGGCACGGGCGGAGCAGGCCCGCGGCCGGTCAGTCCGAGAGATGGGAGATGACGTACTCGGAGAAGGGATCCACCCCGGCCACGCGCACGCGCGCGTCCACGACCACGCAGCCCTGGCCCTTCTCCATCAGCAGCACGGGGTTCAGGTCGATCTCGCGGATCTGGGGGTGGTCTTCCACCATTTGCGAGAGGCGCAGCAGAGTCTCGGAGAGCGCCGCAAGGTCGCGCTCCGGCTCGCCGCGGTAGCCGACGAAAATGCGGTGGGACTTGAGTCGGGCCAGCATGCGCTCCACATCCAGATCCGTCACGGGGTGCAGCGCGAACTGCACGTCGCGGAACAGCTCCAGGTACACGCCACCGAGCCCCGCCATCAGCACCGGGCCGAAGTTGGGGTCGTAGCTCACGCCCAGCACGGTCTCCAGGCCCTCGTGGGCCATGGGCTGCAGCAGCACGCCATCCATTTCCGCGCGACGGCCCTGGCCCTCCAGGGTTTCCTCCAACTCCAGGAAGGCCCCGCGCACCTCGCGGGCAGAGCGCAGGTTGAGACAGATCCCGTGCACATCGGACTTGTGCAGGATGGTCGTGCTGGAGAGCTTCATTGCCAGCGGATAGCCCATCGCTTCCGCCACCTGCACGGATTCGGCCGCGGTGCGGGCAAAGCGGGTGGGCAGGGTGGGGATGCCGTAGCACTCCATCAACCGGTAGCCCTCTAGCGGCGGCAGCCACACCGGCTCGCGTTCGGGGTCGTCCCCGGCGTGCTGACGGATCAGTGTGCGCGCCTGTTCCGCCTTCACGTCGGGGAAGCGCACGATCGTACCGCGTTCGCGATACCGCCAGTCGCGGTAACGCGTGAGCTGCGCCAGCGAGACGACGGCATCCTCGGGAAAACGGAAGGTGGGGATGCTGGCTTCTTCCAGCTCGTCCAGCCACGGGGCGCGCTCGCTCTCGCCCATCATGCAGGCCACCAGCGGCTTGGAACCGTCCGTGGCGCGGCGCGCGGTCAGGATGGCGCGGGCCACGTCCGGTGCCGCGGTCACCAGTGGCGGGATGAACATCACCAGCACCATGTCCACCTCGTCGGACTCCAGCAGGCCTTTCAGGCAGGCCTCGTACTGGTCCGCGCTGGCCGAGGCGATCATGTCCACCGGGTTCAGCGCGCTGGCCGACTCCGGCATAAACGGCCGCAGCTTGGCCTGCAGGGCATCGGAGAGCCGCGGCACCTTGAGGCCCTCCACCTCCGCGCGGTCCGCGCTGATGATGCCCGGGCCCCCGGCGTTGGTGAGCACGCCCAGGCGTCCACCCGCGGGCAGAGGCTGGGTGCTGAGCAGCTTGGCCGCATGGAAGAACTGCTCCATGGTGTCCGTGCGGATGATGCCGGCCTGCTCCAGCAGCGTTTCCACGACCACGTTGGAGGCGGCCAGCGCGCCTGTGTGCGAGCTGGCGGCGCGCGCGCCCGCTTGGCTGGTGCCACTCTTGAGCACCACGATGGGCTTGTGCTGGCTCACGCGGCGGGCGATGCGGCTGAACTTCTTGGGGTTCCCGAAGGATTCCAGGTAGAGCAGGATCACCTTCGTGTAGGGGTCGTTGCCCCAGAAGTACAGCAGGTCGTTGCCGGAGATATCCGCCTTGTTGCCCACGCCGATGAACTGCGAGATGCCCAGGCGCAGTTCGCGTGCCAGGTTGAGCATGGCGATGCCCAGGGCCCCACTCTGCGAGCTGAGCGCCACGCGGCCCGGCGGCGGGAACATGGGCGCGAACGTGGCATTGAGCCGCACGGCGGACTCCGTGTTCAGCATGCCCAGACAGTTCGGCCCCACGATGCGCATGCCGTGGCGGCGGGCAATGTCCAGCACTTCCTTCTGCAACGCCGCGCCCTTGGCGCCGATCTCCGCGAAGCCCGCCGAGATGATGACCAGCGCGTAGACGTGCTTAGAGGCGCACTCGCGCACGACCTCCGGCACCACCGCGGCCGGCACAGCGATGATGGCCAGGTCCACCTCCCGCGGCACGTCGCGCAGGGCGGCATAGCACGGCACGGAGTGCACCACGACGTGCCGGGGGTTGATGGGGTAGACGGGCCCCGCGTACTCCGACGTGATCAGGTTGCGCACGATGGCGTAGCCGATGGTGCCGGGCTCGTTGGAGGCGCCGATCACGGCCACGCTGCGCGGGCGGAACAGCCGCTCCATCGCCGCCACATAGGCCTGCTGCTCCCGCGCGAAGCGCCGCTCCTGCGTGAGCTCCGTCTCCTTCATGGCGAATTCGATGTGCACCACCCCCTCGCGCAGGCTGGAGGTGATGGTGAAGCCCATGTTCTTGAACACACCGATCATCTGGTGGTTCTCGGCCAGCACCTCGGCCTCGAGCACCTCGATTTCCGCCATACGGGCGAAGGGGATCAGCTCCTGCAGCAGGTGGGTGCCGATGCCCTGGCCCTGGTAGGCATCCTCCACGGTGAAGGCCACCTCCGCGTGGGTGGGCTTGGGCAGGCGCACGAAGCGTCCCACGGCGATGATGCGTTCGCCGCCCGGCTCGCCTTCGTCCTCGATCACCCCCACGATCGCCGTCTCGTTGTCGAAGTCGATGTGGGTAAAGTGCGCCACCTCCTTCTCGTCCATGCGGGTGATCATCGTCATGAAGCGGCGGTAGATCGTCTGCGGCGAGAGCCGGTAGAACAGCCGGATCATGCGCTGGTCGTCTTCCGGGGTGATCGGCCGCAGGCGCAGCGGCGTTCCGGTGGAGAGGATGACGTCCTTGCTCCAGGCGGGCGGCGTGTAGTTGGGCATGGGTCGGGAGCGATGGGCGTGGAGGGGCGGCATCTCCCGCACTGGGGCCTCGCGCGCTGAGCCCCCGGAGCGCCGGATGTGGCGCCCGGGCTGCCGGGCCGCCACATCAGCCTAAGCCTACCGCACCCTCCGCCGATGGGAAATGATGCGCATCAAGGCCGGCCCGGGCTGCGTCCCGCACCCGCCCGCGAACCCACTTGCGGCGGAAGGAGCCGGAATGCCCCCGCCTGCGCGACGACCTGGGTTTATTTCCCCCGCAGATTTGATCATAATGAACGGGCACCGCCGGCACCGCCGGCCAAGCTTGACCAACGAACAGCGGAACCACCGGCCATTCCGCGGGGCCAGCACGTCGCCGTGATGCCCGAACCCAAGCCACCCCCTGACACCAATGGAAATCGGCTCGCCGCCTTGCTGCGTCGCGCGCTCGATGAGGCTTTGTACATGCTCATGAACTGGCTCGCCTTCCTGCGGAGCAAGACCGAGGACACGCGCCACCAGCTCAAGGAGGTGTTCTATTCCACCTCCGATCAGGTGCTGGAGCGGGCGGAGGAAACCCGCAAGTCCGTCAAGCTGCGCATGGCGATCCTCGAGATCGAGCACCACCTGAACCGGCTCTATCCGCAGATCGGCAAGCTCACCTGCGACCTGCACGCCGAGCACGTGGAAGGCTGGCCGGAGAATCCCGATCTGCGCGCCAAGGTGGAGCTGGCCGAGGAATATCGCGAGCGCCTGGACGAACTGCGCAAAGACCTGGAGCAGCACCAGCAGCGCATCCGCTCCCCGCGCGGCTGAACGCCCGCCCCTTGAACCGCCGGGGTGATCCCGGTATACACATCTATTGCAGCACCCTCGCCTGCCGACGTGGTGGAACTGGTAGACACGCTATCTTGAGGGGGTAGTGGGAGAAATCCCGTGGGAGTTCGAGTCTCCCCGTCGGCATGATCCCTTCCAGGGCGGACATTGCTCCTGCTCACCGGTGCACGGCCGGCGCAGCCCGGCTCGCGGCTGCGCCGTGTGCAGACGCGCTGCTCCCGTCACGCACTTCGTGCGTGACGGTGCCGCACGATTCAGTGTTTCAAGCCGAATATGTCCGTCAGGAACTGCTTGACGGCTGCCGAGGTAGCCATGGCCGCGACTTCGTCGTAAGCGATGAAAAGCCATGAATCGCCGTGATTGAGTCCGCCGGGCCCGGCGTCACAGACGTTGAGACCGCGGTGGTGACGGATGAGGGGCGCGTCAATGCTGTCGGCAGGCCGATGCGCGATCGCGGCCACAGCTGAGCGGGAGCCCGCAGTTCATCGCGGAATTGGCGCGATGGCGGGTGCAGCAGCTAGGAGAAGACTTCCCGGAACTCGATCTGTTCTCCGGCCAGCGTTATCAGCGTCAGCGGAAACGCCCGCGTGGCATCGAGGATTCCACGGTAGTAGGCGGCATAGTCTTCCTCGGACTCCTCGGGCTCCGGGGTGCGCAGTCCGATGAACACAAGATCCGCCTGGGTCGAATAGCGCGCAATTTCCTCCAATGGGCCACGCTCCTCGCGCCGAACGTATATTTCGATCTGGGCGTCGATGCGGCTATCCGCCAGGAACTCGTCCAGGCTCTGCTGCAGCCCCCGGCGCGCGTCCTCGTTGGCGGCCAGGGACTTGATGGTCAGCGTGGCGCCCCGCCATTCCGGGCTGCTTTGCAGCATGTAGGCGAAGAGCAGCATCAGCGTGGCGTTGTTGTTCTGGGTGCCCATCCACACATCGATGGAAAGCGACTCGCGTGGCTCCAGGGCCTCCTCGGCCGTGCCCCGGCTGTCCCGCACGAGGATCACGTTCTTGCGTTGCCGATGGAGCGTCTGCAACACGTGGCAGAATCCAACGATGTGCTCGGGGTCTTCTGTATCGCCCAGCATCACGGTATTGGGCTCGATGTGCCCCAGGCCATAGTCGGTGGCCAGGGCCTCCGCTCCGGTCACGAAGTCCGGTGCGTATTTCACGCGCACGAGGGCGGGTACGTCATTCTTGCGCAGGTAATCCTCGATGCTGCGTTCCTGGCTGCGCACTTTCCCTTCCTCGGCCAATGGGCGCTCCACGATGGTGGCCACCGTGAGGAAGCCCTTGCCGTGTGTAATCGCGTCCGCCAGCGCGACGAGATACCAGCGCGCGGTGGGCGCGCCGCTGAAGAGCAGGATGTTGGGCCGCCACACGCGGGCCACATCCTGGTAGCGCCCGACCTTGTAGATCGAGAAGCGTGCCAGGGCCTGCAGAACGCCACCGCGGATGTCCGACCAGCCCGTGCGCATGCGCCGCCGCCGCATCACCAGATACACTGCGCTGGATGCGAAGATGGCGATCAGGCTGGCGCCCGCGTCGATCATCAACATGGCGCCTACGCACAGCACCGCGCCCAGCAGGGAGATCCTCCAGGGCGTGCGGAAGGTGGGGCGCCAGGAAGGGTTGCCGATCAGCCCTTCCAGTGCGGCGATCAGGTTCAGCGTGCCGTAGGCCGTGAGGAAGAACATGGACAGCACGGGTGCCAGCACATCCAGCGAGCCCGCGTACAGCCCCACCGCGGCGATGGCAAAGGTGATCAGGGTGGCGAGACGCGGATCGTTGCCCGGCCCGTTACCGCGGCCCACGAAGCGCGGCACGACCCGGTCGGCGGCCAGCGCCTGCAAGGTGCGGGCGCCGCCAAGCAGGGCGCCCATGGCGCTGGAAAGCGTGGCACCCCAGATGCCCGCGTACATGGCTTGCGGCAGCAACGCCACGTCCCACATCACCAGCGGATTTGTCCGCAGCAGCGGGCGCGGCACATACACCCACAGCAGCACCGGGATGCCCACGTACACCACGTAGCCGGTCACTACGGCCGCCAGGGTGCCCGTCGGCAGCGAGCGGCGCGGGTTCTTCAGGTCGCCGGACATGGACACCCCGGAGAGGATGCCCGTGACCGCCGGAAAGAACACCGCGAACACCACCCAGAACGCTGCCCGCGGCGCTTCGGGCAACACAGCTCCCTCCGGCAGCGACACCGGGTGCCCCAACACGAGGGACACCAGCGAGCCCGCGATGAGCACGAAGATCAGCAACTGCGTCTTGAGCGCAATATTCGCCGAGACGAAGGCCAGCACGGTGAGTGCTACCAGCGCGACGATGGCGATGGTGGTCGTGGGCACCTGCGGCAGCAGCACGTGCACCGAGTCCGCGAAGCCCACCAGGTAGAACGAGACCCCCATGGCCTGCGCCAGGTACAGCGGCAGCCCGATCGCCGCGCCGGACTCCACCCCGAAGGAGCGCGAAACCATGTAGTACGCCCCCCCGCCCCGCACACGCATATTGGTTGCGGTCGCCGCAATGGAAAGTCCGGTGATGAACGTGATGGCGCTGGAAAGCGTCACGATCACGATCGTCAGTACCAGCCCGGCCTCGCCCAGCACCCAGCCCAGGCGCAGATACATGATCACGCCCAGGATCGTCAGCACGCTGGGCAGATACACGCCCATGAACGTCCCGAAGCGCCGGGGCTCGGCGGGCGGCTTTTCCTGTCGTGCCGAGGTCTCAGGCTGCGGCTGCGAAGCCGGCTGGTCGGCGGGTGCGGATAGTCCGGTGGGCGCAGCGGCCGGGGTAGGGTCGCTCATGAGGGCGTGAAGGCCTGATCAAAGGGTGGCCGGCCGGATTTGCACGGACCCGGCGGATTGGGTCGATTGCCACGGCTTACGCATTGCGCTGCCACTCTCCGCTACGCATGCCCATTATGCGCGCGAAGTAGCGGAACGCAATGCTCACGACTCGCTTGGAGAACCCTTCCCGGAGCCGATGAGCTGCGCACGCTGGCCATGACGATCGTGCGGCGCGAGTTGGCCGAGCGCATCTTCCAGGCCCGCGGGCAGGATGGAGGCCAGTGGCGTGGGCAGGGGCGCGCCCCTTGACCCACGCAGCTCTCGTGTCGCGGCCTGCATCGCGCCACTGCATTTGACTTGCCGCTCCGATGCGCCCACGCTACTGGAACGGGGATATGGTCTAATCTATTGGCAGAAGAAAATTCGACCGGTGCCCTACAGCAGGGTCCGGTGTGGGACGACGTGCCCTGATCGGACTGTCCCACGGGCCGTGCTGCATCCTGGCGCGTATCCGAAGGTGCGGATTTTCTCCCCCATTCAGGTTCCAATCACACTCTCCTGCGGACACGACGCTTGCGGGCGCCTCCCCTGACGGGGAGCACGCGCGAAGCGCCTGGGCCGCCTCAATGCAGCGGCTGACCGGTGCGTCCCCGACCAACCGGCGGGGTCTGGAGCTCGATCCGGCAGCACGAGCCGAAGCGGCTTGCCAACCTCCATGATGAGATCCCCTATGAGTTCCTTTCAAGAAAAGCTGCAGGCCAGGAAGCCCCTCATCCTCGCATTCGCGGCCGGGTTGCTGGTGGGCCCGCTCATCTCCGGGATGATGGGCTGGCAGGTGACCAGCACGACCGCCACAAAGCTGGTGGAGACTGCCACCGTGAATGAACAGGTGAAGTTCTGCGCGGTGCGCGCACGCGCTGTTGTCGCGGACCCCAGCAAGCTGGAGTATTCGGAGCGCTTCAAGCTGGCGGAAAAGTGGGCCCGGATGCCGTGGCAGCAACAGGCGGACTCTGACGTCATCTCGGGGTGCACCAACAACCTGTCCGAGTCGGCTTAGGCCGTTCGCCGCGGCCTGCTGCCCGGGCGGTACGCCTTCGCCATGAAGAGGCGCCGGGCTACAGACGATGGGGAAGGACGGTGCATGCGGTACAAGCCGCACGTCCGGGGGCCCAACACAGGACGCAGATCGGGTGCGCCGGAGGCACCGCGGGACGTCGAGCGCGAAGCGGAGGGTGAACCGCAGCCGCCTGGGGCGTTGGAGAGCCGGGCTGGCTGCGCTATGGTAAGGGGCCATCAGGGCGGCGTGCCGACCCGGCCCCACCGCCCGCGCCCGTTCACCCGCACGGATTGCCGCCTTGAGTCTCTCCCGCCCTGCCGTCCTGGCCTTGCTGGCCGCGCTGTTGGTCGTCTGGTTCGCGCTGCTGGGATCGCGGGATCTCATGGAGGCGGACGAAGGCCGCTACGCGGAGATTCCGCGCGAGATGCTGGTGACCGGCGATTGGGTCACGCCGCGCCTGGACGGCTTCAAGTACTTCGAAAAGCCCCCGCTGCAGTACTGGCTCACGGCCGCCGGCTTCGCCGTGTTCGGCGTGGGTACGGCCACGGCGCGGCTGTGGCCGGCGCTGCTGGGGCTGCTCGGCGCTGCGGTGGCAGGCTGGCTGGGCCTGCGGCTGTACGGGCCGCGGGCGGGCGCGTTCGCATTTCTGGCGCTGCTGACGAGTCTGCTCTACTGGGCCATGGGCCATATCCTCACGCTGGATATGGCCGTCTCCGTGTTCCTGTTCGTGGGCATTGCGTGCCTCGTGCGCGCCCAGCAGCAGCGCACGGACTGGGCCCGGGGGCGGCGCTGGATGTGGCTCGGCTGGGCCGCGCTGGCGGCCGCCACCCTTTCCAAGGGGCTGATCGGCGTGGTGCTGCCCGGTGGGGCCGTGGTGCTCTACAGCCTGTGGCAGCGGGACTGGACCCTGTGGAAGCGCATGGAGCTGGGCAAGGGCCTGCTGATCCTGCTGGCCCTGACGGCGCCGTGGTTCATCGTGGTGAGCCTACGCAATCCGGGCTTCGCGTGGTTCTTCTTCGTGCGCGAACATCTGGAGCGCTACGCGACGGACATCCATCGCCAGACCGCGCCGGACTGGTACTTCGTGCCCGTGTTCCTGGTGGGCACGCTGCCCTGGACGGGCGCCATGGTGATGTCCCTCGTGCGGCCCGGCTTCGCCTGGCGGAAGGGCGGGGGTGAGTTCTCCGCCGAGCGCTTCCTGTGGGTCTTCGCCGCCGTGGTGTTCGTGTTCTTTTCCCTGGGCGATTCCAAGCTGGAGCCCTACCTGCTACCCATGATCCCGGCCGTGGCCGTGCTGGCGGGCCGGAGCTTGGCGAACCGCGGCGATCCCTCGCTCCCGTGGTTCACGCTGGCCGCGGCGGTGGCCCTGGCCGGTCTGGCCTGGGTGGGGCCGCAGTACGCCACCGACCCCACCACGCGCCAGCTGGTGATCGACAATCGGGGCTGGTTCTATCTGGCGGCGGGCGTGCTGGTCGCGGCGGGCCTGCTGGTGCTGCCCTGGCGGTCGCTGGGGGATCTGCGGCTGGGCGCCTACGCCGTGGTGGTGCTGGTGGCGCTCCAGGTGCTGGCCTGGGGCTACCATCAGGTCAGCGAGCCCTGGCGCTCCAGCAGGAACCTGGCCGAGGCGATCCTGGCACAGCACCCGGGCGACGCCCCCATCTACGCCGTGGGCGACTACTACCCGCAATCGCTTCCGTTTTACCTGCGCCGTACGGTGCACCTGGTGCGCATCTCGGGTGAGCTGGAGATGGGCATCCGCATGGAGCCCCAGCGCTGGATTCCCACGCTGGAGGACTTCGCGCCACGCTGGATCGCCGCGGAGCAGGCCTACGCCGTGCTCAACGAAGCGTCCCTGCGCTGGGCGCAGGGACGCGGCCTGCCCATGCGCGAGCTGGCCACCAACGCCCGGCTGACGGTGGTGGCGCGCCGCTGAGGCAGCGCGCCGCGACCGCCACCTCCGCTGCGAGCCCACCGCCCGTGCCCCGCCCTACCCGCGCGACGATCCTGCTGCTAGCCGTGGTGGCCGTGGCGTGGTTCGCGCTGCTGGGCTCGCGCGGTCTCATCGAGCCGGACGAGGGGCGCTACGCGGAGATTCCGCGCGAGATGCTGGCCAGCGGGGACTGGGTCACGCCACGCCTGGACGGCTTCAAGTACTTCGAGAAGCCCGCACTACAATACTGGCTCACCGCCGGGGCCTACTCCGTGTTCGGCGTGGGCGAGGGCACCGCGCGGCTGTGGCCCGCCCTGCTGGGCCTGGGCGGCGCCGTAGCGGCGGGCCTGCTGGGGGCGAGCCTGTACGGGCCGGCCGCCGGGCTGGCTACGGGGCTCATGCTCGCCAGCAGCTTCCTGTACTTCCTGCTGGGCCACTACGTCACGCTGGACATGGCCGTCTCCGTGTTCCTCTTCGCGGGGGTGGCCTGCCTGGTGATGGCCCAGCGGGGGCGCGCCGACTGGCCCGGCGCGCGGCGCTGGATGTGGTTCGGCTGGGCCGCGCTGGCCGCCGCCGTGCTTACCAAGGGGCTGATCGGCGTGGCGCTGCCCGGCGGCGCTGTGCTGCTCTACAGCCTGTGGCAAAGGGACTGGGCCCTGTGGAAGCGGCTGGAGCTGGGCAAGGGCCTGCTGATCCTGCTCGCTCTGACGGCACCGTGGTTCGTCGTGGTGAGCCTGCGCAATCCGGGCTTCGCCTGGTTCTTCTTCGTGCGCGAGCACTTCCTGCGCTATTCCACCGAGGTGGAGCACCGCAGCCAGCCGTTCTGGTTCTTCGTACCGGTGTGCCTGCTGGGCGCGCTGCCCTGGACAGGCGCCTGGCTGCGCGCGCTGCTGCGTCCCGAGGGCGGCTGGCGGCGGGGCGGGGGCGAGTTCTCGGCGGAGCGCTTCCTGTGGGTCTTCGCGGTGCTGGTGTTCGTGTTCTTCTCCCTGGGTGATTCCAAGCTAGCGCCCTACGTGCTGCCCATGTTCGCTCCGTTGGCGGTGCTGGCCGGGCCGCGGCTGGCGGCGCAGGGCGACCGTGCGCTGCTGCCTGTGGCCCTGCTGGGTGCCGCGGGCCTGCTGGCACTGGCCTGGGCCGTGCCGGGGCAGCCTGCCGCGCTAATGCCGCCCGCGTGGCACGGCTGGTTCCGGCTGTGGCTGGGCGTGGCCGCGGCGCTGCTGGCGCTGGGCGGGCTGAGCACGCTGCGCCTGGGGGCCGGTGCCATGTGGAGACTGGCCGTGACGGCCGTGCTGGTGCTGCTGGCCTTCCAGGCGTTGACGCTGGGGCTGCGGGCGCTGGAGCCGGGCTTCTCCAGCCGCGCGCTGGCCCGGGCCATCCTGGTCGAGCAGCCCGGGGATGCGCCGGTTTATGCCGTGGGGGCCTATTACCCGCAATCGCTGCCCTTCTACCTGGGCCGCACGGTGCGGCTGGTGGTCGTGCAGGACGAGCTGGCCATGGGCATCCGCGCGGAGCCCGCACGCTGGCTGCCCTCGCTGGAGGCCTTCGCGGCGCGCTGGCGGGACGAAGCCCGCGCCTACGCCGTGCTGGATCGTGCCAGCCTGGGGGGCGCCCGCCGCATGGCGCTGCCCCTGCGTGTGCTGTACACGGGACCCCGGCTGGTGGTGGTGTCGCGCCAGTGAGTCTGGTAGATTGAGGGGGTCCCGCAGGCCGCGCGCCACCGGCGCAGGGCCGGTCTGCCCGCTTGGCTTCGCTGCACCGGGCGCGGCTCCCGCCCCACTTCCCGGCAAGCCTTCCCATGACGGCAGCAGCGCGGGTCGGCCCCTGGAACACCCATCGCCCGGCGCCTGCGGCGGCGCCACGAGGCCAAGCCTGACGCACCCTGCCGCCACCCCTGGAGAGCGATCATGCTGCCGTTCACCCGCCCAACGCTGGGCGAAGATGAGATTCAGGCCGTGCGGGAGGTGTTGGAGTCCGGCTGGATCACCAGCGGGCCCAAGGTGCAGCAGTTCGAGCAGGCCCTGGCGGACTATGTGGGCGGCGGCGTGCAGGTGCGGGCCTTCAACTCCGCCACCGGCGCCCTGGAGGCCTGCCTGCTGGCGGGCGGCATCGGCCCGGGCGACGAGGTGATCGTGCCCGCCATGAGCTTCGTGGCCACGGCCAACGTGGTCGTGCGCGCGGGGGCCCGCCCGGTGTTCGTGGACGTGGAGTTGCGCAGCCGCAACGTGACCCCGGAGGCTGTGGCGAAGGCCATCACGCCCCGCACCCGCGCGGTGATTCCCGTACACTTCTCCGGCCTGGCGGTGGACATGCCGCCGCTGTATGAGCTGGCGCGCAAGCACGACCTCCTGATCGTGGAGGACGCCGCCCATGCCATCGGCACGGAAGTGGGCGGGCGCAAAGTGGGCGCCTTCGGCAATCCGGTCTGCTTCAGCTTCCACCCCAACAAGAACATGACCACCATCGAGGGCGGTGCGGTGGCCAGCGGCGATCCCGCGTTCGTGAAGCGCCTGGAGGCCATCCGCTTTCACGGCCGCGAGCCGGACGGCCACGGCGGTGTGGACGTGAAGGAGTGGGGCGGCAAGATGAACCTGCCCGACGTCAACGCCGTGATCGGGCTGATCCAGCTCCGCCGGCTGGACGGCTTCAACGCTAAGCGCCGTCAACTGGTGGAGCGCTACTTCGAGCTGATGCCGCGTCACCCCGCGCTGGTGCTGCCGGCCACCGGGGAAGGACACACCTGGCACATGTTCGTGGTGTGCCTGGACTTCGCGGCGCTGGGCACCACGCGCGCGGCGGTGCAGGCGGCCCTGGAGCAGCAGGACATCCGCGTGGGCTACCACTACGAGGCCATGCACCTGTTCTCGCTCTACCGCGGCTATGGCTACGGCCCCGGGGACTTTCCCGTGGCGGAGCGCATCGGCCGCGAAACCCTCACCCTGCCCCTCTTCCCGGGCATGGAGGAGGCGGACGTGGACCGCGTTTGCAACGCGCTGGGGGCCATCCTGGCCTCCCCGCCCCCGCCCGGAGCCGAGACGCCATGAGCGCAGTGAGCGTCAGCGCCAAAGCCGGGACCGGTGCGGAGATCTCCGTGGTCATCCCCGTGTACAACGAGGAGGCGGGGCTGGCCGCGCTGTTCGACCGGTTGTATCCCGCGCTGGACGGCATGGGGCGGCGCTACGAGGTGGTGTTCGTGGACGACGGCAGCCACGACCGCTCCCCGGCCCTGCTGCGCGAGCAGTACCAGCGCCGGACGGACGTGACGCGCGTGGTGCTGCTGCGCACCAACGCCGGTCAGCACGCGGCGATCCTGGCGGGCTTCGAGCACGTGCACGGCCAGTACGTGATCACGCTGGATGCCGACCTACAGAATCCGCCGGAGGAGGTACCGCGCCTGATCGCGGAGATGGACGCGGGCCACGACTACGTGGGCACCATCCGCCGCAAGCGACGGGACAGCTGGTGGCGCCACTGGGCCTCCAGGACCATGAACGCCGTGCGCCAGCGCATCACGTCCATCCGCATGACCGACCAGGGCTGCATGTTGCGTGGCTACCACCGGGATATTGTGCGCGCCGTGCTGCACTCGCGGGAAGCGCACACGTTCATTCCGGCGCTCGCGTACCTCTACGCGGGACACCCCACGGAGATCACGGTGGAGCACGACGAGCGCTTCGCCGGGCAGTCCAAGTATCCGTTGTACAAGCTGATCCACTTGAACTTCGACCTGGTGACCGGCTTCTCCGTGATGCCCCTGCAGCTCTTCTCCCTGGCCGGGATGGGCATCGCGGCGCTGTCGCTGATCTTTGTGGTGTACCTGGGCATCCGGCGCCTGATGATCGGGCCGGAGGTGGAGGGCGTGTTCACCCTGTTCGCCATCGCCTTCTTCCTGATCGGCATCGCTCTGTTCGGCATCGGGCTGCTGGGCGAATACGTGGGCCGCATCTACGAGCAGGTGCGCGGCCGACCGCGCTTCCTGGTGGAGGCGGTGCTGGAGCCGCCCGGCGACGAGCCCGCGCAGGGCGGAGCCAGCGGCCAGCCGGATCGCGGCGCATGAGCACGCCGGGCGCCCCCGCCGTCGTGTGCGCCTACCACAACGTGGGTGTGCGCGGGCTGGCCGTGTTGCTGGCGCTGGGGGTGGACGTGCGGCTGGTGCTGACCCACGAGGACGAGGCGGCGGAGACGATCTGGTTCCGCAGCGTGGCGGAGCTGGCCCGGCTGCACGGCATCCCGGTGATCACGCCCGCAGACCCCAACGCACCGGAGGTGGTGGCCCAGGTGCGGGCCTGCGCGCTGGACTGGCTGTTCTCCTTCTACTACCGCCGGCTGCTGGGGGCGGAGCTGCTGGCGCTGCCCGCGCGGGGCGCGTACAACGTACACGGCTCCCTGCTGCCGAAGTACCGCGGCCGCGCCCCAGTGAACTGGGCCGTGCTGCACGGCGAGCGCGAGACGGGCGCCAGTCTGCACCGCATGGAGCTGAAGCCGGATGCCGGCGCGCTGGTGGACCAGGAGGCCGTGGCCATCCTGCCCAACGACACCGCGCACGATGTGTTCGGCAAGGTCGCCTGTGCCGCGGAAATCCTGCTGCTGCGGGCCGTGCCGGCCCTGCTGGGAGGCACCGCGCGCGAGACGCCGCTCGATCTCAAGGCCGGGCGCTACTTCGGCGGGCGCCGGCCGGAGGATGGCCGGCTGGACCCCGGCTCGGGCGCCTGGCCCACGCACAACCTGATCCGCGCCGTCGCGCCGCCCTACCCAGGTGCGTTCTACGAGCTGCCCGCGGGGCGGCTGGCGGTGCTGGGCAGCTACTACCGCGGCGAGCCGGCCCGGGGCCGCACGCCGCGCCTGTACTGGGAGCAGGGCGCCTGCTGGCTGGATTGCAGCGATGGCGAACGCCTGCGCTTGACCGCGCTGGCCTGGGACGGCGCCCCTCTGGACGAGTCCGGCTTCCGCGCGCGCTTCGGCGCCGCCGAGCTATCGTTGACGTGATGCGACTTACCGCCACCAACCTTTGCGGACCATGAAAATCCTGATTCTGGGCGTGAACGGCTTCATCGGCCACCACCTTTCCCACCGCATCCTGGAGACCACCGAGTGGGAGGTGTACGGGATGGACCTGGCCTCCAATCGGGTCTCGGACGTGCTGGAGCACCCGCGCTTCCACTTCTTCGAAGGCGACATCACGATCAACCACGAGTGGGTCGAGTACCACGTCAAGAAGTGCGATGTGGTGCTGCCGCTGGTCGCGATCGCCACGCCGGCGGTGTATGTGCAGAACCCGCTGGCCGTGTTCGAGCTGGACTTCGAATCCAACCTGGCCGTGATCCGCTCGTGCGTGCAGTACCGCAAGCGCGTGGTGTTCCCCTCCACCTCCGAGGTGTACGGGATGTGCCAGGACGCGGAGTTTCACCCCTACGAATCCAACCTGGTGATGGGGCCCATCCCCAAGTCCCGCTGGATCTACGCCTGCAGCAAGCAGCTGCTGGACCGTGTGATCGCCGCCTATGCGCAGCAGCGGGGGCTGGACTACACGCTGTTCCGTCCGTTCAACTGGATCGGGCCCGGCCTGGACAGCCTGTACACGCCCAAGGAAGGCAGCTCGCGCGTCGTGACGCAGTTCCTGGGGCACATCGTGCGCGGCGAACCGATCACCCTGGTGGACGGCGGGGCGCAGCGCCGCGCATTCACGGACATCCGCGACGGCGTGGACGCGCTCATGCGCATCATCGCCAACGAGGGTGGCGTGGCCTCGGGCAAGATTTACAACGTGGGCAATCCCGCCAACGATCTCTCCATTCGCGAGCTGGCCGAGCTGATGCTGGAGTTGGCGGGCGGGGTGCCGGAGTACCGCGATTCCGCGGCCCACGTGACGCTGAAGGAGGTGCGCTCCGCCGAGTACTACGGCGAGGGCTACCAGGACATCCGCACGCGCGTGCCGTGGATTCGCAACACGATGGAGGAGCTGGGCTGGCAGCCCACCGTCATCACCCGCGATGCGCTGCTGACCATCTTCGAGGCCTACCGCGGCGAGGTGGCCGCGGCCGGCCGCCTGCTGGACGAACAGAGCGCGTAGGGAGGCCACAAAGCAGAATGGATATGGGGGCGTTGCCACATACCCCCACCAGGGAGCAGGGCGTCCTGGACTCTATTTGCAGGCAAGGCCCCGCCGACCTTGGTCAAGTTCCGGTATCGGGGGTGCGGGGGCCCTCGGCCCCCGCATTGAATCTGTTGTGGTTCTCAAGCGGCGCCGCCGCTTGAGAACCCATCTCGAAACACAGCCTTGGAAACCCGGCCATGCGCATTGCCCTGAAGGTGGACGTGGACACGCTGCGCGGCACGCGGGAAGGCGTGCCCGCGCTGCTGCGGCTGCTGGAGCGGTACGGCGTGCGCGCCACCTTCCTGTTCAGCCTGGGGCCGGACCACACGGGGCGCGCCCTGCGGCGCGTGTTCCGGCGCGGCTTCCTGAGCAAGGTGTTCCGCACCTCGGTGACGAGCCACTACGGCCTGCGCACGCTGATGTACGGCACGCTGCTGCCGGGTCCGCACATCGGGCGGCGGGGGCGGGACGTGCTGCGCGCCGTAGCAGCGGCGGGACACGAGGTGGGCATCCACTGCCACGATCACGTGCGCTGGCAGGACGCCGTGGCGCGCCGGGACGCTGCCTGGACCCGCCGCGAGCTGGAGCGCGCCCAGGCTGCGTTCGTGGAGGCCTTCGGCCGGCCCGCCACCGTGCACGGTGCCGCCGGCTGGCAGGTCAATCCGCACCTGTTCGCGCTGGAGGAGCAACTCGGCTTCCGCTACGCCAGCGACGTGCGGGGCGAGGCGCCGTTCCTACCGCGGATGGGCGGGGTCACCTCCGGCTGTCCGCAACTGCCCACCACCCTGCCCACGCTGGACGAGCTGATCGGCCGCGAGGGCATCACCGCGGAGAACGTGCACGAGGCGGTGCTGCGGGCCTGCCGCGAGCCACGCCCGCATGGGCACGTCTATACCCTGCATGCCGAGCTGGAGGGGATGCGTCTGCAGCCCGTGCTGGAGCACCTGCTCCAGGCTTGGCGCGCCGCCGGGGACGAGCCCGGCGCGCTGGCGGACCTGTTCGACGCGCTGGATGCGGAGGCCCTGCCCCGGCGCGAGGTGCTGCAGGGCACCGTGCCCGGCCGCTCCGGCGCGCTGGGCGTGGAAGGGCCGCTGGTGGCGTAGGCAGCGCCAACGTCCACGCTTCGAGGAACGATTCCCCTGGGGCTTCGCCCCCGCACCCCCGGCAGATGACCCGGCTCCCGGTACCCCGGGCGCGCACCAGAAGACACCGGCGAAAGAATATGCGCCGGGCGGTGTAGTGCTTCGTGCAAGCAGAGCGGTCGCTGGCCGGCAGGTCCGCCGCCGCGATATGAAACAACCCTCCACCGGGAGCGCGAATATGTACTACGGAGACCTGGGGTATGGCTGGATGGGCTGGCTGGGCTTCGGCCTGCACGGTGTGGGCATGCTGGTGTTCTGGGGTCTGCTGATCTGGGGCGGTATCGCGCTGTTCCGCGTGGCCACACGCGGGCAGGGCGGCGAGCGCCGCGAGGATGCCGCGCTGGCCATCGTGAAGGAGCGCTATGCCCGCGGCGAGCTGACCCAAGAGCAGTACACGGAACTGCGCAAGGCACTGCACTGAGCCACGCCGCCTCCTACCACCATCCGCCACGAGGAATCGCCATGATCCGCCCCCTGCGCACAGGCCTGCTGCTGGCGCTGGCGGCACTGCTGCTGTCCGGCTGCTTCGGCTGGGGTCACGCTATGTACGGGCCGCACCACGGCCGCTGGGACGACGACCGGCCCTACGGTCCGCGCTCCCGCTGCAGCGACCAGCAGCCACCCGCGCCGGGTCAGCCGCCCTGCCCCTATACGCAGTGACACCACCCGCCGCACCATCGGCAGCGACTGCACGGGGGCACCGGATGCGGTATGCTGGGGGCATCGAGTGCCGGCCGGGCGCCCGCGGGCTCCGGGCCGGGTCACGCATTTCCCTATCCGGAGCCGCCGATGGCATCGTTCTCCCATCCCACCCCGCTGCGGCCCGTCGGGGCGTGTGGCCTGCTGCTGGTGCTGGCCGCCCTGGTGTTGGCCGCCTGCAGCTCTCCCCTGAGCATGGAGCCGATCAAGCCCGACCCGGGCATCGCGGCGAACCTGGCCGTGGTGCAGGCCAAGACGGAGGACCTCTTCGCCGAACTGGGCCGCAACGCGGCCATGCCCTTCGCGGACTACGACGCCATCCACTACCGGCCACTGCTGGAGGTGCTGATGGAGGCCCGCCGCCTGGCGGTGCTGCACGAGCGGCCGGATCGCGAAATCAAGATGCTGGACGACCTGCGCGCGACCTATGAGGACATGCGCACGTCCCACCGGCAGGGCAAGCTCTCCTTCGAGAGCCTCCAGACCTATCGCAAGAAGCTGGCCGGGCAGATCGACGGGCTGATGCGCCTGGAGCAGGCGCAGTAGGCGCGACGAGGAAGCCGGGTCCAGTTGGGGAGCGGGTCTTCAAGCGGCTGCACCGCTTGAAGACCACAAGACTTTCGTCGCGGGGGCCTAAGGCCCCCGCACCCCCTCCTCAGCAAGGCGGGGGTCTGCAGTGATCCGCAGACTGGAGCCGTGTTCCTGAGGAAGGCTCCATAGGAGCCTGTCTCGAAGGGCACGACGGCATATCTGCAAGGTCTTCAGGCGCCGGCCTAGTCCGACTGGGGAGCCACCTTGGGGGCGCCCGCATCGCCACGGCCGCTGAGGAGCATCAGCCCGCCGATGGTGACCAGGGTGATGGCATAGACGAGCAGTTGCACGCCATCCGGTCGGGACACGTAGCCCACCAGCGTGTGCAGCACCTGACCCGTGATGGTGCGCTCGGAGAGCAGCCAGGACGTATCCCATAGCGCCGGGCCCAGCGGCGGCAGCAGCCCCGCCTGCACCAGGAACGAGGCCGCCTGGGCAGCCATACCGGAGGCCAGCAGCAGCAGCATCCAGCCCGTCACGGCGAACAGGTGCTTCATGGGAATCTGCAGCAGGCCCACGTAGAGCCCCACGCCGAGACCCGCTCCGGCCAGCAGGCCGATGCCGCCGCCCGCGAGCATGCCCATGCCCGCGCTGCCCGCACTGGCAGCGATGCCGTAGAGGAACAGCACCACCTCCGAGCCCTCGCGCAGCACGGCGAGGCCCGTGACGATGGCCAGCACGTATTGCGGGCGCGTGCCCGTGCGCACGGCGCGACCCATCTCCCGCGCGTGTTGGGCCAGCTCGCGGCCGTGGCGGGTCATCCACACGTTGTGCCAGCCCAGCATCACGACGGCCAGCAGCAGCACGGAGGCATTGAAGACCTCCTGTCCCACGCCGGAGAGCGCCGAGGCGATCTGTCCGGCGAACACCGCCACCACGGCGGCGCCCACCAAGCCCAGACCCACGCCTGCGCTGACCCACAGCCCGCGGCGGGGCAGGCCCCCGCTGGCGGCGAGCACGATGCTGACGACGAGGGCGGCTTCCAGCACCTCGCGGAATACGATCAATGCGGTCGGTATCATGACGATGTCTGGCGCCGGACGCCCAGCTCTGTCGGGGTTGTGCGGTGGTTTCGGTTCATGGGGCGATGCTCACCCGGCAAGGCTCACTTGGCGATGATCTGGCCCTTGGCGGTGTCCTCGTGGAACTCGCCGTAGAACGGGTATGTGCCGGGATCCATGGCACTCAGATACACCGTCACGGTGGATCCCCCGGCGATCACCTTCTCGCGGTTCAGCTCGTGGCTCTCGAACTCCTCGGGCGTGGGATCCGCATTGTGGATCACCAGCTTGATCATCTGGCCCGCCGGAACCTCCAGTTGCGCCGGCTCAAAGCGGTGGTTCTTGATGGTCAGCTTGAACGTTGGGGTCTCCGCCCACGCCACGCCCACTATCAGAACGCACACCAGGGCCGCCAGGGTCAATGCTCGTGCTGCCTTGCTCATCCGTGCTCCCAATCCAAGTTCAGACAATGCGACTCAGTCTCATTTATTAGCTACAGCTTAGTGGCTCCGCAGGACATTGGCAACCAAATTCGTGCACCAGTTTCCAAACCAGGGCTGAAGCGGATTTCCAGCCTCGGAATCTGAATGCGCCGCTGACGCGGATTTGCCGCACAAGCCGATCTGACCGCCCGCAGCGAAATACGTTGGAATGAGACGCAATCGCATTATTCACTCAAGGCCCGGCAGCCACATCCGGGTGGCACCATGGATAGATTACGTGAGCGCACCGGGGATAAACATGACTTTTGTCACAAAACGGCTGCGCCCATGGTGCCGACCGCCCACAGCAAGCCGGCGGCGCTAACCGTGGTGCAATGCCAGCCAGATCGTCGCGCGGTCGGCAACCGTCCATTCCACGCGGTGGCGCGTGCGGCCGGGGATCAGCACGTAGTCGCCCGGCTGCAGCACACGCGGCTCGGGCTCCCCCTCAAGCTGTAGGCCGGCGCTGCCCTGCAGCAGCACGACCCACTCGTCGGCGTCCTGCCGCAGCCACTCGCCCCGGGGCGTGGCCTGACCGTAGGAGACGATGCGCTCCAGGCGCAACCCCTCTGCCTCCACCAGCGTCTCGAAGGTCTCGCGGCTGCGGTCCGCCGGCAGTTCGGCGAAGAGGTTTCCGGGATTCCTGAGCGGCGGGGCCATGGCGTCAGCTTCCATCGAAGCGGAATGCGGACACCGTGGCGCCCAGCACCTCGTCCCGGAAGGCCCGTGCACCGGGACTCCCGCCGGCCGCCCCGGCCACCACCATCAGGGGCAACAGGTGCTCCTCGCGGGGGTGGGCCTCGCGGGCGGAGGGCGCGGCGGCCCAGTCCGTCAGACGCGCGTCACGCTCGGACGAGGGTACCGCCACCGCCTCGCCCAGCCAGTCGTCGAAGCGCCGCGAGTGCGCCCGGGCCGCGGCGGTGCGGAAGCCGCGCATGTTGTGATAGCTCATGCCGCTGCCGACGATCAGCACGCCCTCGTCGCGCAGGGGCGCCAGGGCGCGGCCGATGGCCAGGTGCGCCGCAGGATCCAGCCCGGCCTGGAGGGAGAGCTGCAGCGTGGGCACCTCGGCCTGCGGAAACGCCAGCAGCAGCGGCACGAACACGCCGTGGTCGAAGCCACGCCCCCCATCTCCGGCGGAAGCCAGACCCGCCTCGCCCAGCAGCGCGGAAACCCGCGCCGCCAGCGCCGGTGCGCCGGGAGCCGGCCATTGCAGCTCGTAGGTGTGCGGCGGAAAGCCGTAGTAGTCGAACAGCAGCGGCGGCTGGGCGCCCGTCATTAGCGTGGGCACCGGCGCCTCCCAGTGCGCCGAAACCACCAGCAGCGCCCGCGGCGGCTCCGGCAGGCTGGCCGGAATGCCCCGCAGCCAGGCGGCCAGTGCGTCCCATTCCTCCGCCGGCTCCCAGTCCATGAAGAAGCAGGGGCCGCCACCGTGGGGGAGGTAGATCGTGGGCTGGGTCGCCATGGCCGGTCCGGACGCGCGGTGGAGCTGGTTGCGGACGGGGCTCGTCCGCCACTCGCCCCAGGATAGCCGCCGCGACGCGCCGCGGCAATCGCCGGCCTCGACAGCCCGCGCGGCCCCCCGGTAGAGTGTCCGTGAGCGATGTGCGACGCGGCGGGCGTCACGGCCCGCGGCGCGAGGCGGGAGACATCCAGCGAGGAGGCACCATGGCAGCGTTCGACGGCAAGGTGGTGTGGATCACAGGCGCCGGGACGGGCATCGGCGCGGCGGCGGCGCGGATGTTCGCCCGTGACGGGGCCGCGGTGGCGCTGATCGGGCGGCGTCCCGAGCCGCTGCACGAGGTGGCGGCAGAGATCGCGGCCGCGGGCGGGCAGGCGCTGGTGGAACCGCTGGACGTCTCCCAACGCGAGGCGGTGAACGCGGCGGCCGGGCGGCTGCTGGAGCGGCTGGGGCGCGTGGACATCCTAGTCAACAACGCCGGCCTGAACGTCGTCAACCGGCGCCTGGCGGAGCTGACCCCGCCCGACTGGGACCAGGTGATCAACGTGAACCTGACGGGAGCCTATAATCTGGTGGAGGCCGTGCTGCCCGCCATGAAGCTCCAGCGCGACGGGCTGATCATCAACGTGGCTTCCACGGCCGCCAAGCGCGTGAGCGGGGTGGCGGGCATGGCCTACACCTCCTCCAAGTTCGGCATGCTGGGCATGAGCCTCTCGCTGACCCAGGAGGCGTGGCAGTTCGGCGTGCGCGCGTGCTGCATCTGCCCGGACGACGTGAACACGCCCATCATGCAGAAGCGCAAGGTCACCTACCCGCCGGAGGTGCTGGAGCAGATGATCCAGCCGGAGGATCTGGCGGACATCATGCGCTGCGTCGCGGTGCTGCACCCGCGCACGTCCATCCCGGAAATGGTGGTTACGCCCACCAACGTGCGGCCCTACACCCCGGCGGAATCCGGCACACCGGGCTGAGCGCGGGGCGCTACACCAGCGCGGCGGGGCGCATCAGGCTACGGGCCGCCACCCGATTGGCTTCGTTCCGCAGTCCCGCCCGGACTATTCGCCTGGGACGCCCAGCCCCGCCACCCGGCGGGGCGATTGGCTTCGTTTCGTAATTTTCTCTGCGGCGCGCCACGCCGCCACCCTGGCCTCTCCGCGCAGGTCCACTATACCGCGGCAGCCCGCCGGGCGCAGCGGACAAAGGGGGAAAATTGCGGATAGTGGGCGAGTTCAACGGGAAGGAGAAATGATGGGCCTGCGGTGAATCACGATTCTCCACCCATGAGGGCTGCTAGCTGAGCGGGAGTACTCGTCCCATCTCTCAAGACGACAATTTGTTCGGGCTCGGAGGCAAACCAAGCGAAGGAGCCCCAAGCCAGTGCCGAGACCGTCTTTTTGAAACCCGCCGAGTTGCGGTCGAGATAGGCGGTCACGAATGCAACCTGGGCGCGACTAAATCCAGCCGCATCGGTCAGCGCCAGCAGCGCGTCCTTACGACGGCTAGTAATAGCACCATCGGTGGCCACAATTTCTACGAATACCAGGATCGGCTCAGTTGGTTCCAGGTCAGCCAAGATCATGTCGGGCAGATTTTTGTCCGCCTCGATTTGCAGACCAATCGCAGCAGCCAACTTGTCATCACGCGCTATTACCTTGTTTCCACTTTCGCTGAGCCAAAGTACGACCGGCTGTCCCAGGAATGTGGGCGCGAAAACCTCGACGACCGACCGGGCAATGACAGAACTTGGCCCAGCCCCAAGCTGCCGGGTTTCCCCGTTAGGGAAGTTCACGCGGATCCCCGCCCCGACGGCCGCCGCTCCCATGCGTGTGATGGAGACGCGAGCCAGGGCACCCCGCGAAAGGTTGGCTTGCTGCCAAGCGCCCACAGCCTTTTCCAGGCCGCTGCCCGTCAGGTTCGGATCAAACAGTGCAGCGAAGTCCGCCTTGAGCGCGTATCGAGGCCTACCTGACGTCGTCGGCACATCGTCGCGGCTGATCACCGCGCCCGGTGCCACGAATCCTTCGCGAAGGGTCTCGTCGCGGATCGGCTCGCGTGTGTTGTCCGCATACCAGCGCGTCCCCGGGGCCTCACCAGTGCGAGCGTATTCCCCTCGGGAAGCGTCTTCCGTGCGGGCTGCCTGCTCTTCCGTCATTCGGTAGACGTGTTTCGGCCCAAGGTACTGTCCAGCTCCCTCTACGGCGCCGATATAGAGCATAGCGAACACGGTGCTCGCGGCCAGCTCCCGGATGCAATACTGCCGGTTAGGCGTCCCATCTGGAAAGATTACCGGTAGACGCTCAGCGATTACGTTCCTGGGCACATAGGGCGGGAGCGACACCATCAGTCTCCGGCTTCGTTGCCGTACAGCGCCGCGCATGCTTCCTCAATGACGTTGCGTTCCGCACCGGCCCGCACCAATTCATCGAGTTCGACCAGCGATTCGGGTGCCGGCAGGGGCAGCGCGTGGAGCTCATACGCTGACACGGCGACGCTACCATTGGCGCAGCGGAAGGCCGCATCGGCGGCCGCGCTGTTGAGGAAAGCGGTGAGCACGGCCGGAGCAACCTCCGGGTCATCGCGGGTGGGGCAGATCATGTTGAGGTGGTTCTCGATCACCACCGCACCGTGCTCATCGAGGAACTCTGCGGGCAGGAGTGACGCAATCAGCCTGTGTTGCTGCTCCTTGGCCGTGGTGCGCTGCAGGAGCACGCAGGGGATGCGGGTGATCAACCACTCGTCACCATCACGAGGCTCGAAATAGAGCGTGTGGTTCTTCTTCTGCGCCCTCCATACGAACCGCCCGTCTGTGGTGACCGCCTCGGCCCAGACGAGCGGAAGCGTGTTTTTGTTTCGGGCTTCCCTCAACTGGCCCTTGTGCCGGTTCCAGACCAGCGGGCCGGTGCTCACCTTGTAGCCCCAATCGCAGAGCCGATGGGGCATGGAACTTAGGTGCTTAACCAACCCCACCTGACCCGTAGTACGGGGGAGCAACCAGGGCTGCGAGGCATCTGTGGGCAAGGTGAACGCACCCACTGCTTCGACCTTGATGCCGGCGCCATTCACCGTGGTGACCTGGTGCACTCTAGCGGCGCCAACCGTCCCCCCGCGGCGATAGGTAGCCAAAAGAGTCTCCTGGAGCACGTCGGCAAATACCCCCTTGCGGGCCCCGATGAAGTCGATGGTGGCCGGCGGAGCCTCCGCTCCGAGCAGTACCCTGAGGTTTTTGAAATACTGCCCCGCCAGGAAACTCGTGGGCGTGACGTAGGCGATCACGCCGCCCGGCCGTGTAAGGCGCAAGGCCATATCGGTGAAAAGCCCATACAGGTTAGCGTGCCCGTACAGGCTGCGCCGGTAGCGCTCACGGCCTACTTCATCCAGGGTCACCCGGCCGTAAGGGGGATTGCCGATCACCAGATCGAACGGACCGCAATCGGGAGGCTTCCGCAGGCTGTCGCAGACAGTGACGAGTACCGGCAGGTTGCGCAGTGCTTCGCCGCAATTCTCAAGCACCACCGCGTCCAGTGACACTTGGGATAACCACGCGCCGAAGGGATCGATTTCGAACCCGCGGATGCGAGCCGCAACTTCCGCGACACGCTGCCGGGTATCCAGATGCGGCAGAGCGTCCAGCAAACGCCGGGCTAGCGGTGCCAGGAAGGCACCTCCTCCGCAGGCCGGATCGAGCGCGACACACCGCCTCCAGTCCACCCCCGCTTCACCCACTTGGTCAAGCAGGCGTGCAGTGAGTGCGGGTGGCGTGTAGTACACGCCCATCCGCTCCCGGTATTCGACCGGCAAAAGGGCGGTGTAGACCAAGCCGATCTGATAGGCGGCGAGCTCGATGTCCAAATCCGCCGCCACAGCACCCAGGTCGTCCGCCAACAGTTCCAGTGACCGCTCCAGCCGCAGGACCTCAAACCGGATAAGCTCCGGCCTCAGTGGTGGACGCCCATCGTCCTCCGAGGTCAGGGCCCGCCACCACGCCTCCACCAGCCGATGGCAGAAAGCCCTGGCTAGCGCCATGCGTTCGGCGGGGCCGGGCTTAGTGGCCAGGACCAGGGCAATTGCCCGCCCGAGCTCCATCGTCGCGGCGGAACCGAGCGGCAGAATCAGTGGAATCGGCGGCGCAGGTTCCGGCGACGCCGAAGCCTTTCGTGCCCGAATCTCTTCCCCACCCAGGCTCGCTCGGTGATGCGCTTGCGACAGATGTGACATTGGCTTCACTGGCAATCCCCGAATCTGCGATTGATCATTGTCGTTACGACGGATCAGGTCAAGCGCGGTGCAGATTCCGCTTGATGCCCCGCAGCACCGCCTCCCCCAACACGCGATTTCCCCGCCTGGTGCGGTCCATATGGTTCATGGGCAGGGAGAGGTGCCCTTTTGCCGGTTTGCTCGGCGGTCTGCGCGTAGGACTGGCCGCCCTTTTGGCCGGTCAGCGTGAGGTTCTTGTAGACGTCCTGAGCGCGCGCCCCTATACCAGCGCGACCGGGCGCACGGGGCAGCCGGTGGCGCCCTTGAACTTGACGGGCAGGAGCAGCAGACAGAAGGCCGTGACGCCATCGCGCACGAGGGCGTCCAGCACCAGGTTCTCGATGAGGTACACGCCCGCCTCGGCCAGCGCGTGCTGGTGCACCGGCATCAGCTTGGTGGGGTGCTCCGTGCCGGGCAGGGCCTCCACGGCCATGTTGTCCGCACCGATGGCCACGACGTCCCACGAGGTGAGCAGCCGCGCGGCGGCTTCGTCGATGCCCGGCTCGCCCGCGGTGTAGCGGTCGTTGTCCGCCATGAAGAAGCGCCCCCAGCCGGTGTGGACGAACACCACGTCGCCCGGGGCCGCGGTGAGGCTGGTGTGCTGCATGGCCTGCTCGATATCCGCCGCGCCCACGGCCCGCCCGGCCTCCAGGAAGGCGCCGCCGTCCAGCCCGGAGACGTCCAGACAGAGGCCGCGCGTGATGATGGGCGGGGCGTGCTCAATGCCCAGGTTGACCAGGCCCTGGTCGGTCATGCTCTCCGCCGCGGCGAAGCCGTTGTAGAGCCGCTCACCGATGGAGAAGTGCCCCAGCGCGTCGATGTGCGTGCCGACGTGCATGGTCATCTCCACGCGCTCCAGGTTGGAGCCCGCGTCGTTGGTGGCGCCCAGCGCCCGCCGGCGCCGGATGCCGTCGCGCCAGGTGGTGCCGTGGGTGATCACGTAGGGCGTCTGCACGGGGCGCATGCGCGGGGCGCCCGTCTCGATGGTCTGGCTGAGGTCGTAGAGCCGTCCCTCGCGCACCAAGCCGAGCGCCGCCAGCCGCCGCTCCGGGGTCAACAGATTGCCCGCGCCGAGCTGATCGCCTGGGCCCCAGCGGGAATGGTCGTGTGCGAGTCCGCTCATGCCGTGCTCCTGCTCCAGGGTGCAAAGGGATGGGACGAATGGGGCAGTCCTAGCACGCGCAGGGCGGCGCGGCCAGCAGGGGAGCACGCCAGCACAGGGCAGGCTGTCGGGCGCCGCGCACTCCCGGTCGGGGCCTGCGTCGCTGGTGGAACCCCGGCCCCGCCGAGGCCCGCTACCTGGCTCCAGCCTTCTTGAGCAGCGCGATGATTTCCGCCTTGTGCGGTCCCGAGTCCTCTACCGCGTGTTGCAGAGCGGATTTTCGGTCATAGACCGACACCAGGTTGGGGTTGGCGCCGTGCTGCAGGAGATGCTTGACGATGACAACCTGGTCCCTTGCGGCGGCCGTTCCAAGCGGCGACCACCCATCGTTCTTGTTGTTCGGGTCCGCGCCGTGCTGGAGGAGCAGATCGACCACCTGCACGGACCCGCCGTGGGCACCGCGCCAGTCACCGTTGACAGCGTTCCAGAGCGGGCTGTGGCTGTACTGGGTGTAATTGACTGCGGCGCGATGATCGAGCAACTGACGCATGACGCCAAGATTGTTCTTTTCGATGGCCAGACCCAGGGGGGTCGTCTGCTTCTCGTGCCCCACCTTGTCCGGGTTGGCTCCGTGTTCGAGGAGCACCCTCACGCAGGGCGCGCAGTCGACCCGCACCGCCTGCCAAAGCAGGGTACCGGGTCCCATGTGGGAATCGCCGGCCCGGTGATCGACGTCGTACGGCTGCACCTGGATCGTCGCATTCACCTGGGCCCCATGGTCGAGCAGGCTGCCCAGGCAATCGTGGCACCATTTGATCGCAGCCCACATATCCCTCGCATCCACCACTGCACCGGCAGCCACGAGCGGACCGATCAACTTCGGCCGGCCATAGTGTATGGCCTGCCCGACCAGCTTAAGGTCTCTAATCGTTTTGCCCGAATCGGCCTGCCCTTTCAGCAGCCGATTCAGTTTCTGCGCATCTCCAACGATGACCGCGTCAATGATCTGGGCGTTCTGAGCGAGCGCCGGCTCCTTGCGCCAGACGTCCGCGCGGCTGCGGATGACGGACACCTGATGGTGTTCGGTTTCGTGGTGAGCACAGACCTGTTCCGTCCTGTACTCGGTATGGATCATGCCAAGGTAATCGCGGCGGTAGTACGGCACGGAGTCGTATTTCCACTCGTCGCAGTTGCCCTCGTCGGTCTCCGCCACGCTTGCGGTGGCATTGTCCTCTCTCAGGCTTACCAATTCGCCCCCGTGTGCCGCCGCCAATGCAAGGATCTCATGGGTGGCGTCCACGGAGGACGAATTCGACTTGCGGTGCTGGACGGTCGCCTCGCCGATCTCGATGTAACCGCGCTCGTGAAGCTGGTTTGCCTTTTCGGTTGTGACCCGGGCCGGCTTGCTGAGCCCGCCATATTTCAGCCCTATTGTTGGTTCGAAATGCACCTTGTCATACGAAACCGACGAGCAAGCCGCAGTGAACAGCAGCACGAGCAGCAGGAGCAAAGACACCCCAGGACGTTGCGATGCGGTCGGAAGGACGGCACCGCCACAGGCGCGAGCGTTGGATGCAGGAAGCATGATCCCCCTTTCTGCGGCGCGTCGGATCAAAGCGAACCGATACGCGTGCGATCAAATGGTTGTACTTATTAGCTGTTTCGCTACTCCCATCGATTGCATCGTGCAACCTTGGCTCCCTGACCGGCTCCCGCTCCAGGGTGCGAGTAGAATGGGGCCGAATGGGGCAGTGCACGCGGCCCGCGGCGCGGCCAGCAGGGGAGCGAGGTGCATTGTCCGGGCAGAAGCCAGCGGATAAAATGGACCTGGAGGCGGGAGAAGGCGCCCACGGCACATCCGGGGAGGACGCCCCATGTCGCGCATCCTCATTGCCTATGCCACCGGCGAAGGCCAGA
Source organism: bacterium (assembly GCA_035266845.1). Classification (GTDB taxonomy): domain Bacteria; phylum SAR324; class SAR324; order SAR324; family JACQKK01; genus DATFMP01. The sequence goes on from DATFMP010000103.1 coordinate 137,465, forward strand.
CCGCGCGCATCGCGGACACGCTGGCCAACCAGTTCCACGAGCTCGGACACGCGGTGGAGGTCGCGCACCTGACCGGGCGCGGGTTGGTGCCCGACCCCGCCATGCACGACGCCGTGATCGTGGCGGCATCCGTCCATGCCGGCCGGCACCAGAAGCACGCCCTGCGCTTCGTGCGCCGCTATCTGGCTGACCTGCGCCAGCGCTCCGCCGCGTTCATCTCCGTGAGCGGCATGGCCGCGGCCACCAAGCCGGCCGGTCTGCAGCAGGCCGCCGAGCAGGTGGAGACCTTCCTGCGCCAGGCGGACTGGCACCCGGCGTTCGTGGAAACCGTCGCCGGCGCCTTCCGGCCCTCGCTGATGGGCCGGGCGATGCGCCTGGGCATGCGGCTGATGCAGAAGCTCGCACGGAAGGACCTGGATCGCCTGGGCTGGCCTGCCGACCTCTCGCACGACCAGGAGTTCACGGACTGGGTGGCCCTCCGCCGCTTCGGTGAGCGCTTCGCCACCGCGCTGCCGACCGAAGCCGCGGCCGCACCCCCCCTGCACGTGCCGTCCGCCGCGGTGCCGACCGAAGCGCAGCCCCGCGTCCACTGAGGGCGCCGCCAGGGAATGGGGCGGCCCTCCGCCGCCTCGTTCGCCTGCGCGTGGATGTATCGCTTGACATGTGACTCGTTGGTCACATATTCGTTGCGGCATGGACGACGTGTTCAAGGCCATCGCCGACCCGACGCGCCGGCGCCTGCTGGACGCGCTGTTCCGGCAGGACGGGCAGACGCTGCACGAGCTGGAGCAGCGGCTGCCCATGACGCGCTTCGGCGTGATGAAGCACCTGCGCGTGCTGGAGGAAGCGCACTTGGTGCTCACCCGGCGGCGGGGCCGCGAGAAGCTGCACTTCCTGAACCCGGTCCCGATCCGGCTCGTTCACGACCGCTGGGTGAGCAAGTACGCCGAGCCCTGGGCCGCGACCCTGAGCGACCTCAAGCACCGACTGGAGGATGCGACGATGGAGAAAGTGTTCGAGATCTACATCAAGACCACGCCCGAGCTGCTATGGGAGGCCATCACCGACCCGGAGCTGCGACGCGTCTACACCTTCGGCCTGCGCGTGGAATCGGACTGGACGCCCGGCTCCCGCTACGAAGGCCGCAGCCCGGCTGCGCCCGCGCCGATCCTCGCGGGCGAGAACCTGGAGGTACACCCGCCGCGCCGGCTCGTGCAGAGCTACAACGCCCTGTGGAGCGACGACGTGAAGGCCGAGGGCACCTCGCGCGTCACCTGGGAGATCGAGCCCATCGGCGATTCCTGCCGCCTCACCGTCACCCACGACCAGTTGCGCGAGGGCGCCAACGCCGAGCTCTACGGCGGCTGGCCGATGATCCTCTCCGGTCTCAAGACCCTGCTCGAAACCGGCGAGTCCCTCACCACCCCCGGCTCGCTGCGGTATGGGGCGGGGGCTTAACGACAGAGGGGCGGCGAGCGTACGCCGCCCCGCCGCCTGCTTTGCTGGGCTCCCTTCTCGTCGCCCATGGTTCATCCGGCCCGCTGTACCTCCGCGAGCCCCACGTCCAGGGCGTAGACGATGCGCTGGACGTGCTCGGCGGTGACGATGAGCGGTGGCGAGAGGATGACGTTGGGACCTGAGACGCGGATCATGACGCCCTGGTGATAGACGGTCTCGAAGACCTGCTTCATGATCTTCTTCTCAGCAGGCATCTTGCTGGCCCGGTCCGACACCAATTCCAGGGCAACCATCAGCCCTTGGCCGCGCACATCACCCACCAACTCATGCTTGTCCATCAGGCGCCGGCAGCCAGCCAATAATTCCTTGCCCCGCGCTCCCGCGTTTTCCGCAACGTTGAGGCGACGGGTTTCCTGGAGCGTAGCCAAGGCTGCTGCGGCACCCACCGGGTGGGCGGAATAGGTATAGCCATGCCCAATGGAACCAAAGGATGTTGCGTCACTCTCGAAGGTCTGTGCGATCCGTTCCGAGAGCATCAAGGCGCCAAAGGGAAAATAGCCATTGGTGATGGCCTTGGCGGTCGTCATCATGTCTGGCTGCACGCCCCACAGCCGCGAACCGGTCCATGCCCCGGTACGACCGAACGCGGTGATCACCTCATCGGCGATGAGCAGTATGCCGTGCTTGTCACAGATCTCGCGCACCCTCGGCATAAAGCTTTCGTGAGGCGGAATCACCCCTCCAGCACCAAGCACCGGTTCCATGATGAACGCGGCTACCGTGTCCGGCCCCTGAAAGGCAATCTCGTCTTCCAGCGCTGCGGCACAGAGCTGCGCCAACCGTGCCGGATCGGTCTCGTCAAACGGATTGCGGTATAGATCCGGTGCCGGGATCTGGAAGCAGCCAGCCAACAGGGGCTCGTAGTTGCGCCGGAAATTGACGTTGCCGTTCACCGAGGCGCCGCCGAAATGGGTGCCATGATAACCCTTCTTCAGCGACAGGAACTTGGTGCGATCCCGCTCCCCCCGGATCTTGTGGTATTGCCGCGCCAGCCGCAGGGCCGTTTCCACGCTGTCCGAGCCCCCGGAGGTGTAGAACGCCCGCGTCAAACCGTCCGGCCCAAACCACTCACGCAAGACCACGGAGAGCTCGATCGCCGGGCCGGTGGAGGTGCCACGGAAAGCGGAGTAGTACGGCAGGGTCTCCAACTGGTCACGGATGGCGTCCTTCACCGGCTGGCAAGAAAACCCCAGGTTTACGTTCCACAAGCCACCGACCGCGTCCAGTAGGCGCTGACCGTTGACGTCGGTTATCTCCACGCCCTCGGCTGCGACGATGACCTTGGGCGGATTCGCCTGCATCTCCGCCGGATGAGCCATGGGGTGCCAGAAGTGTCTGGCGTTGTTTTCGATGAGGGCATTTGCGTCAGCCATGGTTGCGCTCCCCTATGCCGAGTTGGGAAAGAGCCCGAGCAAAGCTGCCACTCGGATCGCGGACATCGAACCGGATGGCTTGCAGACCGACCACCCGCGCCCCATCGATGTTGCGCTGCTGATCGTCAACGAACACACACTGGCGCGCTTCCAGCCCCAGTGACTGGAGGCAGGAAAGGTAGGCCTGGGCCTCGGGCTTCAGCACACCCGTGTATGTGCCGTCGTGGATGACGTCGACGGCGCTAAGGAATGGCAGTTGTTGACGAAACTCGGCGCCATAGAAGAGGTCAAGCTCATTGGAGAGGATGGCGATGCGCTTACCCGCGCGAACTGCCGCGTCGATGGCGTGGCACGCCTCAGGTCGGAGCACCCGCTCCGGGTCTCCACGCCGCGCGGCGCGCACGAATTCTGCCATGTCCCGCCACGTCGCCCCCACAAGCGTAGCCACCTCCGCGGTTCGATGGCGCCAATAGTCCCGCTCGCTGATCTCGCTGGCCTGCATGGCCCGCCAGAGTGGATCGGATGCCTGGTCGAACGGTCCGCGCCATGTGAGCGTGCCCGGCGCCAGCCCCAGCGCCGCTTCGGTTTCGTGATGGGTTTCGAATAGCGTGCGGGAGATGACGCCACCGAAGTCCAGGATGAGTGCCTGGGCCGCCATCATGCTACTCCCTGCAGCATCGCAGGGTCCACCACACCGCCCAATGCGCGCGTGATGTCCACGGCCGCACGGCGCACAGCGGCCCGGATGGCAATGTCTGCGGCGGGGAGCATGCGCGAGCCAGGGGTAGCCACCGCGATGGCACCTTGGGCGTGACCAGTCGCATCGCACACGGGGGCGGCAATACCCACCACCTCGGTCTCGTACGCGTCATCCATCCGTGCCATGCCTTCTCGTCGGGCCCGGTGCAGCAGCGCTTCAATAGCGGCTGGCTCGGTGGGGGTGGAGTCGGTGTACACATGTAGCGTCCTGCGCAATGCCTGTTCCCGCAGCATCGGCGGGGCAAAGGCCAGATAGACAATCCCCGAGGCGGTTGCGTGCAGCGGCAGTGCCTCGCCCTGCTCCAGACTGACACGATTAGCCCGGGCGCTCTCCCATAGGCTGATGGTGGCCAGTTCACCGCCGGCGGCGAGTGAGAAATGCGCCGTCTCTCCAGTTTCCTGTGACAGCCGCTCCACCACGGGTCGAACGATGGATACCACGGGGTACGCGGCTTCCCGCACCCGGGCCAAGCGAAGCGGCGCCGCACCTAGGCGGTATTTCCGACTGTCGGCGAGCTGCTCCACCATGCCGTGATGCTCCAGGGAGAGCAGCAGCCGTCGCGTGGTGGCCTTGTCAAAACATGCGCGGCGCGCAATTTCGCTCAGGCCCAGTGCCGGCTCGCGCTCCGAGAAGAGTCCCAGCAGTTCCAGCGCTTTGTCGACCGTTCCTGGCACGGGGGTCTCCTTTCGCCGCCATGGCCGTGGCCGGGACACCGGCCCTTGTCAAAATCTTCTTGACTCAATCGATGTGATTTAGCAAGTCAATATGCAATCCGTCGGTTTATATATTGATCCGAGCATCCACTCGAGCGCGCCGGAGAAAACGAGTGGCGGAGACAGAGAGATGGCAGACGAAAAGACGATTCTCGTCGTGGGCACGTACGACACCAAGTCGGACGAGCTGGGCTACATCACCGCTTGCATCGAGGAGGCGGGAGGCACAGTTCTGCGCATGGACGTGAGCGTTCTCGGCGAGCCGCCCGTGGCAGTGGAACTAACCAAGCACGACGTTGCGGCGGCGGCTGGCGTCACCATCAACGAGGTGATGGCCGCGGGCGACGAGAACGCAGCGATGACACTCATGGCCAGCGGTGCCAGTCGGTTGGCGTTGCAGCAGCTCGAAGCGGGTCGCGTCGATGGGGTAATCGTGCTGGGCGGCACGATGGGCACGGACCTGGCGCTTGACGTGTGCCGCACGCTGCCGCTCGGTGTGCCCAAATACATCGTCTCCACTGTGGCATTCTCCCCACTTATTGCGCCGGAACGCCTGGCACCGGACATACAAATGATTCTGTGGGCCGGCGGCCTCTATGGGCTCAACGCCATCTGCCGGTCCTCGCTGAGCATGGCGGCTGGCGCAGTGCTGGGTGCAGCGCGCACGGCCAAGCCTCCGCAGCGAAACCGGCCGCTGATCGGTATGACGTCGCTGGGCAAGTCCTGCTTGAACTACATGGTGCCGCTCAAACCGGAGCTGGAGCGGCGTGGCTATGAAGTGGCAGTGTTTCACACCACGGGCATGGGCGGTCGCGCCTTCGAGTCTCTCGCGGCAAAGGGCGCGTTCGCCGCGGTGATGGACTTCTCGTTGCAGGAACTCGCAAACGGGCTGCACGGATCCATGGTCAACAGCGGCACAGACCGCCTGGAGAATGCAGGTCGCGCAGGCATTCCGCAGATCGTGGCACCTGGCGCGAGCGACCTGCTGGACCTGCCCACATGGCAGCCGATGCCCGAGCAGTATGCCGAGCGGCCCTATCATGCGCACAACCGCCTCATCGCCTCCGTCGCCCTTTCTCCGGAGGAGCGCCGCATCACGGCCCGCGCCATCGGGGACAAGCTCGCCGCGGCCCATGGGCCGGCGCACTTTCTCCTGCCGCTGCGCGGCATCGAGGCGTGGGATCGCGAGGGCGAGCCAGCGTATGACCCGGAAGGGCTCGCCGCCTTTATCGACGAGGCGCGCCAAGCCATTCGTCCGCCCGTGGCGCTAACTGAGGTGGATGCCCACATCAACGACGCCGCCTTCGCAGAGGCCGCGTTGAAGGTCCTCGACGACTGGGTCGCACGCGGGATTGTGCGCCGAGGCGTCACCTGATTGCTTCGGCAATTCGCCGAATCCCTCACCACGCCCGGCTCGCTGCGGTATGGGGCGGGGGCGTGACGACAGCGGGGCGGCGCTTCCTGCCGCCCGCCGCCTTCCTTGCTTTACCTGCGCCGCCATCCTCCCAATTTGATTCGGAAGGTCGTACAGACTTCAAGGGAGTTGCCACCGTACTCGGGGGAGTTGCGGTGAGAAAAGGCCTGTGCAGGCCTTCCCGCGTACGACCCAACGGCGCCGTTAGATGCGCCGATCGGCCCGGTCGCCTGCCTCAGCGTGTTTCGTACGCGTCATGGTGACGCACCCACGCGCCGGTCTCGTTGCGGCCCATGGGCGCACGGTCGAGCCACTGGTACATGGCCCAGAGCCCGTCAACTCCGCGCGAATAGGCGGAATAGGTGTGGTAGATGACACCGTCCTCGCGCACGAACGCGCTGACGCCGGGTCGCTCGCGCGCATAGGTGGCTACGTCCGTTCCGGTCATGGCCGCGTTGGTGGAAGGAGCGTCGGGGGTCGTCCGCGAGGCGATCTCCCCGCCGGAGCCCCGTGCGCTGCTGGGAGGCAGGGGCGCCTCACGGACGAAGTTGTATTGGATACCCTCTTTGTTCTGCTGCGCCTCGGTGAATGAGACGGCGAAGTCGGCATTGAAGTCGCTCCCCGCGGAGGATGCCCAGGGGAAGCTCCACGCCATCCGCCGCTTGAACGCCTGGAGCTTGGCGAGCGGCGCCCGCGACACCGCGGAGAACGCGACGTCGTGGTTTTCCAGATGCACCGCGATGCCGTTGAACCCGTCCGCGATGGACGAGCACGACGGACAGCCCGCCGTGTAGTCCGGCCCGAACATGAAGTGATACACAAGAAGCTGCGAGCGACCCCGGAACAGATCGGCCAGCGATGCTTCGCCGTCGTCGGTGTCGAAGCGGTAGTCCTTGTCGATGCGGACCCACGGGAGCTGCCGACGCTGCTGCGCCAGCTCGTCGCTCTTGCGGGTCAGCTCCTTCTCTGCCGCAAGCAGCTTCAGGCGCGCTTCCAGCCACTGTTCGCGGGTTCCCGTCGTGTAGGCGATGGTCATGGTTTCCCTCCTGTCTCGGATTGTGCAAAAGAGTGCGCCAAGCTGAGCAGTTTACGGCGCAACCTGGCGAACGCCGGTTGGCAACCGGGCGGCACCGCGGCTTAGACCGGAGACCAGCTTCAGCCACGGGGCCGCATGGAAGACGCTCATGAGCAGGTACATCGAGGTCATGCCCATCAGCGAGGACCCACCGTGCACGGGCGAACACAACACGGTTGGCGCTCCATGGCCCCACATGCCCGCAAGCAGCGCCATGACCGCGAACGTCGGCGTGGCCGCAAAGTGCAGCGCGGTGGCTGCGCCCTGGGCGGCCGCGGCAAGCAGCCCTTCGCTTGTGGTATTCGCGGGTGTGGCCTTGGTCATGTGCCTCCTCTCGTCCTGATGTTGCCGGTTGCTTTCAATCGCGAGGAGAAGGTAGCGCCGCATATCGAGACCGTGGGAGTGACAAGTGTGACGGGATTCCGATGGACTCGCTGATCGTCGCCGCGGCACAAGCACTGGCGGCCGGTGACCCGCTGGGCGCGCTGAAGCGCGTCGCCCTGCACGACGATCCGTCCGCACTCGCGCTGCGGGGCATCGCCATGGCGCAGCTTGGCGACCTCGCCCGCGCCAACGCGCTGCTCAAGCGCGCGGCACGCGCCTTCGGCAAGCAAGAGGTGGTGGCCCGCGCCCGGTGTGTCGTCGCCGAAGCCGAGGTCGCGCTGGCCCTGCGCGAGCTCCGCTGGCCCGCCAACAAGCTGCAGGAAGCGCGGGCGACGCTCGAGGCGCGGGGCGACCGCGTCAACGCCGCGCACGCACGGACGCTCGAGGTGCGGCGCCTGCTGCTGATCGGGCGCCTTGATGAGGCAGAACATGCGCTGGCCGGGTTCGACCCCGCGCCGATGCCCCCGGCGTCGCGGGCCGTCTACGAGGTGGTCGTCGCGGGGATTGCCATCCGGCGGTTGCGAACGAAGGCCGCCCGCACGGCGTTCGCCCGGGCCGCGCTCGCCGCACGCGAGGCGGGCATTCCGGCGCTGATCGCGGAGGTCGAGCACGCGGCGCGCGTCATGGATACGCCGGCCGCCCGCCTGATCGCGGGTGGAGAAGAGCGGCCCGTCCTGCTCGAAGCGGTGGCAGCGCTGCTGGCGTCAGGGGCGTTGATCGTGGATGCGACGCGCCACGTCGTGCGCACCGCGGACACGGTGGTGCCGCTGGCGACGCGCCCCGTGCTGTTCGCGCTCGCGCGGACGCTGGGCGAAGCCTGGCCGGGCGACGCGCCGAGGGACGCGCTGCTCGCCGATGCATTCCAGGCCCGGCACGCCGATGAATCGCATCGGGCCCGCCTACGCGTGGAGATCGGGCGCCTGCGCCGGGCGATCCGGTCGCTGGCCGGCGTGCACGCAACGAAGCGGGGCTTCGCCTTGGCCCCGCATGACGGACGCGAGGTGGCGGTGCTGGTGCCCCCCGTCGAAGGGCAGAATGCCGCCGTGCTCGCCCTGCTCGCCGACGGCGAGCTGTGGTCCAGCTCGGCCCTGGCGATTGCGCTCGGCATCAGCCCACGTACGGTACAGCGCGCGCTGGAGCAGCTTGCGGACGCGGGGCAGGTGCAGGCGTTCGGCCGCGGACGTGCACGGCGCTGGACCACGCCGCCCGTGCCGGGATTCTCGACAATTTTGTTACTCCCCGGTCCGCTGCCGATCGACTAGGGTAAGGGTATGAAACCTACGCAAGCGCAAATCCTGCGCGAATACGGCCCCTTTCCGGGTGCCGACCAGGTGAACGGCGTCACCTGCGACGGCCGGCATGTCTGGTTCGCGGCCGGCGACAAGCTCCACGCCTTCGATCCCCAGAGCGGCCAGGCGGTGCGCACGCTGGACGTCGCCGCGCATGCGGGCACCGCCTTCGATGGGCAGCACCTGTACCAGATCGCCGAGGATCGCATCCACAAGATCGATCCGCAGACGGGCCGGGTGCTCGCCACGATCCCGGCACCCGGGGGCGGCGGCGACTCCGGGCTGGCCTGGGCCGAAGGGACGCTGTGGGTCGGGCAGCACCAGGGCCGCAAGATCCACCAGGTCGATCCGCAAACCGGCGCCATCCTGCGCACCCTGGAATCCAACCGCTTCGTCACCGGGGTCACGTGGGTCGACCACGAGCTGTGGCACGGCACCTGGGAGGCCGATCAGAGCGACCTGCGGCGCATCGATCCGCAGACCGGCGCGGTACTGGAGCGGATCGAGCTGCCCGCCGGCACCGGCGTCTCCGGACTCGAGGCCGACGGCGACCGGTTCTATTGCGGCGGCGGCGACAGCGCCAAGGTGCGCGCCATTCGTCGTCCCCGCTAGGGCGTCCGCGAAGGCGGGCAGCTTCCCGTCGGGCAGACAGGGGCGCCCCGCCGCTTTCCTTGCTTTACCTGCACGCCCAATCGCGCTATTTGAATAGGAACGCCGCCCGTTCCTGGGAAGAATGACCACCGCACTCGGGGGAGTTCACGGTGGAAATAGGCCGCGATCCCCGATTTTCTCAGCGCCGCTCCGATCCGCCTTGCGCGACGGGGTGTGTCTTTCTGGCCGGTCGGCAGGTCTGCCCGCCCGTTGAGACCTTCGGCGCTCCGTTGCCCAGTCAGCCGCAGGATTCTTGCCATTGGCGGGCGAAATCCGGGCATCGGCTGCCAGGGCCCGCTTTCCCGTCAAACGCGCGTCAATCGGCGTTCTGGCGCCTTTTCCTGCGCCCGGATTCTTACCGGATTCTCGGCCTTGCCTGCATTCGAAACGCGGGTGGGTCAGCGCCTTCGTGGCTGAGGGGACACTGAGTGCGAAACTCGTACGATTTTGCGATGCGCTGCCGGGCTACCTAATGAGCTTTCCCCATTTCCTCTCGCCCGAAATCATTGGAGCTTCTCTCGTTATTGGCTCTGCTGTAATCTCAGGATTTTTTGTGTCGAACGTCGAAAGAGCCAAACAGCGTTATGACGCCAAGATTGCCGAAATTGACAAGCAACTTTCCAAAGCCCAGGAGGCTATCGGGAGAAGCTATCAGTTTTACGACCCTGCGCTTACAAGACTTG
>DATFMP010000104.1:0-92280 GCA_035266845.1 bacterium
AAGATTCGCGGTCGTTCCGCTGGTGCTGTGCGGGTTGCTGGCCTTTGGCATCGCCGGGGCGGCCAATCCCGCCGCGCCGCCGATGTCGGGTGCGGTGCTCCAGCAGATGTTCGGCCGCTTCACCCACGGCGCCCTGCTGGACATTCAGTTCAAGAAGCACACGGCTACCGGCACCCTGGTGCTGGCGGCGGACGGAATCGCCTACGCGGCCTGGCTGGATTCCTTCACCGGCACGGGCGGTCAGGATACCGGCAAGTGGCGCATCGTCGAGAACACCCTGTGCGTCTCGTGGGCCGCGCTCTCGTCCGGCCAGGAGTCCTGCTTCCACGAGTACAAGGTGGGCGACAACGCCTACGAGTCGCGGGCCGCCGAGGACGAAAGCCTCGACCTGACGTACAGCCTGCGCATGTAGGGCGGCCAGCGCCGGGCGTCCTCATGCGCCGGGCGCCTCGCTCGCCAGGCGCGCGGCCAGCCAGTCCAGCAGGGCCTGCATGCGGCGGTGGTGCGAGCCCTCCCAGTACACGCGGTCGCAGCCGGTGCAGCGGAAGAACCGGTCGTGGGCGGCACGGGTGCGGGCGGGCAACCGGTGCAGCACGGCGGCCTTGGCCACCGGCTCCACGGGCGCATTGCACACCGTGCAGCGCGTGAAGGGCCGGGCCAGCCCCAGCAGCTCGAACCGCGCGCACACCGCGGCGAGCTGCTCGCGGGGCTTGGCGGCGGGCGGACGGTAACCGCGCGTGACGGCTCGCTGCGCGAGCAGCCGTCGGTCGCGGCTGAGCAGGATGCGGCCCTCGTCTGTGGCGATCCGCACCAGCTCCGCATCCGCCCAGTCCCCGCGCCACAGCGCATCGAAGCCCAGCAGGCGCAGCAGCCGCGCCAGCGCGCCCAGGTGCACGTCCACCAGGAAGCGCGGGCTGCGCAGCGGCCGCTGGGCCAGGCGGGTCACCGCCGAGATGTCCAGCGCCTCGAACACCGGGTAGAGCGCGACGCGATCCCCCGGCCGCAGCCGCTCGGCGAAGCCCACCGAGCGGCCGTTGACCAGGGCCAGATCGACATCCGCCTCGGGCAGGTGCAGCGCCCCGAGGAGGCCGCCCACGGTTGGCGGGTGCGGCAGGGCCCAGCGGAAGGCCCGCTGCCGGTGTGCCTGCGGCAGGCGGTCGTTCAGCTCGGCGTAGCAGCGCACGTCCACGGCATCGGCGGCCATGCTTGCGCCCCGCTCACAGGGAGATGGAGCCTTCACGGAAGTCGGTGCGGCCGCAGAGCGCGTTGACCAGCACGGGCCGGCCCTGGGCGCTGAGCTCCTTGGCCTGCCGCAGGGCCGGCCCCGCCGCCTCCTCCGCCTCGACGAGCAGCCCCTCGGCGCCAAGGCCGCGCGCCGCCTCGTGATAGGCCGCCTGGCCCAGGTTCGTGCCCACGTCGTCCCCCAGCACGCGCACCTGCTCCCGGGCGATCTGCTGCCAGGAGCCGTCGTTGCCCACCAGCCCGATCACGGGCACGCCGTGCCTCGTGAAGGTATCCCATTCGGGCAGGGTATAGCCCACCGACCCGTCTCCGTAGAGGATCCACACCTCCGCCGTGGGGCGCACCAGCTTGGCGGCCAGCGCGAAGCCCGCCCCAGCCCCCAGCGTGCCGAAGACCCCCGGATCGAGCCAGGATAGGGGCCTGCGTGGCCGCACGAGGTAGGAGGCGGTGGCCACGAAATCGCCGCCATCCCCCACCAGCACGCTGTCTTCGGCCACCACGTCATCCAGCCGGCGGCAGAGCCGCACGGGATCGAGCCCCTCCCCGGCGGGGGCCGGCCGGGCGGCGATCTCTTCCTCCCGTGCGCGGTCCTCGCCGCGCCGCGCGGCGATCCAGTCCTCCCGCCGCCAGCGGCCGGGGCTGCTGAGCTTAGCCAGGGCGCGCAGGAAGCCGGCCGGGTCCCCGCGCACGCCCAACTGCGGGCGTCGGTTCAGGCGCAGCTCCCGCGCCGACCGGTTCACCGAGACCACGGGGGTACGCCGGGGCAGGTCCCGGCCGTAGTTCAGGCGGAAATCCGCCGGCACGCCCGCCAGCAGCACCAGGTCCGCCTCGCGCAGGGCCTGGCGCCGCCGGTGGCGGAGCAGCAGCGGGTGCTCCCGCCCCAGCAGGCCCCGGGCCATGCCGGAGAGATAGACGGGCAGCCCCATTGCCTCGATTGCCTCGCGCAGGGCCGGGATGCCCGCCGGATCGTTCGCGGCTTGGCTGCCGATCAGGAGCACCGGGCGCCGGGCCCGCTCCAGCAGCCGGGCGGTGCGGCGCAGTGCAGCGGCCGGCGGCGGCGGGGGTGCGGACGGCCGCGCCGGGGCGCGCTCGGCGCCGGGCGCGAACATCCGCTTCAGCCGGAAGTCCAGGTAGCGGTTGAGCAGGGCCCCCCGCCAGCCACGGGGCTGGGACGCGCCGTCCAGGCCATAGGTCTGCCGCACCAGGGCTTCGGGATAGAGCAGATCGGCGGGCAGCTCCACGAACACCGGGCCGGGCACGCCGCTCCGCGCCTCGGCGAAGGCCTGTTCCAGCGTGGGCCCGATCTCCCGGACGCGCCGCGGGAATGCGGCCCATTTGACGTGCGGGCGCATCAGGGCGAACTGGTCGATGTCCTGCAGGGCGCCGCGCCCCTTCAGCAGGCAGGGGGCGGCCCCGCCCAGCACGATCACGGGCGATTGCGCGAGCTGCGCGTTCTTCACCGCGGTGATCGTGTTGGTCAGCCCCGGCCCGGCGGTCACCGCGGCCACGCCCGGCACGCCGGTGAGTCGCGCGGTGGCGTCGGCCGCGAAGACCGCCGTGGCCTCGTGCCGCACATCCACCACCCGCATGCCGCGGGCCTTGCAGGCCACCAGGATCGGGGAGATGTGCCCTCCGCACAAGGTGAACAGGAAGCGCACGCCGTGGGCCTCCAGCACCTGGGCCACGCGGTGCCCGCCGTGGGTGTCCGGCGATGGGTGCATCGTTCACCTCCTCCTGAAGAATCGCTGGCGGAAGGCTACCGCCCACGGCGGATGCCACCGGGGCCATGCCTCATGCTCCCACACGCACCGGGCCTCTACCAACCAGGGGGCCCGGGGCCGATTCTGCGACCCCCGCGGACGCCCTAATGACGGCCTCGGAGACGGCCTGGAGCCCCGGAAGCCCCGGCACGCACGGCTTCACATCGCTTCGGATTGTGCTTTATTTTCGCTGCAAGCGAGCGCAATAATTACGTTACGTCTCTCGACCATGCATCCTGGGGGACAAAAAAGGAGGGAATGCGGCCGCTCGCCAAGTGTTGAGCCGCACGCCGCGGTCCGGACCATGGCAGGCAAAGAGGGGGTTCGGATTGTCACTGACGTCGAACAGCCATAGCATGACGCCCGGCCATGGCCGGGGCCATCGAAAGCAAGGCGGCTTCAGGGTCGGAGGGAGTTCATTTCTCTGAGTCCCGAAGGGTGTCTAGGCGTCCGCATGGCTGCTTCCTGCCGGACGCCCGCTTGATCCCCTTCGCCAGTTGCGTTCGATTCGGTTTCCTTTCGCACACCTGACATTCCCACGCAGCAGAAGCCCCACTCCCGCGTACCCGTTCGCGGCTGGGTCGCCGGCAGTCGAGCGCTTCCGTCGGTCGATCGTCAATGGCATGCGCCGGGCCACTCCGTGTGCCCGGGCGGCTTCCGGAATGGGGAGCAACGGGCGTGCTGCGCCTGCGGCACGCGCCGGGCAATGCCCATTCCGGCAATCCGCGCTGCTGCTCGCGGCTTGGCCGCCGGCATGTGCCCATTGGCCCCATCCTTCCGTACTTCTGGAGGATTGACGATGAGATCAACAATCGTGGCAAGGATCAGGGCGGGTGCCATTGCCCTGGTGGCCGTAGCGGCGCTGTCCATGGTGTTGGCGTTGCCGAGCCATGCGCAGGTGGATCCTGCATCCGTCGAGCTGGACCTCGCTCCCGGCACCTCCGATACCGTGGCCAAGACGGTGGGCACGCCTGTCTTGCCGCCCGCCCTGGACCTGTGCCTGCTGTTCGACCTGTCGGGCAGCTACTCGGACGACCTCACCAAGATCAAGACCGATTCGCTGGCCCAGGCGTTGTTCGACGACGTGCGGGCCTCTATCAGCGATTCCTGGTTCTGCGTGGGCAGCTTCGTGGACTACCCGTTTCTCAACTGGGGTGACGCCGCTTATGGCGACTACGCCTATCAGCTCAACCAGGACCTGACCGCGGATGGGCCGACGTGGGTCGGGGCTATCAACAGCCTCACCACCCACTACGGCGGGGATGGGCCGGAAGCCCAGTACGAAGGACTCTATCAGATGGCGACCGGCGTGGGCCGGGAGGTTACGCCGGCCGGCGCTTCCGTGGGCGACGTTGCCGCGGGCCTTGCGCCTGCGTGGCGGCCGGCCGCGGGCGTGACGCGCGTGGTGGCCATTACCACCGACGCGCCGTTCCACGACCCGGGCGACCCCGCGGGTGTCACCCCGTGCGATGCAGCGGCGCGGCCTTGCGAATACCCCGGCCCATCCCGTGACGACACAGTGGCGGCGCTGACCGCGGCGGGCATCAAGGTGGTGGCCATCAAGGCCCCGGGATCGGGCGCCGAAATGGACGACATCGCCGCCGCCACGGGCGGGTCGGTGGTGACCACCGACGACACCAGCAGCCAGATCGCCACCGCCATCGTGGAAGGGATCGGCAACTTGCCCACCACGGTGATTCCCAGCGCGATCGGCTGCGGCCCGCTCACGGTCGGGTTCATCCCCGCGACGCGGACCGTGCTCAGTGGCGAGACTGCCGCGTTTACCGAGACCATCGCGGTGCCCAACGACCCGGCGCTTTCCGGCACGGTCGTGGAATGTCAGGTGGCCTTCATGACCGATTCGGACCTGAATCTGGGCACGGAGACCATCCGCATCAATATCCTGGACGTCACACCGCCGCAGGCGGCGTGCCTGGAAGGCGTGAACCCGGCCGGCCATACGCCCAAGGCGGGTCAGAAGTCCCCGGGCATGAACGAGGACGGCTTCTACCGCATCGAAGCGTCCGATAACGTGGCCGTGGCCAGCATCTGGCTGTTGGATCTGGGCAGCGGCACGCAACTCGGGCCGTTCGCCAACCCGAGCAACATCAAGTATGTCCAGAACGCCAGTCCGCCCGGCGTCCGGGCCGTGTCGAACGGTGACGTGGACTACAAGGTGAATGGGAACGGCGACTTCTCCGTCTACGCGGTGGATACATCCGGCAACGTCTCGGCCTTGAACCCGACGTGCCTGGTGCCGCCTCCGCCCAAGTAGGCATTTCCACGCAGTTCCTGATCGTCGCTTGCGGCGAGCCTTCGGCCACGGCACGGGCGTTGCGCCCCTGCCGTGGCTTCGCATTCCGGGCTGCGTCCAGCGTCAGCCCTGCCAAGCCCGCTTGCGCCGGGCGCGCACCTCGTCCGCCAGCGCTGCCCGTAGGTCCGCCGCGAAGAGCCGCCGCAGCGCCGGAATGACGACGCGCTCCTCCTGGCCCAGGTGCACCTCGAATTCCTCCGCCAATGCCGCCGCCGTCTCCAGCAGCGTGCCCCGCAGCCCGGCGTGGCGAGCGGGCGCGGCTTCCAGCGCTTCGCAGGTGGCCACCAGCGTCGCCAGCAGCGGCTCGTGGCGGCGGTGCTCCGTGGCCATCCGCTCCAGGGCGGCATCCAGCTCCGGCTCCCGCCCACGCAGACGCGGGGTCAGGCTCTCCTCCTCATCCGCCACGTGCAGCGGCAGGGCCTCGGTGAAGTAGCGGCGCACGCGGGCCGCGGCCCCGCGTACCTCATCCGCGGGCAGGTCGTCGGCCTCGCCCAGGCGGCGTGCCAGCTCCGTGAAGAAGCGAATGCGCTGGTGGCAGTCCAGCAGCAGTTCCACGACGTCGGGGGTCTCGTTTTCGGTGGCGGGCGGGGGAAACGTCAGTGGCATGGGGGCTCCTCGTCGGGTGGCGTCTGCCCCCCAGCATACACCCCGAGCGGCGGGTGCGGGGCGCCGCGCTCCCGGAGGTGCCCCGTCCCCCCAATTCGGCTCTTGACCGGGGTCAGTGCGGTTCCATCCACAAATAGAGTGCAGGGCGCTTCGCTCCCTGGTGGGGTGTGGGGGCAACGCCCCCACGGCCGGACTCCCTTTCAAGGCACAGCCTACTCCCGCCGCTCGCGCCGGCCCCGGCCCGCCAGCAGCACCAGTGCTGCCAGGAGCAGTGCCGCGGCCAGTCTGCGGTAGCGCTGCGATCGGTGCGGGTTCATGGTGCCCCTCCTGCGCAGATCGATGCGGTGCCTCGCGGGCGGCGCACCGCGGGGGCACGCAGCACCGCGAGCGTTGCAACCAGTCTGCGGTAGAGGGGCTTACGCGCGGCTTACGGGGCACCTACGGATGTCATACGGGGGGAGCCGCGGCATGCAGGGGGGGTGCTGACCGGCGAGGCCCGATGTGGACGAAACCCGTCGAGCGCCCGGACGGGGGTGAGGGGAGGGGCGATGCCGTCGGTCGCGTGCGCTGGACGGCTACTGCCCGTAGGGCTCCGGCGCGGGCCGGCGGGGCAGGAAGGCGTGCAGCAAGGCTCCACCCAATGCCGCGGACAGCAAGGAGCCGACGAGAATTCCGATTCGCGTATCCACGCCGTAGGCGAAGCCCGCACCCTCGAAGGCGAGGGAACTGACGAACAGGCTCATCGTGAAGCCGATCCCGCACAACACGGCCGCGCCGTAGAGCGCACCCCAAGTGACACCGTCCGGCTTGCTGAGTCCCACGGCGGACGCCAACGCGCAGGCGCCCAGCACCCCTGCTTGCTTGCCCACCAGCAACCCGAGGGCAATGCCCAGCGGCAGCGGTGCCAGCAGGCGCTCCAGGGAGAAGCCCGCCAGCGGGACGCCGGCGTTGGCCAGGGCGAACAGTGGCAGGATGCCGAACGCCACCCACGGATGCAGGGCGTGCTCCAGGTGCTCGCCCGGCCGCGCCTCGGGCTGCCCGGGGTGGCTGGACGGTACCCGGTGCGGGATGATCAACGCCGTGGCCACGCCCGCCAGGGTGGCGTGCACGCCGGACTTGAGCACCAGCACCCACAGCACTACCCCCAGCAGCACATAGGGTGCCGTGCGACTGACGCCCAACATGTTGAGCGCCAGCAACGCGACCAGCGCCAGGGCAGCCCCCGCCAGAGCGGGGATGGACAACTGGCCTGCGTAGAACAGCGCAATCACAACGATGGCGCCCAGGTCGTCGATCACGGCGACGGCCAGGAGGAACATCTTCAGCGCCGTCGGCACCCGCCGCCCGAACAGCGACAGCACGCCCAGCGCGAATGCGATGTCCGTCGCGGCGGGGATGGCCCACCCGTTCAGCGCCACGGGGTCCGCCTGGTTGAGCCAGACATAGATGGCCGCGGGCACCGCCATGCCGCCGATGGCCGCCAGCGCCGGATACACCACCCGGGCCGGACGGGAAAGCTCGCCCGCGCAAATCTCCCGCTTGATCTCCAACCCAACCAGGAAGAAGAAGACGGCCATCAGCCCGTCGTTGATCCACAGCAGCAGGGGCTTGTCCAGCACCAGCGCCCCCACCTGCACCATGACGGGTGCGGAAAGCAGGGCTTGGTAATATGGGGCCAGCGGGGTGTTGGCCCACGTCAGCGATACCAGGGCCGCGACGACGAGAACGATCCCGCCGGCGGACTCCAGCCTGAGAAATTCGCGGATAGCTTGCATGGCAGGCGCAAGGCTCACGTGACGGTGTGACCGGGCCGGACATCGAGGTGTGCGGCCCGCAGCGTTCAATGCCGATGCGACAGCTTCATGTCAGCCTGGGGTGCGCCAGAGCGTCAAGGGAAATCGGATAGTGGGCCGCACGGCCCGCACGGGGTGCCGGGGGGCAATGCACGAAGGGGGTGCGCGGGGCCTTGCGGCTGCCGCCGACGCTGCGACCACAGCCGCCAAGTCCGCGCGGGTGGGGCTGCTAGCTGCGCGGGGCCTTCGTGGTGTTGGCCGTAACCTTGGTGGCCAGTGCGTCGGAGCAGGCGTCCACGACGCGGTAATCGTCGGGATTGGTGTCCCAGGGCAGCTTGGCGTATTTGGCGGCCAGGTTGTGGCGGGCGTCGTAGTCCAGCGCGGCGGGATCGGCCACGTGCTGGCGGGCTAGCATCGCACAGGTCTTGGCCTCCTGATCCACCACGGTGTTCTTCACGTCGGTCTGGACGGTGCCGGAGAGCACCTGCCAGCCGAGGTAGCCCGTGATGCTGGGCCCGGCGATCAGCCCGATGATGAGTCCCCACACGGCGGGCTTGACCCACGCCCAGCGGGACCCTTTGCCTTGACTATCCATCGCAGTGCCTCCGGATTGGATGGGCATCCCGTCGCGGATGCCCGCGGTGACCGCAACGCGACGACTGGTGCCCCGGACGGGGCGCGGTGAGCTGCTTCTATGATTGGACAAGGCGCGCAGGTGCCGCGTTCAAGCCGGGCGGGCGCTTTTGCGCCGTTCGGGCGGGAAAGGCCGGGCGCGGTCGGCGGGCCGATGTCACATAGGCGGGGGCTGCCTCGTCCTGGGTGCAGAACCTCCGCGCAGGCCCGGTGCGGCCGTGCGGAACCGATGCCCCCTGTCTCCGAGGCACAACGATGCTAAAGTGGCTGATCCGGCGGCAGCTCGCCGCCTTCGAACGCACGTACGACTATGACATCGGCTATCTGCGCGAAATCCTGGAGGCGGACGTGGGCGCGGCGCTGAAGCTCCGCGGCATCCAGGCGCTGGGCCGCTACCGCAGGGGCGTGCCGCTGGCCCCGTGGTTCACCGCCAAGCTGATCGGCTCCATGCGCGAGGATTGCGGGCCGTGCACGCAACTGGTCGTGCGCATGGCGGAACGCACCGGCGTGGCGCCCACCGTGCTGCGTGCCGTGGTGGCCCGCGACCTGGCGGCGCTGCCGCCGGACGTGGCCCTGGCCTATCGCTTCGGCGAGGCCGCCATCGCGCACGAGGCGGCCGCCGATGGGCTGCGCGAGCAGGTGCTGGCCCGCTGGGGCGCGCAGGGGCTGGTTTCGCTCAGCTACGCACTCACTACCGGTCGGCTGTACCCCACGCTGAAATACGCGCTGGGCCATGGGCAGGCCTGCACGCGGGTGAACGTGGCCGGCAGCCTGGTGCCCGTGCTGCGGCCCGCCACATGAGGTCGCCCGGCATGGACGAACCGCGCGACGACGCGGCCGCGGTATTCGAGGCCCACCGCACGCACCTGCGTGGCCTGGCCTATCGCATGCTGGGCTCCCTGGCCGATGCGGAGGACGTGGTGCAGGAGGCTTGGCTGCGCTGGCATGCCGCTGACCGCGATGCCGTGCAGGAGCCGCGCGCATACCTGACGCGCGTCGTCACGCGGCTGTGCCTGGACCAGCTCAAGTCCGCCCGTGTGCGGCGCGAGCGCTACGTGGGCCCGTGGCTGCCCGAGCCTGTGCTGGACGAGGCCGCGCTGGCCGCGGAGACCCACAGCGTCTACGCGCACGACGTCTCGGTGGCCCTGCTGCTGGCGCTGCAGCGCCTCTCGCCGCTGGAGCGCGCGGCCTTCCTGCTGCACGACGTGTTCGACGTGGACTTTGGCGAGGTGGCGGCGATGCTGGGCCGGGGCGAGGCGGCTTGCCGCCAGCTCGCGGCGCGGGCGCGCGCCCACGTGCGGGCCGAGCGCCCGCGCTTCGAGGTCTCGCCGGAGGAGGGCCAGCGCCTGGTGGAGGCCTTCCTGGCCGCGGCAGGCACGGGCGATGCCGGTAGCTTCGCGCGCCTGCTGGCCCAGGATGTGGTGATGCACACGGACGGCGGCGGCAAGAAGTCCGCGGCCCTGAAGCTGGTGCGGGGCCAGGCCCGCATCGCGAACTTTCTGGCCGTGCAGGCCCGCCGGCGGCAGGCGCGGGGCGAGGCCGAGGTGCGCCGGGTGCACATCAACGGGCTGCCCGGCCTCGTCATCTCGGAGGTGGACGGCTCGGTGCAGACCCTGGCCCTGGAGGCCCGCGACGGCCTCATCGCCGCAATCTACGTCGTGCGCAATCCGGACAAGCTGCGCCACATCGCCTCGTAGGCTGGGCGCCCCCTGTGCATCCAGCCCAGCGCCCGGTGGCGCGGTCGTTCCCGCCCACGCTCGATGCCCTGGCAAGCTGGGCTAGCCCCTGTGCAGGGAGACGTGGACGCGTTCCATGTGGCGGGCGTGGCCGGCCAGCCCCGTGCGCAGCAGGCGATAGGTGGCCACCTTCACCACGTCGTTGACCAGCATCCACGCCAGCGCATAGCCCCAGACGGCCAGGGCATAGCCCCAGCCGATGGGGGTGACGAACCAGCCGTAGACGGCAGCCAGGGTGCCCAGCACCTGCGTGGCCTCCGTGGTCACCAGCAGCCGCCAGCTCGGCCACGGGCGCTTCCACAGCGAACCGGCGTTGCGCGTGATGTAGATCGTGAGATGCCCGGCTACCAGCAGCTTGAGGAAGATCAGCGTCTGGATGGTGGGCTGCGGCAGGTGCAGGTACTCCTCGGCGATCCAGAACAGCCCGAACGAGGCCATCACGCCCGCGATGCCCAGCACCACGCCGATGGAGAGCACGCGGTGCATGTCCCAGCGCACGGGCCGCGCGGCCACCGGCGCGTTGTCGTAGGCGATCATCATGATCGGAAAGTCGTTGAGGATCGCCAGCAGCACGATCATCACCGCCGTGACCGGGTAGAAGCGGAACACGAGGATGGACAGCGTCATGAACAGCAGCACGCGCACCGTCTCCGCGATGCGGTACGCCGCGTAGGCGGTCATGCGCTCGAAGATGCGTCGCGCCTCCTCCACCGCGCTGATGATGACGGAGAGGCCGGGCGCCGTGAGCACGATATCCGCCGCGGCGCGCGCCGCGTCCGCGGCCCCGCTGACGGCAATGCCGACGTCCGCCTGCTTGAGCGCGGGGGCGTCGTTCACGCCGTCGCCGGTCATGCCCACGATGTGCCCGGCGCCCTGCAGCGCCTGCACGATATTGTATTTGTGCTCCGGGAACACTTGCGCCACGCCGTCCAGCGTTTCCATCGGCGTGGTCCACTGCGGGGAGCCGGGGGCGGCGGTGGCGCCGCCCAGCACCTCCTCGGCCGTGCGCACGTTGGGACCGAGGTTGAGCTGCCCGGCCATCTCGCGCGCGATGGCCAGGTGGTCGCCCGTGACCATGATGATCCTCAACCCCATGCGCCGGGCCGCAGCGATGGTTGCGGCGGAATCCTCGCGGGGCGGATCGAAGAAGGGCAGTAACCCCAGGAACTGCCAGTCGCCGCCAGGCTCCGTTTGCGCCACGCCCAGCGTGCGGAAGCCCTTGGCGGCGAAGGCGTTCACCTCGTGCTCCACCCGCTCGTGCAGAGCCGCGTCGGCCTCCACCAGCGTGAGGATCACCTGAGGTGCACCCTTGGCCACGCGGAAGCGCGCCTCGCCGCGCTGCACCTCCGCCTCGGCGCGCTTGCGCACGGGGTCGAAGGGCTGGAAGCCCACCACGCGATCGTCCTGCGTCAGCCCGGCCGGTGCCGCTTGGAGCACCGCCTGGTCCATCGCGTCCGGCGCCTCGTGCTCGCAGGTGAGGGCCGCCGCGCGGAGCAGCGCGTCGCCGTCAGCCGCGGCGAACAGGGCGGGCTCGCCCAGGGCCAGCCGGTTCTGGGTCAGCGTGCCCGTCTTGTCCGAGCACAGCACGTCCATGCCGGCCATTTCCTCGATGGAGACCAGCCGCGAGACGATGGCCTGCATGCGGGCCAGCACCGAGGCGCCCACGGCCATCGTCACGGACAGCACGGCCGGCAGCGCCACGGGGATGGCGGCCACGGTGAGGATCAGCGCAAAGAGCAGGGTGTCCACCAGCGGGGCATGGTGGAACAGTTCCACGGTGAGGATCAGCACCACCAGCCCCAACGTGGCCAGGATCAGGAAGTTGCCGATCTTGAGCACGGCCTGCTGGAAGTGCGAGACGGCCCCGGCCGTCTCCACCAGCCGCGCCGTGCGGCCGAAGTAGGTTTCCATGCCGGTCGCGGTGACCCGCCCCGTCATCTCGCCCAGGCGCACCACGGAGCCGGAATAGGCCACGTCGCCCACGTTCTTGTCCACGGGCAGGGACTCCCCCGTGAGCGCGGACTGGTCGATGCTGAGGTAATCGCCCGCCGCCAGTTGCAGGTCGGCCGGCACGATGTTGCCCAGCTTGATGCGCACCACGTCGCCCGGCACCAGCTCCCGCGCCGGCACGTCCCGCCACTGCCCGTCGCGCAGCACGCGGGCCGTGAGGGCCAAGCGCTCCTTGAGGGCCTCGATCGCGCTGTCGGCCTTGTGCTCCTGCCAGAAGCTCACGGTTGCGTTCACCACCAGCATGGCCAGGATGATGGCGAAGTCCACCCAGTGCTTCGCCGCGCCGGAGAGCACCAGCGCGATCTCGATCATCCAGGGGATGGGCCCCCACAGCAGCGAGAGCAGTTTGCGCAGGCCGCTGACCCGCACTTCCTGGATCGCATTGGGCCCGTAGCGCGTCAGGCGCTCGGCCGCGGCCTGCGCGGTGAGGCCCTGCTCCAGGTCGGTTTCTGGCAGCGGGGTGGGGGCGGGGCGGGATTCGGCTTGCATGGGCAGCGGGCCGCAGCGGCGCACGCTTGGCGGCCGGTGAGTGCGGGGCGGCAGGCCAGACGCCTGCGTTCTCATTGTAGCGCCGCATTGGCAGGCGCGCAGCCCCGTCTCGTCCCGTACCGACTCCGCCCGTGCCGTTCGTCGTGCGGGCGCCGGCCAAAGACTTGCGGCCGGCGGGTGCGCCTGATTGGATGCAGACAGGAGCCACGTCGCCTCATCGGGAGGAGCCGCCATGACAGGCGAGGGCAGCGACAAGAGCGAACGGTACTTCCCGGCCACGGGAATGCCGGACCGGGACTGGTGGCAGGCGCTGTGGCCCGATCCGGACGCGATGCTGCGCAAGGTGGGGGCCGCTCCGGGCCTGCGCGTCATCGACCTGTGCTGCGGCGATGGCTATTTCACGGCGCCCCTGGCCCGCATCGTGGCGCCAGAGCCGGTGATCGCGCTGGACCTCTCCGCGGAGATGCTGCGGCAGGCCAGGGCCGAGGCGGCCGCGCAGGGGGTGAGTAACGTCACCTTCCTGGAGGGCGACGCGCGGGATCTGCCACGGCTGGTTACGGAGCCCGCAGACCTCGTGCTCATCGCCAACACCTTCCATGGCGTGCCGGACAAGGCCGGACTCGCCCAGGCGGTGCGGCAGGTGCTCGCACCGCACGGACGCTTCGTGGTGATCAACTGGCACGCAATCCCGCGCGAGCAGACGACCGTGCTGGGCCAACCGCGCGGACCGCGCAGCGACCTGCGCATGACGCCGGCGTCCGTCATGGAGGCGGTGCGGCCCGCGGTCTTCCGGCAGGTCGAGGTCGTGGAGCTGCCCCCGTACCACTACGGCATCATTCTGACGCCTGCGTGAGGGTGCTTTGCCTCGCCGGCCCCGCGTCCCGCAGGTCTGGCAGGTCGCCCGCAGCGGGCACCAGCACCACCGGCAGCGGCTCGCTGACCCCACGGATGGGGATGGCCTTGCGCTCGAAGCCCTCCAGCGCCCCGCCGGCATGGGCCGCCACGGCGGCCGAGGCGATGAGCTGCACGCCGTGCTCCTTGGTGGCGCTCTCCAGGCGGCTGGCCACGTTCACGGTCTCGCCGATGGCCGTGAGGGTCGTGGCCTGCCGGTAGCCCATGCGCCCCACGATGGCGGGCCCCGCATGGATGCCCATGCCCATGCGCAGCGGTTGCCCCAGCTCCGCCGTGAGCCGCGCGTTCAGCACCTCCAGCCGCCCGGCCATGGCGCGCGTGGCGGCCAGTGCGTCCCGGCAGCCGCGCTCCAGGCCGGACTGAATGCCGAACAGTGCCATGATGCCGTCGCCGATGAACTTGTCCAGGTGCCCGCCCTCCGCCTCGATCACGGCGCCCATGGCCTGGAAGTACTGGTTGAGCAGGTGCACCACGTCGTATGGCAGCTTGCCCTCGGATAGGCTGGTGAAGCCCCGCAGGTCACAGAACAGCACCGCGATCTCCTGCTCCGCGCCGAACACGAACTGGTCGTAGGGCCCGGCCTGGCTGGCCCGCGCGTTGGGCGCCACCAGCGTGCTTACGGCGAGGTCCGCACGCGGGCGAATCTGGCAGGCCAGCCGCACCGCCGTCGGGGCGCCGATGCGCTCCAGGGCGCGGCGCTCGCGCTCCCCGGGAGGCGGCAGGCCCTCCAAGCCAGCCTCGATGCGCACGCGGCACGTCGTGCAGCGGGCCCGCCCGCCGCACACGGAGGCGTGCGGGATGCCCGCCGCGCGGCTCGCCTCCAGCACCGTCGCGCCCAGCGGCACGGAGGAGACCCGGCCATCGGGATAGCGCACGCGCACGACGCCCCGCCGGCGCCGCCACACCTGCAGGCCCCAGCGCAGCGTGAACACCCCCACCACCAGCACCGCCGCCAGGATCAGCCCCACCTCCTGGGCGTAGTAGCGGGTGGCCAGGCCCTGCTTGCTGAGCAGCGCCACCCCGCCGGACTCGTCGTAGCCGAACAGCAGGTAGCGCGCCTCGCCCGAGCCTGCCTGACCGCCCCCCGCTGCCGAGCCCCCATAGCTGCCGTAATCCCCAGTGCCCCCATAGTCGCTGCCGGCACCGGAACCGCCGCTGCCATACTCGCCCCCGCCGGAACCTCCGCCGCTGCCGTAGTCGCCATAGCTGCCATAGTCGCTGCCCCCACCGGAGCCGCTGCCGTAGTCGCCGTACGCTCCAGAGCTGCTGGAGCCGCTGCCGTAGTCGCCATAGCCGTCGGAGGGACTGGCCGCAGCAGGGGCCTGCGCGCGCTGGGCGAGCACCTCGGCCTTGGCGTCGGCGGCGCCGTTCCAGGCGCCCAGCCATGCCAGCACGGGCAGCAGCAGGGCCACGGTGTAGAGCAGCGGCACCCAGCGTCGGTACCAGGGGCGCATGCGCAGCCAGAAGTGGATGCCCATGCACCCGTGGCTCCAGGCCAGGGCGATGAGGATGGTCTGGCGCCACCAGGCATCGGGCCAGATGTAGAGCAGCACGTAGAAGTACGTGTCCTTCAGGCCCGCGTGCAGGTTCATGCCGTAGGTTTCCAGGCCGTGCACCGTGACGAAGAACAACGTGCACAGGCCGAGCAGCAGCCGCACGATCTCCCAGGTGGGCATGCGCATCGTCGTGCGCAGCACCTGCCGCCCCAGCACCAGCGTCAGGTGCAGCGCGGCGGCGGTGAGCAGCACCGTGGCGCCGGGCAGGCTGCGCCAGAAGCCCAGAAACCACGTGCGCCCGGCCTCCTGGGCATCCAGCGAGATCAGGCCCAGGCTGTGGTTGAGCAGGTGCGTGGACACGAAGGTGAACAGGATCAACCCCGTGACCAGCCGCAGCCGTGCGATCCAGTCGGCACTGCGTGCCATCGTCGCGTCGCCTGTGCTGGAGTGGATGCGGTGCCGCCGGCCCGGTAACCCCACCGGGCCGGCGGATATGCGGGCATTGTTAGCGTCATTCCGGCACGATTTCCAGGTCCCGCTGCGCACCGAGCCGGCCGTGCGTGTGCCGCCGCAATGCCCCGGAGCGATTCTGAGCCGAAATGAATTGCTAAGCTTGCTCATGATATGCGTGCTGCATATACTAACCGGATGAACAAAGCGGACCTGAATCGTCGTTTCGGCTTTCTGCTGCACGACATTTCGCGCCTGATGAAGCGGCGCTTCGACCGGCGGGCCGAGCAGGTGGGCCTGACGCGGGCGCAGTGGTCGGTGGTGGCGCACCTGTACCGGCAGGAGGGCGTGAACCAAGCCACCCTGGCGGACTGGCTGGACATCAAGCAGATCACGCTGGCGCGCTTGGCGGACCGCCTGGAGGCGGCCGGCTGGCTGGAGCGGCGCCCGCATCCCGGCGACCGGCGGGCCAAGTGCGTGTACCTGACCGACAAGGCCCACGCGCAGGTGGAGCAGATGCGGACGCTGGCGGACGAGGTGCAAGAGGAGGCGCTGCACGGTGTGAGTCCGGAACACCGGGCACTGCTGATCGACCTGCTGCTGCAGGTGAAGGACAACCTGATTTCCGCCCAGAATGGCGAACGCCCGGCGCCCCAAGCCGCCCCGCTGCCGCTGAAGTGAACCCCGGAACCCCTGTTGATGGTGATGACAGCGACATGCTGAAGAGATTGTTCGGTCGAATGGGCTTTTCCCGGCGCCAAGTGGTGCGCCTGGTGCTGATCGTGGGCGTGCCTTTGGTGGGGCTGATCGTGGGCGGTGTGATCTACCTGACCTCGGGCCGCTACGTGTCCACGGAGAACGCGTACGTGAAGGCGGACATGGCCTCCGTCAGCGCGGACGTCTCCGGCAAGGTGGTAGCCGTGAACGCGAAGCAGCACGAGCAGGTGCAGCCGGGTCAGGTGCTGTTCCGGCTGGACGACGCGCCCTACCGCTTCGCCCTGCAGACGGCCGAGGCGCGGCTGGCGGACGTGCAGCGCCAGATCGCCTCCTTGAGCGCATCCTACGAGGCCGGACAGGCGGGCCTGAAGGCCGCGGACGACAACGTGACCTACCTGCAGCACGAGTACGAGCGGCGCAAGAAGTTGACCCACAGCGGCATCTCCACCCAGGAGCAACTGGACGCCGCGGAGCACGCGTACCGTTCGGCCCTGCTGGAAGCCGATGCCAAGCGCGAGGACCTGAAGAAGGTGCTGGCCCAACTGGGCGGTACCCCGGACCAGCCCGTAGAAACGTACCCCAGCTACGCGGAGGCCAAGGCCCAGCGCGATCAGGCGGCCTGGAACCTGGAGCGCACGGTGGTCAAAGCGCCGATCGCCGGCATCGTGGGCCAGGAGCCGCCCGTGGTGGGTGACTACGTGCGGGCGGGCACGCCGGTGTTCGCCCTGGTGGGCGCGCAGCCCTGGGTGGAGGCCAACCTGAAGGAGACCGAGCTCACGCACATCACCGTAGGCCAGGCCGCCACGTTCACCGTGGATGCGTTCCCCGGCTACGTCTGGCACGCCAAGGTGGCCAGCATCAGCCCGGCCACGGGCGCGGAGTTCTCGCTGCTGCCCCCGCAGAATGCGACCGGCAACTGGGTCAAGGTGGTGCAGCGCCTGCCCGTGCGCCTGAGCATCGACGAGGCGCCGGGCCTGCCGGCCCTGCACAGCGGGCTCAGCGTCGACGTGGAGATCGATACGGGCCGCCAGCCAGCCCTGACCGGCGCACTGCAGAAGGCGCTGGCCTGGACGCGGAGCGCGCAGTGAGTGAATCCGTGCGACGCCCCGGCTCCGCCGAGGCACCGCCGCAGGCGTCCGCGGAGCATCCGCACCCGCACGAGCAGGAGCCCTGGCACGAGCCGCACCGGGCTCTGATCACGGTGGCCGTGATGGCGGCCACGCTGATGCAGGTGCTGGACACCACCATCGTCAACGTGGCCCTGCCCCACATGGAGGGGAATCTCTCGGCCACGGTGGACCAGATCTCATGGGTGCTTACCTCCTACATCGTGGCCTCGGCGGTGATGACGCCGCCCACGGGCTGGCTGGCGGGCCGCTTCGGCCGCAAGCGCCTGCTGCTCGTCTCCGTCATCGGCTTCACGCTGGCCTCAATGGCCTGCGGGCTGGCCACGTCGCTGTCCCAGATCGTGGCGTTCCGCCTGCTGCAGGGCGTGTTCGGCGCGGCGCTCTCCCCCCTGGCCCAGGCCACGCTGCTGGACACGTATCCGCGCCAGCGCCACGGGCAGGCCATGGCCATCTACGGCATGGGCCTGATGGTGGGGCCGATCCTGGGGCCCACGCTGGGCGGCTACCTGACCGAATCCTACAGTTGGCGCTGGGTGTTCTTCATCAACGTGCCGGTGGGCATCGCCTGCGTGCTGCTGACGATCGCCTACGTACACGAGACCGATCTGGACCCGGACCGGCCGTTCGACGTGTTCGGGTTCGCCATGCTCAGCCTGGCCATCGGCGCGCTGCAGATGATGCTGGACCGCGGGCAGGGCAACGACTGGTTCTCCTCCATGGAGACGGTGATCGAGGCGGCCCTGGTGGCGGTGGGCTTCTACGTGTTCATGGTGCACTCGTTCACCACCGACCACCCGTTCGTGGACCTGTCCATCTTCCGCGACCGCAACTTCGCGGCCGGGGCAATGCTGATGTTCTGCGCCGGGGTGATCCTGCTGGCGACCCTGGCGCTGATGCCGCCGTTCATGGAGAGCCTGCTGGGCTTCCCCGTGCTGACGGTGGGGCTGGTGATGGCGCCGCGGGGGCTGGCCACCATGGCCGCGATGTTCATGGTGGGCCGGCTGGCGGGCAAGATGGATCCGCGCCGCCTGATTTTCCTGGGCATCGGGCTGATCATGGTGGCGTTCTGGATCATGAGCGGCTTCAACCTGAACGTGGGCATCTGGGACATCATCTTCCCCGGCCTGCTGCAGGGCGCCGGCATGGGCTTCCTGATGATCCCCATGATCACCGTGGCCTTCGCTTCCCTGCCCGCGCGGCAGCGCACGGAGGCCTCGGCCATGTTCAACCTGCTGCGCAACGTCGGCAGCAGCATCGGCATCTCGATCATGTTCACGCTGCTCACGCGCAGCGTGCAGACCAACCACTCGGAGCTGGTGCAGCACATCTCGCCGTACAACCCGCTGCTGCGCAACTTCCCCATGCCCGGCGGGCTCGACCCCACCTCCACGCTGGGGTTGGCCGGGCTGGAGCGCCTGGTCAGCCAGCAGGCCGTGATGATCTCCTACATCAACGACTTCAAGGTGATGATGGTGATGGCCCTGCTGATCGTGCCGCTCGTGTTCCTGCTCAGGAAGCCCCCGCAATATCCTGGGCGCCCCGGCGGCGCCCCCGCGCCCGCCGCCGCGGCCGCCGGCGAGTAGCCCGGCCGGTCGCGCCCACAACGGGTGGGCGGCGCGCCATTGAACGCCGGCCCCGCCGCCCGGTCTCTTCATTGGAGACGCAGCGCCCCCTCGCCGCGTCGGCCGGCGCTGCCGCGCGGGCGAGCCGGCGCGCTGGCCCTGCGCACCGTCCGCCCTCACCTTTGCCATGAGCCAAGCCCCCACATCGCACGACCGCCCCGCGCAGGCCGGACAGCCGTCGCCGCACCGCGGGCCGATCACCGTGGCCGTGATGTCCGCCACGCTGATGCAGGTGCTGGACACCACCATCGTCAACGTGGCCCTGCCGCACATGCAGGGGGCCATGTCCGCCACGGTGGACGAGATCTCCTGGGTGCTCACGTCGTACATCGTGGCGGCCGCCGTGATGACGCCGCCCACGGGCTGGGTGGCCAACCGCATCGGCCGCAAGCGGCTGCTGCTCATCACCGTGACCGGCTTCACGCTGGCCTCCATGCTGTGCGGCCTGTCCACGTCGCTCACGGAGATCGTGCTGTTCCGCCTGCTGCAGGGGACGTTTGGGGCCGCGCTGGCCCCCCTGGCGCTCTCCACGATGCTGGATACCTATCCGCGCGAGCGGCACGGGCAGGCCATGGCCATCTATGGCATGGGGCTGATGGTGGGACCGATCCTGGGGCCCACGCTGGGCGGCTACCTGACGGAGAAATACAGCTGGCGCTGGGTGTTCTTCATCAACGTGCCGGTGGGCGTGCTGTGCGTCGTGCTGACCCTGCTCTACCTGCGGGAAACCGAGCTGGACCGCGACCGCCGCTTCGACCTGTTCGGTTTCGCCATGCTCTCCCTGGGCATCGGCGCGCTGCAACTGGTGCTGGATCGCGGCCAGGAGCTGGACTGGTTCGGCTCCAACGAGATCATCCTGGAGTCGCTGCTGGCCGTGCTGGGCTTCTACGTGTTCCTGGTGCACTCGTTCACCACGCACCAGCCCTTCGTAGACCTGGAGATCTTCACCGATCGCAACTACGCCACGGGCAGCCTGCTGATGTTCAGCGCGGGGATGATCCTGCTGGCGACCCTGGCGCTGATGCCGCCGTTCATGGAGAACCTGCTGGGCTTCCCCGTGCTGACGGTGGGGCTGGTGATGGCGCCGCGGGGCATGGCCACCATGGCCTGCATGTTCCTGGTGGGGCGCCTGGTGGGCAAGGTGGACCCGCGGCGGCTGATCCTGCTGGGCATCTGCCTGCTCATGGCATCCTTCTGGACCATGTCCGGCTTCAACCTGCAGGTGAGCGCGTGGGACATCATCTCCGCCGGCCTGCTGCAAGGCGCGGGCATGGGCTTCTTCATGGTGCCCCTGATCACGGTGGCCTACGCCACCCTCCCCGCGCGCAAACGCACGGAAGCCGCGGCGCTGTTCAACCTGCAGCGCAACATCGGCAGCAGCATCGGCATCTCGGTGATGTTCACGCTGCTAACGCGCCACCTGCAGGTGAACCACGCCACCATGGCGCAGCACATCAACCCCTACAACCCGCTGCTGCGCAACTTCCCCCTGCCCGGCGGCTTGGACCCCACCACGCCGCGGGCCCTGGAGGCCATCAACGGCCTCATCAACCGGCAGGCCGCCATGATCTCGTACGTGGACGACTTCAAGGTGATGATGATGCTGGCCTTGCTGATCCTCCCACTGGTGCTCCTGCTCAAGCGGCCCCCGCGGCACCCCGCACCAGCAGGCGGCGCGCCTGCTCCAGTTCCAGCTCCAGCTTCCTCCAGCGAATAGATCCGCCGCACGGCCGCTCGTGGGGCGCAAATCCGCCTTGATTCGGGTCAAGTGGAAAATGCCCGGGCGGGCGTAGAATCAAGATATGCTAAGGGGCGCGGACAATCCTGCGCCCAGGTGGGGTGATTGGGCGCGTCCATGGTGGATGCGCGTGGGGAGATGAAGCCCCGGCGGCAATGCGCCGGAACCTTAATGCGAGCGAGGCAATTCCATGCGAGCACTCTTCGGGCGCCGATTCTTCATCGTGGTGACGGTTGCGGCCGCACTGACCCTGCCGCTCACCGCCCTGTGGGCGCAATCCAGCGACCGGCCAGCACTCAAGCAGATGCTGGCGCACACCCGCACGCAGATCACCGAGATCTCCACGGCCAATGCCAAGGCCCTGATGGGCACGCCGGGCACGGTGTTCGTGGACGTCCGCTCCGATGCGGAGTGGGCCGGTGGGCATCTGCCGGGCGCCAAGCACCTGGACCGTGGCAAGCTGGAGTTCAACGTCGAACAGGCCATTCCAGACAAGGGCACGCCGATCGTCGTGTACTGCAAATCGGGTGACCGCGGTGCGCTGGCGACCCGCACCCTCATGGACATGGGCTACACGAACGTGAAGAACATGGCCGGAGGATACGTGGGCTGGGCCAAGGCGGGCTACGAGGTGGCCAAGTAGCGATGGCCGGGTAGACGCGTCGCCGGCGATCCATCGCGCGGCGCAACCATGGGGAGGCGTGCCCGCTTTTTGGGGGCGCCTCCCCGTCGTGTTTCGTGGGGGCGGGATCGGCCCGTTGCCGGCCGAAGGCATCCGAGGCAGCACAGGTTTCGGGTCCCCACCTGGCAGCTATGCGGCCCGCCCGTCGATGGGCTATGGTGGTCCGGATGTGGCGCATATCGCGCCGCGGGGCGGCCGGCATGGCCGCCGTTCACTTCGGACCTCGACCCCACGCTGCATGAATCCGCAACCCCGCAAGGTGAAGGCCGCCGAGCTGGCCCCTGGCATGACGCTGCACGGCGTCACCGGCTTCTCGGCCGAATACGGCTACCTCGATTCCACCCTGATCGCCTTCCTGCGCGAGCGCTTCCCCGGTGCCGCCTGCGACGTGCTGCGCAAAGGCGCGCGGCAGCAGCTCACCGTGGAGGCTCTGGCGCCGCTGGACGAGCTGCGCGGCCTCACGCCGGTGCCGGACACCGCGGGTTTGGCGCCGCTGGACGCCCCCGCCGCGCAGGTGCTGCGCGAGCGCGGGCTGCGCGAGTTCCTCGTCACGGGCGAGGGCACGCCCACGGCTGAGCCGCCGTCCGCGCCGGCAGCGGCGGCCTCCACGGGTGCAGGCCAGGCCCCCGCGGCCGTGAGCGGCGGCCAGGCCGCGCGGCGCGAGCGTGTGACGCAGGCGCGGGCCTTCCTGGAGCAGGTGGGGCTGGGCGCCGAGCGACGCGAGCACGCCTCGGAACTGGTGCAGGACCTCTTCAGCCAGGGCCGCGCGGGCAAGTACACCACCAAGCCCGCCGAGCAGGCCGTGGACGAGATCGTCTCCCAGGGCCTCTCGGGGGCCATGGGGGCCATCGCGGGGCTCAAGGGCAGCGACCAGACCTACGCGCACTGCGTGGACACCTCCGTGATCTTCCAGGAGGCCTATGCGGACATCCTGCGTCACCAGGGCACGGAGATCACGGAGGACGTGGTGCGGCGTACGCTGCTGGCGGGCTTCTGCCACGACATCGGCAAGAGCAAGGTGCCCAAGGAGATCCTGGACAGCACCAAGCGCTTCGAGCGGGACAGCGAGGAGATGCGCATCATGCGCAGCCACGCCGCCTACGGCGCGGAGATCCTCACGGACCTGGGCATGAGCAAGGCCACCATCAACGTGGCGCACTACCACCACGTGAAGGTGGACACCAGCCTGCCCGCCAGCTACCCGGAGCAGGCGCGCTGGGAGGACGTGCTGCCCATCACGCGCTTGGCGGCCGTGGTGGACGTATACCAAGCGCTGATCGGCAAGCGCAGCTACAAGAAGAACTGGGTGCCGGGCAAGGCGGTGGAATACCTCAAGGGCCTGCGCGACAAGGAGTTCGACCCGCAGATGCTGGACTACTTCCTGCGCGTGATCGGGCTCTATCCCATCGGCTCTCTGGTGCGCCTCTCCACGGGCGAGAAGGCCTTCGTGGTGAGCATCGGCGACGACGTGCTGGATCGCCCCGTGGTGGCGGTGGTGGAGAACGCCCAGGGCGAGCTGCTGCGCCAGCATCCGCTGATCGACCTGATGGTCACGCCCGATCTCTCCGTGGAGGAGGTGGTGGACCACTACGAGCACTATAGCGAGAGCGAAGACCAGGCCTTCCGCATCTTCAGCTCTCTCAACGTGACCTGAGCCGGCCGGCCGCGGCGATCCATCACTCGCAGGAGACATGAGCGACTACGCAATCTTCGAGTGCGGCGACGTGCGGCTGCAGTCCGGCATGACCTACCGCGGCGCGCGGCTGGCCTACCAGATCTACGGCCGGCTGAACGCGGACAAGTCCAACGTCATCGTGTACCCCACCTCCTACGGGGCGCAGCACTTCGACACGCAGTGGACCATCGGGCCCGGGCGGGCGCTGGATCCCGAGCGCTGGTTCATCGTGATCCCCAATATGTTCGGCAACGGGCTCTCGTCCTCGCCCAGCAATGCGCCCCCGCCCTTTCACCAGGGCCGCTACCCGCAGTTCACGCTCGTGGACAACGTGCGCCTGCAGCATCGGCTGCTCACGGAGGTCTTCGGCGTCGAGGAGGTCGCGCTGGTGGTGGGCTGGTCCATGGGTGCCCAGCAGGCCTATCACTGGGGCGCGCTGTACCCCGAGATGGTACGCCGCATCGCCCCCATCTGCGGCTCGGCCAAGACTTCCGTGCACAACTTCGTGTTCCTGGAGGGCGTCAAGGCCGCGCTGACGGGCGACCCCGCCTGGCGCGACGGCTGGTTTCACGAGCACCCCGTGCGCGGCCTGCGGGCCATGGGCCGCGTGTACGCAGGCTGGGCGCTCTCGCAGAGCTTCTACCGCCAGCGCCTGTACGAGGGCATGGGCTACGGCTCGCTGGAGGACTTCCTGGTGCACAACTGGGAGGGCAACTTCCTGCGGCGCGACGGGAACGACCTGCTGGCCATGCTCTGGAGCTGGCAGCACGCGGACATCAGCGCCAACGAGCTGTATGACGGCGACCTGGAAGCCGCGCTGGGCAGCATCACCGCGCGCGCGATGGTGATGCCCTGCCGCCACGACCTGTACTTTACGCCGGAGGACAGCGCGTGGGAGGTGGAGCGCCTGCCCAACGCGGAGCTGCGCGTGATCGAGAGCGTGTGGGGCCATCGCGCCGGCAATCCCGCGGGCAACCCGGCCGATGACGCCTTCATCCAGGCCGCGCTGAAGGAGCTGCTGGCGGAATGAGGCATCTGCACTGGCTCCGGTGGGTCGCGCTCGCGCTGGCCGCCGTCGTGCTGCTGCTGGGCGCCAGCCAGTGGCGGCTGGCCCGCGCGCTGGTGGCTAACTGGCGCGTGGAGGCGGGCTTCACGCCGCTCCGCGACGCGCCGCGGGTGCGCTACGCGCCCGGAGGCCAGGCTCTGGCACGGGTGCTGGCATCGTACCTGGAGCCCGCCATCGCCGAGGTGGAGCAGGCGGAGGGCAAGCCCTTCCCGGAGCCGGTGGCCGTGTACGTGTGCGGCACGCTGAACTGCTTCGAGCGCTACACCGCGCAGCCGCGCGCCGGCGGCACCACGCTGCTGGGGCACCTCTTCATCTCGCCCCGGTTGCAGGAGCAGCCCTGGCGCATCCCCTCCCTGCTGGCCCATGAGCTCTCGCACCTGCACCTGAGCCAGACCGCGGGGCCGCTGCGGCTGGGCACGTTGCCGCCCTGGTTCAGCGAGGGCTTGGCCGTGGCCGATTCCAACGGCGGCGGCGCCGAGCCGGTCAGTCCGCTACAGGCAGCCTGGGCCATCCGGGCGGGCCTGCACTTCGATCCCGCCAGCACCGGCTGGCTGTTCACCCGCAAGACCGCCAGCGACTTCGGTCTGCCCGTGCACCTGTTTTACCGGCAGGCGGGCATGTTCGTCGCGTTTCTCCGCGCCAGCAATCCGGCCGCCTTCGCCAAACTGATGCACCGCGTGCGCGCCGGCAGCTCCCTCGCCGAGGCCTTCCAGGTGGCTTACGGCACGCCGCCCGCCGGGCAGTGGCCGGCCTTCCTGGCCAGCCTGCCGGTAGGCGAGACCGCTGCACGCTGAGGGGCCGGGCTACGCCGTGCGGGCGCGGCCCGGCCTGTTGCGGGTTGGATCAGTGCCCGTAGACCACGACGCCGGTGATCTGCACGACACCCAGCTCCTGTACGTTGGCCGAAAGTGTCAGGCTCGATTCGAAGGCCAGCGGCTCCTGGAAGCCGATGGTCACCGTGTCGATGCCGGACCCGCCCGAGACAACGATGCCGTAGGGATTGTTCGCGGTCAGCCCCAGGTTCTGCAGCGCGACGATGTTGCGGGCCACGACGGTGTGGCCGTCGATGGTCAGCTTGACTTCCGTGAGGCCGCTGTCACCCCCCTGCTTGCTGAGCCGGGCGGAGAGGAACTTGCCGGGTCCCGTGAGGCTGACCAGCACGTTTTCGCCCGGTACGGGCGGGGCAACAAGCCCCTCCGCGTGGGTGGGCTGCTTGATCGCATCATCGGACGAGCCCCCGCCGCCGGTGGCGATCTGGGCGGAGATCATCTGCAGTTCCTGCAGGATGTCGTTCAGCACGCTCACCACACCGTGCGAGTCATCCTTGTGTCCATGCTTGATGCCGCTCGGCGTGGCGCCCGCTTGCAGGCTGCCCAGCACCAGCGCGAACGCCACCAGCACCCCCAGCGTTGCCAATCGTTTCATGGCGGCAATCCCTTTTTGTTGGATCGGCCCCTTGGCGGCCGGGAGGTGCCCCAGGCGGCCGGACACGTCGCCGCACGCCGGCTCGCTGCGGGCGCCCGGCGAATTTCCACTACATGATGTGATTGGAACGGAACTTTCCTCCCACCCCCATGTACCAATGGCGAGACCGGGGGTCAATCTCGTTGTGCAGGGCTCCTGATGGGGCATTGCGGGCTGCGGGGGCAGTCGCCACCCGCGCTGCAACGGCCGCGGGGCTGTGGTATATGTCGCGCAATAACGCCAATAATCCCCACCCCCAGCGGAGCACCGCCATGGCCGACCTGCCCAAGCGCGTGACGATCCACGAGGAAGGCCCCCGCGAGGGCTTCCAGATCGAGCCGGGGCCCATCTCCACGGCGCGCAAGATCGAGCTGATCGACGCGCTCTCCGAGACGGGCCTGGAGCAGATCCAGATCTGCTCGTTCGTGAGCCCCAAGCGGGTGCCGGGCTGGGCCGATGCGGACGCCGTGGTGCGCGGGTACAAGCGCCGGCCCAGCGTGCGCTACACGGCGCTGTGGCTCAACGAGCAGGGGCTGCAGCGGGCGCTGGGCCTGCGCGAGCGGCTGCACCTGGAGGGCGGCATCTCCACGACCACCTCCGAGACCTTCATGCGCAAGAACACCAACCGGGGCTTTGCGGAGAACGAGCGCGTGCAGCGGGGGCAGATCGCCCTGTACCGCCAGCACGACATCCCCGTGGAGCGGGCAGCGGTGATGACGGCCTTCGGCTGCAACTACGAGGGCGACGTGTCCGTCCCCACCGTGCTGGAGGCGGTGGGCAGCCTGCTGCGCATCGCGGAGGACGAGGGCGTGCGCATCGAGGTGATCAGTCTGGCGGACACCATGGGCTGGGCCACGCCGGCCTCCATCCAGCGCGTGGTGGGCGCCGTGCGTGAGCGCTGGCCGGAGCAGCGGCTGTCCCTGCACCTGCACGATACCCGCGGCCTGGGCATCGCCAACGCCTACGCGGGCATGGAGATGGGCGTGCAGCAGTTCGATGCCTCCGTGGCCGGGCTGGGCGGCTGCCCCTTCGCCAAGCTGAAGGGCGCCGCGGGCAACGTGTGCACGGAGGACCTGGTGTTCATGTGCGAGGAGATGGGCATCGAGACGGGCATCGACCTGGAGCGGCTCATCGAGGCGGCGCGGCTGGCCGAGGACGTGGTGGGGCACCCCCTGGCCGGCAAGGTGATGCGCGGCGGCAGCCTGCGCGAGCTGCGCCGCGCCCTGGCCGGTGCGGCGGACTGAGGAGCTGCAACGCAGGCCGCAGCGCACGCTGCAACGCATGACACCGCGCGGGTTTGCGCTTTGCGCGGCAATCCGTTAACCGAGGGGACGGACCGGCACGCGCCGGACCGAACGTCCGCCAACGCGCACCGCCTGCCGCGGGGGGCGCGGGCGCCTTGATGCCATCCTGCCTGGGGAGGAAGTAACCATGACCGTGATCGACGTCCACACGCACATGCTGGATCGGGAGTGGCTCAAGCTCCTGCGCGACAAGGGCGCGCCCCGCTTCACGGTGGGGCCGATCACGAAGGACCTGGAGGGCATCTACCAGGACGGCTCGCTGTTCATGACCCCCATGCCCGGGCACTTCGACTACGACTTGCGCGTGAAGGACATGAGTGCCGCGGGCGTGGACCTGGCCATCGTCTCCCTCACGTGTCCCAACGTGTTCTGGGGCGGCGAGGGCGTCAGCGTGGAGGCGGCCAAGCTGGTGAACGACAGCATGGCCCAGGGCCAGACCGCCCACCCGGACCGCATCCGCTGGTTCGCCTCGCTGCCGTGGGAGTATCCGCTGCGGGCGGTGGACGAGCTGGAGCGCGCCCATGCCCGCGGCGCCATCGGCGTGATGGTGCTGGCCAACGTGGCCGGGGGGCACCTCACCGACGAGAAGTACGCCCCCATCTGGAAGGCCATCGACGATCGCGCGCTGCCGGTGCTGGTGCACCCCACCGAGCCCCCGGGCGCGGGTGCCATGGACATGCGCAAGTACAGCCTGGCGTCCACCGTCGGCTTCATGTTCGATACCACGCTGGCCATCACGCGCATGGTGTTCGAGGGCTTCCTGGACCGTTACCCGAACCTGAAGATCATCGCCTCCCATGCCGGGGCCACCGTGCCCTACCTGGCGGGCCGCATGGACCGTTCGTGGGAGATGACGCATCCGGGCCACGAGGACATCAAGACCCCGCCCTCGGAATACCTGCGCCGCATCTACTACGACGCGGTGACCTACCAGCAGGAGTCCCTGGAGCTGTGCATCAAGGTGGGCGGGGTGGAGAACGTGATGTACGGGTCGGACTATCCCCACGACATCGGCGACATGGCCGGCTGCCTCGGGCGCGTGGATGCGCTGCCCGGCCAGTCGCGGCAAGCCGTGCGCAGCACCAACGCCATGCGCATCTTCAACCTGTAGGCCATCGGGCGGGCGCGGTGCCGGAGCATCCGTCCGCGCTCAGGCAAAGCAGATTCCTCGCTGCGCTCGGAATGATGCGTGCCGGCTGGGGAGCGGAGCGGGGGCGGCAACGACACTGCGTCGGGCGCCCTCGGCCCGCCGTCAGTTGGCGGGCAGTTGCGTGAGGGATTCGTTGAGCTTGGCGAGCTGGCTTTGCAGGGCGCTCAGCTCCTCGCGGCTCTTCTCCACCACGGCGGCGGGGGCCTTGTCCACGAAGGCGGGATTCTCCAGCTTGCCCGCGAGCTGCCGGATGCGCGCCTCGGTCTTCTCCAGCTCCTTGCCGATGCGCTGACGCTCCGCCTCCACGTCGATCAGGCCGGCCAGCGAGAGATAGACCTCGAAGCCGTGGCCGACGCCGTGGCCGTAGCCCTCGCGCTCGGCGAAGCGCTCGGCGAACGCCAACTCGCCGATGCCCGCCAGCGTGACCACGGTGGGTTGCTCGCTTTCCACCAGCCCGCGCAGGGTGCCATCCTCCGGCACCACGGTGACGTCGATGCGCTGGCGCGGCTTGACGTTGCTCTCGCCGCGCACGGTGCGCACGGTCTGGATCACGTCGATGAGCTGCTGGGCCTCGCGCACGGCCGCCTGTTGGTCCTGCGCCCAGGCGCCGCCCAGTGCCGGCAGGTGCTCCGGACGGGGGAAGGGCTGCACCATGATGCTGCCCTCGCGGCCGGGCAGCTCGCTCCACAGCTCCTCGGTGACAAAGGGCATGGCCGGGTGCAGCAGCTTGAGCGACTCGGCCAGCACGTGGTGCAGCGTGGCCAGGGCCGCCTGCTCGGCCTGCGGGCCCTGCTCACCGCCCAGGGCGGGCTTGGTGATCTCCACGTACCAGTCGCAGAACTCGTGCCACACGAAGCCGTACAGGGAGCGGTAGGCCTCATTGAGCCGGCGCTGATCCAGATAGGTGCGCACCTCGCCGGCCACCTGGTACAGCCGCGCCACGATCCAGCGGTCGAAGCGCCCCGGCTGCACGCCACCCAGCGCGGGCGGTGGCCCCAGGCGCTCGGTGTGGCCCTGCACGAAGCGCGTGGCGTTCCAGATCTTGTTGATGAAGTTGCGGTTGCCCTCGATGGTGGCCTCGGGCAGGTTCATGTCCCGCCCCGGCACCGTGCCTGCCGCCAGCGTGAAGCGCAGGGCGTCCGCCCCGTACTTGTCGATCATCTCCAGCGGGTCCAGGCCATTGCCCTTGGTCTTGGACATCTTCTCGCCGTACTGGTCGCGCAGCAGCCCATGCAGGAACACCTCGTGGAAGGGTTCCTTGCCCATGAACCACAGGCCCAGCATGGCCATGCGCGCCACCCAGAAGAACAGGATGTCGTAACCGGTCACCAGCACGGCGGTGGGGTAGAACGTGCGCAGGTCCTCCGTATCGTCCGGCCAGCCCATGGTGGAAAACGGCCACAGGCCGCTGGAGAACCACGTGTCCAGCACGTCCTCGTCCATGCGCAGCTTGTCGCTGCCGCACTGGGTGCAGGCGGAGATGTCCTCCTCCGAGGCGATCACGGCGCTGCAGGCGTCGCAGTACCACACCGGGATGCGATGGCCCCACCAGAGCTGGCGCGAGATGCACCAGTCCTGGATGTTGTTCATCCACTCGAAGAACACCTTCTTCTGGAAGTCGGGCACCATGCGGATGCGCCCGTCCTCCACGGCGGCCACGGCCTTGTCCGCCAGGGGCTTGATCTTCACGAACCACTGGGTGGAAACGCGCGGCTCCACTACCTGCCCGCTGCGCTGGCAGTAGCCCAGGGCGTGGCGGTGCGGCTCCACCTTTTCCAGCAGGCCGGCCGCATCCATGTCCGCCACCACGCGCTTGCGGGCCTCGAAGCGGTCCAGGCCGCGGTAGGCCTGCGGCACCTCGTCGTTCAGCGAGGCGTCCTCCGTCATTACGGTGATGACCGGCAGGTCGTGGCGCTTGCCCAGCTCAAAGTCGTTGGGGTCATGGCCGGGGGTCACCTTCACGGCGCCCGTGCCGAAGGCGGGATCGACGAAGTCATCCGCCACGATGGGAATCTCGCGCCCCACCAGCGGCAGCTTCACGGTTTTGCCCACCACGCCGCGGTAGCGCTCGTCGTCCGGGTGCACGGCCACGGCCGTGTCGCCCAGCATGGTCTCCGGGCGCGTGGTGGCCACGGTGATGTGGCCGGAGCCATCGGCCAGCGGGTAGCGGAAGTGCCACAGGTGCCCGTCCGTCTCCCGGTGCTCCACCTCCAGGTCGGAGATGGCCGAGAGCAGGCCCGGGCTCCAGTTCACCATGCGCAGGTCGCGGTAGATCAGCCCCTGCTCGAACAGCGTGACGAACACGCGCCGCACGGCCCGCGAGAGCCCGGCATCCAGCGTGAAGCGCTCGCGGTTCCAGTCCGTCGAGACCCCCAGGCGCTTGAGCTGGCCGACGATAGTGCCGTGCGCCTCCTCCTTGAAGGCCCAGGTCTCCTTGAGGAAGGCCTCGCGCCCGATCTCCTCCTTGGTGGTGCCACGGTTTCGCAGCGCCTTCTCCACCATCCACTGCGTGGCGATGCCGGCGTGGTCGGTGCCGGGAATCCACAGCGCATTGCGGCCCTCCATGCGCGCCCAGCGGATGAGGATGTCCTGGATGGTATTGTCCCAGGCGTGCCCCATGTGCAGGGAGCCCGTCACGTTTGGCGGCGGGATGACGATGCAAAAGGGCTCCTGTCCGGAGCCCATGGAGGGTGCGAAGAGGTTGTTATCCAGCCAGTACGTGTACCACTTGCGTTCGATCGCGGTGGGGTCGTAGCGATTAAGGCTCATTCGATCAGGCTTCTTTCGACAACCGTTCCATGATTTTGGGCATTTCCTCCTGCACGGCCTTGCGCACCGAGATGGAGATGATCTCGTCCAGCACCTGCCCAAGTTTTGCGCGAATGTCCGGATCGAGCAAGGACAGCACGTCCACATCGGACGCGGAAATGCCCGCTCCGGCCAGGGTGGCCGCCGCCGGCCCCGCCATCGTCACGTCCGCCGCGGCGGGCTCGGTTGCGACCCGCTGCGGCGCCGCGACGCCGCTGCCCTGCAGCGCGGCCGGATAGGCCGAGGGCCCTTCGCCATCGTCCAGCAGCTCGTACACGCCCATGGCGCGGGCAAACGTGTTCTCGTGCTGCGGCAGGGAGAAGTCCAGCGCCGCCACGCCGTCGCGGATGCGCTCGCTGCGCAGCACGTCGTCGATGCGTTCGCCTTCCGGGTTCGCCGCGATCTCTTCGCGCAGGGAGGCGAACAGGTTGTCGAACTCGGGATCGTCGGAGGCTGCCCCCGCCTCTCCCGCCGTGGCGTGACCCGCGCCGAGCATGAACTCCAGTTCCTCGCCGCCGGCCAGCCCCTCGGCCTCGGCACCCAGGGCCGCAGGTTCCTCCAGGCTCACCGGCTCGAAAGCCGCTTCCATCCGCTCGTCGGTTTCCTGGGCGCCGGCGCCGGGCTCCTCGCCCAACTCCACGTCCAGCAGCGTCTCGTCCATCATGTCTTCGTCCGCCATCTCCTCGGCCTGCAGGTCGCCCAGATCCAGGTCGGCGTCCCACTCCTCGGCCGGGGCCGCCACGCTGCCCAAGGCATCGTCGGCCAGCACGGATAGCGACGGATGCGCGCCCAGTTCGTCTTCGGTCTCCTCCGCCTCCTCGCCCTCCAGCTCGTACGGCTGCACGGAATCGGCCAGGTCGGCTTCCGCTTCCGCGGCCTCGGCGGCCGGAGCTTCTTCCTGCTCGGAGAGCGTGGGGGCCAGCGTGTCCGGGTCCTCCAGCACCTCGTCCCGCGTGTGGCGCGGCACCACGGGGGGCTCGGGCTTCTCCGGCTGCCCGTGGGGCCCCACGAAGGGCTCGCGCACGGCGTCCTCGGGGAAGTCCTCGGCGGGCTGAGCCACGAAGCTTGGGGGGGCCTTGGGCTTCCAGGTCTCCTCCTGCGCCTCGCCCGCGAACACGTCCGCGCCGCCCTCGCCGAACTCGATGGAAACCGGCTCCTCCTCCTCCAGGGCCGCGAGTTCCTCAGCGGCGGAAGCCGTTGCGACCGGTGCGGCCTCGGGCGGCAGCTCGATCGCCTCGACCTCTTCGATTTCTTCGATCTCTTCCAGCGCGCTGGCCGGAACCTCTTCCATGGCCTCCAGTTCGGCTTCCTCTGCGCCGGTGGGTTCGGCTTCGGGCTCCTCCAGGTCGATCACCTCTTCGCCCGGCAGCTCTTCGTCCACCATCGCGAAACCGCCATCCTCCTGCTCAAGCTGCCAGGTTTCGTCGCTCGCCGATGCCGCGGCGCCCTCCTCCTCCAGCGCATTGAAGTTGCGCTCGAAGAGCGGCTCTTCGGCGGCCGCGCGGTGCTCCTGGTGCTCGGTATCCAGTGAGGAGAGGATCAACTCCTCTTCCTCGGTGTCCAGCTCAATGTCCTCGTCCAGCCCCTCGGCATCCTCGGCCACCAGGGTGTCCGCCTCCACCTCGTCCAGGTCGTCCAGATCGTCCAGGTGCTCCTCGCTGGCCAGTAGCTCGTCCAGGTCGGCCTCGTCCTCCTCGGAGAGCTCGGGCGCTTCGATGTCCTCCTCGTCTTCTTCTTCCTCCGCGGCGATGATCTGCTCCTCGTCGATCTCCTCGTCGCCCAGATACTCCTCGATGAAGTAGTCGTCCTCCTCGCCCTCGTCGAGGGGGGAGACGGCTGCCACGGGCTCCTCGGCCCGTGGGGCGGCATCCGCCGGCCCGGCCACCGGTTCCCCGGCACGCAGCGACTCGGCGTCCAGCTCCTCCTCGCCCCAGTCCTCGCCGATCTCCGCGCCTTCCAGCTCGTCGGCCTCCAGCGTTTCTTCCTCCAGCACCGGCTCGGGCTCGGCTTCCACGACGGGCTCGGGTGCCGGCTCCGGTGTGGCTTCCACGAGAGGCTCGGGTTCCGGCTCGCTTTCGCCCATCAGGTTGAAGTCCTCCGGGGGCTCCAGCGCTTCTTCCTCGGCGGTGCCGATGGACTGGAGGTCCTGCTCGCTGACGAACTCCAGCTCCTGCTCGCGCACCTCAGCGGCTTCCTCCGCTTCGGCTTCGGCGTGGGGCTCGGCGGCCAGGTCCACCGCTTCCAGGTCGTCCAGCTCGCTCTGGATGGCCTGCACCTCGGTGGCGTCCGGCTCGAAGTCGAAGGGCTCGAGCACCTCCTCCTCCGCCGTCTCCTCCTGGGTCATGGTGAAGACCGGCTTGAGCTCCATCATGCGCAGCACGGACAGTGGGATGCTCTCCTCGTACTCCGTGTGGGTGACGCCCTCGCCCTCGTCCACCAGGTCGGACTCGAACAGGTCCACCTCGCCTTCGTCCAGCTCGCTGGTCAGGGCACCGGTGTCCAGCGTGTCCTCGGGCAGTTCCACTTCGATATCGTCCAGGCTCGGCTCCGCTGGCCCGCCGTGCTCCGCCTCCAGTTCCTGGTCGAAGCCCTGGGGCT
This sequence comes from bacterium, assembly GCA_035266845.1. GTDB lineage: Bacteria > SAR324 > SAR324 > SAR324 > JACQKK01 > DATFMP01. The sequence goes on from DATFMP010000104.1 coordinate 33,393, forward strand.
CGAACACGGCTTCCTCGGGCGATTCCTCCTCCAGCACGTCCGCCGCGCCCAGTTCGTCCAGCTCGTCCTCGCTCTCGGGTATCTCCAGGGTCTCGCTGGGGAACTCGCCTTCCAGTGTCTCCAGGGAATCGTAGCGGGGCCCCGTGGGGCCCTGGGGCTCCGCCTCGTCGATCGCCTCGAAGGCACGCTCGGGCTGCAACGCCTCGGCCAGCACCTCATCGTCCACGATGGGCGCCCCGCCGACGGCTGCTTGTGGCTCGGGCTGGGCGGGCGCGGCCTGTGTCGCGGCGACCGCTGTGGGTGCTGCCTGCGCGGGCGCCGTGCCGCGCAGCAGGCCCAGCACCTCGTCGTCCAGCACGTCCAGGTTGGCCAGGGGGTTGCTGCCTTCGTCCGCGGTGGATTGGGACTGGCGGTACTCGTAGGCCGAGCCGATCAGATCCACCAGATTCAGGTGCTTGCTCACCTGCTGCTGCAGGTCGCTCGCCTCGAAGGGCTTGCGCACCACGCCGGCCACCCGCAGCCGCTCCAGCAGATCGCTGCTGAGCGATTGCTTGGAGCTGGCCAGCAGCACCAGCGGCACCTCGGAAAGCTGCCCGGAGGCCTTCAGACTGCGGCAGATCTCGTAGTCGGGGTCGCGCTCAGAATTGCCGACGAGGATCAAATCCGGCATAAGGGAATTGGCCCGCTCCACATACCTGCCGGGGTTGAACTCGTGGTGCAGGGTCAGCCCCTCCGTTTCCAGAGCCGATGTCACCAAGCCATGGATGACTGAGTTTTCGTCCAGGACGAGGATGGATTTGTTCATGCCCTGCGCCTCTCAGATCCGATCGGTGGATTCGCCTGCGCCCCCGGGGGGCCTGCCGCAGTCTCGCACGCGGTGCCGCCGGGTGTGAACGGCCAGCCTCCGCGCTGCCTTTCTGGTTGAACGATGAAACTCCTCTCCCGTTATATCGCCGGCATCTATCTCAAGTACTGGTCGCTGTGCCTGATGGCGCTGGTGCTGCTGGTCATCATCTCCAACCTGTTCGGAAACCTGGACAGCATCGTAACCAGTCCGGACGGGCTATTCCACTTTCTTGACGATACCCTCCGATCGCTCCCCGGCATCTTCGATTTGCTCCTTCCCATGACAGCGCTGCTGGCCACGCTGTTCACGTTCAACAGCCTGGGCCGCTCCTCCGAGCTGGTGGCGATGCAGAGCGTGGGAGTGGGGCTGCTGGGGCAGTTGCGGCCGATCGGCCTGGTGCTGGTGTTCATTTCGGCGCTGGTCTACGGCAATCAGAACTACCTGTTCCGCATGCTCCAGCACGCCGATCCGGCCGCCGCAACCTCCGCCGACGCCCATCAATGGACGGTGCTGCGCGACCAGATCATCTACGCCCGCCGCGTCGATCCGCAGCGTGGGCGCGTCACCGACGTGGAAATCTTCACGCTGGCGTCCAGGCCTCCCTTCCGGCTGGAGCGCCTCCAGCGCGCGCAGCATGTGGAGCGCGGCAATGACGACACCTGGCGGCTGCAGGATGTCATCACCCGCACCCTCGGCCTGCATGGCTGGACGCTCAATCGCGCCCCAACCCTGGAGCGCCCCCGGAAGGACTTTCCCGACCTGTTTCAGCAGGACGTGCTGGACGCCCATCACATGCCCTTTTTTGAACTGTCCTCCAGAATACGTCAACTTCAAAGTCAGGGCCGCCGGGTTGAGCTTTATGAACTGGAATGGTACCAAAAAACTGCGGCATTGTTTGCCCCGTTCGCGCTCGTCTGGTTCGGCACGCCGTTGGCCCAGGGCCACTTTCGCCGGGGGCGGGCGTCTGGGGAGATCATGGTCGGCATCCTCGGCGGCTTGCTGTTTCTGATTGCCACGGAAATCGTATTCACGCTGGGCAAGGGCGGCTACCTGAGCCCCTTGCTCGGCGCCTGGGCCGTGAACGGGGCCTACGTCGTTCTCGGCTGCGCGCTGATGTGGCGCGTCCGCTAGTCCGCTCCAAGTCCAACGGATTGGGCCGATCGGGGCACCCGCCCGGGATGGTCGGGTTCTTGCTTTGATGACGGCAGGGCGCCTCGCTGCGGCAGCGGGGCTCGAAGCGCCGCAGCAAGCGCCGTACACAGGGGACGCATCGGGGGCCAAACGGGCCTCCACGCCCGGGCTACCGCCAGCCGCGGGCATCTGCTAGCACTCATCGGGACGGGACGATCCGTGGGCCAGATCCTTCGGGAAAAGGAAATCATTGCCATCGGCGGGGGCAAGGGCGGCGTTGGCAAGAGCTTCGTCGCCAGCAACCTGGGCATCCTGCTGGCCAAGGCGCAGAAGCGGACGATCCTGATCGACGCGGACCTGGGCGGGGCCAATCTGCACACGTGCCTGGGTGTGTCGGCGCCGGAAGTGACACTCTCCGATTTCGTCAACTACCCCAATGTGCGCATCGAGGACGTGATTCTGCGCACGTCGCTGGACAACCTGATGCTCATCAGCGGGGCGCAGGATTTCCTGGGCATCGCCAACCCCAAGTACAGTCAGAAGGTGCGGCTGCTGCGGGCGATCGAAAGCCTCAATGTGAGCTACATCATCCTGGACCTGGGGGCGGGCACCACCAACAACACGCTGGACTTCTTCCTGCTGGCCGACCGGGGCGTGCTGGTGGTGCTGCCGGAGCCCACGTCCATCGAGAATGCCTACCGCTTCATCAAGAGCGCCCTGTTCCGCAAGCTCAAGCTGTTGGCGCAGGAGCCGCAGGTGCGCATGGTGATCGAGAAGGCGATGGACAAGAAGAACGACCTGGGCATCCGCTCGCCGGTGGACCTGATCGAGCACGTGCACCGCATGGACAGCCGGCTGGGCTCGCAACTGGACGAGGCCATGTCCGATTTCCAACCGGCGATCGTGCTCAATCAGGTGCGCTCGATGAGTGACGTGCGGGTGGGCTACTCCATGCAGGCCGCCTGCGAAAAGTTCTTCGGAATCAAGGTTAATTTTCTTGGATACCTTGAAAATGATGACCAAGTTTGGCAATCCATTCGTAAACGCCAACCGGTCACATTGAACGGAGAGAACAGCAAGAGCGCGCGAAATCTCCGCACAATTAGCTACAATCTGCTGAACAATCTGCAGTTGAAGCCTGAATAGCGACAATCCGGCCCAAATCCCGGCGACGGTGGGGAAGCGATGAAGTCCCTCAAGTCCCAAAACTATTACGAAATCTTGGGCGTCGCTCGCACTGCCTCCCCCGAGGACATCCGGAACGCGTACGACGTGTCCAAGCACGCGTTCCAGGACAACTCGCTCGCCACCTATTCGCTCTTCACCGATGAGGAGAACCAGGAGATCCTGGCCCTCATCTCGCGTGCCTACGAGACGCTCTTCAATCCCGAGCTGCGCCGCGAGTACGACGCCTTCCTGGACGGACTGGACGAAGAGGGCTCCAGCCCGCGCGAGGTGCGCCCCAACCTGCAGCCTCGGCCCTCCACTCTGCGCGGGCAGGGCGGCGGAGCCGCCGCGGCCCGCGGCCGGGCCATGGCCGGTGGCGGGAGCGGTACGGGCCCGGGTGCCGGTGGCCCTGTCCGCAGCACGAGCCCACGGCCCGCGCGCGATCCGGCCCCCGAAGCCCCGCCGGAGCCGGAGGAGGCCCGCGCCGAGCCGACCGCCCAGAACGAGGCCCGCGCCGAGCCGCCCGCCCAGGACACGGAGGCGGAGAAGTACATCCAGACCGTCTCCTGCTTCACCGGGCCGGTGCTGAAGAAGATCCGCCAGATGAAGGGCATCTCCCGCGAGGACATCGCGGAGCGCACCAAGATCCGCCGCACGTACATCGAGTACCTGGAGGAGGAGCAATTCACCTTCCTGCCTGCTCCGGTCTACGTGAAGGGCTTCGTGACGATGATTGCCGGAATGCTGGACCTCCCCGCGCAGCGCGTCGCGGAGGACTACATGGCCTACTATCGGGGCCAGCGCCAGCTCTAGGCCCACCGCAGCAGCCCGCGCACCCCTGGCCGTCGTGCCCGCACCCAGCGGCGGCGCGGATCGCCGAGCGCCGCAGACCCCGGCGTGCCTTGCGATTCAGCCCGATCCCCGTTACAGGTGGTGCATTCCGGCCCGCCCGGCGGCGCCATGCCCCGCACCCTGCAAGCGACAAGGACCGCATTCCCATGGAAATCCAGCCTTTGCCACTGGAAGGCATCCGCGTATTGGACCTCTCCCGCGTGCTCGCGGGGCCCTACTGCGCCATGCTGCTCTCCATGATGGGGGCCGAGGTGATCAAGGTGGAGGACCGCAGCGGGGACGAATCGCGCATGTGGCCGCCCCTGAGCCGCGAGGTGGGCAGCCCGTTCATGGGCATGAACCTGAACAAGCGCGGCATCGTGGTGGACTTGAAGTCCCCCGAGGGCGCGGAAGTGGTCAAGGATCTGGCGGCCCGCAGCGACGTGCTGGTGGAGAACTTCAAGACGGGCACCATGGAGCGCTTCGGGCTGGACTACGAGGCGCTCAAAGCGGTCAACCCGCGCCTGGTCTACACCTCCATCTCCGCGTTCGGCCGCACGGGGCCCAAGGCCGCCGACCCCGGCTACGAGGCGCTGGTGCAGGCCTACACGGGCGTGATGGACATGACGGGGCACCCGGACGGCCCGCCCGCCCGCTGCGGCGTTTCCTTTCTGGACATGAGCACGGGCATCAGCTCCGCCTTGGCCACCGTGAGCGCGCTGTTCCGGCGCGAGCGCACGGGGTTGGGCTGCCGGGTGGAGGCCTCGCTGCTGCAGACGTCGCTGGGCCTGCTGACCGTGCAGGTCTCCAACTACTTCCAGGACGATGTGGTGCCCAAGCGCATCGGCTCGGCGCATCCCTCCGTGGTGCCCTACCAGGCCTTCCCCACGGCGGACGGCTCTATCTTCATCGCCGCGGCCAACCAGAACCTGTGGGAGCGCCTGTGCCGCACCATTGGCATGGAGCGCCTGATCGACGATCCCCGCTTCAAGAGCAACGCCACCCGCGTGCAGCACCGCGAGGAGCTGTTGCCCCTGCTGATGGACGAGCTGTCCAAGCGGCACACCGGCGACCTGCTGGAGCCCCTGCGCGCCGCGGGGGTGCCCTGTGCGCCGGTGAACAACCTGGCCCAGATGCTGGCGGACGCGCAGCCGGAGGCCATCGGGGCCCTGGCGGAACTCGACGATCCGGAGTTCGGCGCCATGCGGCTGGCTAACCTGCCGTTCTTCCTGGATGGCGGGCGTGGCCTGGTGCGCCAGCGGGCGCCCAAACTGGGGGAGCACACGCGCGACGTGCTGGCCGGCCTGGGCTACGATCAGGCCCGCATCGACGCGCTCCTTGCACAGGGTGCGGTGGAAGGTGACTAACGACCGCTTCGGACCGCCTGGTCAGCGCGGCTACTTCTACACGCCCCCACGCCCGGGAGCAGTCCGCCCCTATCCGCCCTGGAGGGTGTGGGAGGCGCTGCTGGTGGTGGCGCTGTTCGCCGTCTCGCAGCCGCTGGTTTCCCTGGGCGCCTCGGCCCTGATGAGTTACGTGCTGCCCGCCAGCATGAGCATGGACGAGGCGGAGCGGCAGATGTTCAAGGTCGTGCTGCCCCTCGTCATCGGCGTCTCGCATGCGTTGGGCTGGCTGGGCGTGTACTGGCTGCTGGTGCGCCGCCATCGGATGCGTTTTCTGGCCGGCCTGCGGCTGCAGGGGCTGCGCCGCTTCCGCGTCGTCCGCGTGTTCGTGGCCGGCATGAGCCTGCAGCTGGTGAGCGTCCTGCTGGCCATGTTCTTCCCGCCGCCCGAGGGCCTCAGCAACCCCATGCTGCGCTTCGTGGCCTATGGCCCCTGGGCCGTGGCCGCGCTGTTCCTGATGGCCGTGATCATGGCGCCCTTCCTGGAGGAAGCGCTGTTCCGCGGCGTCCTGCTGCCCGCCTTGCGTCGGCGCATGGGCTTCGTGCCCGCGGCGCTGCTGGTGACCGCCCTCTTCACGGCGCTGCACGGGGTGCAGACGGGCGGCTACCTGCCGGCCATGGCCGCCATCGCCATCGTGGGCTACCTCTTGGCGTGGCTGCGCGAGGCCTCGGGCTCCCTCTGGCCCTCCGTGCTCTTCCACATGGGCTTCAATTTCACCGCCCTGCTGCCCATCCTGCTGCTGGGCCATCGCATCAGCGAGAGCTTCCCCGGCCTGCGGTAGCCGAGGCACCCGCCCCGGCGGTTGGAATTCGGCCAACAGGCAGCGGGGTCACTTGCCGCCACAAGCATGCAGCGGGGCCAAGGGAGCGGGCGCGGTGGGCCGCGTCTCCTGAGTGCGCGGGCCGTCTCCGCGGCTACGCACCCCGCCGCCCGCGCCTCTCGCCTTGAACATCCCCGTTGATTTCGTTAAAGATGCGGGGAAACCCATGAGAAGCGGGACGGGGCCAGACCCCCGGGGGAAAGCGCAGCCACTCCTAATTGCGACGGAGGACCCATTGAACATCGTCGTGCCCGTCAAGTCCGTCATCGACGTGGAACTGAACATCCGCGTGCGGGACGGCAAGATCGTGGAGGACGGTCTGAACTACATCCTCAGCAAGTGGGATGAGAATGCCCTCGAAGCCGCCCTGCAGCTCAAAGAGGCCACCGGCGGCGAGGTGACGGCCGTCACCATCGGCCCCGAGCGCAGCGGCGAGGCCCTGCGCAAGGCGCTCGCGATGGGCGCGGACAAGGGCATCCACGTGAACGATCCGGCCACCGAGGGCTCGGATTCGTTCGGCTACGCGAAGATTCTCGCCAAGGCAATCCAGCGCGGGCCGTTCGACCTGGTGATCACCGGGCGGCAGGCGCAGGACACGGACATGGGCGCCACCGGCGCCGCGCTGGCGGAGCTGCTGGGCGCGCCGCTGTGCGTGAACATCGTCAAGATCGAGACCCCCGCGGGCGACGGCAAGCTCACGCTGCGCCGCAAGGGCGATGTGGGCGCCGAGGTGATGGAGGTGACCCTGCCCGCCGTGCTGACGGCCAACGACAGCCTCAACGAGCCCCGGCTGGCCTCCCTGCGCGGCATCATGCAGGCCAAGAAGAAACCCATGGAGGTGCTGACCCTGGCCGATCTGGGGATCGCGCCGGACGAGGTGGGCGCCGCGGGCGCGGGCGTGGAGATCGTCGAGTTCAGCCCGCCGCCCCAGCGCGCCGCCGGCAAGAAGTTCGAGGGCGATGCGGAAGAGATCACGCGCCAGGTGGTGGACCTGCTGGCCAACGAGGCCAAGATCTTCGCCTGATGCCCCGCGCCCCGGGCCCCCGAGGGCCCGCTCCATCGCGGATTCCCATGATGGGCTCCGTCCCGCCCACCGGGCAGGGCGCGAGTCCCAGCCAAGCGAGAGCATTCGACCTATGAGCAACGTACTCGTCGTCGCGGAAGTGAAGGGCGGGGCCGTGCGCAAGCCGACCCTGGAGCTGCTGGGCAAGCTGAAGCAGGACGGACACACGGCCTCCGCCGTGCTGATCGGCAGTGGCGTGCAGGCGCAGGCGGACACGCTGGCCGGTCACGGCGCCGCCAAGGTGTATGTGGCGGACGACGCCGCGCTGGCCAACTACGCGCAGGACCGCTACGTGGCCGCCGCGGCCGATGCTGCCGGGCAGGCGCAGGCGGACATGGTGTGGCTGAGCGCCTCGGAGTTTGGCAAGGCCCTGGGTCCGGCGCTGGCCGCCCGGCTGGGCGCCGCGTTCGCCGCGGACTGCACGGATGTCACCATCAGCGGCGATGCGGCAGAGGTGATGCGGCCGGCCATGGCCACCAAGGTGCGCCAGAAGCTGCGCCTCAAGAAGCCCGGCGTGAAGGTGGTCACCGTGCGCAGCGGGGCCTTCGATGCGCAGCCGGCCGAGGCCAAGTCCGCGGACGTGGCGACCCTCGCCGCGCCGGCGGGCGATGGGCGCATCGTGGTCAAGGAGGTGGTGCAGGAGGACACGGGCCGGGTGGACCTGGGCGATGCCGCCACGGTGGTCTCCGTGGGCCGCGGCGTGCGCGGGCCGGAGGGCGTGGAGTTCGTGCAGCCCCTCGCCGATGCCCTGGGTGCGGCCTACGGCGCCTCGCGGGCGGTGGTGGACTCCGGCTGGATGCCCTTCGAGCTGCAGGTGGGCCAGACGGGCCGCGTGGTCACGCCGGACGTGTACTTCGCCATCGGCATCTCGGGCGCGATCCAGCACCTGGCCGGGATGAGCGGCTCCAAGCTGATCATCGCGGTGAACAAGGACCCGGATGCGCCGATCTTCTCCGTCGCCGATTACGGCATCGTGGGCGACCTGTTCAAGGTCGTGCCGGTGCTGATCGAGGAGATCAAGAAGCACAAGTCGTGATGCCGCTCCCGGCGCCCTGACGGCGCCGGACTCCCCCCGCTTCGATCGGAGCACCGATGCAAGCCGAGCTGATGACCCTCGCCCTCGTGGCGGCCCTGGCGGTGTTTGCCTACTCCGTCGGCACCAAGGTGCGCCTGTTCGCGCGCATGGCGCCGGAGAACCGCATCGATCGGCCCTGGCAGCGCCTGGGCCTGCTGTTCCGCATCGGCCTGGGGCAGAGCAAGCTGGTGGCGCGGCGCAAGGAGCGCTCCGCGGGGGCCATGCACTTCTTCATCTTCTGGGGCTTCATGGTGCTGGCCCTGCGGGAGATCATCCTGTTCGGCAACGCCTACCATCCCGGCTTCCAGGAGCTGCTGCCGCTGCTGGGCTCCGATTCGCCGCTGGGCCTGGGCTTCCTGTACACGTTCCTCTACGACCTCACCGAGGTGGTGGTGCTGGCGATGGTGGCCATCGCGGTCTACCGGCGCCTGGTGATCCGGCCCCGGCGGCTGGACCTGAACGTGGAAGGCCTCGTGATCCTGGGCCTGATCCTGGGCGTGGTGGTCACGGACCTGTTCTACGACGCGGCCAAGTTCAACCTGGTGGCGCTGTGGGGGCAGGACCTGCACCTGCTGCACAGCCCGGTCTTTGGTGCGGAGCGCACCTGGGCGCCGTTCGCCTCCCTGCTGGCCACGGGCATTGCGCCCTGGGGGCACGCCATCAATGCGGGGCTGGTGGAGTTCGGCTACTGGCTGCACGTGGGCGTGATCCTGGTGTTCCTGAACCTGCTCCCGCTCGGCAAGCACGCGCACGTCATCTCCGCGCTGCCCAACGTGTTCTTCGGCTCGCTGGGCTATCCCCATACCCCCGCGGCCCTGCTGGACCTGGAGGACGAGAAGGCCTGGGAGAACGAAGCGCTGGGCGTGACGCGCGTGGAGCAGCTCACCTGGAAGCAGGGCCTGGATGTCTACACCTGCACCGAGTGCGGGCGCTGCTATGACATCTGCCCCACCTACGTGACCAAGAAGCCGCTGGCGCTGAAGTGGATGAACGACGCGCTGCGCCACTACCTGGAGGAGGAGGCGGACCACATCATCGCCACGGGTCGCAGCAGTGACGCCAGGCAGCTCGTGGGCGACGTGATCCGGCACGACACGCTGTGGAGCTGCACCACCTGCCGCGCCTGCGAGGAGGTCTGCCCGGTCTCCATCGAGCACGTGCCGCGCATCATCGCCATGCGCCAGGCACAGACGCTCATGCAGGAGCAATATCCCAAGGAGCTGACGCCCACCTTCCGCGGCCTGGAGCAGAACGCCAACCCGTGGAACATCGGCTACGACAAGCGCGCGGACTGGGCCGCGGAGCTGGACTTCGAGGTGCCCATCCTCACCGAGCCGCCGACCGAGGCGGTGGACGTGCTGATGTGGGTGGGCTGCATGGGCAGCTTCGACAAGCGCAGCCAGAAGGTGGCCCAGGCCACCGCGCGCCTGCTGCAGCAGGCCGGCGTGAGCTTCGCCATCCTGGGCACGGCAGAGAAGTGCTCGGGCGATCTGGCCCGGCGCTCCGGCAACGAGATGCTCTACCAGGCCCTGGCCCGGGAAAACGTGGAGACCCTCAACGGGCTGGGCGTGCAGCACGTCGTGACCCAGTGCCCGCACTGCCTCAACGCCCTCAAGAACGAGTACCCGCAGTTGGAGGGCCGCTACGAGGTGTTCCACCACTCACAGTACATCGCGCGGCTGGTGGACGAAGGCCGGCTGACGCTGGCGCCCAGCGTCGAGGGCACCGTGACCTTCCACGACCCGTGCTACCTGGGCCGCTACAACCGCGAGTACGACGCCCCGCGCAAGCTGGTGGGCGCTACGGCCAAGGAGGCGCCGGTGGAGATGCGCCGCAGCCGCAACGAGAGCTTCTGCTGCGGGGCCGGCGGCGCGCGCATGTGGATGGAGGAGAACATCGGCCGGCGCGTGAACGAGGAGCGCGTGCGGCAGGCCGTGGAGGTGGGCGCCACCACCATCGCCGTGGGCTGCCCCTTCTGCATGACCATGATCGACGACGGCGTGCGGCAGTCCGGCCGCGATGACGAGATCAAGGTCAAGGACGTGGCCGAACTCGTGCTGGAGTCCCTCGCCAAGCCCGGCACGGAGCCCGTGCAGCACTAGGTTCCGTCTCGAAAGGCATTTTGGCCATGGGGGTGGTGCCCCCCATACCTCCACCGGGAAGCGAGGCTCCCTGGGCCCTGTTTGTGGGGTCGAACCGCATCGGTTTGCGGCGTTGAGACGGGAATGCGCGGCTCCCAGGCTCGATGGTGGGCGAACGCCGCCGGGTGCGCGACAACGAAGCGCTGACGGTCCTCGCTTTTTCTTGCGGTTCGCCCAAAAAACCATTTAGGATAGAAAGTTAAGTCACCGGAAGGACCCGGCGGGTTGTTCCGCCAAGCCGGTGCTTCCCGGCCGCACCAGGGCGCAGCAGTGGCGCTGCCGGCGGGTGCGCGCCTTCCCCGCGGCAATTTCCGCGCGACGGGGCCGCACCTCAATCGGGACATGGCGCACGGGGTGGATATCGCCGAACGCGTGGAGGCCCTGTTGGCCGAGCCGATCCAAAGCATCGGCTGCCGGCTGCTGGAGGTGCAGTTCCACGAGGGCGCCACTGCCGTCTTGCGGCTGATCGTGGATCGCGAGCCGGCCGTGGGGCTGGACGAGCTGACGGCGATCAGCGAGTTGGCCGGGCGCATTCTGGACGTGGAGGACCCGATCCTTCAGTCCTACGCGCTGGAGGTTTCCTCACCCGGCTTGTTGCGGCCGTTGCACGAGCGGCGGCACTTCGAGCAGTCCCTGGGCAAGCTGGTGCGGTTCACGCTGGCGCCCGACGTGATGCCGGAGCGCAAGCAGCGCACGGTGCGCGGCGTGCTGGAAGCGCTGGAGGGCGAGGCCCTGCGGCTGACGGTGGACGGCGAGTCACTGGAGGTGCCCCTGGAGGGCATCCGCGGCGCGCGGCTGGATCCGGACCTGTGAGCCGCGCACTGGCGAACCGAGCGAGAGCAGAGGACATCCAACGACCGGCGTATTACGCCCCAAACGGATAAGGCACGAGGTTCATGGCCAGGGAAAACATACTGGAAGCCATCGGCGATATCGCCCGCGAGAAAGGCATTCCGCGGGAGCGGCTCGTGGCGGTCATTCAGGAAGCCGTCACGATGGCGGCCAAGCGCAAGTTCAAGCAGTTCGAGGACATCGAGGCGCGCATCAGCGAGTCCACGGGCGAGTTGGAGGTCTACCGCTACAAGATCGTGGCGGAGGAGGTGACCGATCCGGACAACGAGATCGGCCTCGCCGAGGCTCGCAAGCTGGATTCGCTGGCCGAGTCGGGCGACGAGGTGGAGTACGAGATCGACAACAAGGAGTTGAGCCGGGTAATCGCCCAGACGGCGCGCCAGCTCATCTTCCAGAAGATCCGCGAGGCCGAGCGCGAGACGATCTACGAGACCTTCAAGGATCGCGTGGGCGAGATCCTCAACGGGGTGGTGAGCCGCACGGAGCGCGGCCGCACGTTCATCACGTTGAACCAGACCGAGGCGATCCTGTATCGCCGCGAGCAGATTCCCCACGAGCGCTATTCCAGCGGCGACCACATCCGCCTGATCCTGCTGGACGTGCTCAACGATCCCAAGGAGCCCTCGCAGTTGGTGATCTCCCGTGCGGACCCGACGCTGCTGACCAAGCTGTTCGAGATGGAGGTGCCGGAAATCTACGACGGCATCGTGGAGATCGTGACCGCGGCGCGCGAGCCGGGCCGCCGCGCCAAGATCGCCGTGCGCTCCAACGATCCGGACGTGGACCCGGTGGGCGCGTGCGTGGGTCTGCGCGGCTCGCGGGTACAGTCCATCATCTCCGAGCTGCGTGGGGAGAAGATCGACATCATCCACTATGCCGAGGACCTGCCCACCTACGTGGCCAATGCCCTGGCGCCCGCGGAGCTGTCGCGCATCAAGATCGACGAGGAGAACATGGAGATCGACGTGGAGGTGGAGCCCGATCAGCTCTCCCTCGCCATCGGTCGCTTCGGGCAGAATGTGCGCCTCGCCTCCAAGCTGCTGGGCTACAAGATCAACGTGATGAGCCCGCAGGAGGCCGGCCCCTCGTTGGAAGAGCAGATCCGCCAGAGCCTGCTGGCCTCGCAGGCTCAGATGGGCATGGCGCCAGCAGCGGGCGCTGCGCCGCCTGCCGCGGAAGCCGGCGGGGAAGAAGCTGCCGAGGAGGGAGCATCGGAAGCCGCTGCCGAATCGGCAGAGGCGGCCGGGCCGGAGGAGGTCGCCGCCGGTCTGCCCAAGCCGGAGCAGGAGCTTCCGCCCGAGCAGGCCGCTGCCGCCAGGATGGCGTGGGAGGGTGCCCCCGTGCCGCCCGTGGAGCCGCCCGACGAGGCAGCGGTGCAGGCGGACGAAGCCGTGGGTGCCGCCGGCGATGCGGAGCCGGTGGAGGAGTCCCCCGCAGCGGAGGCCGCTGGAGAGGCGGAGCCGGTGGAGGAGTCCCCCGCAGCGGAGGAGCCCGTGCCGCAGGAATCCCCCGCAGCGGAGGCCGTCACGGAGGCTGAAGCCGCGCCGGAAGGCACGACCGAGCCCGCGCCCGCGCCCGCCGCAGATGACGCCGAGGAGGAGCCGCAGGACGGTGCGGACCGCGAACCGCAGCAGGAGACATAGGTGGACAATTATGTCATAGTGATTGGATAGGCGACGCAAAGCAGGAACACAGGAGGACCCGGCGCGTCCGGGCGCGCTGGAGCGCAATCCGTATAGGTATCAGGAGTGATGAGAGTATTCGAGCTGGCCCGCGAGCTGAACATTCCAGGCAAAGACCTGATCGATCGCATGAAAGCGCTCGGTTACAAGGTCGACGGGAACTTCAACGTCCTGGATCAAAAGACCATCGCCGACGTCAAGAGCAAGATGCTTGAGCCGGTGAGCCGCGTCGTGGAGCAGCCGTCCGCGTCGGAAGAGGAAGCCGAGGGAGAGGAGGAGGACCGCCCGCGCAAGCGCCGCATCATCTCCGCCCGCCGCTCCGGCGAGGTGCGCAAGATCAAGGAATCCCTGGGCATGGAAGGTCCGCTGCCCGAGGATCAGAAGACCCGCGAGGAGGTGGCCCCGGTCCGCCTGAAGTCCCGCCGCGCTCAGGAGGCCGAAGAGGCCGCCGAAGGCCCGTCCGGTGAGGCACCGGAAGCGCAGGTAGCCGCCGAGGGTGCCGAAGCCCCCCTGGCCGCGGCTGCCGAGCCGGTTGCCGGTGCCGAGGGAGAGGAAGGGGCGCCCGCACCCGAAGATGGCGAGTCGACCCAGGCCGTGGGCCGCATGCAGGCGCCGCGACCCGTGATCGGCATTCCCCTGCCCAAGCCGGTGGACGTGGACGCGGCCAAGGCCGGTGCACGAGCGCCGGGCGAGGATTGGCGCGAGCCCCGCAAGGGCCGCAAGCGCCCCGAAGGCGCCGCCCCGGTGGAAGAGGCCGCCCGTGGAAGCTGGCGCGACGTCAAGCGGGAACGCAAGGGTGCCAACTATATCGCGGACGACGACGAATGGGTGCGACCGCGGCGTGGTGGGGCCCGGCGCCGCAAGGGTGCGCCTCCCCCGCGGATGATGACCGAGGAACCCAAGCACACGTTCAATCCGCGCCAGAAAGCGATTCGCATCGGCAACAACATTCGCGTGGCCGATCTGGCCGGCGCCATTGGCGTCAAGGCGCCCGAGTTGCTGCGCAAGCTGATGGCGTTGGGCACGATGGCCACGGTCAATGACTCGGTGGACAGCTCCACCGCGGAATTGCTCGCGTCGGAATACGACGTGTCGCTGGAGGTCTTCACGGGCTCCCCGAGTCTGGACGAGCTGATCAAGGAGGAGGAGATCCCCGCAGACCAGCTTTCTCCGCGGCCGCCCATCGTGACCATCATGGGCCACGTGGACCATGGCAAGACCACGCTGCTGGACTACATCCGCAAAAGCCACATCACCTCCGGCGAGGCGGGCGGGATCACGCAGCACATCGGCGCGTACTACGTGAAGAGCGACGCGGGCGACATCGTGTTCCTGGATACCCCGGGCCACGAGGCGTTCACCTCCCTGCGCCGGCGTGGTGCCAATGTGACCGATCTGGTGGTGCTCATCGTGGCGGCCGACGACGGCGTGATGCCGCAGACGGTGGAGGCCATCGAGCATGCCCAGGCCGCCGAGGTGCCCATCCTGGTGGCGATGAACAAGATGGACCGGCCCAACGCCGATCCGGACAAGATCAAGCGCCAACTGATGGAACACGGTCTGGTGCCCGAGGAGTACGGCGGCGACACGGTAATGGTGCCCATCTCGGCCGTCTCGGGCGATGGCGTGCCGCAGCTGCTGGAAATGATCCACCTGCAGGCGGAACTGCTGGAACTGGGCTCGACCACGGAAGGGCGTGCCCGTGGCCACATCATCGAATCGCAGATGGACCGCCGCCGCGGCCCCGTGGCCACGGTGCTGGTGGAGCGCGGTACGCTGCGCATCGGGGATCACTTCGTGGCCGGCTATAGCTACGGCCGGGTGCGTGCCATGGTGAACGACCGCGGCGAGGCGGTGGAATTCGTCACGCCCTCCATGCCGGTGGAGGTGCTGGGCTTCGGCGAGCTGCCTCAGGCCGGCGACCTGTTCGCCGTGATGGAAGACGAGCACGCCGCCAGGGAGGCGGCCTCCCTGCGCGCCGCCGAACAGCGCGAGGAAGCTCAGGCGCCGCGTCTGGTCTCCCTGGAGGACTTCCTGCAGCAGGCCGGCCCGGGCGCCGAGCAGGGCACGCTGAACATGGTGATCAAGGCCGATACCCAGGGCTCCCTGGAGGCCATCCGCTCCAGCCTGGAAAAGGAGGGGGACGAGCGCATCCGCGTGAACGTTATCCGCGCGGGCGTGGGGGGCATCACGGAAACGGACGTGAACTTGGCCGCCACCTCCAATGCGGTCGTGATCGGCTTCAATGTGCGCGCCGAGACCAAGGCGGGCGATCTGGCCCGCTCCGAGGGCGTGGACATCAAGGCCTACACAATCATCTACGAGCTGCTGGACGATGTGCACGCGGCCCTGCAGGGTCTGCTGAAGCCGGTGGTGCGCGAGGAGGTGATCGGCCACATGGAGGTGCGCGACGTGTTCAGCACCACCAAGGACGGCCGCATCGCCGGTGGCTACGTCACCGATGGACGCATGGAGCGCAACGTGCCGGTGCGCGTGTACCGCGACGACGTGATCATCCACACCGGCATGCTCAACTCGCTGCGGCGCTTCAAGGACGACGTGCCCACGGTGCAGTCCGGCTTCGAGTGCGGCTTCCGCGTGGCCAACTTCAACGACCTGCGCCAGGGCGATCAGATCGAGGCCTTCATGCGCGTCGAGGAAGCAGCCAAGCTGGAACGCGCCGGGCGGAGCGCCTGAGCAAGGGGCTATGGCGGGTCGCAAGCTGGAGCACCTCAACGAGACGATTCGCCAGAAGCTGGGCCAGCTCCTTGTCAAGGAAGCCAGCGATCCGCGTTTCCATACCGTCACGATCACGAACGTCACCGTGGCCAAGGACCTGTCCACGGCCCGCGTGCAGTTCTCGGCCTACGATTCGGCGGTGGACTCGGCCGAGCTGACCCGGCTGCTGAACAACGCGGCCGGCTTCTTCGGTCACGCCCTGGCCCGCACGCTGGAAACGCGTCGCACGCCTCGTCTGCACTTCTACTACGATCCCGGCTTCGACTACGCGCAAGAGATGGACATCCTGCTCAAGAAGGTGCGCCAAGACGATGAATGAGCCTGTCCTCAACGGCATCATCGTGCTGGACAAGCCGGCCGGACTGACCTCGAACCGCACGCTGGAGCGGATCAAGCGCCTGCTGGGCGTGCGCGGCCGCCACGGGCCCAAGCTGGGCTTCCTGGGCACGCTGGATCCCATCGCGACGGGCGTGCTGGCCGTGTTCGTGGGCAAGGCCACGCGCCTGATCCCGGCCTTCGAGGGCCTGGACAAGACCTATCGCGCCACGCTGCGCCTGGGAGTGCGCACGGATACCTTCGACGCGGAGGGCACCGTGACCGCCGAGGCGGACCCCTCCGGCGTGGACGAGGCGGCGGTGCAGGCGGCCGTGGCGGTCTTCCGCGGCGGCTACGCGCAGCGCGTGCCCAGCTACTCGGCGGTGAAGGTGGGCGGCGTGCCGGCGTACCGGCTGGCGCGGCAGGGGCTGGAGGTGCCCGAGCGGGTGCGTGACGTGCATATCCCCCTGCTGGAGGTGGAGGCCATCGCCCTGCCCGAGGTGACGCTGCGCATGACCTGCTCCGCCGGCACGTACGTGCGGAGCCTGGCGGACGACATCGGCATGCGGCTGGGCGTGGGGGCCCATGTGACGGCCTTGCGACGGCTGGCCTGCGGATGCTTGTTTACTTTGGAGAATTCCATTACCCTGATTCGGATTGAGGAAGCCCTTGCACAGGGCGATTTCGGGTTCCTGCAGAATCCGGCCGCATTCTTGCCCGACTACCTGCCGCTGCAGGTGGAGGATGCCACCGAGCGGCAGTTGCGGGATGGTCGCACCATCCCGCTTCCCGACGATACGGCACCCCTGCAGCCCGCGGCCAAGATCAAGGCGGTGCGCCCCTGTGGCACGCTCGTCGCGATCGGCGAGGCGGTGCAGTACGGCAAGGATGCCTGGGGCTTCCAGCCCAATCGGGTGCTGGTGTAGACTGAACAGTCGGGGATGTGCCCGGGAAGCAGCAGGCCCGGATGCGCAGACCAGCCATTCGCCGGCGGCGCGGCCGCCCGGTGGTATCGCTAAGGTGGGATCGTTACGGTAAGGACGCACACACGCATGTTGACGACAGAACGCAAGCAGGAACTGATCGGCGAGTACAAGCGCGGCGAAAACGATACGGGATCGCCCGAGGTGCAGATCGCCCTGCTCTCCGAGAAGATCCGCTACCTGACCGAACACTTCAAGACGCACAAGAAGGACCATCACTCGCGGCGTGGGCTGCTGAAGATGGTCAGCCAGCGCCGCCGGCTGCTGGACTACCTGATCCGCAAGGATCTCGAGCGCTACCGCGTCGTGATCCAGAAACTGGAAATCCGGCGCTAGGCCGTAGCAGTTCCCCCCACCCGGCAATGTGGCCAGGTGTGGGGCCAACCCGAGGGCGGACTGTCATCCGCGAGCGGCAACTTGGGATGCAATTGGGGCTTCGGACGGGGCGCTGCGCTCCGGCCCGAAATCCGAGTTGGATCCCAAAGCGACCTGCTCCCACGACGACGCCATCCTCGGCTCTGTTGAATCCCCCCAAGGGAGCAGGAATACATGATTACGCTTTCCGAGAAAGTCGGAGGCCGCTCCATATCGGTGGAGACGGGCCACATGGCCCGCCAAGCCTCCGGAGCGGTTGTCGTGCGCTACGGCGATACGGTTGTGCTGGTCACGGCCACCGCCGACAAGCGCGAGAAGAAAAACCTGGGCTTCACGCCCCTGGCCGTGCACTACGTGGAGAAGATGTACGCTGCGGGCCGCGTCCCGGGCGGCTTCTTCAAGCGTGAGGGCCGGCTGTCCGACCGCGAGACGCTGATCTCGCGCTTCATCGACCGCCCCATCCGCCCGCTCTTCCCCGACAACTGGCACTTCGAGACGCAGATCGTGGCCACGGTGCTGAGCACCGACCACGAGAGCGAGCCGGCCGTCGCCGCCATGCTGGGCGCTTCGGCAGCTCTGCAGGTATCGGATATCCCGATCCCGGGGCCGCTGGCCGGCATTCGTGTGGGCCGGCTGGATGGCGAGTTCATCGCCAACCCCACCCCGGCGCAGCGGGAAGAGAGCGAGCTGGACCTGTTCGTCGCGGCCTCCAAGGATGCCGTGCTGATGGTGGAGGGCGAGGCCAAGGAAGTCTCCGAGGCGGTGGCCCTGGACGCCATCATGTTCGCCCACAAGACCATCCAGCCCCTCATCGAGCTGCAGGAGAAGCTGGCCACCAAGGCCGGCAAGCCCAAGCGCAAGGTGGCGCCCGTGCAGCGCGACGCCAAGCTGGCCACGGCGGTGGAGAAGTTCGCCAAGACCAAGCTGGGCAAGGCGCTCACGATCAAGGAGAAGCTGGATCGCTACGCTGCTCTGGACGCCCTGAAGGAAGAGGTGGTCGCCAAGTTCTACAATCCGGAGAAGGACCCGGATTCGGTGGGCAAGGAAGTGGGCGAGATCTACGGCGATCTCAAGAAGCGCGTGATGCGGGACGCCATCATCAAAAGCGGCGCCCGCGTGGACGGCCGTTCGCCCACGGACATCCGCGAGATCACCTGCGAGACGAGCATCCTGCCCCGTACCCACGGTTCGGGCCTGTTCACCCGCGGCGAGACGCAGGCACTGGTGACCGTGACGCTGGGCTCGCGTGACGACGAGCAGATGATCGACGCGCTGAGCGGGATTTCCTTCAAGGGCTTCCTGTTCCACTACAACTTCCCTCCCTTCTCCGTGGGCGAAACGACGCCCCTGCGTGGGCCCGGCCGGCGCGAGATCGGCCACGGCTTCCTGGCGGAAAAGGCCGTCACGGGCGTGCTGCCCAGCCGGGAGAAGTTCCCCTACACCATGCGCGTGGTCTCGGAGATCCTGGAGTCCAACGGATCGTCCTCCATGGCCTCGGTGTGTGGCGCCTCCCTGGCGCTGATGGATGCGGGCGTGCCGATCAAGTCGCATGTGGCCGGCATCGCCATGGGCCTGATCCAGGAGAAGAGCAAGCACGTGATTCTCTCGGACATCCTGGGCGACGAGGACCACCTGGGCGACATGGACTTCAAGGTCGCCGGCACGCACGAGGGCATCACCGCCCTGCAGATGGACATCAAGATCGAGGGCATCAACAAGAAGGTGCTGGAGGCGGCCCTCAAGCAGGCCCGTGAGGGACGGATGCACATCCTCAAGCTGATGGAGAAAGCCCTCCCGCAGCCGCGCGAAGGGCTCTCGCAGTTCGCCCCGCGCTTCGTGGCCTACAAGATCAACGAGTCCCGCATCAAGGACGTCATCGGGCCGGGCGGCCGCATCATCCGCGGTATCGTGGAGAAGACCGGCGCCAAGATCGACGTCAGCGACGACGGCATGGTCACCATCTCCGGCCGCGATGCCGCGGGCGTGGACGAGGCCCTGCAGATGGTCAAGGACCTCACCGCGGAAATCGAGATCGGCACGGTGTATCATGGGCCGGTCAAGAAGATCATGGACTTCGGTGCCTTCGTGGAGCTGGTGCCGGGCACGGATGGCCTGGTGCACATCTCCCAGATGCGCGAAGAGCGCGTGGAACGCGTGGAAGACGTGCTCCAGGAAGGCGACATGGTGTCCGTGAAGGTGATCGGCTTCGACCGTCGCGGCAAGCTGAAGCTCACCATGCTGGACGTGGACGCCTGATCGTTCGTTTGGCGGGGGCCGCGCCGCGGCCCCCGGTCGTTTTCCCGCCGCACGCCTCCCCAGTCCGCAGCACCGTTTCCCTCCCCAGCGCAGCGCCTTGTGCTACTTGCGGAGGCCGTCCCTTGCCGACGGTTTGGCGCATGCGCCATTTTGCGACGTTTTGCGTCCGATTGACCGCGCCGGGGGTGTCTTTCCGCACCCGATTGGGTCACAATCGGGTTTGCATCCGGAACGGGCCGGGGTCATATTCACCGGGTCAATAGGCTCATTCGCCCCGCCAATAGCGCGATGACGATACAACCGGGCCGGGATGCGTGCAGGCAGCGCCGCGGCTTCTGACGCGACACCGGGGTGGTCCCGGCCGTGTCGGTCCGGCGAGGCGGGTGCCTGCTCGCAGGGGGGGTCCCGGACAGACGGGCTGCCATGGTGCCGGAAAAGCAGATTCTGCTGGTTGACGACGAGGCCTCCGTACGGGGCGTGTGGCAGCGCTATCTGGAGCGCTGGGGCTACTCGTACGACCTGGCGAGCTGCGGCAAGCAGGGGCTGGAGCTGGCGCGGGCCGGGGCCTACCAGATTGTCATCACCGACCTGGCCATGCCCGATGTGACCGGGCAGGTGCTGTTGCGCACGCTCAAGCAGGAACGGCCCGAGCTGGCGGTCATCGTGGTCACGGGTCACGGCACGGTGGAGGTGGCCGTGGAAATCATGAAGGCCGGCGCCTACGACTTCATCACCAAACCGATCAACTTCGTGCACGCCGAACTGGTCATCAAGAACTGCCTGGAGCAAATGCAGGCACAGCAGGAAACCCGGCGTCTGCAACGCCTGGCGGCCGATCTGGAAGCGCTGAACGACCTGAAGGAGAAGTTCATCGCCATCACCAACCACGAGCTGCGCACGCCGGTGAGCGTGATCCGCAACGTGGCGGAGGCGCTGGAGCACGTGGTGAATGGCGACGCGGAGGCGCGCCCGCTGGTGGAGATGCTCTCGCGCTCCTCGGCCCAACTCGCCGAGATCGTGCAGCAGATGCACGAGATCTCGCATGCGAAGTCCGACCGGCTACACCTGAAGCTCAGCCGCTTCCCGCTGGCCGCGTTGTGCCAGGAGGTGGTGGCGGAGTGCTGGCTGGTGCTGCAGCAACGGCGGCTACACCTGACTTGGTGCATCCCGGACGAATTGTCCATCCAGGCCGACCGTGCTAAGTTCAAAAAAGTGCTGCGGGAGCTGGTGCAGAACGCCATCAAGTTCACCGCGGACGAGGGCAGCATCGCGATCGAAGCCCATCGCGACAGCGACAACCGCCTGCGCCTCACCGTCACCGACACCGGTGTCGGCATACCCAAGGAAAATCTCGACCGCATCTTCGAACTGTTCTACGAGGTGGGCGATGCGCTGCATCACCACTCCTCGGCGGCCGATTTCCTGGGCGGCGGCATGGGGGTGGGGCTGAGCATCGTCAACGACATCGTGTCCGCGCACCAGGGCACCGTCGAGGTGGCCAGCACCGTCGGCAAGGGCTCGACCTTCACCGTGATCCTGCCCCCGGGCGGTGCGGAGGCAGGCGCGGGAGGCGGGCAGTAATGCGCACAAGGGCGCCGGAAAGGCCATGGAGCAGCGGAGCATCGAACAACTCTACGAGCGGCTGGGCTATGACTTCCGCGATGCCGCCCTGCTGCAGCTTGCGCTGACGCACACCTCCTTCTCCAACGAGAACCCCCGCCTGGCGCCGCAGCACAACGAGCGCCTGGAATTCCTCGGCGATGCCGTGCTGGATTTCGTGGTCAGCGACCTGCTGATGGCGCGCTATCCGGCCCTGCCCGAGGGCGACCTCTCCAAGATGCGCGCCGGGCTGGTGAGCGAGGCGGGGCTGGCCGTGATCGCCCGCGAGCTGGAACTGGGCACCTTCCTGCGCATGGGGCGCGGCGAGGAGCAGTCCGGCGGGCGGGACAAGGACTCCATCCTCTCCAATGCCCTGGAGGCCGTGCTGGCCGCCGTGTACCTGGACAGTGCGCCGGACATGGGCATCGTCCCCATCCAGCAGGTGGTGCGCGAACTGTTCGAGCATCGGCTGGAGGAGGCCGGGCAGCCCCGGCAGCTGGAGGACTTCAAGACCGAGCTGCAGGAGCTTGTGCAGAGCCGCTTCAAGGATACCGTGCGCTACGTCATCATTCGCGAAGCGGGCCCGGACCACGATAAGCACTTCGAGGCCGCCGTGCTGTTCCAGGATCGCGAACTGGGCCGGGGCTCCGGGCGCTCCAAGAAGCAGGCCGAGCAGGATGCCGCGCGGCTGGCCCTGGAGGGCATGAAGTCCGAACGCGGGGAGGTGCGCCAGTGAGCACCGCGGAGATCCGGCTCAACAAGGCCATTGCCCTGGCCGGGCTGGCCTCCCGTCGCGAGGCGGACGCGCTGATCCGCCGCGGGGAGGTGCGCCTGAACGGGCAGGTGGTGCGCGAGTTGGGCACCACCATGGTGCCCGGCGCGGACGACCTGGAGGTGAGCGGGCAGCCCGTGGCGGTGCCGACGGCTTTGCAGGCGGAGCTGTGGGCGCTCTACAAGCCGAAGGGCTGCGTTTCCACGCTGCACGATCCGGAGGGCCGGCCGTCCCTGGCCGACCTCTTGCCGCGCCACAGCGGCCGGCTGTTCCCCATCGGCCGGCTGGATTACGATGCGGAGGGGCTGATCCTACTGACCAACGACGGCGCGCTGGCGCACCGCGTGGCGCACCCGTCTTTCGGCGTGGAGAAGATCTACCTCGTCAAGATCAAGGGCCTCATCGCGCCCGAGGCGCTGCACCGCCTGGGGCAAGGACCGCGGCTGGAGGGGCGGCAGCGCCAGCCCGTGCGGGCGCGCATCCTGCACACGCACAACGACAAGACGTGGCTGGAGGTGACCCTGCGCGAGGGCATCCAGCATCACATCAAGAAGATGTTCGCCGCAGAGGGCCACCGCGTGCTGAAGATCAAGCGCTATCAGGTGGGCCCGGTGGAGCTGGGCGACCTGCAGCCCGGCCAGTTGCGCAAGCTGGGCCGGCCAGAGATGGATGCCCTGCTGCACGGCGCGAAGTCCGTGCGGCCCCGCCCGGCGGGGCGTCGTGCCCGCGTGCAGCCGGCATGAGTGGAGGAGCGAGGCGATGACCGACGTGCAGCCAGAGGCGGCGGCCGGGCCGGATCCCTACTACGAGATCCGCATCACCGGCAAGCAGGTCTTCCTGCGCGTGCACCCGCCGGAAGGGGGCCGGCGCGCCAGCCTGGGCGACATCCAGAAGGAGCTGCGGCGTCGCGATGTGCCCTATCGGCACGAGATCCTGTTCGAGATCTACCGCCGCGCCGCCAACGAGTTCGAGCTGCTGGCCAACCAGGAGATCACCCGCTTCGACGTGCAGGTGGAGGTCTCCGAGGACGCGCAGCAGGCCTTCATGAGCATCGTGCCGCCGGACCGCGGCCAGGATACCCTCACACCGGCCCGCATCAAGGACGCCCTGGAGGTCGTGGGCGTGCAGAAGGGAATCAACTACGAGGTCATCAAGGAGGTGCTGCTGGAGCAGGCGGCGGCCGAGCAGGTGCTGGTGGCCCAGGGGCGGCCGAAGGTGGACGGGCGGGATGGCCGCGTCGAGCTGGCCAATCCCCCCAGCGAGGCCGTGTGGGTGGAGGACAACACGGCGGACTATCGCGAGCTGAACCTCATCAACAACGTGGTGGAGGGCGACGTCATCGCCCGCATCACCCACCCCACCTCGGGCCAGGACGGCTACGACGTGCACGCGCACGTGTTGCGGGCGCGTCCGGGCAAGCGCCCGCGCCTCAAGCTGGGCCGCAACGTGCGCCTGAACGAGGAGAACACGGAGCTGTACGCCGCCAAGGCCGGCTACGTGGTGCGCCGCGGGGACAAGATCTCCGTGGAGAACATCCTGGACGTGAACAACGTGGACGCGGAGACGGGCAACATCCGCTTCCATGGCGTCGTGCGCGTGCGGGGGCAGGTGGAGGATGCCTATGTGGTCGAGGCGGAGAAGGGCATCGACGTGGGGGGAACGGTGGGCAAGGCCACGCTGCGCTGCAAGGGCGATATCCGCATCCACGGCGGCGCCTTCGGCGCCACGCTGGAGTGCGACGGCACCCTGTTCGCGGGGTTCCTCTCCGAGTGCCACGTCAAGGCCGGCGGCCAGGTGGTCGTGGACGAGTACATCCTGCACAGCCAAGTGGCCGCCAAGCGCAGCATCAAGGTGACCCGCGAGCCCCAGGGCTTCATCACGGGCGGACGCGTCAAGGCGGGCACGGAGATCTGGGCGCCCGTCGTGGGCTCGGACGTGAGCGAGGTGCCTACCCAACTGGAGGTGGGCGGCGGCGTCAACATCCGCAAGCGCTACGATGCCCTGCAGGAGCGCATCGAGACCAACCTGGCGGCGTTCGACAGTGTGCGCAAGAACCTGACCTACCTGCAGCACCAGCGCGAGTCCGGGGCGGAGGTGGACGACCGCAAGCGCGAGACCTACGAGACCATGGTCGGTTCGGGGCACAAGCTGATCGACGAGCTGCTGCGCCAGGCGGAGCTGCACCACGAGCTGCTGCGCTCCCTGGCCGAGCCGGAGGAGGAGATCGGCATGGTGCTGGTGGCGCAGCAGGCCAACCCCGGCTGCACGGTGCAGATCCAGACCAGCAAGGTCAACCTGCGCGATCCGGTGGAGTCCTGCGCCTTCATGTTGATGTCCGGGGCGCTGAAGGCCATGCCCTATGCCCAGGCCCTGCGGCTGCTCAAACAGCAGCAGGCCCAGCGCGCCCGCATGACACTCTAGGGCCGCGCGCCCCCTTATCCCCAGAGCCCATCCCACCATGGCCCAGACGAGCCGCGAGGAAGTCGAACGCGCCGTGCGCAACCTGCAGACGCTGCGGGGCCGCGACCTGCGCGACCTGCGGCTGGACGGGGCCGACCTGCAGGGCGGCGTGTTCGAGCGCTGCAACCTGGCCGGCGCGCGCATGATCGGCGCCAAGCTGGACGGCGCGATCCTGCTCAACTGCAACCTCTCCAATGCCTCGCTGCGCATGGCGACCCTGCAGGAGGCCATGATCAAGGGCGGCACGCTGGACAGCGCGGACCTCAGCGACACGCTGATGATGGAGGCCTCGCTGACCCAGCTCCAGCTCAAGAAGACGCGCCTGCGCGGGGCCAACCTCACTGGGGCCTTCCTGACCGACGTGCAGGCCCAGCTCGCGGACTTCGCGGGCGCCACGCTGCGGCGCGTGCTGCTCACCCGCTGTGCGTTCCTGGTGTGCGTGATGGACGATTGCGAGGCGGGTTTCTTGCAAGGATCCCGGACAGATTTCACCGGATCTTCCCTCACCGGCGCGCAACTGGACCGGGCCGTGCTGCTCGGCGCGAACTTCGCCATGACGCGGCTGAACGGCGCCTCGCTGCGGGGCTGCCCCATGAACAACGCCAACTTCTTCCATGCCGACCTGCGTGAAGCCCTCTTCACCAAGTCCAACATGGAGGGCTGCCACCTGCTGGGCGTGCAGGCGGAGGGCGCCCAGATCAACGGCGCCAACCTGCGCAAGGCCTTCCTGAGCGAAGGGGACTTCACCGGCGTGGTGTTCGACGGCGCGCACCTGACCGAGGCCAAGACGGACGGCGCGGTGTTCACGGGCGCCAGCTTCGCGGGAACCCGGCGATGATGCGCGCGGGGCTCGCCACGGGCCTGGTCATCACGGCCCTGCTGCTCGCCACCCCGGCTCGCGCGGAGTACCGCGCCTACCAACTGGAGGTGGTGGACCTGTACGACTGCCGCATCAACAAGCGCGAGACCTGCCACTCCGCACAGGTAACCACCGCGTTCGATCCCCAGCAGTACCTGATCACCCACGGCGGCCCGTACCACATCGGCGTGCTGATGCTGGCCACCTGGATGTGCTACGGCGACACCTCGTACTACAAACTGGTCTGCCCGCGGCCCCCGCCCCGTAAGCCCAAGTTCAAGGTGGGCGACGACGTGGTGATCACGCTGCAGAAGCACATCACCGAGGGCTGGCACGGAAAGGTGGAGGTGGCGTACTACCAGGCCTCCGTGCGCTCCAACGTCTACGGCGTGCGCTTCCCGGACCGCCGTGGCGTCTACGCCCGCTACTTCCAGAAGGACCTCAAGCTGGCCGCCCCGGCCCCGGCCGGTGCCGGCCCGGGCACGACGGCCGCCGCGGGCGCATCCAGTGGCACCCAGGGCACCCCGGCCACCGCGGGCGGCGGTGCCGCACCCGCTGCCCAGCCCGGCGCAGCGACACCCGCCGCCACCCCAGCCTCGGCGACTCCCGCCGCAGCAACGCCCGCCACGGCATCGCCTGCGACCGTCACGCCACCGGCTCCGGTCGGCTCCGCAGCGGCCCCGGCCCCGTCGGGCCTGGCGGCTCCGCCCACCACTACCAGCGCGCCTCCGGCCGCGCCCGCGGGCACCCCGGGCCAACCCCTCGCGGCGCCGCCCAAATGAGCAGCACGGCCATTCTGGGCAAGGGCGGGGTGGGCAAGACCTTCGTCGCGGCGCACATCGCGGCGGCGCTGGGCTACATGGGCGAGAAGACCCTGCTGGTGGGCTGCGACCAGAAGTGCGACACGGCCCGCGCCCTCACGCGCGAGGAGCGGCCCGCGCTCATCCACGCGCTGGAGCGGGTGGGCTTTGCCTACGACGAACTGGCGCTGAACGACCTGATCGTGCCGGTCAGCGAATACATCGACGTGCTGGAGCTGGGTCCCTCACCGCTGCTGGTGGGGCACTACGGCAGCGTGCTGGACGAGGCCTTCCACACCTTCGACCTGCACCAGCTCTGGGAGCGCTACCGGCACGTGATCTTCGACGTGACCGACGAGCGCTTCGACGCCAACTACGCGCCGCTATTCCGCCGCGTCACGGGCGCCATCGCCGTCACCAACGAGAGCGCCGAGTCGCTGTTCGTGCTGAACCGCCTGCTGCGGGCCGTGCTGATCGGGGCGGACGAGCAGCACATGCGCATCAAGGTGCTGGGCGTCATCAACAACCGCTCGATCAATCCCGTGCCCTTCGAGCGCTACACGCAGCGCTCCCGCGTGTTCCCCCTGCTCACCATCCCCGACCGGCCGGAGCTGGCGGCCCTGCGGCACTTCCACCGCACGCTGCTCACCATGGAGCCCGAGCCGCCCCAGTTCAAGGCCGTCGTGGACGGCTTCATCCGCATCGCGGACCTGCTGCGCGTCGACCCCTTCGTGCTCTACCCCCTGACGCCCCTCCCGGACGAAGAGATCTGGAAGCTGGAGCCGGCGCTGAGCCTGCCGAGCTAGGCGCAACCTGGAACAGCCAGTGTCGAATGGGGGCTTTGCCCCCATACCCCCAACAGCCAGCAGTTGCTCCCTGTACCCTATTTGCTGGATCAACTGATTTCCAAGGCCGCGCGACTGGCTCCGGCCGGCAAGCCCGGGCATTTTTGGCTCGCGCAGCAGCCTATCAGCACACGGGCACGAAGCCGAAGGCGTTGACGTCCACCAGGCCACGGTTGGTGAGGCGCAGCTCGGGCACGACGGGCAGGGCCAGGAAGGCCATGCGCATGAACAGGTGCGGATCGCCGCCGATGCGCTGCACGGCCTCGCGGATGCGGGTATAGCCCGCCGCCACCTCCGGCAGGGCGCCTGTGGACATCAGCCCGGCGATCTCCAGCGGGAAGTGCTCCAGGCGGTCGGAGACCACCACCATGCCCCCGCCGTGAGCCACCAGGTGGTTCACGGCGCGCACCAGCGCCGCGTCGTCCACACCCATGGCGATGATGTTGTGGCTGTCGTGGGCCACGGTGGAGGCGATGGCGCCCTCGCGCAGCAGGCGCTCCACCAGTCCCACGGCGAAGGTGCCCGTGCCGTGGTGCCGCTCCACCACCACCAGCTTGGCCGTTTCCGCGTCCAGCGCCAGGGCTCCGTCGCGCACCGGCAGCGTGCGCCGCAGGGCGCGCGTCCAGACGCCCGGGGCCAGCCCGATCACCCGCGCCTCGGCCCGGGTGCGGCCGCCGTTGCAGGGCAGCGCCAGGTCCGCCGGGGTCAGCGGGCGGGCCACGGCCAGCGGTCCCGCGTCGCCCGCGACGGGCGGACCCTCGCCGTTCGCCAGCAGCCGGCCCTGCTCCACCACCACGCGCCCAGTGCGCACGACGGTCTCCACCTCCAGCCCCTCCAGCGAGCGCAGCACAATCAGGTTCGCCGCGCGGCCCGGGGCCACGGCGCCCGGCTCGGGGCGCCCGGTGAGGCGGAAGAACGGGGCGAAGTGCCGTGCCGTGTGCAGCGTGGCCAGGGCGATTGCGCGCACGGTGGCGCGCTCGAAGTCCTCCCCCGCCTCCAGCAGCACGGCGCGGGCGGCGCGCACGATGCGGTCCACGTGGCCGTCCGCGGCCAGCTCGGCCGGGTCCAGGTCGTCCGAGCAGAGCAGCACGCGCTCCAGGGCCGGGTGCGCGGCCAGCAGGCCGGGCAGCACGCGCGGCAGGTCCTTGGATGCGCTGCCGTAGCGCACGGCGACGCTCATGCCGCTCGCCAGCTTCTCCAGCGCCTCGGCGGCGCTGGTGCTCTCGTGGTCGAGCGTGATGCGCGCCACGCCATCGTTGCGGCCGTTGCTGATGTAGGCCCGCAGGTCGGCCCCGGTGAGGCCCGGGGCATGGCCATCCACCAGCCTGCCGCGCGCCAGCGTGGCATCCACCTTGGCGCGGGCATCGCCCCGGCCGTGTACGATGCCCGGGAAGTTCATCATCTCCGCCAGCCCATACACGCCCGGCTCGTCCAACAGTTCGGCGATGTCGCCCAGCGTGATCGCGGCGCCGGAATCCTCCAGCGCCGTGGCCGGCACGCAGGCCGGAATGCCCACGAAGATGTCCAGTGGGGCGTGCTCCGCGTGCTCCAGGAACAGCTCCACCCCGCGCCGGCCCTGCACGTTGGCGATCTCGTGCGGATCCACGAACACGGCCGTCGTGCCGCGCAGCACGGCCGCGCGGGCGAACGCCAGCGGACTGAGCAGGCTGCTCTCGATGTGCAGGTGGGCATCCATCAGCCCGGGGGCCACGAAGCGGCCCGAGACGTCCAGCACCCGCGCGGCCTGCACGCCCGCGGCGCTGCCTGCCGTGCCGCCGGGCAGCACGGTGGCGATGCGGCCGTCCTGGACGCACACGTCCGCGCGGACGATGCGCCCGGCCTCCACGTCGATCACGTGGCCGCCGCTCAGCAGCAGATCGCAGGTGCTCATGCGCGGTAGTGCTCCTCGTTCACGGTGACGATGCACGGCAGGTTGCGGAAGTCCTCTCCGGCGTCGATGCCGTAGCCCGCGATCCAGCGGTCGGGCACGCGGAAGCCCACGTAGTCCAGTTGCAGCGCGGCTCGGGCGGCCTGCACGGCAGGCGAGGGCCGCGCCAGCACCTTTTCCGCCAGCACGCAGGTGCGCAACGAGCGCACACGCGCCGTCCCGCGCAGGTGCCGCAGCAGGTGCGCCAACGTGAAAGCCTGGTCCACCAGGTCCTCCACCAGCAGCACGTCGCGCTCGGCCAGATCGGGCGGTGCCAGCTCGATGCGCACCGCGCGCGCCGGGTCGCCCGGCCCCTTGATGCCCACGCCATAGGTGGAGGCGCGCACGAACTCGTAGCGCACCGGGGGGCCACCGGCCCAACACAGCGCCTCGCCCAGGCGCGTGGCGAAGGTGACCGCGCCCTTGAGCACGATCAGCAGGGTCAGCTCCGCCAGCGCGCCGCAGTCCCGCGCGATGGCCTCCGCCAGGGCGGCCACCCGGGCCTGCAGCCACGAGTGCGGGATGAGGATGTCGCGGATGCGGGGATCGGCCAGCAGGCGCGCGTGCAAGGCCTGCTCCTCCGGCGTGCCGGGTAGCCCCGCATCGGGCACGGTCACGACGTCGGCCGTTTCGGGCGACAGTGGCATGCGTTTCCCCCCAGGGAAAGTGGTGCCGCCCCGCGTGCCCGCCCGGCCGAGGCCGGAGGGCGCGGAGGCAGCCTACACGATTCAGTATAGCCCAGCGCGTCGAGGATGCGCAGGTGGGGCCGGGATGTTGCGCCGCGGGGCGCGTGCCGGCTGGGAGGTTTAGTGCACGGCCGCGTCGTCGTGCTCGGCCTGGCGGGTGCGCCAGAAGTGGTGCCGCTCGCGGGCGAGCAGGTAGCGCATCAGGCCGTCGGGGTCGTCATCGCTGAGCCGCAGGCCCGTGATGATGGGTCGCTTGAAGCCGGACTCGTCGTAGTTGAGCACGGTGAAGTAGCCGGAGTGGGAGGAGATGGCCTGCCCACCGCGGCGCAGGGTCACGTCGATCTCCACCTCCAGGGTGTAGCGGCGCACGTACACCACTCGGGCGGTCATCTCCACCAGGTCCGTGGCGTAGATGGGCTGCTTGAAGAGGATGCGGTTCATGGAGAGCGTGACGGCGTGCCGGTTGCGCGTGAACAGCCGCGCGGTGTAGGTGGCCACGCGATCCATCCATAGCAGGATGTCCCCGCCGAAGATGGTGCCCAGCACGTTCAGGTGCCGCGGCATGAACATGCGCCGCACGGTGACGGTCGTCTCGGTGGGCGTCAGCCACTCGCGCTTCTCGCGGTTCAGCGGCTCTTCCACCTGCGCCACGGTGAGGGGCACGCGGGCCCGCGTCTGCTCCTGCATCTGCACCCACTGGCGCGTCAGCTCCTTGTGCGCCAGGGCATCGGCGTGCAGCGCGCGCTCCTCGTCGGTTGCCAGTGCCACGCCGGGGATGTTGCGGTTGGGCCGGCGCTGCTCGTCGATGGCCACCATGGTGACGTAGGAGCGCTGCACGGGCACGTAGTCGCGCGTGAACGGATCCTGCCGGATCACGTCCACGCCCACCGAGATGGAGGAGCGCCCCACGTCCGCCACGTAGGCATCCAGCCGCACCAGGTCCAGGTGGATGATGGGGTGCACCAGGTCCACCCGATCGAACGAGAGGGTCACCACGGGCGTTCCACTATGTGCGGAGGCGGCGCGCCCGGCCACCACGTCCATCAGGTCCAGGATGGCCCCGGCGTGCATGCGCTGGCCCTGCAGGTTCTCCTCGCCCACGATCTCCGCCAGGTAGGTGCGGGAATCGGCCATGGCCTTCAGGGGTCGTGTGCTCACCGGCTTGCCTCGTGGGCGGAGAAGGAAGATTTTGCGGCGGTGCGGGCGTTGGGCTAGGCTTGAAACCGGGTGCGATTGCCCCTATAACCACAGCTTGTCGCTGAAGCCCGCAGTGCCTGGCGCCGCGTGTCTTGCCGGATGCCATCCAGGGAGGATCGGTTGGAAAGCCCGTACTTCAATAACGTCCTGCATTTCATCGCGCAGGACGAACGCTACAACAGGGAAATGACCCTTGCCAAGGAGGAATTCGAGGCGATCGTCGGGCCCATTTACGAGACCGACCGCAGCTACGATGCCCGCATCAATTCCTTCCACAACTGGTACATCCTGGATCGCCCGCTGCGCTCGCACGGGGTCACGCCGCTCAACTACTTCATCGACTACAACGCGAACACCCTGCCCGAGCAGGAGCTGACGCACTATCGTGAGCTGCGCAACAACCTGCACTCGGTGTTCGAGCTGGCGAAGTTCCTGCCGGAGCGGGCGCGCCTGCGCGATCTGGTGACCGGCCGCAAGTACGACATCGAGGGCACCGAGCACACGCAATTCCTGGATCGCGGCGCGCTGTTCAACTCGCGCATCTTCCGCCATGGCAAGCAGCACTATCTCTCCAACTACCTGCTGCTGCACCCCCTGGTGGTGACCAAGATGATTCGCATCGAGGCCCGCAAGCTCAAGAAGTCCAAGGCCGACCCCAAGGACTTCCTGTTCCGCCTGGTGCTGTTCCAGGGGCGCTTCGATCAGTACAAGCAGATGGAGCCGCGCAACATCTATCGCTTCCAGGGCTGAGCGGCGCGCTGCGGCGCAACGGCCCGGCCCTACCTTCCGCGGAGCATGGCCATGATGGAGACCTACCAGGTGGGCGGCCTGCACGTCGTGCACGCCGCGCCCGAGGGCGCTGCCGCGCAGTCCGCGCGTCCGCCCCTGCTGCTCGTGCATGGCTCCGGCCACGGTGCGTGGTGCTGGGAGCTGTGGCAGGAGCGCCTGCCGCGGCTGGGCTGGGAGTCCTACGCGCTCTCCCTGCGCAACCACCCCGGCTCCGCGCCGGTGGATCGCGAGACGTTTCTCCAGCGCACCACCGTGGAGGACTATGCGGACGATGTGGCGGCGGTGGCGGCGCAAATCGGCCGCCCGGCCATCGTCGTGGGGCACTCCATGGGCGGCATCGTGGTGCAGCGCTTCGCCGCGCGGCACCTGGCCGGCGGGGGCGCCCTGGCCGGACTGGTGCTGCTGACTTCCGTTGCGCCGGGGCAGTTGGGGCCCCTCCGCGATGCGCCGCTGCCCACCGACGTGCCCTATGCGGTTCCCCGCGAGGTGGCCTCCGAGCGCTACTTCCACAGCGCCGCGCCGGACGTGCTGAGCCGGGCGCTGGACCGCATCTGCCCCGAGTCGCCCTCCGTGACCAACCAGTACAGCCTGGGCGCCGGCGTGCCCATCGCGCCCGGGGAGATCACCTGCCCGGTGCTGGTGGTGACGGCGGAGCACGACGGCTCGGTGGTGCCCCGCGACGGGCGCATTGCGGACTACTACGGCGGCGAGTGGCTGCACGATGCGGAGAACGGCCACGACGTGATGCTGGAGGCCGGCTGGGCGCCGCTGTTGGATCGCATCCTGGCCTGGTCTGACCGGCACGCGGGCCGCGGCTGACCGGCGCACGGGACGAGGCCGAGCCGCCGATGCTGCGCAACCGGGCCCTGCTGACCCTGTGGGGCGGAGAGTTCGCCTCGCGCATCGGCGAGAGCATCTTCCAGATCGCGCTGCTGTGGTACCTGCTGGAGCTGACCGGCTCCAGCATGGCCACGGGCGTGGTCTCAATGATCAGCTACCTGCCCGCCTTCCTGGTGGGCATCTGGGCCGGCGTGGTGGTGGACCGCCTGGACTACCGCCGCGTGATGCTCGCGGCGAACCTGGTGCGCGTGGCCCTGGCCGCGAGCATCCCCCTGCTCGTGCTGGGCTTGGCCCTGCCCGTGGCGGGGCTGGCCGCGCTGGGCTTTCTGCTCACCAGCGCCACGGCGTTCTTCAATCCCGCCCGCGACGCGCTCATTCCCGTGCTGGCCCGCCAGGACGAGTTGGTGGTGGCCAACTCACTGGTGCAGAGCGCGTGGCAGTTCTCCCTCGTGATCGGGCCGTTCCTGGCGGCCGCGGCGCTGCCGTACCTGCGCACGGTGTTCCTGTTCTTCGCCGTCTCGCTGGCCTTCGCGCTGTCCCTGGTCACGCTGCTGCGGCTGGGGCTGCGGGGCCGGCTGCTGCCCGCCGCGGCGGAGCCGCACGGGGCTCCAGGCGCCGGACCGGCCGGGGCGCCGGGCGGCTTTCGTGCGGAGTTCCGCCGCGGGCTGGGCTACCTGCGCACGGAGCGGCGCGTGTGGTGGATCTGGCTCATCACGCTGGTGAACAACTTCTTCATCATGGGCCCGGCCGTCGTTGGCATCCCCTTCTACGTGAAGAGCTACTTGGGCGGCAGCGGCTCGGACTTCGCCCTGGTGGAGGGCACCTACGCGGGCGGGATGATCGTCTGCACGTGGCTGATCTCGCGCTACGGCACACGCTTCAATCCCGTGCACCTGCTCTTCACCGCGCTGATCTGGGACGGCCTCACCTACGTGCCGCTGCTGTGGGTGCACAGCGTGGAGGGCACGCTGCTCACGATCCTGGTGCACTCGCTGGGCATTCCGGGCATCACCATCTCGCGCATCACGGCACTGCACCGCATGGTGCCGCAGCACATGCAGGGGCGCGTGTTCTCCTACTTCCACTTGGCCGTGGCGGGCATGACGGCGTTGTCCATCGGCGTGGTGGGCGTGGTGCTCACCTGGCTGCCGGCCAACTGGCTCTTCGGCATCATCGGCCTGCTCTGCGCGGCCTGCGGCGTGTGGGGCTGGCTGCTGCCCACCTTCCGCGAAGGCTAGGCACTCAGCCGATACCGGGGCAGGCTGGGGGCGAAGTGGCACCGGCTAATAGTGCAGGCTTGGTGGGGCGGGCCTCTGGCCCGCCTCGGCGACAGTGCGTGCGGGGACGCCCGCCCGTGGCGGAGGGGTAGCCTCAGCCCGCCAGCACCCGCGCCAGCCACGCCTCCAGCGCGGGCAGGCCGAAGGCGAAGCGCCCCGCGGCCTGCAGGGCTCGCAGCTCTGCCAGGGCGGGCGGGATCTTTTCCAGGAACGCGGTCTGTTTGCGGATGGCGATCAGCTCGCCGTAGCGACCCAGGGCCTGCAAACGGCGGATCAGCACGATGGGCCAGAAGCCGGACAGGAAGTCCTCGCGCCCGCAGGCCACGCCCTGCTCCGCCAGCGCGGCCAGGTAGACGTCCGTGAGGTGCACGCGCAGAGGCTCGTCCGCGCCCGTGTCCGGGCTGTAGAGCAGCGAGGCCAGATCGTAGGCGAGCGGCCCGCGGCGGCCGGACTGGTAGTCCAGGAACACCGGTCCCTCCACGCCGTCCTCGCGTGCCACCCACATCACGTTGCGCGTCTGGAAGTCGCGATAGCAGAAGTGCTCGCGGGGCAGGGCGTCCAGCCGGGCGATGAGCGCATCCAGGTCTGCCCGCACGGCGGCATCCACGGGCACGGGGTGCAGCACGAAGCGTGGCACGTACTGCGTCAGGAAGCGCTCCAGGTCGCGGGCGAAGGCCGCCCCGGCCAGCTCGCGGCCCTCCCAGCACAGGGCGTCGTCCAGCCCCGCGCCGCCGCGCACCTGGATCGCGGGCAGCCAGCGCACCACCGCTTCCAGCGCCGCGCGCGCCTGCGCCGCGCCGTCCGGCTCGGCGTGCCACGCACGCAGGCGCTGGGCCAGGGTGGCCTCGCCCAGGTCCTCCATCAGGTAGAGCCCCTGCGCGGCGGCCTCGCCCAGGATGCGCGGCACGGGGATGCCCTGCGCGGCGAAGTGCCGCGTGAAGCCGAGGAACGCCCGCACCTCGGCCAGGTTGGCGCCGATCACGCCGATGGCCGGCCGGCCCGCGGCCTCCAGCCGATGGAACGCGCGCTCCGAGCCCCCACCGGGCAGGCGCTCCCGCAGGCGCACGGGGATGCCCAGGCTGCGCCCGGCCAGCGTCTTCAGGTCGTCCAGGGTGGCGGTCACGCGTGGGACTCGGGCCGTGGGGGCGGGGTGTGGCACGCTGCGGCGGCGATGTGATTTAATGGGCGCTACTCGCAGCACGGCGCCGCCGGTGGCCCGTACACCGGGCCTTGGCCCAGCATGGAACAGGTCTGCAAGGAGAGTCCAGCATTGAACATCTGGGAGGCATACAAGCAGCGCGGCTTCTTCGCCCAGTGCACGGATGAGGCCGGTCTTGCCGAAGCCGCCGCGGCGGGGCCGCTCACGGCGTACATCGGCTTCGACCCCACAGCCGACTCGTTCCACGTGGGGCACCTGATCCCGCTGATGTCCCTGGTGCACTTCCAGCGCGCCGGGCATCGCCCCATCGCCCTGATGGGCGCGGGCACGGCCATGATCGGCGACCCCACGGGCAAGAACGAGATGCGCCAGATGCTCTCCGTGGAGCAGCTGGACCGCAATGTGGAGGGCCTGGAGCGCCAGCTCCGCGGGCTGCTGGACTTCGATGCGGGCGCCCTCCTGGCCAACAACGCCGACTGGCTGCGCAAGCTGAACTACATCGAGTTCCTGCGCGATATCGGGCCGCACTTCTCGGTCAACCGCATGCTGACCTTCGAGACCTTCCGCATGCGGCTGGAGGGCAACGGCCTCAGCTTCATCGAGTTCAACTATCCCCTGCTGCAGAGCTTCGACTTCCTGGAGCTGCACCGGCGCTACGGCTGCGCGCTGCAGATGGGCGGGGACGACCAGTGGGCCAACATCATCTCCGGCGTGGACCTGGTGCGGCGCATGGAGCGGCACAGCGTGTGGGGCTGGACGTTCCCCCTGCACACCACCGCCTCCGGCGCCAAGATGGGCAAGACGGAGAAGGGCGCCGTGTGGCTGGACCCGGCCAAGACATCGCCCTACGACTACTACCAGTACTGGATCAACGTGGACGACCGGGATGTGGCCAAGTGCCTGTTCCTCTTCACGCTGCTGGAGCCCGAGGAGATTCGCGAACTGGAAGCCCTGCACGGGGCGGACATCCGCCAGGCCAAACAACTGCTGGCCTTCGAGACCACCAAGGTGATTCACGGCGAGGAGGAGGCCAAGCGTGCCGAGAAGGGCGCCCGGGCCCTCTTTGGGGGTGGCACGGGCGGCGACCTGGCCGAGGTGCCCACCAGCCCATTCGTGCTGGCGCCGGACGTGCTGGTCTCGCAGGTGCTGGCGGACGTGAACCTGGCCAAGTCCCGCAGCGAGGCGCGCCGCCTCATCAAGCAGGGCGGGGTTTCCGTCAACGACCGCCGCGTGGCGTCGGAGGACGAGGCGCTCACCGCCGCGGACGTCAAGGACGGCGCCATCCTGCTGCGCGTGGGCAAGAAGAAGTACCACCGGCTTGTGGTGGAGTAAGGGAAACCGTACATGCATGGAGTAAGCACCAGGAGGGGGTGAGGTTCCCATGCCGGATGACCTGACAGCCAAACCGCCGATTCCGCCGCTGGTGACGATGGGCGATCCGCGTCTGGCACAGCCCAGCGCGCCGGTGGACCTGGCGCGCATCGCCACGCCCGAGTTCCAGGCGCAGTTGCACACGCTCACGCACGCACTGGTGGAGTACCTGGGCATCGGCATCGCTGCGCCGCAGGTCGGTTGGTTCGAGCGCTTCTTCCTGATGCTGCTGGAGCGTGAGGGGCCGGACGACGAGCCGGAGCAGGAACTGCAAGTTTGGATCAACCCGGAGATCGTCTCGACCTCCGAGGAGCACGCCTGGGCCTGGGAGGGCTGCCTGTCCGTGCCGGGTCTGCGGGGCTGGGTGCGCCGCCCGGCCGCCGTGGCCGTGCGGGGCTACAACGCCCGCGGCGAGCAGGTGTCGGCGGAGTTCCGGGGCTGGGAGGCGCGCGTGTTCCAGCACGAGTACGATCACCTGGACGGCATGCTCTTCCCCTACCGCGTGGCGGACGCCCATCACCTGGTGATGACGCCGCTGCTGGAACAGCGTGAGAGCTGGCCCGCAGACTGGCCGGCACCCGGCGCCCGCGATGCACCGCTGGGGGATGTCGTACCCGAGGATGACCTGGGCTGATCCTATGCACCACACTGCAACGAGCACGTATTGACGATGGAATCCGCAATTGACGTAGCCCCCGTGCGCAGCGCGCACCGCTTCGACGAGGCCGCGCTGGGCCGCTACCTGGAGGCCCACGTGGCGGGCTTCCGCGGCCCGCTGCGCGTGCGGCAGTTCGAGGGCGGGCAGTCCAACCCCACCTACCTGCTGGAGGACGCGCAGCGCCGCTACGTGCTGCGCCGCAAGCCGCCGGGGCACCTGCTGCCCTCGGCGCACCAGGTGGACCGCGAATACCGCGTGCTGACCGCCCTGGCCGCCACGGACGTGCCCGTACCCCGCACCTATTGCCTATGCGAGGACGACACCGTGATCGGCACGGCGTTCTACGTGATGGCGTTCGTGGAGGGGCGCATCTTCCGCGAGCCGCTGCTGCCGCGCGAGCTGCCCCCGGCAGAAGTGCGGGCCCTCTTCGCCGCCACGGCGGACGTGCTGGCGCGCCTGCACCGCGTGCAGCCCGCGGCTGTGGGTCTGGCGGACTACGGCCGGCCGGGCAACTACTTCGAGCGCCAGATCGGCCGTTGGAGCAAGATCTATCGCGCCTCGGAGACACAGACGATCGAGCCCATGGAGCGGCTGATGGAGTGGCTGCCGCGCACGATCCCGGCCGCGGACGAGACGACGATCGTGCACGGGGACTACCGCCTGGGCAACATGATCGTGCACCCCAGCGAGCCGCGCATCGTGGCCGTGCTGGATTGGGAGCTGTCCACGCTGGGCCATCCCCTGGCGGACCTGGCCTACACCTGCGTGCCCTGGAACCTGCCCGCCGAGCGGCTGAGCGGCTACATGGGGCTGGAGTTGGCGTCGCGCGGATACCCCAGCGAGGCGGAGCTGGTGGCGGACTACTGCCGGCACTCGGGGCGGGCGGACATCCCCGACTGGCCGTTCTACGTGGCCTTCGCCATGTTCCGCCTGGCCGCCATCAGCCAGGGCATCGCGGGCCGCGTGCGCGATGGCACGGCCGCCGGAGCCGATGCCGCCGAGCGCGGCGCCCGCGCGCCCCTGCTGGCCCGGCGCGCCTGGGAGATCCTGCAGCCGGTCACGGCATAGGCGCTTACCCAGCCTTCCCTCCACCCGCACCGGTGCCCCATGCCCCACTACACCCCCGATGACCTGCCGCCCCTGGTGACGCTGGGCGACCCCCTGCTGGCGCAGCCCTGCGCGCCCCTGGACCCCAAGCGCATTCGCAAGCGCGCGTTCCAGGCACGGCTGGCGCTGCTGCGCGTGGGGTTGGAGCACCACGGCGCCAACGGCATCGCCGCGCCGCAACTGGGGTGGTTCGAGCGTTTCCTGCTGATGCGCGATCCGGGTGGCACGGGCGGGCTGGTGTACTGGATCAATCCGGAGATCGTGCAGGCCAGCGAGGAGCAGGTCTGGTACTGGGAGGGCTGCCTCTCCGTGCCGGGCTACAAGGGCTACATCGCCCGCAGCGCGGCCATCGCCGTGCGCGGCTACAACGAGCACGGCGAGCCGGTCAGCCGCGAGTTCGCGGACTGGGAAGCGCACCTGTTCCAACACGAGTACGACCACCTGGACGGCGTGCTGTTTCCCTACCGCGCGGCGGACCCCCGTCACGTGGTGTGTGCCGAGGCCCTGGAGCAGCGCGACGCGTGGCCGGCGGACTGGCCCGCACCCGGTGCCCGCGAGGCGCCCATCCGCGCCTTCCGCGCGCCGGGGGAATAGGGGCCGGTCGGGCAAGGGCGCGCCGCGCGCTTTGAGATGCACCCTATGGGCGCTCCTCAGCAACGCGGAACGGTGCACCGGTGCAACCGAAGACCGCCTTCCTGAGCAGCCCTGCAAAGCAGAGCGTCTCGAAGGGGCGGTCGCTTCACCCTATTCCGCTGTGGCGATGGCCTCTGACTACGTTCACGGCTATTCCGCGCGCGAGGCGGAGCGCCTGCACGACCAAGCCAGCACCCTGCGCGAGCTGCTGCACCACGACAGCACGTGGCCGCCGGGCAGCCTGGTGCTGGAGGCCGGCACGGGTGTGGGCGCCACCACGGCCATCGTGTCGGGGCAGAACCCCGCCGTGCGCTTCGTCTCGCTGGACTTCGCCGGGGCGTCCCTGGCCCAGGCCCGGGCGGAGCTGGGGGCGGCCGGCCTGCGCAATGTGTCCCTGACGCGGGGCGATCTGTACCGGCTGCCCTTCCCCGATGCGGCGTTCGATCACGTCTTTCTGTGCTTCGTGCTGGAACACCTGACGCGTCCGCCGGCCGCGCTGGGCGAGCTGATCCGCGTGCTGAAGCCCGGCGGTACGCTTACGGCGGTGGAGGGCGACCACGGCTCGTGCTACTTCCACCCCGAGACGCCCGCCGCCCGCGCGGCCTGGGAATGCCTGATCCGCGTGCAGGCGGCGCTGGGTGGCGATTCTCTCATCGGCCGGCGCCTGCAGCCCCTGCTGCGCGGCGCGGGCTTGCGCGAGGTGCGGGTCTCGCCCCGCATGGTGTATTGCGATGCGGCGCGACCCCAGTGGCTGGATGGCTTCGTGATGCGCACCATCATTCCCATGGTGGAGGGCGTGCGCGAGGAGGCACTGGCCCGCGGCTATATCGACGCCGACACCTGGGCCCGGGGCATCGCCGATCTGCACGCCACGGGCACCGCGCCCGAAGGCACTTTCTGCTACGCGTTCTTCAAGGGCATGGGCGTGAAGTAGCCCCACATAAGTCCCCCAGCAGGCTGGCGGCGGCCCTGCCACTACCGCCGACAGTGCCAAGTCCTTCCCGTCCGGTCCCACCACGGCGATATCCGTTGTGATTATCCGTAATTAAATGGATAGGGCTTCCCTCGAGTTTGGGATAACTTCTGCTGTTTCTATTAGCAATAGTGTGACGATATCACCGGCATAATATGCATAATTTTGCCGTATTATATAATCGAGCAATATGATTGTTTTCTTGATGATAATTTTGTGACATGTGAACATTATTTGCGTTAATATTTAGAATGGCAGCGGCCGGAGCAGGGCCGCCATGGCGGAATCCAACCCACATGAGGGATGAGATGGGGCGCTTGAGGGTCGCGCAAGGAGTGAAAAAGGCTGCGCGGCCATCTGACGGAAAGGGGGCATCCGGGACTGCGGGTCGGCATCCGTCGTTTCGACACCTGAGCACGAGGAGAATCCTGGGATGCCCCCAGAATCCAATGACGACGCATACCAGTTTCGGGCGCTGGCGATGGGCCTGCAGAGGGCTTTCGCACCGCTGGCGCCCATCATCAACCGCACCCGCCTGCTTTCCACCAATGCGGAGGTGAACTCCGCCCACCTGGGCGATGCCGGCGCTCCGTTCGCCATCATCTCCCGGGAGCTCGTGTACATCGTTCGCGAGCTCAACACGCTCATCGCGGATCTCGAGCAACTCTTCGCCGACGTCTCCCGGCAGTCCGCCGGCTGGCTGAAGGCGGAGCGCCGCGTGCGCAGCTTCCAGCAGGCGCTGGCCCGCATGCGCGGCGGACAAGCCGGTGAGAGCGCGCAGCCGGCGCTGCTGGGCAGCCAGGATGTGACGCTGGTCTCGCCCCTGGCGCCGGGCGTGGGCGCGTCCTGGGCCGAGGCCGCCCGTGCGTCCAAGGGCAATGCGGACCAGCGGCGCCTGTGGCAGGCGTTGGCGGACAATCGTGAACGGCTGCTGCGCGACATCGGCGGCCTGCTGGAACAGATGCGCCGCACCGCCCGCTACGTGGACCGGCTCACCTGGGTGGCCGTGCGCCACTGCCACTTCACGGCCGTCACGGCCCGCATCGAGGCCACCAAGATCTCGGATGTGACCAAGGACCTCACGGCCGTTGCCGGGGAAATTCGCAAGCTGGCGGACGACATCGCCACCGCGGAGCGCGAGGCGCGGAGCCTCGTGATCGACGTGCAACGCCACGGCTCGGTCGTTACCGCGCTGATCGGCAATGAGATCGCCGCCCTGCTGAGCGGCACAGCCAGGGAGACCCTCAATTGATCAAGAAGGAGCTCTTCAACAACGGCACGCGTCGCTGGATCTACATCGGCCGCGACCCCGACCTGCCGGAAGCGGTGATCGATACCAACGAGTATGTCGTCATTGACGACGGCAAGGCGCTGCTGCTCGACCCGGGCGGCATCGAGATCTTTCCCGCCGTGACGGCCATGCTGACCCGGGAAGTGAGTTTGGACAGCATCGAGGCCATTTTCGCTTCGCATCAGGACCCGGACATCGTCTCGTCTCTTTCGCTCTGGCTGGATCTTTGCCCGCAGATCCAGGTGTACTCGTGCTGGATCTGGACCACGTTCCTGGCCCACTTCGGCGGCTATGGCGCGCTGCGGGCCGTGCCGGACCACGGCGGGCCGCTGCCCCTGGGTCGCAGCAAGGACCTCACGCTGATTCCGGCGCACTACTGCCATTCGGCGGGCAACTACTCGCTCTACGATCCGCAGGCCCGCATTCTGTTCAGTGGAGACATCGGCGCGGCGCTGCTGCCCCGCGGGCAGAACGCGCTGTTCGTGGAGGACTTCGATGCGCACGTGCCGGCCATGGAGGGCTTCCACCGGCGCTGGATGCCCTCCAACGAGGCCAAAAACCGGTGGGTGCAGCGCGTGCGCCAGCTTGACGTGGACATGCTGTGCCCCCAGCACGGCGCGATCTTCCGGGGCGAGATGGTAGGACGCTTCCTGGACTGGTTCGAGGCGTTCAACGTGGGCGTGACCACGGAGATGGTGGGCACTGTGGGCGAGTCGGCCGACCTCACCAGCCGGGCGGGTGCCGACTGACCTCGCGCCGCAGCCGGCCTGCCCGCGCCCCGGCGCGGGCAGGCCTCACTCCGGCAGGCGCAGCGTGCCGTTCGCCTCCAGGGTGAAGCCTGGATTCCAGGCCACCTCCCACAGGTGGCCGTCCGGATCGGCGAAGTAGCCCGCATAGCCCCCCCACTCCGTCTCCTGGGCGTCCTGCACCACGCGGCCCCCGGCGCGTACCACCTCGGCCAGCAGCACATCCACCAACTGCGGGTTGGGCACGTTGTGCGCCAGGGCCATGCCGCGGAACGGGCGCGTGGGCCCGGGCGGCGGCAGGCCCGCGTCCTGCGCCAGCGCCGCCTCGCCATAGAGCGCCAGAGCGATGCCGCCCACCTGGTAGAACGCCACCGTGTCGCTGCTGATGGACGACGGCCGCCAGCCCAGCCCGCCCTCGTAGAAGCGCCGGGCCCGCGCCATGTCGCGCACCCCCAGCGTGATCAGGCTCAAACGCTGTTCCATGGTGTGGCTCCTGGGAAATGCCTGCAGAGCTAGGATTGGGCTCCGGCTGGAGCACCGCGTGTCGCTGCAACCTATGGCCGGCCGGCTGTCATTCCGAGCGGAGCGAGGAATCTGCTGTCCCGGCGTACAAGCAGATTCTTCGGCCCGCATTGCGGGCCTCAGAATGACAGACCTCGTTGAATGCCAACGCTTGGCCCGTCCCCAGCCGCGCCTAGCCCGGCATGCCGGTGAGGAGGGCTTCCACGCGGGCGATGATCAGCTCCTTGCGGGCGCGGCGGGAGAAGTCCGCATAGTCCTCCAGCACGTCCTCGTGCAGCTCGAAGTGCGGATCGCGCAGGCCCAGCGCCGTTGCGCGGGCGTGCAGGGTTTCGCGTAGCAACGTGTGCGCCTCCTCCAGTGCATCGGCCAGGCTGGGGAAGGGCCGCTTGCCATGGTGGTCGAACAGCTCCACGCCGCCGCGCTTGACCGGCTCGATGGAGACGGACTCGCGCAGCAAAAACTGGCTGGTGATGGCGCCCACGGCATTGGCCACGTCGCCGTCCGGGTGCATCACCAGGCGCCGGGCCATGGCCTCAGGCACGCTCTCGAACAACACGGGCGCGCCCGCCCCCACCAGCACCACCTTGGCACGCGGGTCGAAGGCCAGGTGCGGCCCGGCGGCCTCCTCCGGCGTCAGCATCAGGTCCGTGAGGCGCTCCATCAGCGGATCGCCCGGCGTCAGGGGCGGGCCATACTCCGCCAGGAAGCTCGCCAGCACGGCAGTGGCCTGCCGGCGCGCCGTCCCGGCCAGCACTTCCTGGAAGTCACCGGCGTCCAGGTCGAGCATGCGCGCATAGAGGCGCAGGACGTGCCGGGCGGCCTCCTGGGAGAACTGCGGCGCGCGGCCCGCCGCGCAGAACAGGTCCGTGGGCGTGAGCGCCACGCGCACGATCAGCCGCCGCCGCACCAGCTCCGCCACCTCCGCGGCGAAGCGGGGCACCGCCAACTGCTGGCCGAGGGCCCGCACGCGGCGCGGTCCTTCGCCCAGGGCAGCCAGAATGGCCCGCTGCGGCTCGCTCAGGGTGTCGTCCCGCAGGCGCTCGGGCCGGTACTGGTCCAGCCCCGCCAGTTCCAGCAGGTCCGGGTCGCCGAAGTGCCACTGATCGGCCAGCTCGGCCTCCAGCGCGGCGACGGAGAAGCCGGGGTAGCGGTCCGCGGCGCGGCAGAAGGGCAGCACGCGCTGGTTCTCGAAGCGGTAGCGGCCGGGCCCCAGCAGGCGCAGGCGGCTGTCGCCCCCCAGGCCGAAGGTGGCGATGTCCAGCCCGTCCACGGCGATCTGGCGATGGTTGATGAGGATGCCGCCGCGGCGAAGCTGTCCACGCCCGCCGTGTACACGCCCAATGTCCGTGGTGGTGCCGCCCACGTCGATGACGATGGCGTCCGGCTCGCCGGAGAGGAAGCGCCCGCCCTGCAGCGAGGCCGCCGGGCCGGAGAACAGCGTCTGCACGGGCCGCTCCAGCGCTTCGGCCTCCTCCATCAGCGAGCCGTCGCCCTTCACGATGTAGAGCGAGCAGGCGATCTCCAGCTCGGCCAGGATGGACTTCACGGCGCGCAGCCACTCCAGGATCACCGGCAGCAGGCCGGCGTTGAGGGCGGCGGCCTGGGCGCGCTGCATGAAGTTGAGCTGGTGCGTCAGCTCGCTGCCCAGCACCACGGGCTTCTTGAAGGCCTTGCGCAGGATGGCGGCAATCTGCTGCTCGTGGGCCGGGTTGCGCGTGGAGGCGTAGCCCGAGACGGCATAGCCTTCCACGCCGGCGTCCAGCGGCCGGCACTTCTCCAGCACCTCCTCCGCAGAGACGGGCACCAGCTCCTGCGCGTCGAAGCCCACCTCGCTGCGTAGCAGCACGAGTTGCGGGTGCAGCGTGTCCGGTACGCTGATATCGCCCGGTTCCACGACCAGGGCGGTGGGGTGCACCTTCTGCTCCGCCACGGTGTTCGTGGCCAGCGTGGTGGAAAGCGCCACCCGCCGCAGGCGCTGGGGCTCGCCCGGCTGCAACTGCAGGGCCGCGAAGGCCTTGCCGATGCAGATCGTGTAGTCCCCGTGCGTGGTAGGGGTCTTCGCCTTGCGCAGGATCTGCTGCGAGGCCAAGTCGAACAGGACGATGTCCGTGAAGGTGCCCCCGGTGTCGATGCCGATGCCCAGGGGTGCCGAGGCGTGCTGCATGTACCGCTGCCTGCTGTGCCGTTGA
This sequence comes from bacterium, assembly GCA_035266845.1. GTDB lineage: Bacteria > SAR324 > SAR324 > SAR324 > JACQKK01 > DATFMP01. The sequence continues at coordinate 77,773 of DATFMP010000104.1, forward strand.
GGATTGCGCCGCCGACTGCCCGCTCCGGCGGGCCGCCCATGCGCGGAAAAAGGGCACGCTACCACATCGTGCCCGGGCGGTGCGCGGAAAATGCGCGCGGCAGGCCGGGCCGTTGGGGTGAACCCGTGGACGCGCCATCAACAGCAGATTTCTCGCTGCGCTCGAAATGACAACGGCGCCGCACGGTGCAAGGTCGCATCTCGCATGGATAGTGGCCCACACGGGGCAACGGTGGCGCGGGCGTCCCCGCCCGCGCGGCCCGCGACCTGGCAGTGGCCGGGCGGCCTACGCCGTCCGCCGGGAAGATCGCAAGGGGGACGTCAGGCGCGCAATGGATTGTGCTGGCTGCGTGCGTGTGGTACGAATCGCTCAACCGATGGACCGCCAAGGGCAGGCGCCTGCCGCCCTCAAAGGAGCGCACACACCGCCACGGACGAACATGGCTCTGAAGACGCCCATTTACGTGATCCCCGGGGAACCGGTGAAGGAGTACCTCAACCAGTACACCGACTCCCTGAAGAACATGTTTCAGGAAGCGATCCGGGTGCACCCCAACTTCTGCACGTTCGATCGCTGGGTGACCACGGACTACACGGGCCCATATTCCGAGTTCAAGAACGGCTTCCTGACCTACAAGTCCTGAGTCACGGCCGGGGCCTTCCCTGGCCCCGGTTGCCGTCCTCGACGGGTCTGCCCCTGCGGCGGGCCCGCCGGCGCCTGCCTGTTCCGCGGAGCCGCCGCCCTCGTCCGGCGCTGTTACCCGCGATGCCCCAACTCCAGACCGATCCCGATCCCGCGCTGCTTGCCGCGGTGGATGCGCAGTGCTTCGCCGAGGCCTGGGATACTATCGGCTATGCCCAGCTGCGTGCGAACCCGGCCGTGCAGGCGTGGCTGCTGCGCGATGACGCCGGGGCGCCGGCGGGCCTGCTCTGCTTCCAACGCGTGGGGGACGAGGCGGAGGTGTACCGCATCGCCGTGCTGCCCGCCCTGCGTGGCCAGGGGCTGGGGCGCTGGCTGCTGGTGCGCTTCATGGCCCGGGCGCGCGCGGAGGGGCTGCGGCGGGCCTACCTGGAGGTGCGGGAGAGCAACGCCGCGGCGCGGCGGCTCTATGAGGCGGCGGGATTTGCGGAAGCGGGACGCCGGCCCGGCTACTATCGCCAGCCGAGCGAGGACGCGGTGCTCTACGCGTGGGACGCGGCGCCGGACGCGCCCGTGCGGGACTGACGCGGCGGGGCGGGCCCGTGCGCCCGTTCGATCGCGCGCTGGAAGCCCGCGAACCTGACGAGGGCCCTGCAGGGGCCGCCGCTACGCAGGTGGCGGCTCTTCCTCCTCCACGAAGGTACCGAAGTCCCACCAGTCCAGCAGGAAGCCCGCCACGAGACCCCACAGCAGCCACGTCACCACCGCCGTGACCGTGAGCAGGATGCCCAGGTTGAGGCCGAACCAGCCCTCGCCGCCCTGCGGATAGTCCCACAGGAAGAGCTTCAGGATGGGCAGCAGGGAGACCAGCAGGCCGCGCACGGTCTCGCGAAGGTCCGTCAGCAGAGGCACGAAGAAGAACAGGCCGAAGATACACCCCCACACGATGCGCCAGGCAAACCAGGGCGCGGCATCGGCCGGTGCGGCGACGGGAATGCCCAGCGTAACGAACAGGCCGGTCACCGTACATACCCAGATCAGCGCGCTGGTCGCCAATGCGGCCAGCCCGCCTGCGAACAGCGACTGCAGGAACGGCGGCACCTTGTTCAATCGTCCCTCCTTCCGTGGTTGGGTGGCGGGCCCGCCTCGTGTGGCGGGCGCCGCAGGTTGTCCGATGCGTGCTTCATGCGCGACGCCGCACGCGGTAGCCGACCGCCTCGCGGTCCCAAGTGGCGGGGTGCAGGCCCTGCTCGCGCAGCACCGTCTTGCGCACCTTGGCCGTGGGGGTCTTGGGCAAGGCCTCCAGGAAGCTCACGTAGCGCGGCACGGCGAAATAGGGCATGTGCGGCTGGCAGTAGTCCAGCACCGCTTCCGGCGTGAGCTGCTCGCCGGGCTTGAGCACGACGCAGGCCATGATCTCGTCCTCGCCGCCAGCCACCTCGGACTTCACGGCGACGGCGGCGGCCTCGGCCACGGCCGGGTGGCCGGTCAGCACCTTCTCGATCTCGTACGAGGAGATGTTCTCGCCCCGCACGCGAATGCAGTCCTTGATGCGGTCCACGAAGTACAGGTAGCCGTCCTCATCGCGCCGGGCCGCATCGCCGGTGTGGAACCAGAAGTTGCGCCAGGCCTCCACGGTCCGTTCCGGCATGGCATTGTAGCCCTGCATGAAGCAGAAGGGCTCGCGCGGCCGCACCACCACCTCGCCCACCTCGCCGGGCGGCACCTCCTCGTCCGTGTCCGGATCGGCCACGCGCACCTCGAAGTAGCGCTCGTAGGGCAGCCCGAAGCTGCCGGGCCGGTAGGGCGCATCCAGCGGATGGTAGGCCACGATGTTGACCTCGGTCATCCCGTAGCCTTCGATCAGCCGCGTGTTGAAGCGCCGCTCGAAGGCCTCGCGCAGCTCGGCTGGCGCGGGCACGGCGCAGATCAGGCGCAGGCGGTTGTCGCCATCCTCCGGCCGCTCGGGCTGGCGGTAGATGAACTCGGTCATCACGCCCAGCGTGTTGGTCACCGTCACGCCATGACGGCGGATATCGTCCAGCCAGCGCGAGGCGGAGAAGCTGGGCACGATGACGGCCTTGCACCCCGCGATGAGGCAGCCGTAAAGCTGCATCAGCATCGCGTTCGCGTGGAACAGCGGCATGCAGATGTAGTACGTGTCCTCCGCGGTAAGGCGCAGGTTCTCCACCTCGCCCAGGCCGAACAGGTACAGGTGCGCGTGGGGCATCAGCACGCCCTTGGAGGGGCCCGTGGTGCCGCTGGTGTACATGATCGCGCCCACGTCCCGGGGGCTCACCTCCCGCGCGATGGGGGCAGCCGGCGACTCCAGCAGTGCCTCGTAGGGCGCCAGGCGGATGCGCTTGAAGGGCGGCGGGGTCCCGGCATCCAGGCCCAGCACGAACGCCTGCTGCACGGCGGGCACGTCGTCCTCGATCTCCGCCAGGGCCGGCAGGTAGTCCGCCTGGATCAGCACATAGCGAGGGGCGGCATTGGTCAGCACGTGCGTGAGGAACACGCCGCGGTAGGCCGTATTGATGCACACCTGCACCGCGCCCAGCCGGCTCAGCGCGAACCAGATCGTGCAGTAGTCCACGCTGTTGGGCACCATCACGGCCACGTGCTCGCCGGGCTGCACGTCGTGGCGCAGCAGCCCGTTGGCGAGCCGGTTGGCCGCCGCATCCGCCTCGGCGAAGGTCACCGGCGGTTCGTCCTGGAATTGCAGAAAAGGCCGCTGCCCCCGCGCGGCTGCCTGGGCGGCCAGCACCTGCCCCACCACCCAGCCCGACTTGTCCACTGCCATGGTCATCCTCCTCCCCAGCCACCCCTCTGCCTGCTGGCGCGGTGCCCCCACGTTAGCCGGGGCAGGCCGCGATGGCAAGCGGGACGCGGGCCCGCGGGGCGCCCGCAGACGGTGCATGGCGGTGCGCCGAGACCCGCCTCGTTCAGCCACGCTGCGGAACGGCTGGGGGCTCCAGGAATCGGCCTGTCATCTCAGCGTCTGCGCCGCCCGTGCTTTCGCGCGCCATCGCGGCTCTCGCCGGGCACGAGACCAAGGATCAGCGCCAGCGCTGCCGGCAGCGCCAACAGCAGATACAGGGCTTTGGGTTGCTCGATGTAGAGCTGAATCAGCGTGAGCAGGCCCACCAGCGGCAGGAACACACCAAGCATCCGCGCATAGCTGAACGAAGGCGCCGTGCCGGGCGCACCCGCGCGCTCATCCCGAAGTCGCTGGCGGGCCTGCAGCCAGACTGTCACCGCACCCGCCGCCACGACGATGCTGAACGTTACCCATTCGAATAGCACCGCATCCTCCTCCTGCCCACCGGCCTTTCGCGCGGCCGGTTGCAGGTCACCCTGGCCACCAGTGGGTAGAGCCTCAGAACAGAGGTGCGGCCAGGCGCGCGACGGACTCCATCGAGCGGGTGAACCGAGAGCGCCCGCGGATCTGCTCCAGGGTCACCTCGCGGGCCTGGGCCATTTCGGTCAGAAAGGCGCCCTCCAGGGTGTGGGCAAAAGCGGGGTCGTAGATGAGGGCGCCCGTCTCGAAGTTGATGCGGAACGAGCGCTGGTCCAGGTTGGCCGATCCCACGATCGTCAGCGAGTCGTCGATCAGCAGCGCCTTGGCGTGCAGCGTGGCATCCGGCCGGAATGCGAAGATGCGCACCCCCGCCTCCACCATGTTGGGGAAGAACGAGCGCGAGGCGAGGCTGACCGCCCACTCGTCGCTGCGCTGCGGCACCACCACGCGCACGTCCACGCCGCCCAGCGCCAGGCTGGCCAGCGCGGTCTGGATGGTCTCGTCCGGCAGGAAGTACGGCGACATCAGCCAGGCGCGGCGCCGCGCGGCCGTCAGGCAAGCGAAGTAGATCTGGTGCATCTCCGTCACCACCTCGTCGCTGGGCAGGCTGTTGACGATCTGCACCAGCGGGCCGCCGTCCGGGGCTTCCGGCGACGGGAAGTGCGCCGGCTCGCCCAGCAGCTCGCCCGTGGCGAAGTGCCAGTCCTCCGAGAACACGCGCTGCAGGGAGAGCACCGCCGGGCCTTGCAGGCGCACGGCCATGTCGTGCCACTCGCGGTGGGAGGCCCGCTGCCCCAGGTACTCGTCGCCCAGGTTGATGCCGCCCACGTAGCCGGTACGCCCGTCGATGACGGCGATCTTGCGGTGGTTGCGGATGTTGAGGCTCCAGCGCCGCCGCAGGGGATTGAGCGGGTGGAACCACTGGAAGCGCACCCCCGCCGCGCGGAGCCGGGCGATGTAGCGCCGGCTGAGGAAGATCGAGCCCACGCCGTCGATGAGCAGGCGCACCTCCAGGCCGTCGGCGGCCTTGGCCTGCAGCGCTTCCGCCAGGCGCCGGCCGAAGCCGTCCGCCCGCAGGATGAAGTATTCCAGGTGCACGTGGTGGCGGGCCTCCGCAATGTCTTGCAGCAGGACCTCGTACTTCTGCGCCGCACCGTTGCACAGCGTCAGGCGGTTGGCGCCCGTGAGCGGGTAGGCCCCCACGCGGTCCGCCACCACCAGGCAAGGCCGCAGCGACTCGGGCACGCGCTCCAGGTGCCGGTCCGGGCCCGGCTCGGGCCGGATGCGTGAATCCAGCAGGGGCCCGATGGCGCGGTCGGAGCGCACCTTCTTGCGGGGCATGCGGGGCATGCGGGTATGCCGCCCGACCGCCAGGAAGAACAGCGGCCCCGCCACGGGGATGAAGGTCACGGTCAGCAGCCAAGCCAGCATGGCCACGGGCTGCTTGCGCGAGAGCAGGATCGGGGGCCACATGGCCAGCGCCAGCAACAGCACGGCCAGATCCACTAGCTGCGGGCGGTAGCTGAGCAGGATGTCCACGGGCGGAGCCTCCCCGGGCGCGCACGCGCGAGAGCCGACCTCTCCCCAGGGCCGCAGGCCGTATCGTGCCGGTCCTTTCCTTGTAGCCGATGGCGGCGGGGGGGTAAAGGCGCGGGCCGGCGCTCGTGGGTCCCATCTTCCCCCCTCCCGCCGCCGGTGATAGCCTGAGGCGGTTCCACTCGGATTGGCCAGGGATGGCTGAAGGGATGGGCGCCCGCCCGCCTGCAGCCCCCGCCAGCGCTTCCATTTCTCTTTGCCCGGCAGGCCCGCGATGCCCCGCGCCCGCGAGACCGATTCCATCGTCGTGATCGGCGCCAGCGAGCACAACCTGCGCAACGTGAGCCTCACGCTGCCGCGGGACTCGCTCACGGTGTTCACGGGCATCAGCGGCTCGGGCAAGTCTTCGCTGGCCTTCGACACGCTGTTCAAGGAGGGCCAGCGGCGCTTCCTGGAGTCGCTCTCGCCGTACGCCAGGCAGTTCCTGGGGCAGATGGAGAAGCCGCGGGTGGAGCATGTCGAGGGTCTCAGTCCCACGGTTTCGATCGACCAGAAGACGGTGAACCGCAACCCGCGCTCCACCGTGGGGACGATCACCGAGCTGTACGACCACTACCGGTTGCTGATGGCGCGGCTGGGCCAGCCGCACTGCCCCACCTGCCACATCCCCATCTCCACGCTCACGCCGGAGCAGATCGCGGACCGCGTGCTGGCCCAGCACGCCCCCGAGGCCGAAGCCGGTGGGGCGGCCGTCCCGGGCGCGGGCGCCGACAATGGCCATGGCGGTGCGGCTGCCCCAGGCGCGGACGCCACGCAGGAGGCCCCCGCTGGGTCGGCGTGCCTGGTGCTGGCGCCCGTGGTGCGCGAGCGCAAGGGCGAGTACCGCAAGGAGCTGCGCGAGTGGCTGGAGCAGGGCTACCTGCGCGCCCGCATCGATGGGCAGATCCGGCGGCTGGACGAGGACATCGCGCTGGCGCGCTACGAGAAGCACACGCTGGAGCTGGTGCTGGACCGCTTCACGCTGGAGTCGCGTCAGCGCAGCCGCCTCACCGAGGCGGTGGAGAAGGCCATCGAGATGGCCGGCGGGCTGGTGTGCGTGGAGGTGGGCGAGGAGAGCACGCTCTACAGCAGCTCCATGGGCTGCCCGCGTTGCGGCCTGCCCATCCCGGAGCTGGAGCCGCGCCTGTTCAGCTTCAACGATCCCCAGGGGGCCTGCCCCACCTGCAATGGCCTGGGCACCCTGCGCCGCTTCAGCGAGGAGCGCCTGGCGCACCCGGAGCGCTCTCTGGCCGAGGGCGCGCTGACGTGCTTCACCGAGCGCGGCAACCTGGTGTTCACGGACATCCGGCTGGACTTCGTGCTGGAGCTGGCGGAGGCGCTGGGCATCGATGCCTGGACGCCGTGGGGGCGCCTGTCCGCGGCCCAGCGCAAGCTGCTGCTGGAGGGCAACCACGAGCAGCGCCTGCGCATCCGCAACGTCTTCCGCAATCCGTGGCTGCTGGTGGAGCAGGCGCAGGAGGAGGGCCTCTGGCCGGGCCTGTATGCCGTGCTGCACTTCGTGGAGCGCTTCGTGGGCTCGGCCCTGGAGCGATACCAGTCGGTGAGCCGCTGCCCGGACTGCGCGGGCCGGCGCCTGAACCCCGTGGCGCTGGCGGTGAAGTTTCGCGAGCACAGCATCGACACGCTGTCCGGCATGACGGTGGAGGAGGCGGTGGCGTTCTTCACCGGGCTGGAGCTGGCGCCCGCCGAGGCCATCATCGGCAAGGACATCTTCCGCGAGATTCGCGCCCGGCTGGGCTTCCTGAACGATGTGGGCGTGGGCTACCTGACGCTGGACCGGCGCGCCACCACCCTTTCCGGCGGGGAGGCGCAGCGCATCCGGCTGGCCTCGCAGGTGGGCAGCGGGCTGCAGGGCGTGCTGTACGTGCTGGACGAGCCCTCCATTGGCCTGCACCAGACGGACAACCGCAAGCTGATCCACACCCTGCAGCGTCTGCGCGATGTGGGGAACACGGTCTACGTGGTGGAGCACGACGAGGAGACCATCGTCTCCGCCGACCACGTGGTGGACCTGGGTCCCGGCGCGGGCAGCGAGGGCGGCGAGGTGCTGGCCCAGGGCTCCGTGCAGGACCTGATGGCGGCGCCGCGCTCGCTCTCCGGCCAGTACCTGAGCGGGGCGCTGGAGATCGCCGTGCCGGAGCGGCGGCGCAAGGCCCGCGGCAAGGGCATCGCGGTGAAGGGGGCGCGCCGCCACAACCTGCGCAGCCTGGACGTGGCCATCCCCCTGGGCGTGTTCGTGGCTGTGACGGGCGTCTCCGGCTCGGGCAAGTCCACCCTGGTGCACGACATCGTCATGCCGGCGCTGAGCGCGCACCTGCGCAGCGACCCGGTGGGCGGGGGCCGCGGGCAGGATCACGACTTCACCAAGGTCACCGGGCTGGAGCAGGTGGACAAGGTCATCGAGATCGACCAGTCCCCCATCGGCCGCACGCCGCGCAGCAATCCCGCGACGTATACCAAGGTGCTGGACGCCATCCGGGGACTGTTCGCCTCCGTGCCCGAGGCGAAGATCCGCGGCTACAAGCCCGGGCGCTTCTCCTTCAACGTGAAGGGGGGCCGCTGCGAGGCCTGCGAAGGGCGCGGATTCAACCACATCGAGATGCACTTTCTGGCGGACGTGTGGGTGCCCTGCGACGTCTGCGAGGGCCGCCGCTACAACCGCGAGACGCTGCAGGTGCGCTTCCGCGGCAAGAACATGGCCGAGATCCTGGACATGGAGATCGGCGCGGCGCTGGAGCTGTTCGCCAACCAGAGCGGCATCCGGCGCGGCCTGCAGACCCTGGCGGACGTGGGGCTGGGCTACATGAAGCTGGGGCAGGCGGGCAACACGCTCTCCGGCGGGGAGGCGCAGCGGCTCAAGCTGGCCAGCGAGCTGGGCCGGCCCACCACCGGGCGCACCGTGTACATCCTGGACGAGCCCACCACGGGCCTGCACCTGGACGACACCGCCAAGCTGCTGCGCGTGCTGCACCGTCTGGTGGACGAGGGCAACACGGTGATCGTGATCGAGCACAACCTGGACGTGATCAAGACGGCGGACTGGGTGATCGACCTGGGGCCCGAGGGCGGCGAGGCCGGTGGCCGCGTCGTGGCCACCGGCACGCCCGCGCAGCTTGCCCGCGCCGCCATTGCCACCGCCGCCAGTCACACCGGGCAGGCCCTGGCCCGGCACGTCCCGGCCTTCGCCACGGCCCCCGCCGCCGAGTCCGGCCCGTCCGCCAAGGCGCCCAAGCGCCGCAACGGCAAGCGCACCCGCGCCAATCCCGCCGATGCGGCGGACTAGGCTCTGTTCGGGAATCATGTCGGACCGGCCGCATGGTGCCGGCGCCGGTCATTCCGAGCGCAGCGAGGAATCTGTTGTGCCCTGCTCCGAAAGCGGATTCTTCGGCCCGCGGGGCGGGTCTCAGAATGACAGGTAGCGGTGAATCGGCATTCCTTTGGCGCTGCGGAACCGAGCCTCAACCGGCTGGTGGGCGCTGGTTGTGGCCCCCACGCCCGGCATTGGCGTACGATCACGGCATGTTCCGAAGCCACCCTGTCCTGCGACCGGCCGCCCTGCTGACCCTGGCCGCGTTTCTCTTCGCCTGCACGCATGAGGTGCCGCGCGAGACCGTGGCGGTGCGGCATTATCGGGTGGACTGGGCCGCGGCCCACGTGCCCGTGCTGCGGCTGGGCGGGCTCACGGCCCAGGGCGTCGTGCTGACGCCCGCGCAGTGGCCGCTGGAGGCGAGCCTGAAGAACCTGCTGGCGGCGGACTTCACGGGCGTCATCGAGGGCCTGGACCTGGGCTTCCATTCCTCCACCATTCCCTCCGGCGCGCTGGAGGAGCTGCACGACGAGGGCTACCTGCCCGCCTATGTGCGCGTGGAGAACAGCGGCGCCACGCCCGTGCACTTCGATCCGCGCGCGCTCTCGGTGCGGGTGGATGGCGACACGGTGCTGCCCGCGGTGGCGCCGGAGGACCTGCCGCAGTCCGTGCGCCGCATCGACTGGATGCAGACGGGCGCCGTGGTGGTGGCCGTGGCGCTGCTGGCGATCCTGGCGGTGGCGGCACGGGAGGGGCGCTCCTCGAATCGGCCGCAGGTGCAGGGGCAGATCTACATCAACCCGCAGATGTTCCTGGAGCCGCATCCCTTCCGCGCGGAGCGCGAGCGCGACCGCGCCGCGCGCATGGCGGCGTCGGAGCCGCCCGCGCCGCGGGATGCCGGGCTGCTGCGGGTGGAGACGCTCGCGCCCGGCGAGGCAAACGAGGGCTTCGTGCTGTTCACCCTGGCCGGCGGCGTGCGTGACTGGCGTACGGCACGCCTGGCCCTGGGCGAATAGGCGCGGCTCCGACGGCCGGTCATAGCGCCGCCCACCGCCGCTGACGTGACCACGTCACTATGCGGGCGACGGGCCCGTGCTACAGTGGAGGATAAGCTTTAAATGCCGGTCGGGAATGCCGGCGCCGCTGCGATGTTGGTTCGTTGCAGCCGCCCGCTCCCGCCGCACCACGATACATCGAGGAGGGAGAAACCATGAGCACCGCCGCCGCCGTGAAGCAAGCCGTCAAGCCCCGCTATGGCATCCTGCGCACCGTGGACCTGAGCTACGAGCAGGCCGTCGAGCGCGTCACCGAGACGCTGAAGGCCCAGGGCTTCGGCATCCTCACCGAAATCGACGTGAAGGCCACGCTGAAGAAGAAGCTGGACAAGGACTTCACGCGTTACGTGATCCTCGGTGCCTGCAACCCGCCGTTGGCCTTCCGCGCGCTGAGCGAGGAGATCGACATCGGGCTGCTGCTGCCGTGCAACGTGAACGTGTACGAGGACCCCGCTTCTCACAAGACCGTGGTCTCGGCCATCGATCCGCAGGTGCTGGTGGAGGTCACCGGTCGCCAGGATCTGCAGGAACTCGCCGAGGAAGTGCGCTCCAAGCTGACGGCGGCCATCGAAGCGGTCTGATTCGGGCCCGCAACACGCCAGCGGCCGTTCCCGCAGCGCGCCTCAGGCACGGGAGCGGTGCCCACGAAACGCAAACGCCCCGGCATCGGGCCGCAAGGCCCCCGGGGCGTTCCGTCACTTTATCCGCCGCGCGCTGCGGCGCCCAGCCTCCCAGACAGTGCGCCGGTCACGGGTGACCCGCCGCACCTTGCGCACGCCGGTGCTATTCGCCGCCACGCACCGTGAGCACCGGCACCGGCGAGAGCCGCACGATGCGCTCGGCCACGCTGCCCAGCAGCACGTGCCGCACGCCCGTGCGTCCGTGGGTGGCCATCACCACCAGGTCCGGCTTGTACTCTTCGATGACGCGCAGGATCTCGTCCACCGAGTGTCCGTGCTTGACTTCGGTGATGTGCTTGACGCCCTGGCCGTCCGAGGCGGCGATGCGCTCCAGCTCGTTGCGCGTCTCTTCGATCACGTCCTTCACGATGTACTTCGTCGAGGTGCGCGGCACGGAACCCAGCGCGCTTTCGTAGATCGGCACGTCCGCCACGATCCCCTTCTGCTGGTACACCTCGTAAGGCGAGGCCTCCACCACGTGCAGCAGTTCCACCTCCGCGCCGAACTGCTTGGCGATGGCATCCGCGAAGTCCTTGGCCCGCAGGCAGTTGTCCGTAAACGCGATGGGGACCAGGATTTTCTTGACCGTCAGTTGCATGGATGTTCTCCCTTGACGAGGATTGCCTCACTCCGACGGGTTGCCCTCCGGTCTGGCCACACCCACCGGTGTCCTGCTCGAATCGCTTGCTTATGCCTTATCTCGTGAAATTATTCTATCATTGGCGCTGCGGCGTGACCAGGATATGCACACGGTCAAGCCTTGCGCGGCGCGGCTTTGCAGTGTGCGGGCCCGGCCCGTGCATTGTGTGGCGGCAATCCCGACGCCCTATGTTTGCGCATCCGCCGGGCTTTCCGCCGGGTGCGTGCCGGCCCGGTGGGCGGCGCTTCTCCCTCGGACGTGCAGGAAGACCCGCATGCTGAATCGCTACGAGATCAACCAGCTGGAGAAGCAGGAGTCCTGGCGTCTGTTCAGGATCATTGGGGAGTTCGTCGAGGGCTTCGACGTGCTGCCCAACTACCTGCCCGCAGTGACGGTGTATGGCTCGGCGCGCCTGAAGGAGGGCTCTCCCTTCCACGGCATGGCGCGCGACCTGGGGCAGGCGCTCTCCGAAGCGGGCTATACCGTCATCACCGGGGGCGGGCCGGGGCTGATGGCCTCGGCCAACCGGGGCGCCTTCGAGCACGGCGGCTCCAGCATCGGGCTCAATGTGGAGCTGCCGCGCGAGCAGAAGCCCAACCCCTTCCTTTCGCTGACGCTGAGCTTCCGCTACTTCTTCGTGCGCAAGGTGATGCTGGTCAAGTACGCCACCGGCTTCATTCTGCTGCCGGGGGGCTATGGCACGCTGGATGAGTTCTTCGAGACCATCACGCTGATCCAGACGCGCAAGATCCGCCCCTTCCCCGTGGTGCTGATGGGGCAAGCGTACTGGGCCGGGCTGGTGGACTGGATGCGCGAGCGCATGCTGGGAGAGGGCCTCATCTCCCCGGAGGACCTGGAGCTGTTCCACGTCACGGACGACGTGCACGACGCCGTGGCGCACGTGGAGCGCTTCCGCCACGTGCAGGATGCCTCCCTGCCGCCTTGAGGCCGGCGGCTGCCGATTCCTTCGCGGCGCGGGCGTGCTAGGCTGGGGGCAGGGCGCTGGACTGGCACCGCACCTGCATCCAGCCGGGCAAAGGAGAGCCCGTGCGCGCACACGGTGCGAGCGCACCCCCGCCCCGCACACCGAGCCCGACCGCCCAGGCGCCATGACCCTGCACGAACCCCACGACGCCGCAGCCCCCGCCCCGATGGCCGCGCAAGCCGCCGGCGATGCCGATTCGATGATCTGGCTCGACGGCGTCACGAAGCGCTTCGGCGCGCGGGTCGTGCTGGACCAACTGCAGCTCCGGGTGCCGCGCGGCAAGGTCACGGTTGTGATGGGGGGCTCGGGTCACGGCAAGTCCACCGTCCTCAAGCTGATCGTGGGCTTCATGCGGCCGGAAGCCGGGCGCATTTGGATCGACGGGCAGAACGTGCTGGAGCTCTCCAATGCGGAGCGCCTGGAGGTGCAGAAGAAGATCGGCATGTCGTTCCAGTACTCGGCCCTGTTCGACTCCATGACGGTCTACGAGAACTGCGCCTTCCCCCTGCGCGAGCACACGCGCCTGCGCGAGCCGGAGATCCGCGAGCGCGTGGCGGACGTGCTGGGGCGCCTGGACCTGCCCGGCATCGAGGACAAGATGCCCTCCGATCTCTCGGGCGGCATGAAGAAGCGCGTGGGGGTGGCCCGGGCCATCATGCTGCAGCCCAAGATCATGCTCTTCGACGAGCCGGAATCCGGCCTGGACCCCATCACGACGACGTCCATCGGCGAGCTGATCAAGGGCATGCGCGACGATTTCCACATCACGTGCCTGGTGATCTCGCACAACCTGGCCAATACCATGATGATCGGCGACAAGGTGTGCATGCTCTACAAGGGCCGCATCATCGCCGAGGGCACGCCGGACGAGCTGCACGCCAACGACGACCCGGTGCTGCAGCAGTTCCTGCACGGCCGGGCCGAGGGCCCGTACTGAGCGGGGCGCACCATGGACCCGGCCCAATGGTTGGACCAACTGCTGAGCCTGCCCGAGGGGCTGGTGTATGCGCTGCTGTTCGGGGCGTCGTGGCTGGAGAACATCGTGCCGCCCGTGCCGGGCGATACCGTGGTGGTGTTCGGGGGCTATCTGGCCGGGCTGGGGCGCCTGAACCTGCCGCTCACGTTCGCCATGGTGACGCTGGGTAGCTGGGGCGGCTTCATGACGTACTACGCGATCGGCCGCTGGCTGGGGCACACGGGCGTGCACGACCGCCTGGGGCGCTGGATCACGCCGGAATCGCTGCGCAACGGGGAGGCCTGGGTGCGGCGCTATGGGCATTGGGCCGTGCTCGCCAACCGCATGCTGCCCGGCGCCCGCTCCGTGATCTCGCTGACGGCCGGGTTCGCGGGCCTTCGCGCGGATGTGGTAGGCGTGATGGCGCTATTGAGCGGGGTGATCTGGAGCGCGCTGCTGGTGGGGGGCGGCTACCTCATCGGCGAGCAGTGGCAGCGCGTCATTGCCGTGCTGCGAATCTACAACCGGGCGGCACTGGTGGTCGGGGCGGTGGTCGTGGCGGCCGTCCTGCTGCACTGGTGGCGCCGCCGCGTGCGGGCGCGCGCCTGACCGGATACCCGGCAGTCCCTGAAGCCCCGGCAGGGGCCATCGCAGGCACAAGGTGGATGGATCATGGAAAACTTCGAGCACGCCTTTCCCCATGTGAACGACACGCTGCGCCAGGTGCTGGTGGGTGTGGGCGAGCGGCGCCGATACGCCAAGGGCACCGTGCTGTACGAGGAGGGCTTTCCCTGCCCGCTCGTGCCGCTGATCCTCTCCGGCGTGGTACGGGTGTACAAGATGGGCGAGACGGGCCGGGAGATCACGCTGTACCGCGTGGAGCCCGGCCAGATGTGCGTGCTCTCGTCCACCTGCGCGCTGGCGGGGCAGGACGCCAAGCTGCCCGCGGTGGCCATCGCAGAGACGGACGTGGAGCTGCTGGCCGTGCCGGCCCACGTCTTCCGGCGCCTGCTGAACGAGCAGCCGGAACTGCAGGGCTACATCAACCGCACGCTGACCGAGCGGCTCGCCGAGATGATGATGGTGGTGGACGAGGTGGCGTTCGGCCGGGTGGACCTGCGTCTGGCCGAGCTGCTGCTGCGCGCCTCGAAGGATGCCACGGCCAGCGAGCCGGGCACCGTCAACTCCACACACGCCCAACTGGCGATGGAGCTGGGCTCGGCCCGCGAAGTGGTGAGCCGGCTCCTGAAGGACTTCGAGCGCCAGGGCCTCGTGAAGCTGGGGCGGGGCCGCATCGAGGTCGTCAATCCCGAGGGCCTGCGCGGGTTCATCGCCCAGAAGAGCGGCTAG